>JBPXJO010000040.1:0-21030 GCA_051715325.1 Alphaproteobacteria bacterium | reverse complement strand
GGTTTTTCAAACCCTTGCCGCGCCTACGCCTTTCTCGGGAAAGGCTTGTCGTCGAACTCACGGCGCTGCGTATGAACCTCGTCCCACCCGTCTTTTATAAGACAAAACCCCCTTGCGGGGGCCTTGTCTTATAAATGGCGGAGAGGATGAGATTCGAACTCACGATAGGTTTAACCCTATGCCCGCTTTCCAGGCGAGTGCCTTAAACCGCTCGGCCACCTCTCCGCACACAATATAGACCTCCCGAGCCGATCAATTACGGTGGCTCCGGAAGTCCGCAACCTAACTGCCTTGCCCACAAAATTCAAGCCCCAATTCACCATAAGCCGTTAAGTTTGGACCAAGCTGTCCCCAACCCCGCCAAGTTCTTTTACTTTCACCATAATTTTGCTATTCTGGACCAATAAGGCCGCTTTTTGTGGGCGTCCTTTTTTGTATTACCTTGACCCACCCCCTGACCCGAGACCCCATATATGCTTGGAATTTCCAGACGAACCCTGAATTTGACTACCCTTTTCGGTATTCTTCCGGTTGCCGCCCTCGGGCACGATATTTATATCTGGCAACGTGATGGGAATATTTTTACCTTGGCTGATTTGGGCGGTATTTTCCGTCATTATGCTCCTGAACAGTTTGACCAGACGGTTACGTTCCTTGGGGCAGAGACATTTAACGCTGTGTTGACCCCCGTTCTGGCACATCCGGCGGTTTATATCGGGGTAGCTCTTACCCTTCTGGTTTTTGCTCTCAGCTTTGCTAAAGATTGTGTTATGGCCGCCAAGGCTGCAAAGGATGGAACCAGCAATCCGAATGTGAAGTCATTCCGCAAGAGCCCGCCCGAGACACAGGAAAGCCTCAAAAATAAAGTCTTGTACAAACGCCGTTAGGACACGGGAGATCCGCCTGTGAGCCAGAAAATTACCCAAACCCTTGATCTTCGCCAGCAGCAAAATCTGGTGATGACACCGCAAATGCAGCAGGCGGTCAAACTTCTGCAAATGTCCAATCTCGAATTGCAGGATTATATCGACGCCGAAATGGTGCAAAACCCGCTTCTTGAAAAACAAGAGGGCGATGGCGGTGAGGATTCGTCCGGCGAAACCGCAAGCGATAACCCCCCCACAGAGGAGCGGACGACTGACAGCGAGCGTGACGGCGACCCGATGGGCGAGAATTTCGAGGGCGATTTTGATGCAGGCCATAAAATGGCCGAGATTGGGGCGGGTGGACGCAGCAATTTTTCCGATTCACTCCCTGATTTCGAAGATACGCTGGTGCGCGAGAAGAGCCTTCGTGAGCATTTGCTCGGTCAGCTTTATGTCGAGCTTGATACGCCGCTTGAACGGAGCATCGGTACACTGCTTATCGACCGTTTGGATGAGGCGGGATATATGCGCGAGGATGTGGCGACACTCGCGCAGCAATTCGGTTGTCCGGTTTCGGTGCTTGAGCGTATTCTCGCGCGGCTGCGCCATTTTGATCCGGCCGGTGTTTTTGCGGCTGATCTGGCTGATTGCCTTCGTCTCCAACTTGAAGACCGCGGGCGTTTGACCCTTGCTTTTACCCTGCTTATTGCCAATCTCCCTCTTCTGGCTCAGCACGACTTTAAAAAACTCGCTAAAATTTGCGCGGTTGACGAAGCCGATATTGCGGCGATGGCATCGGAAATCCGCACGCTTAACCCCAAGCCGTCAGCCGAATTCGATCATAGTGTGGCCCAGACGGCTATTCCCGATGTCCTCATGCGGGCATTGCCAAAATCTGTCGGGGGTGGTTGGCGGGTCGAACTTAATAGTGATACGCTTCCGCGTGTTCTGGTCAACCAGACTTATTACACCGAAGTATCGGCGCACACCAAGGACAAGGGGGAGCGCGAGTATCTCTCGACGCAGCTTGCCAATGCCAGCTGGCTTGTGAAGGCGCTTGACCAGCGTGCACAAACGATCCTCAAAGTCGCCTCTGAAATCGTTGAGCAGCAAGACGGATTCTTTCTCTACGGGATCGAATTTTTAAAACCCCTTACCCTTCGCGAGATTGCCGAAGCGGTCGGTATGCATGAAAGCACCATTTCACGGGTGACGACGGGTAAATTTATCGGGACGCCCCGCGGACTTCTCGAGCTTAAATTCTTCTTCACCTCGTCCATTGAAGCGGCGGACGGGAGCTCGATTTCATCCGAAAGCGTCAAGGCACGGATCAAGGCGCTTACGGATGCCGAAACTCCTGATGCCGTTCTTTCGGATGATGATCTGGCTGATCTCCTGAATAAGGACGGTATGAATGTGGCACGCCGGACGGTGGCCAAATACCGTGAAGCCCTTGGAATCCCATCCTCCGTCCTTCGCCGCCGCCAGAAAAAGAACCATTAATCTTTTTTTAGAGTTTCCGCGCTTAACTCGGATTTATGAGCGCTATGATTTCCGACCGCGATATTATCCGTGTGCACCTCTCTCTCGAGGTGCCGCAGGCCATTGCCGAGATTCTGGACCGGAACGAGCCAATGCCGGATGACGAGCTTTATGCTCTGGAAGTGGCTTTGTCCGAAATGTCGCCGGAAAAGTGCATCCTGACGATGGCGTGCGCGGCGCGTTATTTGGCTCTTCACCGCTTGTTGGACGAAGCGATGATGGTCTCCTTGTCTCTTCAGGCGGATTCTGCTTTTGATGATTATGCTCCGCGATACCTCGCGGGTCTTAATCGCTCGATGCGCCCGACCTGTCAGGGTTACCCGCTTTACCTTGAAGAAGATTTAAACAGTTTTTCCGAATTATTCTTGATGGTAGCCGACATTCTCGGGACACATACACCTGTCGGGCAATTGTGTCTTTTGCTGGGCGATCAGTCGTTGGCCCATTCCGAAGCTATTGAATTTGAATCGGATTTGTTCGAGTTCGACCAGATTTCGGACGCGTACATTCAGGATTCCGCTCCCAGCGGCTTTGATGTCCGGATGCTTCCTCCGGTTGAACCGGTTATTGGCGGTAATGTGATCCTGTTTCCGCTGCGCACTCGCCGAGTCTAGTCGGCGAGCATCGCCCCGAGTTTTTTTCCGCCCAGAAGATGGATATGGTAATGGGGAACTTCCTGTCCGCCATTAAGGCCGGTATTGGCTATCGAGCGGAATCCGCTGCCCTTCAGGTCGAGATCGGCAGCAATTTTCGAGACAGCTTTATAAAACCCATGGATTTCTTCTGCCGTCGCGTTGGTACCAAAATCGACGATGTCGGTATAGGCCCCTTTCGGGATTACTAGAACATGGACTGGCGCTTTCGGTGCAATATCGCGGAAGGCCAATGCGTAATCATCTTCAAATAATTTGGAACACGGGATCTCGCCGCGCAAAATTCGGGCGAAAATATTATTGGTGTCGTAAGCCATAGCGTCCTCGTTTGTACGAATTGTACTATAGGCAGAAACGATCCTGTTACCAACTCCAATTATTATGAAGTTATTGTTTTAGAATATGTAATTTCGATACGGTGTGTAGCTTTTTTTGCAAATGCGTAAAAAATATGATACAACTGTCTATCTCGAATAAAAAAATAAATATTTGCTTAGGGAGATCTACTGATGGCTCGGAATGGCTACTGGATCGAGTGTGTGCCTTTGTCTACGGGTGAAGCGCATGTGACTCCGGGATTGTCGGACGAGAAATACAGAGCTGTTTTATCGGCTCTACCCGACTTAAATGTAACTGCGCAAACGCCCGATCTCGCGATTGATCGTTTGCGTCACAAACTAAAAGCATTGCAGCGTTATTACCGGATCAAGGGTAAAATCTTGCCCGAGGGTGATAACCCCGTCAATCCTCCGCGCAACCTGCGATCTGTCCAAGGATGGATTTCAGTGTATGTGCAGTTTGCCGAGAATTGCAGCAACCGTAGCAGCCATTAGGCGTCATCGTCTTGATTGGCCCCACTGTTCTTGCGGGCCTCTTGAGCGCTGGCCAGTGACTGGATCATCTTGGTGTAATAGCGTCCGGCGACAAATGTATCATCAATAACCGCATAATGCGGATTGGTGCCGACGAGTGTATATCCAGCGCTTTCATACAAGTTGATAGCTGTTTCCTGCGATGAACGTACATCCAGATTGATGATGGCGTAGCCGCTTCTTTCGGCTGTCTTTTCGATCAGATCAAGAAGGCGGCGCGACAAACCTTGTCCACGCGCCCACGGGGCGATAAACAAGCCGCTGAGTTGGGCGGTGTAGGCTTGAGCTTCGTTATTGGATGGCGGGAATGTGAGCTGGCCTGCCCCGCAAATTACGTTATCGAGCCGCGCGACAAACAGGCGGCGACTTGGCATCGCCAGAACCCCTTGCCAATAGCGTTCCAGAATATTCCGGCTTGGCAAATGAACCCAGCCGAACCCACCTCCGGCCAGAATAGCTTCGTCGGTCGAATCGCAGAGATCGTTGAGATCGCCGCTCGTCAGAGAATCAGACACCACATCGACCGATGGTACTGGTTTCAGCTCGGAATGCTGCACATTTTCACGTGTCATGATTTCTCTCCCCGATGTTAATGATCCATTTTATTGCATCATATAAATATAAACAAAACGAGAAGATTAAAGGACAAACTGTGCTGCAACGCGTGAAGCACAGTTTGCGATATCAGGAGTGCGGGATAATAGTCCGGCTAGTCGTGTTTGTCGGCGGTCTTGAGCAGAGAGAAGATAATTCCGCTTGCCAGAACGCTGATGGTGATCCCCAAGGAAATCGCCGGAGAAATGTGACCGACGAAACCGGCGTAGAAGACTTTGCCACCGATAAAGATCAGCACAACCGAGAGCGCGTATTTCATATACTTGAATCGCTCGATCATTGCCGCAACCGCAAAGTACATACTGCGCAATCCGAGGATAGCAAAAATGTTGCTGGTATAGATCACAAACGGTTCATTGGTGATGGCAAAGACCGCCGGAACGCTATCGAGAGCAAAGAGAACATCCATAAGCTCGATACAGATCAGAGCCATCAGAAGCGGGGTGGCAAAGAGCACCATCTTCCCGGTTTTGTGGTCCGGCAAAGAGATCAGGAAGCTGTGGCCATCAATTTCTTTGGTAAAGCGCAAACGCTTTTGAAGGAATTTGATCAAAGCGCTGTCTTCAATATTATCATCGTCGTCTTTCATCAGCATCATTTTGATACCGGTGATTACCAGGAAGGCGGCAAAGATATAAAGGGCCCACGAGAAGGATTCGACAATAACGACGCCCGCAGCAATCATGATCCCGCGCATCACCAAAACCCCGACAATTCCCCAGAACAGAACGCGGTGTTGGTATTTTCGCGGAACGTTGAAGTAAGTCAGAATGACCGACATCACGAAGAGGTTGTCGAGTGATAGCGAGAGTTCGATCATATAGGCGGTATAATAATCCATACCGTGATCGCTGCCGAGTTGGGTCCAGACCCAAATCCCGAAGATGCCGGCAAGAGCCATATAGAAAAGCGAGTATCCGATACTCGCTTTTGAATCGATGACCTTATCCTTCCGGTTCATGAAACCGAGGTCGAAAACCAGCAGGGCGCTGATGACTGTGAAAAACACCAGCCAGAGTCCAAGGGGTTCGCCCATGAACGGGACACTAAAGAGTTCAGTTAAAAATTCCGGCATAGCTGATTTCCATGAGATTTAGCGGCGACGCATTATTATATATAGGTATATACCCTCGTTTACATCCTACCGCAAGATGTATAATTTATTGTAAAGTCGCAGAGTTCAGGTTTCCGCGAATGAAATCGTAAAGGCACTGCCCTTGTCGGGAGCCGATTCAAGCGCCAGTGTTCCTTTGTGGAGATCAACGATGTTTTTGACGAGGGTGAGGCCCAAGCCTGCGCCGCCTCGTGTATCGCCTTCCCCATCGTCGCGCGGCGTCGAGGTTTTCTCGAACGGACGGAAAATGCGTTCCTGATCTTCCGGTTTAATACCAGCGCCGGTGTCCCGAACGGTAATCTCGATCCGGCCGTCTACGCGTTTGCCCTCCAGTATAATCTCGCCGCCAGCCGGTGTATAGGCGATGGCATTCCGGATCAGGTTAATCAGGGCCTGTTTCAGACGGCGTTCATCGGCGTTTATTGTTCCGATGTCCTCCGGACACTGGAGATGAACCTCAATTTGCTGGCTTCTGGCCCATTCGCTGGTGAGGTCGGCAATTCCAGAGAGCATTTTATGGAGATTGCACGGCCCTAAAGACAGGCTCATATAGCCAGCCTCCAGACTCGATAGGTCCAGAATGTCGTTAATCAGGTTCAAGAGGCGTTCCGACGCTTCGCGTACACCTTTGGTGTATTCCTTCTGGCGTGTATTGAGACCGCCGAAATACTCCTTATCCAAAATCTCGTTAAAGCCGATAATTGCGTTGAGCGGCGTACGAAGCTGATAGGACACATTGGCGATAAAGTCGATTTTAAGCTGTTCGGCGGCTTCGAGGGCCGCGTTTTTATCTTCAAGGGCCTTTTGAATTCTGGCGCGGTCGGTAATGTCTTGAAATGTGACCATTTTTCCGCCATCCGGAAGCGCAACCGAGAAGTACTCAAACGTACGGCCATCCGAAAGGGCGAGGCTACCACTTTTGTCAGATCGTTGAAATAGCTCGGAAATCATGCGTTCACGGTCCAGCTCCCAATCTTTGGACACGTACAGAGGGCGACATTTATCAATAATCTGGGAAATGTGCAGTCCACCCTCCAGTTCTTCGGGGTTAAGACCCCACATTTGGGCGTAAGACGGGTTCCAGAGCTTCAGTCGTCCATGTTCGCCATACACAGCCACGCCTTCGGTCAAATTGTCGAGGGTTTCGCGCTGTACGGCCATCAGGGTATTATAAGAAGATTCCAATTCAACGCCGCTGGTGACATCTTCGAACGTCATCAGCAATCCCCCGAGCGTATGGGGGATGAACAAAGACCGGATCACGGTCCCATCCGGAAGGTAGAGCATATCCTCATGGGGGCCCTGGGCCGCGAAAATATCCAGCCAGCTTTGTTTGAAGCGGCGGAAGTCGGCTTGTTCCGGCAGTCGACGGGTTTCGCGCAGCCGCTCCATGATTTCCCCAAGTTTCGGGCGCGTATTGAGCCAACCGTCTTCAAGGCGCCAGAGCTGGGAAAATGCCGAATTATAAAATTCCACGCGTTGATCGGCGTCGAAAATAGCAATGGCGGAACGCAACTGTTCCATTAGATCGCGGTTGGCGGCGATGTTGCGTTCGGATCGGCGCTCCAGATCTTCTTCGCGCGAAATGTCCCGCGCCTGACCGATTACAAGGTCGAGATGGGTGATCGGGATCATATCCACCTGCATCAGATAGCGGCTTCCGCCGATAATCAGGTGTTTTGGTTCGCTTTGAGGGGCCGCCGAGGTTAGGGCAATATCCACCAGCTTATGAATCGAATGGCCGGTGAGCCCTTTCTTTTTCGGGGTGGTGAAGGGCAGGATCAGTTTTTCGGCCAGAACTTCATCGACGGTTTTTCCGGTAATTTTGGCATAAGCGGTATTGCACCAGAGGAGATCGCCGTTTGCGGCGTGCATCCAAAGGGGCGTGGTCATGCTGCCAAGAAGAGTATGGAATTTTTTGATTTCGTGCTCGAGGTTCTGGCGGTTTCCGCGATTATCCTCGAGCTCCTTCTCGGTTGAGGTGACATCTTCGGCCCAGATAATATCGTACTGGTCAGCTCCGCTTAAGGCGTGACCCGCACTTCCGGTGAAGCGGACGATTTTTTGTCCTTTTTGTGTCTGGACCTTGAGGATGAATTTTTGTCCGTCCTCTTTCATCCGGATCATGCAGGTTTCAAGGGCGGCGGCATCCCCCGGCCTCAGGGCATGCTGGATGTCGCTCAAGGTCTTGATGTCGGCCAAACCCAATAAATCACGAAAGCCTTGCGAATAAGCGAGCGATCCGTCCGGATTGAAGCCGCAATATTCTCCGGGAAAAGCAGCCAAAAATGCCTCCAACCGGTCTTTTTCCGTTTGCAGGGTCTTCGGGGTGAAAATGCGTTGCCAGAACGGCGGGCGGGGCGAGTCTTGGGTACTCATGCGGACACTCTACCTATCCTGCGCAGTGGCATCAAGCGTGCTGCTGACCTACAGTCATTTTTTATTTCTATTGTTTTCCAGAAATATTTTATATAATAGTTCTATATTCATAATTATTTAACCTGCCGAAGTGTAGGATTATGGTGTGCGAGGTCAGCGGTTATGGCGTTTACAAGTGCCTATCGATCCTATGAAAGTCCCAGTCCGGTGAGTACGTTGCTCACATCGGCCAGCCGTAGCGGCGGGGCGATGGTTGGAATGGCGACCGCACAAAAAGTCAATCTCAGCATGGCGACCAAGTTTAATTTCAGCGCATCTAATCCTGATGCGGCTGGCGGCCTTCAGGCAGGACATCAGGCGGTTGACCGCATTCACGAATTTGCAGCGGATGCGCGCCAGATGCTTTCGGGCGCGATTGAGCAAGCGAAAGATTCCGGACAAACCGGCCCTGCGGCCAATCCGGGACGTGGTGGCTCGTTCCTCGGCAGCGCCGTTTCCGGTGCGGCTATTATCGGCGGCGCGACAGCTGTTGGCGGCCCGATCGCCGGAGCTGTGGCCGGTCTTGCGGTCACGATCAATGACATTATGAGCGGCCCACCTGGCCATTTGGGCGAAGTGACCTTCGCTGTTCCGGGTCAGGGCGGTAAATCCGAATTTAACAGCCCGATCTCGCGTTCATCCAAAGGCGAGAATTACAAAGATACTCAAGGCCAGACATGGAGCTGGGATGGAAATCCTGTAGCTCCGGCCCAGAAAGCGGCCGCCCCTGCTCCGGCGCAAGCTCCGAAACTTACCCGCGAACAAATGATGGCCCAACAGATGGTGCAGGCCGAAGGCGTTGATAAACTTGAAAAACAACTTTCCGGTACGTCCAAGTTTGAACGTGAAGCCGGAAATCTTGAAAGCGCTATGAAGAACTATGTCGAGCAAAACGGCCTTGATAAAGGTCCGGCATCCAACGATCCGAAATGGCGAATGGCTGTCGGTGCTCCGGCAGGGCCGCGTATGTAAACCGGTTTCCATACCTTGTCCGAATAAAACCCCTTTACCGAAGGGGTTTTTTATTATTCAGAATGTCCCATTAGCCGGCGTATAGACGGAAGGCTGTTCCAAGCGCTGCTGATTGTAAACAAAACGCCGCCCATAATCGCTACTGCCGGAAGATAGCCGGGGACGAGCGCCAGAAGAACGCATATCAGCGATAATTCTCCTGAATCCGCCAAACGAAGAGCGTTCGCAGGGCGAGACTGTTCGGTAATAATGTTGACCAGAACGGTCCAGAACAGAAAGGCTACCGGAAGTCCTGAATCGCTTGCGGTCCATGTGGTTGCCAAAAGAGCGGTTGCTGCTACCAGATAATGTCCGGCATGGTTTTTTTCCTGTGGTTCGGCTGCGCTGGTGAGTCCTGCGATTAATTTGTGCAGCAGGAAAATCGCAACAGCCAATCCTAAATATTGCAGACCGAAGAGGATGATCGCCAACAAACCCGTTCCTGCCCGCGCAAGGCGGAGAAGAGGCGGCGTTACTCCTTGCTTCGTCAGTTTTACGTTCAGGTTCTTATAAAGAGGCGCCAGCCCCGATGTTACGATTTGATTGAGCATAGTCTCCCCACCTTGCTGCACCCGGATATTGTAATCCTAGCGATCATCCTCATCAATCGGATCAAGGTTAATCTCGTCGATACCGAATGCCAGCGAGGATAGATCCTCCTGACGGGCTTCGTATTTTTTTTCGAGCGAGCGATAATGGCTGAGGCTCAGAGGAATCGAGATGAGATAGGATGTCGACAGGAGTGTGAGAGTCACCCAAGGGGCATGGATAAGAGCGGCAACGACCAACCCGATGGCAGCCATCAACGGAACGGCCATATGGGATGGAAGTTTCATGTATTTCAGCGATACCGTTGGAATGCGGCTAACCATCAAGGCCGCAACCCCGATAGCCCAGAGAGGGATTAGAGGCGTTGCAATGCGAAACTCCCCGAAGCTCTCTGGTGACAGGAGCCAGACATAAAGAGGTAACATGACAAGGGCCGCGCCAGCCGGTGTCGGGACGCCGGTAAAATAGCGTTTTTTCCAGATGGGCAAGCTGTCGTTCGATTGGGTTGCTACGTTGAAGCGGGCTAGCCGCAGGGCCGCAGCGAGCGGAAAGACCACCGAGGCGATCCAGCCGAGTTTGCCGGCATCCACCATGGTCCACTCGTGCAGCAAAATAGCAGGGGCCACACCAAAAGCCAGAAAGTCGGACAGCGAGTCGAGTTGGGCACCGAACTCGCTTTGGGCTTTGAGCGCACGGGCGACGGCGCCGTCTAGAATGTCAAACAATGCTGCGGCGAGAAGCATCATGACGGCTTCATCGTAGTGCCCGATGATGGCCTTCTGGATGCTGGTGACGCCCGCAATAAGCGCCATCATAGTGATCATGCTCGGGACCATTTTAATTAGTCCGATCTGGGTTGTCTGGGAGCCTTTTGCGCCCGCATCCTGATTGTCCGGATTATTCTGGTCTGCCAATCGTAACCCCATGATGTTCTCCTCGGGTTTTGTTCCTTGCCCTACACCGCTTCGGCAGCGAGAGCTTCTCCGGCGCTGCCCAATTCGGCCAGTATGGTTTCGCCGCCGACGGCGCGTTGTCCGATGGCGACCATCGGAGCTGTCCCGTCCGGAAGGTAGACATCCATCCGCGATCCAAAGCGGATCAGGCCATAACGGGAGCCGCCTGTTACGGCTTCGCCCTCTTTGAGTTCGCTGATAATGCGGCGGGCAATCAATCCTGCAATCTGGACAACAGCTACGTGCTGTCCTGATTCAAGTTCGATCAAGGCGGCGCTTCGTTCATTCTCGATGCTGGCGCGTTCGCTTCCGGCATTCAAAAAAGCACCCGGGCGGTAGATGACTTTCTTAACGGTTCCCGAGATCGGGACACGGTTGACGTGCACATCAAAAACGCTCAGGAAAATACTGATACGGGTGTAACGATCGCCTTCATCGTCACCTTCTTGCCCTTCTCCGGCTTGTCCTTCTCCGGACTGCGCGCGAAGCTCGGCTGGCAGTGGAACATCATAATCAACGGCGGTCACCCGACCATCGCCCGGAGCCAGCACCAGCGATTTCTTTTGTGGAACCATCCGCACCGGATCACGGAAAAAATACATACACCAGAGTGTCAGGATCAGGCCGACCATTCCCAAGAATGTCGAGATCATGGCCAAGAAAACCGACACGACTGCAAAGCCGATGATAAACGGCCAGCCAGCTTTATGGGTCGGGGTCATCAGGGTTTGGGTAATCGTTTCTTTGAGATCAAACAGGGTTTTTTCGATAGCTTCGTTGGTCATGGTCTTACTATTAATCAGGTATCCGGTTGGTCTGCCGCTTTCGGGCGGGGCCATCCACAATCCGGCCTTTGTTGTCATAAGCGCGTAGTGCGCTTAGCGGTTGCGTTTGTGTGCCGGATTTTGTAATGAATTGGGGGCGGATGCAAGAGTTTTCGCGTTATTCTTCTGTCCTGTACCCTTAAACACCGGCTAGACCGGCGTAACTGTCTAAATATATTAAAATAATAACTAGAGATCATTCATGAGTCGTATTTCTTCCGTCTGCGTTTATTGCGGATCCTCCACTACCTCTAACCCGATTTTTGACGAGCCGACCCGCCAATTGGGCGCAGGGCTTGCCAAAGCCGGCGTTACGCTGGTCTATGGTGGAGGGAATCCTGGTCTTATGGGAAAAGTTGCCGATTCCTGTATGGCTGCTGGCGGCAAAGTCATCGGGATTATTCCGGATGCCATTTTGAAACTGGAAGCCCGTCACGATAAAGTGACCGAGCTGCACGTTGTTCCGAATATGCACGTCCGTAAACAAATGATGGCCGAACGCTCCGATGCTTTTGTGGTTATGCCGGGCGGCCTTGGTACACTCGACGAAACCTTTGAAATTTTGACCTGGCGTTATCTTGGTATCCATAAGAAGCCGGTCATTATTGCTAATATTGATGGTTATTGGACGCCGATGCTGGATCTGATTTACCATATGGCTTCCCATAAGTTTGTGAGAGAGGAACATCTGAATACCTTCCAGGTCGCGAATACGGTTGAAGATGTCCTTAAAATCATTGAGAATGCCGAGTGTTGTGATTCGGTAGTGCAAAGCGAAAAGATTTAAACTTTATCTTAAGCCTTTTCCCGCATTTTGGTGAAACGTCCAGATTAACCAAGGGCAAGAGTACGTTAGAGTGAGTTTTGTAGGCGAAAAAGAAAAAGAGCAAATGCAGATTGTGTCGACCAAGGCACTTGAACGCATTGCTCAGTATGGCGTGGTTCCTAGTCCCGAGAATTACGAACTGTGGTTCGTGTATTTTTCGCGCTCGGTTCCTGATGTTGTCCGTGTTCTCGACGGGATTATCGACTCAGGCCAAAAAATCAACGATTACGTTTGCTCCGAAGTTTATAACCGCTTCCTTAGCGATCTTCGCAACGAAGAAGCTGTGCGTAGCGCTGGCGAACAAGTCCAGAATGCCATTCATAATGTGTCCGGCATGGTGATGGGGGTTAAAAGCGCCACCCAGACCTACGGCACAACCCTGACCGATGTGAACTCCCGTATCAGTACGGCCAAATCGCCGGACGAAATCAAAGCCGTTGTTAAAATGGCCAGCGATAGCACGCGGAGCATGATTGAACAAAACGCCCGTCTCGAGGAAATGCTCAAGCAATCCAACGAAGTCATGGAAGAGCTCAAGCGCGATCTCGAACATGTCCGCCGCGAAGCGATGACGGATAGCCTGACCGGATTGTCGAACCGTAAAAGCTTTGACAGCGAGATTGATCGCGTTATCCGGGATTACTCGTCGCGTAAGGGCGTTTTCACGCTGCTTATGCTCGATATCGATTACTTCAAGAGTTTCAACGACAATTTTGGTCACCAAGTCGGGGATCAGGTTTTGCGCCTTGTGGCCCGTACCCTTAAAGATGGCCTCAAAGGGAAAGACTTTGCCGCCCGTTATGGCGGAGAAGAGTTTGCGATTATCCTGCCGGATACCGATTTGTCCGGCGCCGTGATTGTGGGGAATGCCCTGCGAAAGGCTGTGGCCGGCAAAGATGTGATTAACCGTAGTACCGGAAAGATTCTGGGGCGGATTACGCTTTCGGTCGGTGTTGCCGAATTCGGGGGCGAAAAAACTCCGGAAGAGCTGATTGTCCGTGCCGATGGCGCTCTTTATACGGCCAAGCACAACGGGCGCAATCAGGTTGCGGCTGCCCCGTCAGCCTAACAATGGCCTTTACCGCCTTTCCGGACCGGATACCCTTAAAATCAGCCATAGCGGTTCGGTCCATTTTCGTCTAAACTACTGCTGTCTTGATTTTCTGCTCTCCACCTTCGGACCTAGGCCATCATGAAACCGACCATTAAACTGATTGCACTCCTCCTTATACTGGTTGCCGGCTATGCGCTGTATAGCCTCGTTACGTTCCAAGCTGACCAGGAATATGAATTTACCTTCAAGGAACCTACCCTTCCTCCGGATATTCAGGCCAATATCGATGCCGAAAATCAGGCTGACAAAGGCTTGACCCCCGAACAGATTACCCAGCGCAATCAGGCCTTGTCGATGATGCAGCAGGCGATCGATCAATATCAGTCATTGGAACAGGTTCTTCCGCAACAAGCCTCATCCTCTATGGCTGTTCTCAACGGGTACTTCCTCTCCGGACAGCTTCCGGCCTATTTTCTGGGCATGAGCGATGCTTCAAAAGGAACACGTCAGTTCGGACCGCTGAATGTTTCCGCGTCCAATGTCATTATTGCCGACTCGACCCGCAAGAACATCGGCTGCGCATCCGACTCCACTGGCTCCGAAACGCTGATCGGCAACGAGTTCGATAACAGCATCGAGTGCGACTATCTTAATAAGGCGGTTGGTCATGGAGACCGCCTCTTGCTCGGTGGTCCGGGGAACGACAAAATCACCGATACGTACGGCAACCGTATTATCAATGGTGGCACCGGCAATGACACTATTACTGTTGGTGCTGGCCGCACCATTCTTCTCCTCGAAGATGGATGGGGACAAGATACCCTCAATATCGATTGCGGGGACGCTGCGGTTACTTCGGTTCAAGTTCCGTCCGAATTCCCGACCCCTTGGCTTTATAAATTCAACAATTTTATCGTTCTCTCGCCGCGGATTGATCCAAATGACGTTCAGTGGGTTGGCAATGTCCTTAAAACGAGAAACGGTGCTGACACCCTGACGGTCAATCAAAGCTGCTTTACCGTTATTCCTGCGGCCGATGCTGAAGCTACTGCGGCTGCGGCACAATAATTTGTCTCTTTTGTAACTTTTGAAAGGATCTATGATCATGTCTAAATCTCCTGTGCGTGTTGCCGTTACCGGCGCGGCTGGCCAAATCGGTTACGCTCTTTTGTTCCGTATTGCTTCGGGTGAAATGCTCGGCAAAGACCAGCCAGTCATTCTCCAGCTTTTGGAAGTTACGCCGGCCCTTCCGGCTCTTGAAGGCGTTGTGATGGAACTTAATGACTGCGCGTTCCCGCTTCTTCAAGGCGTTGTCACCAGTGATGACCCGATGGTGGCGTTCAAGGATGTCGATTATGCTCTTCTGGTTGGCGCTCGTCCGCGCGGCCCCGGAATGGAGCGCAAGGATCTGCTCGAAGCCAACGGCGCTATTTTCGCTCCGCAAGGCCAAGCTCTCAACGCCGTTGCCAAACGTAATGTGAAGGTCCTTGTGGTCGGTAATCCAGCCAACACCAATGCCCTCATCGCGCAGCAAAACGCACCGGATCTTGATCCGAATTGTTTTACCGCGATGGTTCGTCTTGATCATTCCCGCGCGCTCTCCCAGCTGGCGGCCAAGACCGGTACACACACCACCGATATCAAGAAAATGACGATCTGGGGCAACCATAGCTCGACCCAGTATCCTGACCTCCACCACACCACCGTAGGCGGGAAAGCGGCGATGTCACTCGTCGATCAAGCTTGGTACGAAGGGACTTATATTCCGGCTGTGCAGCAGCGCGGCGCAGCGATCATCAAGGCTCGCGGCGCTTCCTCGGCGGCTTCGGCGGCGTGCGCGGCAATTGATCATATGCGCTCTTGGGCGCTTGGTACCGCTGAAGGCGATTGGGTATCGATGGCCATTCCGTCGGATGGTTCGTACGGTATTGCTCCCGGCATTATTTACGGTTATCCGGTGACCTGTAAGGATGGTGTTTACACCATCGTTCAAGGTCTTGCGATCAATGAATTCTCGCGTGGCCGTATGGATGCGACCGACAAGGAACTGCGTGAAGAGCGCGCCGGTGTCGAGCATCTCTTTCCGGCTGGGTCCAAAAGCAAAAGCGCGTAAGTTGTTCTAGAATTTAAAAAAGCCCTGCTCACGTGCGGGGCTTTTTCATTTTCATTCATCTTAGCCGAAGCGGTAGGCCGATATCTGTGCGCCCATGACATGATCGGTAAAATCGTGGCGGCCTTTATCCTCAAGGGCGGCACCGACTGTGACCATCAATGGAAAAAGATGTTCTTCTTCCGGATGGGCTTCGGTTGCGCCATCTGCATCTTTCCAGTTCTGCAACAAGGATTTTCTGGTTTCGGCTTCAGATTCAACCGCTTTGGACAGCCATGCGTCAAACGGTACCGATTTGTTCGAAACCGAGCGGCCTCGCATACTGGCCATCAAAATCGGGAGATTGTGGTAGGTCATACCGCTGCCGATAGTGAGGACCCCTTCATCACGCAGCGGAGCGAGGGCTTCACCAAGGGCAATATGTTCACCCACATCAAATCCGGATTTCAGCGATAGCTGCACCACCGGAATATCGGCAGCGGGAAAAGCGACTTTGAGCGGGATAAAGACCCCGTGATCGTAATCACGTTTTGCATCTTCGCGCAGCGTGATTCCCGATTTTCCGAGTAGGTCTCGAATGCGTGCCGCGACACCCTTATCATTCGGGGCCGGATATTCCAGTTTATACGTATGCGGCGGAAAGCCATAGTAATCGAAATAAAGGCCCGGGTTTTCCTTTGTCAGCAAAGTAAACTCGGGGGTGTCCCAGTGCGCCGAAATCAGCAGAATGGCCTTTGGCTTCTGGGGGAGGCTTTCTTTTATGCTGCGCAAATAATCAGCGGTTTTATCCCATGCGTGGGGCGGGTCCCAGTCCATAAAAAAACAAGGGCCGCCGCCATGCGGAATAAAATAAGTCGGCATTCGTTTTGAAGTGTGTGACGTATCCATTTTTTATCCTTTCTTCCCTTTCCTCAGGCAAAGCGGCCCATGGCGTAATCAACCATGGCGTCCTTGATTTCCGCTTGGGTGTTCATCACGAAGGGGCCACGCCCGACAATCGGCTCCAGAATTGGCTCGCCGCCCATGAGAAGGACGTGCGAATCCGCTCCCGCGTGCAGCACTAGGGCCGAATTGCTGCGCTCGAAATACGCGAGCTCTTTTGGCTTTAGTGTCTCGCCATCAGATCCGACCTCGCCAGCGAACACCAGCAGCATTGTGCTGTGCCCTTCCGGCAAGGCGAGTTCGGCTGACTTTCCGCCTTTGAGGTGAATGTCCCAAATGGTCACCGGTGTAAAGGTTTTGGCCGCGCCTTTCAGGCCGCCGGCTTCTCCGGCGATCAGGCGCATGGTTCCGGCGCTATCGGGTAAATCGAGCACCGGAATAGAGCCGCTCAGGATTTCCTGATAGTGAGGCTCACCCATCTTGTCCTTCGCCGGAAGATTGACCCAGAGCTGGATCATTTCAAGCGTGCCACCTTTTTCCGTGAACTCGCGGCTGTGCATTTCTTCGTGGAGGATGCCACGTGCCGCAGTCATCCACTGCACATCGCCCGGGCCGATCTTTCCCGCGTTTCCCGCGCTGTCTTTGTGTTCGACCTCGCCTTGGACCACGATGGTCACGGTTTCGAAGCCGCGGTGCGGGTGAGTTTCGACGCCGCGCGGGCGTTTGGACGGTTCAAAATAAGCCGGACCCGCGTAATCGAGCAGCAAAAACGGGCTAATCTCGCCACCATCGGCAAAGTAGGAAAAGAGAGTATTCACCGGAAATCCATCGCCAACCCAGTGGCCTCCGGTTCCGCGATGGATTCGCGTGATTTTTTTGTACGGCTTGGTGTGCGCCATGACGCCTCTCCTTTGTTGATTGTGTCTCATGACAGGGATGTAAGTCATGGGATAAAAATGGCAAGTATGGACAAAAAGTATACTATTTGACGAGGGTGATGCCCTCTTGAGCCCAGTTCTCCATAAGCTTATCAATGGAGCAAGTGATTTATTTTTGGAATGTCCGGTTATGGCCCTTTCGTTATCAAAGACACCTTCTTTCTACCTTGTGCCGCTTCTTGGCGCGGTGTGCCTTTTCCCGTTTGTGAATGCGGCGATGGCCTTGCTGATGGGCATGGCCGTGGCTCTTATATTCGGTAATCCTCATCAGGCGGCCGGTTCGGCTTTATCCAAAAAGCTTCTGGCGTTTTGTGTGGTGGGGCTAGGTGCGGGTATGAACCTCCATGACGTTATCGATGCCGGTCTGAGGGGGATGGGGTATACGGCGGCCAGTATTGTTCTTGTCCTTGCTGCCGGATTGGCGATGGGGCGTTTGCTTAAATCGGATGGGCAGACCTCGTTTCTGATTACAGTCGGGACAGCGATTTGCGGCGGCAGCGCGATTGCAGCGGTGGCCCCTGTTATTCAAGGGCGAAGCGCCAGTACCTCGGTGGCCTTGGGCGTAGTGTTTGCACTTAATGCTCTTGCGCTCCTGCTGTTTCCGGTAATCGGCCATATGGCCGACCTGAGCCAAAGCCAGTTCGGCCTCTGGAGTGCTCTGGCCATACACGACACCAGCTCGGTTGTCGGGGCAGGTATGATTTATGGGGCTGAAGCGCTCCAGATCGGCACGACAGTGAAGCTGGCCCGCGCTCTCTGGATCATTCCGCTGGTGCTGGCGGTTAGTTATATTTACCACCGTTATCACAAAGGCGATCATGACGGACAACCGGTAAAGCGTCGTTATCCGTGGTTTATCTTGGGGTTTCTCGCTGTGGCGGCTCTGGTGACGTGGGTTCCGGCACTGGCGCCGATCGGATCAATGATCGAATTTCTGGCGCGGCGCGGCCTCGTGCTCTGTCTTTTCCTGATCGGAGCCGGATTGAGCCGCGAAACTCTTCGCAGCATCGGTGTGCGCCCTCTTATTCAGGGTGTATGCTTATGGATTCTGGTGGCCAGCATTAGCCTTGCGGTCATCAAGGCTGGATGGATTGCTATTTAGCGGCGTTTTCGCTGCAATAATCTTCGAGCTTATCAAGGGAACCTGTCCAGCCGCGGGTCATGCCGCCGCGTTCCTTGATAAAGGCGGCGAGCTCATCCGCTGTAACTCCGCTGTGCGGTTCCCATGTGATGGTGAGGCGGGTATGCCCCTTATCTTCCGGCGTAAACTCAATGCGCGTGTGCATTGTTTCCGGCCAGATCGGAGCGAGAGGGTGGCGCGAGATATTCTCGTTTTTGTCACAAAATTGCTGCGTGTAAACGATGAGGGCTGGCTTTACGATTTCTAGAAACTGCGAGCGTCCGAACATCTCGATCCCTGATCCCCACATCCGGTAAAATGTCCGGCCACCTTCGCGGATATCGCCGACCATCAGCTCCATTTGAAACCCTTTGGGGGCCATCCATTGCTTCATATGATCGGGGTTGGTCCACATATCAAAGAGAACGTCAACCGGCACAGCAAACGAACGGTTGATAACAAATACTTCTTTGCCGTTGATGGTCTTTTCCAGATATTCGGCCAGACGATCCCATGTGGCGTTGCCGCCTGCATCCTTGATGATTTTTTGTGTTGCGGCGAGAGCCTGCGCGCTCGGGAGCGCCATCGTCATATCCATTTCGGTGGCGCCGTCTTTTTCGCTAAAAAGGACAGTCACTCGAAAGAGCGGAGCCTGTTGGTCATTGCCGCCATGATCGTAGACCAGTTTTTCAAAAGGAATGACATCGTGATAAAGGGTCTTGTTTGGAAAATCGGTTCCGTCCGGCCCGTGCATGGTGTAATGCCAAATGCCCCCAGCGCGCAAATCCTTGCTGTGGGTGGTGATGGTAAAGCCGCGTGGGCCCCACCACTGCGCGGCCTCTACGGGGTCCGTCCATGCGCTCCATACGGCGGTTAGCGGAGCTTTATAGAGCCGGGTGATCTTAATCTCGTGGGCGGCGGACATGGGATTTTCCTTTCCGGTACTTTTTGGCAAGACGCTTATCATAACGCACCTGCTTTATTTTCCAAAGGGGCTTGCCTAAAGTTAGGGGTTTCATACATTTATGCAGTGAATGAGGAGAGACCATCATGATTAAAACCGCCGCCTATGCCGTTCAAAACGCTACATCCCCCGTTGCTCCGTTTTCGATTGATCGCCGCGAGCCGGAGGCGCATGACGTTCTCATTGATATCCTCTATTGCGGCATTTGCCATTCCGACATCCACCAAGCCCGCAACGAATGGGGCGGCGGATCTCTCTACCCGATGGTTCCGGGCCATGAGATTATCGGGCGCGTCACCAAAGTCGGTAACCATGTGACAAAATTCAAGGCCGGTGATCTGGTCGGGGTGGGCTGCCTTGTTGATTCCTGTCGTACATGTTCCTCTTGCCGTGATGATCTCGAGCAATATTGCGAAAACGGTTTTACAGGTACTTATAATTCTGAAGACAAGCGTCATGGCGGGCTGACGTTTGGCGGCTATTCCGAACGCATCACGGTTGATGAACATTTTGTCGTGCGCGTACCCGAAAATCTTGATATTCGCGGAACTGCACCGCTTTTGTGCGCTGGTATTACCCTTTATTCGCCGCTTAAACACTGGAATGTGCAGCCGGGCCAGAAGGTTGGAATTGTGGGCCTTGGCGGCCTTGGCCATATGGGCGTCAAGATTGCTGCGGCGATGGGGGCCCATGTGGTGATGATTACCACCAGCCCGAATAAGGCGGCGGATGCGCATAAGCTTGGCGCTAAAGAGGTTCTGGTTTCCAAAGATGCGGCGGATATGGCGAAACACGCCGGAAGCTTTGACCTGATTGTCGATACCGTTCCTGTGGCCCATGATCTCAATCCCTATATCAGCCTTTTGAAGCGGGATAAGACGCTGGTGATTGTCGGCCCGCTCGACCCTGTCGGTGTTCACGGAGCCAACCTCATTCTGGGGCGCAAGTCGGTGGCCGGATCGGTGATCGGCGGTCTTGCCGAAACTCAGGAAATGCTCGATTTCTGCGGCAAGCACAACATCGTGAGCGAGGTTGAGGTCATCAAGGCCGATTACATTAACGACGCCTATGAGCGTATGCTCAAAAGCGATGTGAAATACCGGTTTGTGATTGATATCGCGTCGATGAGGTAAGTCCTAGTGATGGGAGTTGTCCTCTCTCAACCAAGAAAGTATCACGTGGTGATACGATGATTATGATATTGTTTTATAACCTGAACTGATTCATAGCAATCAGGCACCGCACGATTTACATGCTCGTATATCATCCCTTTTGGTGTTTTTGGCGCGTTGAAATGCTGAGTCTCTGTCATTAAATGGGCCGTGCCATTCCCCGTTTTTGTTCGAACTATTGCTATGGATACCATGCCCATTGTTGCAATAAGAGCAATCACCCTTGTGAACGATTGCTCTTTCGTGCGTCCAATTCTCGTAAACCCAGAAATTCATATGCTGTACCCCATTTCTGTTATTGCTGACATTTGATCTTACAGAAAAAATAACACAAGGGACAGGATTGCAAAAACAGGTTTTGGCCTGTTTTTGTCCCTCGGCGGGCTCGGGATGACTCGTTCGCCGCCCTTAAGGTTAAGGGGGCGGCTCCGGTCACCAAAACGCTTATTTCGCGTTTTGTCGAACCAACAGGTTCGTCCACACCATCCCATCAATCATTTAGCAAAAAACCCGCCGAAGGGCGGGTCTTTTGTTAAATGGTGGTGTA
>JBPXJO010000039.1:0-49114 GCA_051715325.1 Alphaproteobacteria bacterium | reverse complement strand
TCATCTGCTCGACGACGACAGCCCCATGCCGGACGACATCATCGCCCCGCGCGTGCTGACACCTGGTGGCCTGCTGGTGCTGGGCGGCGCACCGAAGGTGGGCAAGACCGACTTTCTGCTCTGCTGGCTCGCGCACATGGCGGCGGGACTGCCGTTCCTCGGCATGAAGCCAGCCAAACCGCTCAAGATTTTCTATTTTCAGGCGGAGATCGGCTACCACTATCTGCGCGAACGCCTGAAGCAGATCAGCTTTGATCCGAAATTTATGCCGCTCGTCCGGCAAAACCTGATCATCACGCCGCAGGTGCGGATGCTTCTGGACGAAAAAGGCGTGGAGATGGTGCGCGAGGCCATCCTGCGTCATGTCGATCCACGTCTGCTCGACATCGTCGCCATCGATCCCTTGCGCAACGTCTATGACGGCGAAGGCGAGAACGACAACACGGCCATGTTGGCCTTTTTGCAGGATCGCGTGGAGCGGCTCCGCTTTCTGGTCAACCCCGACCTCGGCGTCATCCTTGCCCATCACACGAAGAAGATCAGCAAGAAAATGCTGGAGGAAGACCCGTTTCAGGGCTTGAGCGGCGCGGGCAGCCTTCGCAGCTTTTATTCCACGGGCATGATCTTGTTCCGCCCCGATGAACAGCAATCCTTACGCCAGCTCATGTTCGAGCTGCGTAATGGCGAGGCTATTCCACCTAAATGGGTGGATAAAATCGACGGACGCTGGCGCGAGATGGAGCATCACTCCGCCCGCCTCGTGAACAAGGACTACGGCGAACGGCTCGATAACGAGCGTCGCCGTCGTCACGACGTCATTTTGCAATTGCTATTCGATGAAGGCCGTAAGGGCGCGCTCTACACCCCCAGCCAGTTCTGTCAGGCGTTCGAGAACAAGGCGGGTTTGGGCGGCAAGCATTCCATCCGCGACCGCATCGACGTGCTGGCCACCAAGGGCTACGTCAAATTCAACAAGGACGCCGCCGCAAAAAGCAAATACGGCGTGATGTGCGTCGAGGGCATGGAAGTCCCCGCCGGAGAGGAAGCCGTCGATCCGGACACGGGCGAGATCACCACGCCCATGCGTCCGCTCCCGCCGACGCATTTCAAGGAGCCTGGCAACGGCGCGATCCTGCCCGTCGAGAACCCCTCCGTCTGGGTCTATCAGGAGGAGGAAACGCCATGACCATGCGTGGAAATCTGGGC
This sequence comes from Alphaproteobacteria bacterium, assembly GCA_051715325.1. Classification (GTDB taxonomy): domain Bacteria; phylum Pseudomonadota; class Alphaproteobacteria; order Micavibrionales; family Micavibrionaceae; genus UBA1573. The sequence goes on along the minus strand of JBPXJO010000039.1, from coordinate 47,908 downwards.
CAGATTCACAGAAATCTGGAATCCCCTGAAATCTGGAATTGTCCGAAAACCGTTCGCGCTCAAGGCGTTGCGGCGAAAATCCAGATTTCCGCGAAATCTGGCCTGAAATCTAGAAATCTGGCGCAACCCATTGTTTTCCAACAATTTCCGTGCCGCCTCAGATTCTGGAGAAACTCCCCATACTACGTATGGGCTAAACCGCAAGCGTTTCGCCCATGCGTAGGCGGGTTTTCTCCGGCCCCGACCCCTTCACCCCAAACCGGAGAACGCGCATGACAAACCCCGCTACGATTCCCACCTTGCTTTGCCTCGACCTCGGCACCGCGACCGGATGGGCGCTGCTCAACGAATACGGCTCGATCGTGTCCGGCACGGCGCAATTCAGGCCACGCCGCTTCGAAGGCGGCGGTATGCGCTATCTGCGCTTCAAACGCTGGCTCACGGAAACCAAGAACGTCACGGGGCAAATCGACGCCGTGTATTTCGAGGAAGTCCGCCGCCATGTCGGCGTGGACGCCGCCCATGCCTATGGCGGGTTTCTCGCCCACCTCACGGCCTGGTGCGAACACCACGCCATCCCCTACGAGGGCGTTCCGGTCGGCACGATCAAACGCTTCATTGCGGGCAAAGGCAACGCCGACAAGGATGCCGTGATCGCCGCGATCAAGGCGCGCGGCCACACGCCGGAGGACGACAACGAGGCCGATGCTCTGGCCATCCTCTATTGGGCGAAACAACAACACGAAGAACAGCGAGGCGCATAATGGAAAAATGGACAGCAAGAATGGTCGCCGACCGCATGGAGGAATCCGTTTCCACTCTTCGCCGCCTGCCGCCCGTCAAGGTGCAGGGATATTTCAACCTGTGGCCCGCGATCAAATACACCGAAATGGAAGTCTTGCAGATGGAGGTGCGCCCCTTGCGTCTGCGCGCGTTGCCGGACGCCATTGACCGTATGGAGGAGACGCTGCAATGGATGACGTGTCTGGAGATCGAGGAACGCAAGCTGGTGTGGAAGCGCGCCGCGCGCGTGCGCTGGAAGACGCTGTGCTGGGAGCTGGGCTGCGACCGCACGACCGCGTGGCGCAAATGGGTGATCGCGCTCACCAAGATTGCATGCAGGTTAAACGTGAAGTAAGATTTTCTTACATCAATGGAGCGTAATTATGGATTACATTAAATTTGAGAAGGCGATCATTTTATCGGTCAACTTGTTCGTTCAGCACGAAGAATCCTTATTTATTGCATATGGTAATAATTTACGTGAAGAAGCCATTTCCCATCAACTTGCATGCCGAATGGCATATGTTTTTAATGAATATGATGTCGATTGCGAATATTCCAGACAGCCAGATGGTCGACATAAACAAAATGATTATGGGGAAGATAAGCGTCCAGACATTATTATTCACAAGCGAGGCACTAACGAGAATAACCTCGCGTTAATCGAGGTAAAATGGGACAGAAATAGAGAAGATGACACAGAGAAAGTCACACAGTTTAGAAACCTTCAATATGCATATGGTGTAGTTGTAAGGTTCGGTGGTGGCGGCGAAGCACTGCAATTAAAAATTTATGATTATCACTCCAACGAATGGCATATTTTGATCAACGAGCCGTTGAGAGGCACCCCATAATCTTACACATCATGTGTTGCAACACTTCCGTGTGAGACAGACGCAACATTTTCTGGCAGGATGTAACCTATCATCGCGGGACGTGCGGGCGCAAAGACACCGCCGTCATCCGATAACCTCCTAACCTTTTGAAATCTTGCAGGTACTTCCTGCCCGAAAACCAATGCGGGCGGGCGAGGCGTTTTGCTTTTCTAGCGTCTGCCCCGCGAAACGGGTTACAGGCGGTTACAGGTTACGGGCCGCGCAGCACGACACAACACGGAGTTTTTTGTTTGGATGGCTTGGCTCTACCTGCCGCCGGATGCGATCGCGCATGGCCGATGGACGGCGGGTTCGGGCGAAGCCTGTTCGGATTGTCCCTCTGCGCCGGAGCCGGAGGTCTCGACCTCGGCCTCCACATCGCTCACGCCGGATATCGAACTGTGGGTTACGTCGAGCGGGAAGCCTACGCGGCGGCCACGCTCGTGGCGCGGATGGAGGACGCGGCCCTGGATCGCGCGCCTGTCTGGGACGATGTTGCCAGCTTCGACGGCAGACCGTGGCGCGGCCTGGTGGATATCGTCCATGGCGGTTATCCGTGCCAGCCTTTCTCCATCGCCGGACGCAAGCTCGGCGACAAAGACCCAAGGCATCTCTGGCCCCACGTTGCGCGGATCGTGCGCGAGGTCGAGCCGCACCTCTGCTTCTTCGAGAACGTCGGCGGGCATTTACGCCTGGGGTTCGAACAAGTCCACGATGATCTTCGATCAATGGGTTATCGCGTTGCGGCAGGCTTGTTTACGGCGGAAGAAGTCGGTGCGTCCCACAAACGCGAACGGCTCTTCATCCTGGCTTACGCCGAGGGCACAGGAAACCACGGAAAAACAACAGACCTTCCTCAAACGCAATGGCGACAGGACGGATCGTTGCTTCGGATCGCTGACGGCTCAGACAGCCACATGGCCCACGCCAACGGCAACGGACGCGAATGTCAACAGCGCGCGTCCGCCGGAGAAGATGATCCGCAAGGACGGACGGAACGTCCTGCGCACGCCGTCTCTCGCGGAAACGGTGATGCAGCCGAAGGACTTTCCCTACACGAAGCAGGATTTGGCGCTGGCCAAAACGGAACAGCCCTACCGCGTGGCGAAGGCGCATTGGCCGACGCCGCGCGCGCACGAGCCAGGAAGCAACGCCCCCACCCACGGGCTGGGGCTGAAACAGGTGGCGACGCAACAATGGGCAACGCCCACGGCGCGGGACTGGAAGGACGGGACGCTGATCAACAACAACGCGCCGACGGGGAGCAACCTTTCCCGCCAGGCCCCACGGACAAAGCTGGATGGGAACGGTTCCTGCGCGAGCGGCCTGACCTTGAACCCGCTGTTCGTGGAGGCGCTGATGGGCTGGCCTGTCGGGTGGACAGACTGCGGCTCTGCGGCAACGGGGTTGTCCCGCTGGTCGCGGCTTATGCGTTCCGAACTCTCGCGTCTGCTGCTGGCATTGAATTCAACGAAAGCTGAACAGGCATGTCTATTTTAAACAAACGCATGGCCGACCGCATCGAGGTCTGGCCCGTGGAAAAACTCGTCCCCTACGACAGGAACCCGCGCACGCATTCGCCCGAACAGGTAAGCCAGATCGCGGCCAGCATCGTGGAGTTCGGGTTTCTCAACCCGATCCTCGTGGACTCAGGAGCCGGTATCATCGCGGGTCACGGTCGCCTTCAGGCGGCGAAGCAACTTGGCCTCGCGCAAGTCCCCGTGGTCGTGCTGGATCACCTGACCGAGACGCAGAAACGCGCCTACGTCATCGCCGACAACAAGCTGGCCTTGAACGCAGGATGGGACGACAAGATGCTGCGCGACGAGCTTGCCGCCTTGGAGCAAGAGAATTTCGATCTACCCGTCACCGGATTTTCCGACGACGAACTGGCGGACTTGCTTGCCGACCCGAACGTGACGGAAGGCCAGACCGACGAGGACGCCGTGCCGGAAGCACCGGAGAATCCCGTCAGCAAGCCTGGGGATTTGTGGAAGCTCGGCAACCATCTTCTGCTCTGCGGCGACAGCACCGTGCTGGCGAACGTGGAGAAAGTCCTGAATGGCGCGCTGGCGGACATGGTCTTCACCGATCCGCCCTACAATGTTGATTACGGAAACACCGCCAAGGACAAGATGCGCGGCACCAACCGCACCATCATGAACGACAATCTCGGCGAAGGTTTTGGAAAGTTTCTCTACGACACTTGCGTCAATATGCTGACCGTTTGCAAGGGCGCGATCTATGTCTGCATGTCGTCGAGCGAATTACACACGCTTCATAACGCCTTCGTCGGCGCGGGCGGCAAATGGTCAACCTTCGTGATCTGGGCGAAGAACACATTTACACTTGGCCGCGCCGATTATCAGCGTCAATACGAGCCGATCCTCTACGGCTGGAAGCAAGGCACCGACCATTACTTCTGCGGCGCACGCGACCAAGGCGACGTGTGGTTCGTCAACAAGCCCGTGCGGAACGAATTGCATCCGACCATGAAGCCCGTGGAGCTGGTGGAACGCGCCATCAACAACAGCAGCAAGACCCGCGACATTGTGCTGGATTGCTTCGGAGGCTCCGGCACCACGCTGATCGCCTGTGAGAAGTTGAACCGCCAATGCAGTATGATCGAGCTTGATCCGAAATACGCCGACGTGATCGTCCGGCGATGGGAAGAATTCACAGGGAAGAAGGCGGAGCTTGTGACGGATCAGTCATAATGACTCTCTCACGCCTTGTTCTCTGGGGCGTATTCTCCTTCACGGAAAACCTGGTCACAGATGTGTTGCAGACCTTCTTCAATCGCGGTCAAGTCGCCAACGTGCCCCCATTGGACGCCCTCTGGCCCGTTGAAGAAATGTTCGTCGCAGGCACCTTGCAGCCGTCGTAAGAGCGCATCAATTGCGGCAGTCTTGCGAACATAGGCATCAAGCGCAGTTCCTGTGGATTTGCGTTTCATGTTTACTCCTTTTCACTGGGCGCGGCGGCGATTTTGTAGATGCGCAAGCCGTCCTTGGGTTTGTCGGACACGATCTCGTAACCACGTTTCTTGGCCAGCGCGTGGGACAAGGCGCTCCGAATCGTGTGTTTCTGCCATCCGGTCGCGGCCACCATGTCGTCAATGGTGGCTCCCTCTGGGCGTGAGAGAAATTGAATGACCGTTTGCAGCTTGCTGTCCTTGCGGACGGGCATGGCGGCCACGGCATCCAACGCCGCTTTCATCGGTGCGGACAGCTTTTTGGCATTGCCATTTTTGGGGGCGGATTTGGGTTTCTTGGCTTTGGCTTTGGATTTGGTGGGCATAAGCGTTCTCCTTTCCACCCCATGAACGCTTCGTTTCCGCGACTTATCCAGTCAATTATCGAGCAATCTGATGGCTTTTTTCGGCCTTAACGGATCATGGAATGATGCACTTTGAGCGAATATTTATCGATTACAGCGTATGCGCGCCATCGTGGCGTGAGCCATGTCGCAGTGTTAAAGGCTATCAAAGCAGGCCGCATCGAAAAGGAGCCGGACGGCACCATCGATCCCGCGAAGGCCGATGCCGCCTGGGAGCGCAACACGAACAAAGCGCAGAAGCGCAAGGTGGAAAAGTCGGCTGATGCCGACGCGCATGTCGGCCCGCCGATCGTCAACAGCGGCCCCAGCTTCGCGCAGAGCCGTGCGATCAAGGAAGCTTACAACGCGCGCCTCGCCAAGCTGTCCTATGAGGAGAAATCCGGCGCGCTGGTGCGAACCGACACCGTCAAGGTCGCGTGGTTCAACACGCTGCGCGTGCTGCGCGACCGCGCCCTGAATTTGCCGGATCGCCTCGCGCCGCTTCTGGCGGCGGAGACAGACCCGAAGATCGTCCGCGATTTGCTTGAGGAGGAACTCCGCACAGTCCTGACCGATGCCGCCGACGCCATTACGAATTTACAGATCGGCTGACCATGGACGCCTTGCAGGAATGTTTGACGCACGCAGCCCTCGCGTTGCGGCCCGACCCACGTTTGTCGGTATCGGAATGGGCGGACGCGCACCGCCATTTGTCCCAGACTGCCTCCGGCGAGCCTGGGCCGTGGCGCACGGAGCGCACGCCGTACCTGAAAGAGATCATGGATTGCCTGTCGCCGAGCAATCCCGCCGAAAAGGTCGTGTTCATGAAAGGCGCGCAGATCGGCGGCACGGAAGCTGGTAACAACTGGATCGGCTATGTCATCCATCATTCGCCAGGGCCGATGCTGGCGGTGCAACCGACCGTGGAAATGGCCAAACGCTGGAGCAAACAGCGTGTGGCGTCCCTGATCGACAGCACACCCGTGTTGCGCGAGCGTGTGAGGGAAGCCCGTTCCCGCGATAGCGGCAACACGGTGCAAAGCAAGGAATTCACGGGCGGGATACTGGTCATGACGGGTGCGAACAGCGCCGTAGGCCTGCGCTCCATGCCCGTTCGCTACCTCTTTCTCGACGAGGTGGACGCTTACGATTTCGACGTGGATGGTGAAGGTGATCCGGTTTCTCTGGCCAGCCAACGCACGATCACCTTCGCCAACCGCAAAATCTTTCTGGTCTCCACGCCCACGATCCAGGGCTTGAGCCGGATCGAGCTGGAATACGAACAATCCGACCGCCGCCGCTGGTGGGTGCCGTGTCCCGAATGCGGCGAATATCAGGTGCTGGAGGAAAAGCGCCTGCAATGGCCGAAGGATAAGCCGGAGGAAGCCTCTTACTTCTGCGTCCATTGCAACGCCGCCGTCCCCAGCCATCGCAAGGCGTGGATGAATGCGCGCGGGCAATGGCGCGCCGATGCCTCTGGTGCCGGAAAAGCGGCGGGATTTCATCTCTCCGGTCTGAATAGTCCATGGCTCACATGGGCGCAGATCGCGGAACGAAAAATCGCCGCCAAGGACGATGCCGCGATGAAGGTCTACGTCAACACCATCGAGGCGCGGACATGGACGGAGTCCGGAGAAGCGCCGGAATGGCAGCGGCTTTACGATCGCCGCGAGGATTATCGCATCGGGGAGGTTCCCGAAGGCGGCCTGTTCCTCACGGCTGGCGTGGATGTGCAGAAGGATCGGTTGGAGCTGGAGATCGTGGCATGGGGCCGCGACCGCGAAAGCTGGTCGGTCGATTATCGCGTGCTGCAAGGCGATCCCGTCAAACCGGACGTCTGGCGGCAGCTTGACAGCGTACTGGCGGAGACGTTCACGCACGCAAGCCATGCGGAGCTTTCCATTCTACGTCTTGCCATCGACACGGGCTACGCGACGCAGGAGGTTTATGACTGGGTGCGCAAGCAGTCGTCTGATCGCGTGATCGCCATCAAGGGCGTGGATCGTCTGGGCGCGGCTATCGGCACGCCCAGCCACATGGACGTGACCGCGCAGGGCAAGCGCAAGCGGCGCGGCCTGCTGGTCTGGCCCGTGGGCGCGTCCTTCTGCAAATCCGAGCTTTATGGGTGCCTGCGGAAAGACAGGCCGACCGACGAACAATTGGCGGACGGCGAAAAACATCCCGCCGGATTCTGCCACTTCCCGAAATATGGGGAGGAATATTTCAAGCAGCTCACCGCTGAACGGCTGGTGACGGTCAAGGACAAGCGCGGATTTCCGCACCGTGAATGGCGCAAGCTGCGCGAACGCAACGAGGCGCTGGACTGTCGCGTCTACGCCCGCGCTGCCGCATCCGCATTGGGAATTGATCGTTTTGGCGAGGCTACCTGGCAAAAGCTGGAACGCTCGCTGGGGCGTATCACCCCGCCGAAGACGGACACAACGGAAACACAAAAACCGATACCGACCGCGCCTGCCGCGCGTCGCGTCATCAGGAGTGACTACCTATGAGCTACACCATTGCACAACGCGACGCCTTGAGATCGGCGATCGCAAGCGGCGTTCTGCGCCTGTCCTACGACGGCAGGAACGTCGAATACCGCTCCATGGCCGAATTGAAGGCCGCTCTCAACGAAGTCGAGGCGGCGCTCGCCCGCGATAACGGCACGCCCGTCACGCGCCAGATCAAAATCTATGCCGACAAGGATTTGTAATGAAGCTGTTCTCCCGCATCGGTGCCGCTATGAAATATGCGGCGACCGGACGGCTGTCAGCATCCGCCTTCGAGGGCGCGATGCAAAACCGCCGCCTGATCGCCTGGAAGGCCACGCAGGAAAACATCAACTCTCTGCTGTCTTCGGGCGGCGATCTTCTGCGCGCGCGGGCGCGGCAGATCGTGCGCTCAAACCCTTACGCATCCAATGCCGCCGATAGTTTCGTCGCCAACGCCGTCGGTGCGGGCATCGTGCCGTCGAGCCTTATCACCAACACGGCGATGAAAGACGAATTGCAACGGGTCTGGCTGGCATGGACGGACGAAGCCGATGCCGACAACCTCACGGATTTTTACGGGCTTCAGGCTTTGGCTGCCCGCGCCATGTTCGAGGCTGGCGAATGCTTCGTGCGCTTTCGTCCCCGCAGGCCGGAGGACGGATTGGCCGTACCGCTCCAGCTCCAATTGCTGGAATCCGAGCATTTGCCATTCGAGAAAAACGAGGTTGACGGCAACGGAAACCAGATACGCTGCGGCATCGAGTTCGACAAAATCGGTCGGCGTGTCGCTTACCATTTCTATCGCAAGCATCCTGGCGACACGACTGATCAAAGCGGCAAAGGCGAGATCGTTCGCGTCCCAGCGAGCGAGGTCTTGCACATCTATCGTCCGCAACGTCCAGGACAAATCCGTGGGGTACCGTGGATTTCGCCCGCGCTGGTGAAGCTCTATCTGCTCGACCAGTACGACGATGCCGAGCTTGACCGCAAGAAAGTCGCCGCATTGTTTGCGGGCTTCATCACCAAGAACGCGCCGGAGGACAATCTTCTGGGCGAAGGTGTGATCGACGCCGCCGGAGCCGCCATCGCGGGTCTGTCCCCTGGCACGATGCAGGTGCTGCTCCCAGGCGAGGACGTGAAGTTTTCCTCCCCCGCCGATGTGGGCGGTTCGTATGAAATGTTTCAGTACCGAACGCTGCTCGCCATCGCCGCCGCTCTGGGTGTTCCCTACACCAACGTCACGGGCGATTTGAAGGCCGCCAACTATTCCAGCATCCGCGCAGGCACGGTGGAGTTCCGCCGCCGCATGGATCAGTTCCAGCATGCGACGCTGATCTATCAGCTTTGCCGCCCCGTGTGGAAACGCTGGCTGGAGACCGCCGTGCTATCCGGCGCGCTCAATTTCCCAGGCTTCGCCAGCGACCCCGCGAAATACGCGGCGGTCAAATGGATCACGCCGAAATGGGAATGGGTCGATCCGCTCAAAGACCGTCAAGCCGAGAAGATCGCGCAGGAATGCGGCTGGAAGGCTCCATCCGACATCATCGAGGCGGAAGGCTACGATGTGGATGAAACCTATCGCCGCATCGCCGCCGATCAGAAGCGCGCGGAAACGCTGGGCATCCGCTTCGGCGAGCCGCAGCCGACGGCAATGCCGGAAACGCCGCCGCAGGACGGCGAGAAACAACAACCATCCGACAAGCCGGAAGACGATAGCCAATGACCCTGTTGCCACATATCGCGGGGCGCGTGTTCGACGCGCCCCTTCTGATCGCGCGCGCGAAGCTGGACACCATCCTTGGCGTTCTGGCTCCCCGCCTGCGCGGCGAGACCTTGCCCTTCGGGGCAAAACCGACCATGCGCGACTACGAGGTGCAAAACGGCGTCGCCATCATCCCCGTGGTCGGCACGCTGGTACGCCGAACGGTCGGGCTGGAAGCACAAAGCGGCCTTACGAGCTACGGACTGATCGCGGAACGTCTTGACGCCGCGCTTTCCGATAATGCCGTGAAGGGAATCCTGCTCGATATTGACAGCCCTGGCGGCGAAGCGGGCGGCGTGTTCGACCTTGCCGATAAAATCTTCGCAGCGCGCAAGGTCAAGCCGATCTGGGCGGTCGCCAACGACGAAGCCTTTTCTGCCGCTTATGCCATCGCGGCGGCGGCGGACAAAATCTACCTCTCCCGCACGGGCGGCGTCGGTTCCGTCGGCGTCATCGCTGTGCATCTCGACCAGAGCGTGGCCGAGGCCGACGCTGGCATCAAGTACACCGCCGTGTTCGCAGGTGAGCATAAAAACGACCTGTCCCCGCACGAACCTTTGAGCGATCCCGCCCGCGCACAACTTCAGGCGGAGGTGGATCGCGTCTACGCGCTCTTCACGGAATCGGTCGCGCGGATGCGCGGCCTCGACCTCGTCGCCGTCAAGGCGACAGAGGCAGCTCTCTACTTCGGCGAACAATCCCTCGCCGTGGGGCTTGCCGACCGGATCGGGACGATGGGCGACGCCTTTTCCGATCTCACGAAAAAGATCGCCCGACCATCCACCACAACGATCCGACGAATGGAAAGAAAGGAAAATCCCATGACGGAAAACACACAACCCGCCTTGGACATGGATTCCGGCCTGGAATCTTTGCCCGACCTCGCGGCCCTGAAGGCCGATCTTAAGGAGGAAGCACGAACCGAGGCCATGGCCTATGTCGCGGAAGTCACCGAGCTGTGCCAGCTCGCGGGCGCGCCCGACAAAGCCGCCGCCTTTGTCGCCAAAGCGGTTCCCGCCGCCGAGGTACGCAAGGCGCTGCTGGAATCCCGTGCCGCGCAAGCGGACGCGACGGCCATCGCTGGTCAAATCCCCGCCAACACAACCCCATCTGCGGAACCGAAGATCGACACGGCGGCGATCTACGCGGCCCGCAACAAGAAAGGAAACTAAGCCATGACCGTACTCACCGAAGGACAACACACGGGGGAATTCCTCGTCACAGAAGCCAACGGCAGCTTGTCGCGGGAGACAGTGACCGTGCTTTCCGGCCAGAACCTTAATGCCGGACATGTGCTGGGCAAGGTCGCCGTCGGCACCGCCACGGGAGCCGCCGTCTCCGGCAACACCGGAAACGGCGCCATCGGCACGGTGTCCGCTGGCGCAACCGCCAAGGCGGGCGTCTATACCGCGACCTGTATCGAGCCTGCCAGCAACGGCGGCACGTTTGCGATCGAAGACCCCGACGGCGTGAATGTCGGCACGGCTGTGGTTGGCACGCCTTTCGCTGGGCCTGTCAACTTCACCATCGCCGACGGCACCCCTGATTTCGTGGCGGGTGACCGTTTCACGATCACGGTGACCGCAGGCTCCGGCAAATACAAGGAATACAACCCCGCCAACACGGATGGGTCGCAGACCGCCGTGGCGATCCTTTACGCCGCCGTGGACGCGACAGCCGCCGACACGGAAGGCGTGGTCATCGCCCGACACGCCGAGGTCAACGCCGCCGAACTTGTCTGGTTCTCCGGCGCGGACGCGAACCAGAAATCCGCTGGCCTCGCCCAAATCAAAAACCACGACATCGTCGCACGATAAGGAGAAACAACCATGCCTACACTCGACATCTTTTCCAACTCGGCGTTCTCGCTGACCTCGCTCACGGACGCGATCAACAAAGTTCCGTTCGTGCCTGGTCGGCTGGGGCAACTCGGCATCTTCGATGAAAGCGGCGTGTCCACCACGTCCGTCATGATCGAGGAGCGCGAAGGATCACTCTCGCTGATCGAAACCAGCCCGCGCGGCGCGCCAGCGACACAGAACCTGCACAACAAGCGCAAGGCGCGGTCGCTCGTCGTCCCGCACATCGCGCTGGAGGACACGGTTCTGGCCGACGAGGTTCAGAACGTCCGCGCATTCGGCACGGAGAACGCGCTGGAAGGCGTGCAGAACGTGGTCAACCTCCGCCTCGCGGAGATGGCCCGCAAGCACGACGCCACGCTGGAACATCTTCGCATCGGCGCGATCAAGGGTCAGGTTCTGGACGCGGACGGCACCTCGGTGCTTTACGACCTGTTCGACGAATTCGGCGTGACCCAGCACACCGAGATCGACTTCGATCTCGACAACGCCACGCCCGCCAAGGGCGCGGTGCGCAAGAAATGTCACGATGTGGTGCGCAAGGTGGAGGACGAGCTTGGGGCTGCGCCCTATACCTACGTCCACGCCTTCTGCTCGGCCACGTTCTTCGACGATCTGGTCTCGCACCCCGAAGTCGAGGAATCCTACCGCCGTTATCAGGAAAGCGCCTTCCTGCGCGCGGGTCTTGTCCGCAAGAGCTTCGAATATGCGGGCATCACCTTCGAGGAGTATCGCGGCAAGGTCGGCAGCGTGGACTTCATCGCCGACGGCAAGGCGCACTTCTTCCCCGTCGGTGTGCCAGGACTGTTCCGGCAGTACAACGCGCCTGCCGACTTCGTGGAGACGGCAAACACCATCGGCCTGCCGCGCTACGCCAAGCAGGCGGTAGATCAGGATTTCGGTCGCTGGGTCAAACTGCACACGCAGTCCAACCCGCTGCCAATCTGTACTCGTCCGAAGGTGCTGATCAAAGCCAAGCGTACGTAAGCCATGTCCTTCTCCGGCATGATCGACCAGCTTTTTACCGATCCGGTATTAAGCAAACCCGCCACCTATCTGGTTCAGGGAACGACAGCGCCATTTCCGGTGCGCGTCATTTCCAAGCAGCCGGATACGGTGGTGGGTTTCGGCGATGGGCAGTTGCACGTCTCCACGACCCTGTTCGACGTGCGGAGCATCGATATCCCAGAACCTGCCGTCGGCGACCAGATCACGGTCGGTGGCGACACTTATATCGTGCAATCCGAGCCGAAGGCCGACCGCGAGCGGCTGGTCTGGACGCTCGACGTGAGACCCGCATGAGGCTGCAAGCCGCCATTCAGGGCAATTTGAAAGCCATGATGGCCGCCGAGGTTAAGGCGGCGGAAAAGGCAGTTAGCGGCGGCATCCGGCAAGCCACGGACGGTTTGAAGAACGAATTGCGCGGCCAGGTGACGGGTGCTGGCCTTGGGGAGCGTCTCGCCAAAAGCTGGCGTGGGGAGCTTTATCCCAAGGGCGGCATGAGCATCAATACCGCAGGGTTTGTCTATACCAAAGCGCCGCAGATCATCGGCGCTTTTGCGTATGGTGTGATCATCCGCAGTAAGAGCGGACGGTTTCTTGCCATCCCCACGCAATACGTTACGCGCCGCCAGAACAAGAAGATCACGCCTGCCGATTTTGCCGAGGCTGGCATTCCGCTTCGCTATGTCCCGCCGCAGGGGAACAGGCGTGTCGGATTGCTGGTCACGGATGATTTCCGCATTACCAGCAAAGGCAAGGCGCGGGTTGCCAGCGACCGAGCGAAAAAGACCGGACGCGGTTTAACGACCGTCGTCATGTTCATCCTCGTGCCGCAAGCGCAACTGAAAAAACGCTTCGATATCGACAGCGTGGCCAAGAAATGGATCGACCGTTTGCCATCGCTCGTCACGGCAAACTGGCCTGATGAAAAGGAAGAAAAATGACCGATAGAGAAGCCATCTTGCAGGCGCTGTTCGCGCTTTTGCAAACGATCACTGACGCCACCATTTTGCGCAATGAGGCATTGCCGGAACGCATTCCGGACGGTGGCCTCATTATTCTGCGCGACGGCGATCCTGGCGAACCGGAAACGCTGCTGTCTCCGCTTTCCTATTACTGGCAGCACCGTGCGCTTGTGGAGGTCGTGGTGCAGAAAGGCGACCAGGCCGCACGCGATCTCGCGCTTGATAACCTGTATCGCAGAATTTCCCTCGCTATCGCGGCCAACCGAACCTTAAGCGGACGCTGTGACCGTGTTACGCCTCAAGCACCTGACAGCAATGTGCTGGCGGTCGAGGGATCGCCGCAGATCAAAGGCGCGATCATCCCCATCGAACTTATCTACGTCACCACCGATCCGCTCGGTTAATTTTCTTCAACGCCAACATAGGAGGTAACCATGGCTCGTGCATACGGTGCCAATACCCAGCTATTGGGTAAATTCGAAACGGTTTACGGCACGCCGCCGACCGGAAATTACATCAAATTCCCGTTCGTATCGTCCGATCTCGGTTCTGAACAAGGATTGATCGCATCCGACCTGCTTGGCCAAGGGCGCGATCCATCGCAGCCCATCCGCGATGTCATCCGCGTGGAGGGCAACGTGGTGGTACCTGTCGATTTGCGCAATTTCGGCCATTGGCTGAAGGCGCTTTTGGGCGCACCGACCACCACAGGCACAGGGCCTTATACGCATACCTTTGCATCCGGTGCGGCAAGCCTGCCCAGTATTGCGCTGGAAGTCGGTATGCCGGACGTGCCGATTTTCTTCACGGAAGCTGGCGTGCGTGTGAATTCGGCGCAATTGAGCTTCTCCCGTTCGGGGGCGGCCAACGCCACGCTCAATTGCATCGCGCAGGGCGAGACGGACGCGGGCGTTACAGGCGGCGGCACGCCGACCACTGCCTCGCTCACGCGCTTCAACCAGTTTCAGGCATCCATCAAGAAAGACGGCGTGCAGCTCGGTAACGTTACAGGCGCGCAGCTGACCTACACCAACAATCTGGAACGGATCGAAACCATTCGATCCGATGGCAAGATCGACGGAGCCGATCCCACCATCGCCGCGCTGACTGGAAATATCGAAGTCCGGTTTGCCGACACCACGCTGATCGATGCGGCCACCGATAATACGCCGCTGGAATTGGCTTTCGCTTACACCATCGATGCCGATAAATCCCTGACCTTCACGGCGCATGAAGTGTATCTGCCCAAACCTAAATTGGCGATCTCCGGCCCTGGCGGTGTGCAGGCCACCTTTGACTGGCAGGCGGCGAAGGCGACCAGCCCCGCACGCATGCTGACCGTTGTCCTCAAAAACGATGTAGCGAGCTACGCATGATTACCTTGAATCTGAAACGAGAAAACTTCTGGCTTGATCTGATCGACGGCGTGCGGGTGCATGTGCGTCCGGCGTCCACCGCTCTTGTCATGGCCGCGCGCGTCGAAGCTCTGAAGGAGGAAGCCGAACCCGCCGCCCGCAGCACCGCACTCATCAAGCGTCTGGCGCAACTCGCCATCGTGGAATGGGATGGTGTCGGCGGCGAAGACGGCAAAGCCTTGCCCGTCACGCCAGAGGGTGTGTTTGCTCTCATGGATTTGTGGCCCATCGCCGAAGCCTTCGAGCGTCTTTATCTCGGCCCCGCGCTGTTGCTGGAACAGGAAAAAAACGTCTGACGGCTCGTTGCCGCTGGCATTTTGGCGGCGGGCCGGATTATTGCGCCGGATGCGCGGAAGCGGGTCTTCCCTGTGCCTGCGGCGGAGCCAATGCGGAAGGCGAGCTTTGTCCGTATCGCCAGCACGAACCACAAAGTATTGAAGGCTGGCAAGCGTGGGATTTGGCGCTCCGTTGCGGCGGGCAATTGCGCCTCAGTCAGATGGTCGCCATCGGCATGGATTTTTCGGCGGCGCTGCAAATGGCTACGGCGCTCGGCCATGACGCAAACGCCACGGCGGAATTTCTGCCCGCCATCGAAACCGGAACAACAACCGCCTTTAACGAGAAACTCAGCAGTGAGATGAAGACCCATGGCCGAACGTAACCTTGCCATTCGATTGACGGTGCTGGACGGCGGCAAGGTCAAGGCGGAGCTGCGCGAGGTCGGCGAAGCGGGCGAAAAGTCGCTCAAGAAAATCGAGCTGGCCGGACAGCCTGCCTCGAAATCGCTCCTCGCGCTTAACGCTGCCGCCAATGACGTCAAAGGCTCGGTCGTCGGCCTGACGGGCAACCTTGGCCCGTTGGGATCGGCGCTGGGCGCTATTGGCCCTGTCGGCCTTGCCGTTGGCGCGGCGCTGGCCGTCGTTACGCTGGGTCTGAAAGCCGCCTTTAAACACGCCGCCGAGGCCGAGCAATCCTTCAACCGCCTGCAGGCCGTGCTGCGCGCCACGGGCAATACAACAGGCCTGTCCGGCAAACAGATCGCGGCCTTTGCCGACCAGATCGAAGCCTCCACCCTGGCCACCGCCGAACAGGTGCAGGATGCCGCTGGCGTCATGGCCACGTTCCGCTCCGTCACGGGTGAAACCTTCACCCGCGCGATGACGCTGGCGCAGGATATGTCCGCCGTGTTCGGCACCGATCTGCGCGGCAGCGTCACCCAGCTTGGCAAGGCTCTGGAAAATCCCGCCGAAGGTCTGACGGCTTTGCGCCGGATCGGCATTCTGTTTACCGACAGCCAGAAGGATTTGATCCAATCGCTGGTTGATACGGGCAAACAGGCCGAGGCGCAGAAGGTCATTCTCGACGCTTTGGAATCCAAGGTCGGCGGTGCTGGTGCGGGCGAGGCCACGGGTTTGACGGGTGCCACCAACCGCCTGTCTGATGCCTGGGGCAATTTGCTGGAGGATATCGGGCAAACGCGCGTGGTCGCGGGTGCCGCCGAAGGTGCGCTTTCCGGCCTGTCCTATGTAGTCGAAGGCTTGCGCAACCTGATGAAGGACGACCCCATCGGCAAGCAGCTGATGGATGCGCAGCAGGATTTGGCCGAACAGGAAGAACGGCTGAAACGCATCCAAAACTATAAGCCGATCATGCCATTCACGGACATGAGTCCGATGATCGAACGGCAGGAAAGCCGTGTGGAGAAGCTGCGGGCGGAGGTAAACACCCTTCTGGCGCAGGCGCGGGCAGAAGCGCAGGCATACGAGGCCGAACAGCAGAAATTGCAAGCGGCGCAGGAACAAGCCGCACGCGACCGCCGCGCCGATCTCTTGGGCGAACAGCGCAAAAAACTGGACGATGCCGTCGATAAATTGGCGACCGATCCCGCCGACCGCATTGCCAGGGTCAACAAGGAGCTGGAGACCACACGCACGAGGCTTGAAGCCTTGCGCGAAAAAGACGGCAGCAACGCTGGCACGGTGGATGTCGCGTTGAAACAGGCAGAAGAAATCGCCCGCCGCCAGATCGATGCGATTGAAAAGCCCGCGCGCGAAGCCGCCACCCGTGTCATGGAGGCGAACACCAAGGTCGTGGAAGACCTCCAGCGCCAGATGTTGGGGCTGTCCGACAAGCGCCAAGCCTTCATCGAACAGGCCGTTGGGCGTCTTTCCAAAGATGCGGGCGACGCGCAGCGCGAACAAACGCGCAAGCTGGCGGCGCAGCTGTTTGACTCTCAGGCCTATTCCGAAGCGCAAAAAGTCGTCGAGGATTTGAGCCGCCAGATCGACAGGCTGACGGACAAGCGATCTGCGTTCATTCAGGATGCCGTTGGCCGCTTGTCGGATAACGCCACCTCCGCACAGCGTACCGAAGTTGAGAAACTGGCCGCCGCCCTTTACGACCAGGGCGAAGCCCAGCAAAAGCTGAACAAGCTGAAACAGGAAGGCGAACAAGTCACCAACGCCACCCGCACGGCGACGGAATCCTATGCCGCCGAGCTGGAACGCCTGAAGAATATGCTCGATGCTGGCGCGATCAGCCAGGACACCTATAACCGCGCCGTTGCCAATTCTGAAAAGCAGCAGCTGGATGCGCGAAAGGATGCCGAGGCCGGAGCCTTACGCGCCTTCCGCAACTACCGCGAACAGGCGGAAGATGCGGCATCGGCGGTCGAAAAAGCCTTTACCGAAGGCATGAAGGCGACCGAAGATGCCATCGTGGATTTCGTCACCTCTGGTGGCAAAAGCCTGCAATCGCTGGGTGATCTGGCGAATTCCATCGTTGCCGACATCACCCGCATGGCGGTGCAGAAATCCATCACGGGGCCGTTGTTCGACATGCTGGGCAGCAGCCTCGGTGGAAGCGGCGGCGGTTTTCTGGACAGCATTTTCGGCAGCATCTTTCATGAGGGCGGCGAAGTCGGCGGCTCCACGCCGACGCGAAGGCTTCCGGCTTATGTCTATGCCAGCGCGCCGCGCTATCACACGGGCGGCGTGGCGGGTCTCAAGCCTGGGGAAATCCCCGCCATTCTGGAGCGCGGTGAAGTGGTGCTGCCCAAAGACGGCACCCGCACGGGATCACCCGTCAACGTCGTCATGAACATCACCACGCCGGATGCCAGCAGTTTCCGCAAAAGCCAGTCGCAAATCGCGGCGGAAGCAGCGCGCGGTATCCAGCACGCGAGGAGAAATCTGTAATGGCATTCCACGAAGTCCGTTTTCCCGATGATATTGCCTACGGGGCGACGGGTGGGCCGGAGTTTGCGACAAGCGTCGTCGCCACGGCTTCCGGCTACGAGCAGCGCAATATCAACTGGTCGGCGGCGCGCGGGCGGTGGGATGTGGCGTCCGGTCTAAAAAAGCAAACGCAGCTTGATACGCTGATCGCCTTCTTCCGCGCCCGTAAAGGCCGCGCGCATGGGTTCCGCTTCAAGGACTGGACGGATTATAAGGCGACCGCGCAGGCACTCGGCACGGGCAACGGCACGATCACCACGTTCCAGCTTATCCGCACCTATTCATCTGGTGGCAGCACAGACGTGCGGACGATTACAAAGCCCGTGGCCGGAACGGTGAAGGTTTACCTCGCGGGCGTATTGCAGGCATCCGGCTGGTCGGTCAACACCACCACGGGCGTCATCACCTTTACGACGGCTCCCGCGAACGGCGTGGCCGTGTCTTCCGATTATGAATTCGACGTGCCTGTGCGTTTCGACACCGACCGCATGGCCGTCACCATCGAACAAATCAACCTTCACCAATGGTCGGGCATTCCGATTGTGGAGATCAGAGTATGAAAACGGCAGGAAGCCCGCTGGCCACGCATATCGCGGGAGAAACGACCACGCTGGCAACATGTTGGAAGGTCACCCGCCGCGATGGCGCCATCTTCGGCTTCACGGATTTCGACAAGGATTTGACGGTGGACAGCCTTCTGTATCAGGCGCGCTCTGGCTATACCCGCTCGGCCATTCACACCATTGCCAATCTCGCGGTGGACAATCTCGACATCGAAAGCGCGATTGACAGCGAAACCTTAAGCGCCGCCGATCTGCGCGCGGGCGTGTGGGATGGTGCGACGGTCGAGATTTTCCTTGTCAATTGGGCGAACCTTGCCAACGGCAAGATCATCCTCAAGCGCGGCACCATCGGCGAAGTGGAATTGAAGGACACGGTGTTCCGCGCCGAATTGCGCGGGCTTTCGCAAGCCCTTTCGCAGCAGATCGTGGAGCTTTATACGCCGGATTGCCGCGCCGATCTGGGCGATACGCGCTGCAAGATCAACTTGACCGCGCTTACGGTCACAGGCGCTGTCACGACAGTGACGGATCGGCGCAGTTTTGCCGACAGCGCGCGCGGAGAATCCGTCAATCATTGGAACGGCGGTTTGCTGACCTGGACGAGCGGCGCGAATGTTGGGCGCAAGATGGAGGTCAAAGCCTTCGCCAGCAGCGGTGTATTCACGCTGTTCTTGCCCATGCCCAGCATCGTGGCAATTGGCGACAATTACAGTCTGCGTCCTGGCTGCGACAAGAAATTTTCTACCTGCAAAGACAGGTACAGCAACGTCAAAAACTTCAGGGGCGAACCGAACGTCCCTGGCAACGATCAGGTTCTGGCTTATCCCGATGGCAAATAAACTGACCCGCATGGACGTGGTGCATGAAGCCCGCGAATGGCTTGGCACGCCCTTCAAGCACCAAGGCGCGCTCAAGGGCGTGGCTTGCGACTGCATCGGCCTCATTAAGGCTATCGGCATTCAGCACGGGCTGGTGGATTACGATCCGAATTCAGACGAAGCCTTATCCTACGCCAATTATTCGATGATGCCGGACAGCAAGCGCATGCGCGAAGCGCTGGGACGCTGGTTTGTCGCCATTCCCGTGGCCGATGCGGAAGTGGCCGATTTCTATTTCATGGCGTGGGGACGCGAGCCGCAGCATGTTGCGCTCATCACCGACCACGGCATCATTCACAGCTATTCCGGCGTGGGCAAAGTCGTGGAACACAGCCTTGATGATCGCTGGCGGCAACGCATCGCGGCGGCTTACCGCTTTCCGTATTTCGCGGGAGGTGTGTAATGGCCGTTCTTGCCCTCGGCGTGGTGGGATCGGCTCTCGGTTCCGCCATCGGCATCGGCGCGTCCGCTGGATGGCTGGGCGGCGTGCTGCTCGGCAATCTGCTGTTCGGTGGCGGCAAAGGGCAAAATATCGAAGGGCCGCGCATTGATGATTTGTCCGTGCAGACTTCTACCTACGGCGCGCCGATCCCGCTGGTCTATGGCACCATGCGGATTTCGGGCAACGTCATCTGGTCGACACCGCTTAAGGAAACCCGCACCGTCAAGAAAAGCAGCGGCGGTAAAGGTGGCGGCAAGAAATCCTCGCAAACCACCTACAGCTATTCCGTGTCCTTCGCGGTCGGGCTTTGCCTCGGCCCCGTGGCAACGGTGCGCCGGATCTGGGCGGATACCAAGGTCATCTATGACGCGACAGCCAGCAACACGCAATCGACTGAGAAATACCCTGGGGTCGTGCGCATCCATCGCGGCGGCGAGGACGAAGAACCAGACCCGACGATAGAAATGCACCTCGGCGCGGGCAACGTGCCTGCCTTTCGGGGGCTGTGTTATCTGGTGTTCGATGATCTGCAACTGAAAGATTTCGCCAACCGCATCCCGAATATCAGCGCGGAAGTCGTGGCCGACGGCGACATGCAGAGCGACGCCGTCATCATGACGCCTGCCATCACCATGACCAGAGAGGGCGGCATTCTCGATCAGGCGCGAGGCACGCTGATCGGCACGGGTTCCGATCACGTCTTCAAATACGATTGCGTCAACAACACTCTGGTTTTACAGCGCGATCTGGAAGACCCGAACTGGACGGCGATCTATCCAGGAGCGAATGACGTTTACGGCGATGTGTGCGGCATCGACAGCCAGGGCTATTATTACCATGCGACCGACGCCTATGGCGTCACCATGCGCCTTGTCAAACGCCATCCCGACACGCTGGGCATCGTGGCGATCAGCAGCCCCAAGATCAGCTTCAGCGTCAACGGCTGCGTGCGGCGGGATAAAATCTTCTGCTACGGCACACGGCTGGTTTATGACACGAACCTGAAGCAGATCGCCGACCTGTCGGACTATTTCCCGTCCGTCATGTTCGGCGGCCCCATGTGCGACGATCCCTATGGCCGCTATTGGCAGGTAACGGGCGGTTATGTGCGGAAATTCGAGCCGAACGGTTTCGGCACGGGCGACCTGACCGAATGGAGCAGCCTCGCCTGGACGGACGGCGAATTGCCGCGCACCGTGTTCTGGGACGATTTCACGGGGCATGTCTATTTCACGCTCGGCCTTGGGCATCGCATCATCAAATGGCATCCCGAAAGCGGCTATGCGGGGCATTGCGACGATGTGGCCATCCCCGCCGGATGGGGCATCCAGTCCGATTTTAATTATCCGATCAACGGACGGCTCTGGGCGACGGCGGACATGGAAGCCACGCTCGTGAATCTGACCGCAATGCAGGTGGAGCAGCGGATCAACCTGATCCCGTTTCTGCCGACCAGCTCGTCGCATTTCGGCGGCTCTTACGAGAAATTCACGCATTCCGCCGTGATCATGACCGATGCTGGCGAGATCAAATACCCGCTGGAGCGATACGGCAATGATTCCGTCACGCTTTCCAGCGTGCTGTCGAACATCTGTCAGAAGGCGGGCATGGCACCGACCAGCATCGTGACGAGTGCTGTCAACCAGCCTTTGCGGGGCTATGTCGTCAGTCGGCGCATGGCTGCCCGCGAGGCGTTGGAGCCGCTCTTGGGTTCCTTTTTCATCGATGCGGTGGAGACGGACGGTGTGTTGCGCTTTATCCCGCGCGGCGGGTCGAGCGTGGTCAGCATCGGCAAGGACGATCTCGGCGCGGATGATAGCGGCGGTACGGACAATCAAACCCGTCTTTCCGAAACCCGTGTGCAGGATGTGGAATTGCCGCAACGCCTCGATATCGTGCATGTCGATCCGACCCGCGACCACCAGCCCAACACCCAGCACGCCTCCCGCATTACGGACGCGATCATCACACGGGAGAAGCAGACCAGAGAAATCTCTATCTCGCTCACGCCGGACGAGGCCAAGCAGATCGCTGAACGCACGCTCTATAACGCCTGGGTCGAGCGCAACCAGTATAAATTCAGCCTGCCGCCCAAATGGCTGCGGCTCGACCCGTCCGATGTGGTGACCGTCAATCTCGATGACATCGTGCTGAAACTCCGCCTGAACAAGGTGGATTTCGGCGGCAACAATGTCGTGTCCTGTGAGGCGGTGGCGGAAGACGAAATTGTCTATCTCTCTACGGCCACGGGTTCCGGCGGCAATCTCCCGCCCAAACCTATCGGCCTTGCGGGGCCGACGCCGCTGTTCCTCATGGATTTGCCCATGCTGCGCTATGAGGACGACACGCTGGGCATGTATTATGCCTTCGGCTTCCGCGACGGCAGCGTCACGGGCGCGTCCATGTATCGCTCGCCCGATGAGCTGGCCTGGGAAGTCCTCGGCACGGGCAATGACGGCCCCACCTTCGGCTGGGCGGCCACCGTTCTGCCTAATGTCGCCAGCCCATGGGTTTGGGACGAAACCAGCAAGGTTCAGGTTGCCCTCACGCAAGGCACGCTGGACAGCAAGACGGCGCTGGAAGTCCTGAATTGGGCGAACGTGGCCTTGCTGGGCAACGAGATCATCCAATGGCGCAACGCCAATGTGCTGGCCAGCGGGCTTTATGAATTGTCCGGCCTGCTGCGCGGACGGCGCGGCACGGAAAGCGCCATGGCCTCGCATGCGACGGGCGAGCGTTTTATCCTCCTGACCAATGACGGCGTGTATCGCGCGCCGCTGCCGATGACGGAGATCAGCCGAACGGCCTATTACAAGGGCATTCCAGATGGCGGTAACTGGGACGATGCGCCGTCCAACCCCTTCGTATTCAAGGGCAACAGTCTGCGCTGCCTCTCGCCCGTGCAGGTCGCTGGCGCCCGCGACGGCTCCGGCAACCTAACCATCAGTTGGAAACGGCGTACACGCTGGTACGGCGAATGGCAGGACGGGACGGACGTGCCTTTGTTCGAGGCCAGCGAGAATTACGAGATCGACATCTTCTCCGGCACCACGGTCAAACGCACGCTCACAGCCACCACGCCAAGCATCGTTTATCCCGCCGCCGAACAGGTGGTGGATTTCGGCGCGGCGCAAAGCGCGGTGACGGTCGCCGTTTATCAGCTCAACGCCGTAGTCGGACGCGGCCAGCCACAACAATCTACGATTTAAGGACAAAACCATGCCCACAACACCAAACCTGCTCATCGAACATATCGCCGCCAATCAGGCGCAGAAGGAAGTGACGGCCAACGCCGCCTTCGACGCGCTGGACAAGGCTTTGTGCCAGATGACCAGCATCGCCATCGCGGATGTGGACGCCACGCTGACCGATGCGCAGATGCTCGGTTCCCTGTCGATGAAATTCACAGGCACGCTGACGGCGGGCCGTACGGTCACCATCCCCGCCAAGCCGAAGCTGTTGATGGTGGAGAACGCCACCACGGGCGGTTTTGCCGTCGGGGTCAAGACTCCAGCGGGAACGGCCATCACGATCAATGCGGGCGAGCGCAAATTGCTCTATTGCGATGGCACGACCTTCCAGATTGTCGCCGAAACCGCCGTGGGCGCGACCATTCCTTACGATATAGGCGGGACGCTGGCGGGTGTTCCCACGGGCGGATCGGTTGTCTTGCGCTATCCCGTGCCGCGCGCGGTACGCTTTCCCGTTGGCATGGCAAACAGTCGCGGCGTCGCAGGAACAGCTTCTGGCGCGACCGCTACATTTTTACTTCGGAAGAACGGCACACAATTCGCCAGCATGCAATTTGCCGCTGGTGTGACCACGTCGACCTTCACGGCGGCCACGGCCACGGATTTTGCGGCGGGCGACGTGCTGACCATCATCGCCCCAAATCCCGCCGACAGCACGCTGGCCGATATCGGCTTCGCGCTGGCGGGCATCAGACTTTAAGGAGGAAACCATGGCTCTACGCTTTATCGACGGCTTTGATCATTACGCCATCCCGTCGCAAATCCCGCTTAAATACACGTCCTACAACGACAGCGGCTCGTCCATCGGAATCACGACCATGACGGGGCGGCGCGCGGGATCGACGGCTCTCTTCTTCCGCACCTCGACCGACTTCATCGGCATGACGTTTGATCCGCAATCGACGTGGATCGTCGGCTTTGCCCTCTACATGGTCTCGACAGAAACGGCGGAATTGATCCGCTTCACGGACGAGACGGGAACGATCCAGGGCGCGTTGTCCATCGGCAACGACGGCACCATCCGTGTTTACCGCAACTCGGTGAGCAGCGGCACGCTGCTGGCGACATCCACCAACGCGCTGCCGATCCTCACCTGGAACTATATCGAGGTGAAGCTCACCATCGCGGACAGCGGCGGAAACTGGGAGGTGCGCGTCAACGAAAGCACATGGCTCAACTTCACGGGCGACACCAAGCAATCCACCACGCTTTCGACCGCCACCCGCATTCAAATCTGGGGCCGCGGTTCGGACAACGGCATCGACGACCTTTACATCTGCGACGGCACGGGCAGCGCGAACAACACCTTCCTTGGTGATGTGCGGATCGACACCGTGCGCCCCATCGGCGTGGGCAATTATTCTGAATTCAGCAAGCAAGGCAGCGCTAGCAATTGGGACAACCTCGACGACACGACGCTGGATAGCGATTCCACCTACAACTACAGCAACACGGTGGGGCAGCGCGACACGCTGGACTGCGGCAACCTTCCAGCGATCACGGGCGGCATTTTCGGCGTTCAGGTCAACATGGCGGCGCGCAAAGACGATGCAGGCGGTCGCACCTTCCGTTCGCTCACGCGCGTGTCCGGCACGGATTACGAAGGCGACTCCCAGAATGTCGGTACCGACTACCGCTATTTTCGCCAGATCATCGAAAAGAACCCCAACACGACCGCCGCATGGACGGAGAGCGAGATCAACACCGCCGAGTTCGGCTACAAGGTGCAGGCATAATCCATGACAAGGCTTTATCCATCCGCATCCGGCGTGAAAACCACACCGGCGACGATCCGTGGCGCGTGGGAAAAGACGGCGGGACACGCCGTCTGCGGCATGGGCGCGAAAGACCTTACGGGTCTTGGCGGCCCGCTTTCCATCGGCGTTGCGGAGACCGTCGCCACCGCCGATTACGATGTTCTGCTTCTGCGCTGCGTGTCGGCACCGCTCGCGGCGGATCACAATTTCTCCGGCACGCTCGATCTTGTGATGGGCGTTCAGGAGGCCAGCAGCAGCGACGCCGACATGGCGTTCTACCTCCATATCTTCGTCACGCAGGGCGACACCGACACTCTGCGCGGCACGTTGCTCGCCAACTACACCGACCCGAACACCAACGAATGGGGAACGACCGCGCTCGGCAAATCGCTCTCGGCTACGGCGACCCTGACCGCCGTAGCCGCTCTGGCGGGCGACAGGATCGTGGTCGAGATCGGCTACCGCGCCCGCAACACGACGACCAGCAGCCGCAC
This sequence comes from Alphaproteobacteria bacterium, assembly GCA_051715325.1. Lineage (GTDB taxonomy): Bacteria > Pseudomonadota > Alphaproteobacteria > Micavibrionales > Micavibrionaceae > UBA1573. The sequence goes on along the minus strand of JBPXJO010000039.1, from coordinate 22,816 downwards.
GGGAACGATCTGGTATGGCGGCAGCGGTTCCGACCTCACGGTTGGCGGCGCGGCTGCGGGCGGCGTCGGGTATTTCGATTTCTCCGACACGTTCACGCTGGCGGAAAACCCTGTCCTGCGCGTCAGCCAATTGGCGGTGGAAGCGTTGCGCCGCCCGACGCAAGCGCGGGTGCAGGTCAGCCAACTGGCCATCGAGACCGTGCGTCGTACGAGCGACCCCAATCTACGCCTGAGCCATCTCGCGGTCGAAGTCGTTCGCCGCAACGGCTCCCCGCCATCCAGTGGCCAGGGCGGCATGCTGATCGTCGTCGCTGGATAGGAGAACCCCATGACCTTGAACAATTTTCAACCTGCCTTCGACGGGCGGGAACAGGAGAACACGCCCATGACGGAACCAGAATATTTTCGCGCCATCGGCAGGCTGGAAGCCCAAGTCCAGACCCTGACCACGGCCATCACCGAGCTGAAAACCAAGGTCGAGGACATGGACACCAAGCTCGCCGACCTCGACCGCATGGCCAATCGCTGGAAAGGCGGTTTCGGCGTCGTCCTCGTCCTTGGTGGCGTTGCAGGTTTTGTCCTTGATCACATCCTGCGCTGGTTCGTAGCACGTTGATCATCAAATGATCGGAATGCGCCGATTATCGCCATCATTGAACGTCTTATTGACTGGATAAATCAGCACGAAAGAGCGTTCATGTAACCATAATCAAACGGCAAAGGAGGCTGTTATGGGTAGCAAAATGTATTGGAAACCGAGCGTCGACGACATCCAGAACGATGGGTGCGACGAGGCCGAAGTCGAAATGCTCTGCGATATTTTCGAGAGCCGCATGCGAGAAATGGCCTGCACGTCGCTGCGCAAGGGTTGGTACCATTTGGAAGATTCAGACTACGCTAAAAAACACGAACTCGACAGCTTTACACTGACGATGGAGAAATATCCCCACGCCGGTGTCGAGCAATGGATCGGCATCTTTGAAGCCGAAGGCAAGAAGCTGAGGCTTTTTGGCATGCTTGATCCGGAAGGATAAAGGATTCAGTCGCTTACCCTGTTGGCCAACAATGAGCGAAACGCCTTATCAAATTTTTCCAGATTACTTTGTAGCCATGAGAATTGCTGTGGCCATGTTGCTTCATCATACGGATCAACGGAATTGAAGAGAACGATACGGGATGCTTTTTTATTAGGCATCTCTCGCCAATCCAAAGGCGCGCCGATAATTTTTTCAACATCCTCTTTACGTTTAACCAAATCACCAAAAATGCTTTTTGCATCTTCGGAATTTATGGTCAGCTCGACCGCAATCTTGTTTTCTCTGGTGATGATTAATGCTGCCGTATGAGCGCGACTTGTGCCAATGCCAAAGCTGTACCAATGATCACGCGATGGTTTTTGCGGACGCAATTTGCTTTTGTTTTCCTGTAAATATGAACGGAACGCTGTCCAGTATTTGATGCGAAGATTCTGTGACGGTGTAGCGTCATCATCAGCCAAAGTTTCCGCAGCATGCCTGACCGTGTTTTCCCAGTCATTTGGCTGGCACACGATGTTGAAGCGTGGGGCTGCGGGTGAATCCCCGATTTTCCACAGCTCAACCTCAAGCCCAAAAAAGCGAACGGTTTTGTCAGTAAGCTGATTCAACCAGTCAAGCGCGGCTCGATGTTCTTCACTGAATTGCGCCGATATCCAAACGATCGTGCTGGCTCTCAGACCTGCAGCGTAGGTGAGCAACTGCCCAAGATGCTTATGGTCGGTTTTTTCGATCTGATTTTCGATTACGACCCAGCTGTCTTTTTCAGCCGTGTTTTTGCAGAGGATGTCCGCTCTGAAGGGGCCAACATCTTTTTCCTGCGCTTCAAGTTCGAGTTCGATACCGAGCGCTTCACCAAGAATTTCCAGGTTTTCGGACTGCGCCAGCCACGGGGTGAAGTGTCTGTCTTCACTCGTCCAGATGGAGCGCAAATCCACACGTTCAATACGACCAAGTTTTTCCATGTTCTGCCCTTTAACCACAGGAGATGCTCAATGACTACGCCACAAAACTTAACACGAGGTATCCGCAACAACAATCCAGGTAATATCCGCCGATCCACAGACCCATGGCAGGGGCTGGCCGAGCGTCAGGGGGACGTGGAGTTTTTCACCTTCAAGGACGCAATCTACGGCATCCGTGCGTTGGCGCGCACGCTGATCGCCTATCAGGACAAGCACGGCCTGCGCACCATCCGGCAGATTGTCAGTCGCTGGGCGCCGCCGACGGAGAACAACACCAATGCGTATGTAAGGGCTGTGGCGGCGGATACGGGGCTGGATGCCGACCAGCCGCTCGATATGCACCGTTTTGACCAGCTTCTGCCGCTGACCAAAGCGATCATCCACCATGAAAACGGCCAGCAGCCTTATACCGATGCCCAGCTGACAAAGGCTCTGGTGCTGGCGGGGGTGGAGCCGGAAAAGGGCAATCTGCAAGCCAGCCGCACCGTCAAGGGCGGACAGACCGCGACGGCGGCCACGGCGGGTTTGGGCGTGGTGGAGGCCATTCAGCAGACCATCGACCCCGCACGCGACGCGCTGGTGGGGCTGGTGCCATATCTGGAGATCGCCAAATGGCTGCTGCTGGTCGTCACGCTGGTCAGCATCGGCGTGATGCTCTGGGCGCGGATCGACGACCACCGCAAGGGGCTGCGCTGATGTGGACGCTATTCACAGGCTGGCTCTCCAGCAACGCGCTGCGCCTGATCGGCTGGGGTGCGGCGGCCTTGTCGGTCATGGCGGTGCTGCTGGGCGCACGACAGGCCGGACGCAACGCCGAGCGCATGGATCAACTCAAGAAAACACTGGAGGTAAAAGATGCCCAACTTCGTGCGACGCTGGATGCTCCCCGTAATCGCGGCGAACTTGTTGACCGCCTGCGCAGCGGCAAATTCTAACCCCGCCTGCGTCTGCCCGCCGATCCGCCAGTATGATCGGGAGTTTCAGCGCAGGCTGGCGGACGAAATCGAATCCGCACCAGCCAATGCGGCCTTTCCCGTGGCGTTGCAGGATTATGCCGTTCTGCGGCTTCAGGTCAAAAAATGTCCGTAAAAAAGAAGACAGCGACCAGTATTTTGAAGATGGCATGTTACAATCAAATTCTCAGTTCAGGAATACTCGAAAACGGTGCAGAGTATTTGCCATTGCGCACAGCATCCCAACATTCTGATTTTTTTGCCCATTCTGAAACCATGCGCCCTTCTGCTGATTGATGCAGAATACGCTCTACATCGACCGCCCACGACTGTACCTGTTGCTTTAGCTGCAATGAAATATCTTGTTGCAGCCATATCTTATCAAAATCCATTTTGTCCCCCAGTCTTTCGGCAAGTAACGAAACAGTGTAGGTGGTGATATTCGCTTGGAACGCTGGAAACATGGGACGAACTAATTTCTGAACCGCTTTAAAGAGTATGGCCTTGGCGACGGTCTGCTTATAGAATGCGATGTCAGGAACTGAAATAACTGTCTGGCCATCCTGATTGATGAATTGCCCCATGAATTTATCAAAATTCTTCTGCGAACCAAGACTGACCAGATGAGGTAATTGCCCCCACGCATTAAGATATTTTGCAAGGTCGGTTTTGGTGATTTTACGCGCTGGCGGAATAGATTCCTTGATCTGACGCAATTTTGCAGGCGTTGTTCCCTCACGCGTCAGCATGACGTTGTAGCTGCCAGCTGCCCTCTCATAGAACCAGCGACCGATGCCATCTGGGCAATAGGTCGATAATGCCAGCTTCTCGATTTCAACATGGAATGGCTTATTGGCAGATAAGTCAGAAAGCTTAACCGAATTCTGGCTGTTTGCGTATTTGGAAATGTCAGAAATCAACGATTCTTCATTTTCAGCATTTTTTGATTTGAGCACAATAATTTTGGCTGGAACTCTCACACGACACAAATCAACTTCGGGATTCTTTTTTTGTGTAAAATACAACGATGCTGTTGTCTGTCCACCGTTGACTATCTGCATGCCCTTAAGCCACAGGATGCCTACAGAACCATCTTTTGTTCTGCCAAGATTTACTTCATCCGCAATCAACACAATGCCGTTATTGTATGCCATGAAGCGTTCAGGTTCATTTTTGAGGGTATCACGAATTCCCTTATTTACCTTACCCGTGACACTGAGAAATGAGCGCACGTTAGCTTCGAGCAGACGTGCACCATATTTCTCATAAATAAACCGCAACGCTTCGCCTGGGATGACAGTCATGGCATAGTCATAGCCTTCGGATTCACCTGGCACATACACGCATGGAAGTGCACCGCCCGACACTTCTTCAAAATTCACCACCAACTCATCGCGTGGTTTACCTTCAGACCAGTGGCGATGGAGCCGTTCAATATCCATCACTTCCAATTTTACAGTTTTGCCATTTACTTCTCTTGGCTTGAAGTTTTTCGCTTTTGCCTGCCGATCCGTGAGAACGTAAACCCTTATCTGGTCTAGACTGGAATAGCATTCCTTAATGTTGAGTGCCAGAGCATACGCATCATTCGACTTATCCATGGTCGACAGAAGGCTACCTGTGGCGCACTTAGCAAGAAAACGTAGGCATTGCTCTGCTGCTGCTTTTGTTTCCGCATCAGGCACTGGCTTGATTTCATCTACACCATCATAAAGACTGACAAACAGGTCTATCTGATCGGCATCATCTGAAACAGCATAACCACTTAATCTGAGGTTGGCATTGCCCACCTTGGCAGTGTAGTGGCACACAACAGGCTCAAAGGTCATACCTATTTCGGACATATGCTCCATAACAATTTCACTGAAAACTGATTCAGGATACGGATATGCATTTCCTGGTGAGCCGAGTCTGTCGTCAATCTCTGCGCGGACTTCTTGCTGTGTCTGTCTTAAAAATTCTGATAGTTCCATTATAAACCCCTCAAATCTGCTATTGCCTTGTCAATACCAGTATCTGGCTGCTTTATAAGCGCCAAATCTAGTTCGTAACGGGCTTTGCGTATTTCAATTCCTACATTGCCTGCGGTAAGCCTCGGAAATTCTTCATTCACATAGAACAGCACTGTGCTGGAATGAACAAAGCATCGTGTATAATTCTCGGTATGTGCTTCAAGCAACCCCGCCTGTATCAGCCGATTTTCATATATAGATCGAGCCATTGTATCAGATGAAATTTTTGATCGCACTGCGTGTGCAAACATTGGCAGCGTGATCCCCGAATCATGCAACGCTACCCTGACACCAGCTAAGTAAAGCGGATTCACTAAAGAATTATCTAGCTGTTCCAATGAACTGATTTTGGCTAGAAACGAGCCTTGTGAAGCTGTGGTTTTCACTTCGATTGCACCAGTCCCAATCAGAAAGTCCTGCATCCCATCTATTGGCCCTTGCCAAGAATTTACGGCATCTATGGCAGGTATTCCTGATGCAATCAGCGTATCCAGCATGATAAGCTCGCCCAGCAAACCTATTTCTGCCTCTGCACTGAGTATGCCTGCAACCTCACGATCCATAAAATTCTGCCATGCGCGAATTCTTCCCAAGAATGCATGGAATATACTGTCTTCACTTTCTGTAGCGCACGAACTCAGAAAGCTAACAATGTCTTCCGCCATCAGCGCAAACATATCGAGGCTTCCAGCTGCAAGGCGCGCCAGTGACACCCAGATATGACCATCAGCAATGATATCGCGCTCAAGCCTGTTGACTCGAAAGCCATGGCCTTGTGGTAAATGATTATCTTGCGGCACATTGACAGAACTGAAGCCAACAAGAATGGCCTCTTCGTTGCCTGGAAAAAATCTGCCCGCTAACAGACGACAATTGCCTTTTATCTCTAGTGGGATCGTTCGCCAGCCGCCTTCTCCTGAGCTTCCATCAAGAGCCCGCCATGCTGCGCGCAGTGTGTTTCCATTACTCTGCTGAACCATATTCCTGCTCCCAGAGTACATTGTTAACTTTATATTCCACCTTCAGTCCTGAATTACTTCCTGGGAAGCTGATGGCAAATGCAATTACTGGCGGAGTTGGCTTATCAAAGCCTGCCTCGGATTTCATAGCATCTATGGGATAGACGAACAGCACTCCACGTTCGGGGTGTGCTTTTACATGTTCATCGCCAAACCCTCGAATTCTTCGTATTGCTGGTCCATTAGGAGCATCAGGTTCGTCTTTACTGCGCTGCCTGCGAGCTGGATCGGCATGCCAGGCTTTACGAGTTAACGCGAGCGCCGCATTCCATGCAGGTTCATCAAGGTCAATAGCCTCATCACGAGAGGACATGAGACGTCCAATCGAATATCTGGTTGGTTCGTACAAGCCTTTTACAGAGCGCGTGATCATATTTTCCAGTTTTACGCCATTACCGAAATCAATGGCATCACCATCATTGCGGCTGCTTCCAACTAGGAAAACCATCCATTTTGTAAGTTCACCTTCGCTATTCATTGATCGTATGAATTCAGCAAGTAGAGGGCTGTTCACTTTGTGCACATCAGGATGCGTTTTGTAGGATTGCAGGAAATCCATCACATCACTTGCTGGCACATCATTCCAGATGCATCCCTTCCATTCTTGTTTGCTTCCGTTACGAATGCGCTTCGGATCAACTTCCGATGGTGTTCCAAGGTTGGAAATCAAGTGTTGCGTAGAATTAAGGTTTTTTTCAAGGACATCAGAGTCTCTGAAAAACGCAATAGTTTCGAGCAGATCACCGCTGAATGAGAGCATAAGATTTCTAGCTGAGCGCATTTTAAGGCGCGATGTGACCATGAGCACAGGGTGAGATTGCACCTTGAGGCCATACTCCCGTGGCGTCGATCCACTTGCCGCCATCAGATCAAATTCTTCACGCAGTTCCTCTGCCGCTTCGGCAATATGCCCGAACCACTCAGAAAGTTCTGATGTCGTGTAAAGTCGACATATATCCAGATAACCTGGTCTGTAACCAAACCATCTGCCCATTTGCATCAGGGTATCATACATCTTGGATGCGCGAAGGAAATAGCTGACGCACAAACCCTCAAGTGTAAGGCCTCGGGCGAGCTTATCACCGCCGATAGCAATCACCTTAAGTCCGGCTCCCTCATGCTCTGAATAATCCAGTGCATCTTTAGCAGTGCCGTTAATCATACGCACCTGTAAGTCGGAAAGAACATCAGGAAGAATTTCGATAATTTCATCCCAAGTCGGGTTTATTATCGGCACCGCATCTGGCAGTTCCTTACTGATAATACTAGAAGTAGGCAGGAAATCTCTTGTGTAAAGATCACTTAGGCCACGAAGAGACTCCTCACTGCCTATGCCACGGGTGATTCTCTGGCGCAGGTGACGCACATATTCATCGACCTGCCTGTTCACGCTCTGTTGAACGGAATTGAAACGAGTGACATGCACCAGCATGGAAGAATGCTCGTTCTGCTGTCCGCGCAGATACCGTATGCTGCAGGCCAGAATAAATGCCTGAATAGCCTCTTGGAGTGATGGTGGCATTGTATCCAATCCATCATGCAGCGGCACATGCCCGTTTTTGTGCTTCTGTGGCATCCAGCCACCTCTGCCTTCAACATCTGAATGATCAGCAATCAGTCGGATTAATGGCAGGCCTTTATTGTCTTCTTCACCCAATCCAAAAACCCGTGCCGGCCCCACATAATTGGATGGAGCGGCCAGATTAATAATAAACGATGAAGGAAACAGATCAGGTCCATCTTCACGGGTTGCACCGCGCTCATGGATGAAGATATTGGCAAACGGCGTTGCCGTGTACCCCACATACGCTGCTCTTGTGTATGAATTCAGTATTCTGCGTATGAGGCGATTGATAGCCGTTGGCTGATGCTCTTCATCGGGTTTTCCTTCACTATCAAATACCTGTTCACCTGTATCTACGCTGGCATGATCCGCCTCATCATCGATAATAAGCAGAGGCAGATTGGTAACGATTTTATTGCCATGCTCATCAACAGCATTGGCGACATGGTTGCGTATCCAGCGCAACAGACGTTCCAGAACCGTCTTGTTTTTTTTGACCACAAAAAGCCATGGACGTTGTTCTGGGGTAATGCCGAGATTCTTTGCAGCTGCAGTGCTGAAATCTCCTTTATCGGATCGGTTCGTTGCAAAATTAGGGCGTATAGCGGGGTCACCATCAATCTCGCCTACGCCAATAATGCGAATATCTTCTACTATCGGTTTAGTTTCATATCCAAGAAATCCTTCATCAAGGCGTACCTGCGTCTGTGAACGCAGATTGTTATGCATTCCCGCCAATACGATGATGATCTTATATCCAGCATCAGCAGCTTTGCAGATCAATCCCGTGTAGTGGCCAGTTTTACCAGATTGGACGTGTCCTACCACCAGACCGCGCCTATCCCATGGACCATCACGCAGCGGGTCTTCAAGCAGACTGAGAACCGTATCTGTCGATTGATCCAGCTTATCCACCACAGTGGTGGATAATTTACGCTCCTGCCATTCACGGTATCGTTGCCAGTAACGCCACTCTTTCTTCCTAGCAGAAACAAGCCAGTGAACGTGGCCAATCTCATTTTTCAATGTAGTATCATGACCAATCCACAGGCTGAAACGGCGGATAAGCTCGTCTATCACCGTCTGCTTATTCAGTTCCACACCCCATTTAGGGTTCATTTTCAGAACCATTTCAATTTTCTCATCGATCAGTACGGGGGTGATAGCAACCCTGTTTTCTTCATCCAGAAGCAGTTCCTGAACAAACTTAATGACTTTGATTTGATGGTTCTCGTTGTGCGTGCTCATGGTATTAATTCTCCTTCTGTTGCCGGATCGTCAGGCAATGCCGCAACAAGATCTGGGTAATTATGAAATGGTTCGGTGTGAAGCAGGCGTTCGCGTGCTGCTGAAGAGGAAAGCCCTTTTTTGTTCACTAGGTTTTTGAACATAACCTCCAAGACGGATTTAACCTCTGCAGGGACCGCCCCCTCAAAACCAGTTGATGGGGTTTCCTTTGCTTCCGTAGTATCAAGCCAGATGCGTTGCACTGGGATGGTTTCCTCAATAACACGAAGCATTGCGTTAATCTGTGGTGCTAATGATCCAGCTTCATCCAGCACAGCCCTAATGGCGGGATGTGTATCATCAATACGATAACGCATCCCTCCGCTGAAATGCTCGCTACGCCATGCCTGAATAACGGGCTGCGAATCTCCAAAACGCACCGTCTGGCCACGATGTGCAAAAACACGGCGCGCGCGTGCTCTCGTATCTTCAGCCAACCGCGTTAAACGCGAACGGATCAGAACAGGCGGACGAGCAGAAGACTTCCTAATGTCAATCTTCCATTCGGAATCTGCCGTATTAGAAATATCGAGGCGTATGCGTGCAAGGCGGTGCGCTTCTTCTTTTGTCCAAGAGCGTCCTTGCCCCAAGCCAAGCCAGCTACCCGCCAGCAATAATCTCTCATTGCGATAGACATAAAATCCTTGTTGAGCTGTCCAACCATCAGGGCCAGCAGCAATATCATGCTCTCTGGGGTCAAGCTTATCTTTATGAGGAAGAACGTGGCATTGAACCTCTACCATACCTCCCGCAGCTGGAAATCTTACAACGGGTGACGACCATGTCGCTGGATGGTCGGAAAGAAATGGGTCCCAAGGGCGAACTGCTCTGCCGTTAATTCTGATGATAATTTTTGGATTATTTCCCTCGATATATCGATGGAACACCATAGATAAATGACGCTCCACAGTATCAACAAGATCAAGAAAATCCTGGTCACTGAATCCAACAGTAACTATACGGTCGAGCTTTTCTAAGATGACCAGTGTACCTGTTTTCGTGCTTGAAATGGAATCCAACAGGTATTCAGAACCTTCTGCGGCCTCTTCCAATAGATGCCAGCCATCATCTTTACTTTGAATCAGGACATCCAAGTCCCAGCGCAGACATGAAACTTTATCGTTTTTTCTGCTGGCAACAGTAAGGCTACGGCATTGCGAAAAAGAAGCTGTTTTTAAACCAAGACCGAATCGCCCCAGGTCATTTTCTGCACGCGTATCAAGCGGGCTCCTATCACCCAACCGCATTGCATGTTCAAGCGCGATTTCATCCATTCCATTACCATCGTCAAGAATGGTAATAGTGCTTTTCTCTCCACCCCATGTGAATTGAAGATCGATATGCCGTGCATGTGCTGCAATGCTGTTGTCAATAATATCTGCAAGAGCAGTAGCTGTTGAATATCCCAGCCCTCTTAATGCCTCAATCATCGCGCTAGCGCGTGGTGGTACGTGTCTTGTTTTAAGCTGCATCGTAAACCTCCGGAACCTTTTCCTTAATATTTCTTAAATTAAGGTACTGCTTCAGGTGGCGTGAACGGGTATGGTGCAAGAGTCTTCTAAACGCTTTGCTTTCAATCTGGCGAATCCGTTCTCGTGTTACGCTATATTTCTCGCCTACTTCTTCCAAGGTATGTTCATCATAACTTCCGATGCCAAAGCGCATGCGGATAATTTCAGACTCTCTTTCTGGCAAAGTAGATAAAGCAGTTCGCACAGCACGCTGCATGGATTTTCGTACAATTCTCTCTTCGGGATTCTCCGATTCCAGATCGGGCATCTGATCAAGTGGTGTGAACCCCGCGAATTCAATGCTATCAACGCTCATCGGATCGTCTGGTATGCTACGTATTTTTCGCACCCGCTCTACAGGCAGTGATAACTCGGTTGCAATCATTTCATCTGATGGCAATTGACCGGTTGTTATCGCTGCCTGCTCTATTGATTTTCGTACTTTGCGCATATCTTCGGTCATGTGCACAGGGATTCTGATAGCGCGCCCCTGATCACTTATGGCTCTTGTAATAGCCTGACGTATCCACCACATTGCATAGGTGGAAAATCTTGCTCCTCGCTGGTAATCAAAGCGCTCTGCCGCCTTCATCAAGCCGATATTTCCCTCTTGAACCATATCCATATATGGAAGCCCGCCATACTTTTTTGCGGCCCAGAGCACTAATCGAAGGTTAGATAATACCAGCCTGACTCTGGCGACACTGATCTTGTGCCGACCTGCCTGCATCATATTCCTGACATCTGAATCATCGGAAACAAGGCACTGAAGGCAGCTCATAAATGCTTCAGTTAATTGCAGCTTATATATTTCATTAGCGAGCGCTTCATAATTTTCTATAGACGCCTTAATTGAAAGAACTCTATTGATCTTTTGTAGGATTTCACAGGTAAGAGACTCATTTTTTTCTTCTTCGAGGATGGATTCAATGTCTTCACCCCCTTCATCAGAAGGAGACACTGCGCCACTTCTAGTGAGCCCATTCCAATCTTCTATTATCACCCCTTGAGATGATATCGCGCCTGAATAAATTTGCTGCAGCGTTGAACTTAATTTAAGCATAGCGTTAGGGCTGCGGATAATCGCACCAATTACAAGCTTCATACCATTTTCAATGTCTTTCCCTAACCTTAACTCATCCTCACGGGATAGCATTTTGGTATTTCCGACTTCAGACATATACAAAGTCGCGGGGTCGTTATTTGAAAGCGCCAAGCCTCTGAAATATTCCAGACTCTCATCAAGCAATTGGTCAGAACAATCAAATTCACCATCTATTTTTTGCTCCGCTGTTAATGCAGCATTTTCATCAATGAAAATACCAAAATCTTCAATAGCAATTCGTAATTTCAGGCCAAAGTCAGAATCAATTTCTTCTCCTTGATCATTGTGTGGCACAGCCGCGCTTATTTGTTCTTCAGTTAGAATTGAATCGCGCAGGCCGAGCAGGAGAAGGTTCCTGACTGCAGGAAGCCACTTATCTTCGTCCTCCATAAGACTGTTTCGGGGCGCACTAACTATATCAGGCAGATCAATATCAACATCCGTCCAGTCATAGTCTGTATCAACTACGGCATGCAGTGATATTTCATGCTGTATTTCTTCTGCTCTGCGCAGACAGTCAGGATCATTGTCTGGGGCATCTGATTCTATTTCTTCTTCCCAGACAGAAATATCTAAAACCTCTGATTGCTCGTCCGCAACAAGGCCAGCATTTAATTTGCTGCTGTTACAGGCGTTTGCACTATCGTCAGCGGTCTGATTTGCCGTGTAATGCTGTTTTAGCAGTGACGCTATTTTCTGGTAGCCCTTATTTTCTGCAACAGCCAATGCAGTATTCCCATCAACGTCTTTAACGTCAGGGTCGGCACCGGATTCAAGCAAGAAAGTGCATATTTCCTCATGGCCACGGGAAGCGGCAATGATTAAAGCCGTTCTGCCCTTTTCATCACAGGTGTTTATATCTATTCCGCAGCTTATCTGTTGAGCTACTGCTGCTTTTATGCCGTTCATTACCGACATTCTGAAAAGAGGAGGCATTTGTCTTCTCGGCGGGCTTTGAAGCGTGATATTCATGCTGCCCCCCTTGTATGCTCTGATTTGCACTCAGCACCTGCCATTAAATGCAAGCGCGTTGTCAATAGATGAATAATCCTATCAAGATCGTGCTTTATTTCGCATTCCCAGATGACAATTGGGAACCAGCCACTCTTCGAAACCGCTTCAATATTTCGTTTATCTCGATCTATGTTCTCTTCAAATTTATTCTGCCAGAAAGCTATTCTGGATTTGGGGGTATAAGAAAATTTGCATCCTTGGTGCCGATGCCAGAAGCAGCCATGCACAAACACCGCTGTTTTATATTTGGGCAACACTATATCGGGTCGTCCAGGCAACTTCTTATCTACAAGTCTAAATCGATAGCCGAGACGATGAAGAGCTGAACGCAAGGCTATTTCTGGCCTCGTATCTCTGCTCCTAATACGAGACATGTTCCAACTGCGCTTTTCTGGAGTCAGAATATCCATGTCAGACCTTTAGCCGTCTAAGAATATCTTCAACTATCTCCGCGATCTGGATTGAGAGTAGCGGAGGTACGGCATTTCCAACTTGATGATATTGCGAAGTTCTGTTTCCTTCAAATTTATAGCTGTCAGGAAATGTCTGGAGGCGCGCAGCCTCACGAACAGTGAGACTACGACACTGGGCAGGGTCATAATGAATGAAATAGTGCCCATCTTTGGAGATGTGTGAGGTAATAGTGGTGGATGCGCGATCTGCAACCTGCACCCTGAATCGATCGGCAAAAAAATCATTCTGCAGTCCATCATTCACGTTTTTATGAGCTGGCAGCAGCGCGTCAGGGAAATCGCTCAAGTTAATAGATCGGCCATTAACAGACGCAAATGAAGAAGCAAACAGGTAGCGATGAAGATCGCTACGCATATGGCTTCGCCCAGTATGACTGGTAATGATGCCATCACAGCCGTGGCGATACCATTCCGCGTGAACCTTTGGTGTACTTGAGTAAGCGAGTGCTTCTGCACCTGTTTTCAGGCTCTGTTTCTGAATTTTTTCTAAGGCTAAACCTATTTCCTGAACTACAGGCAGCAAACCGTTTAATTTGCCTTTCGTGTACCAGCGTTCCTTCGTGACCGAGGCGAGAATATCTCGCCATATTTCGAGAGAGTCTGGCTCTTTAGATACGCCACTGCGAATTTTTGGTAGATCGGCGATGGCCTGAATAACTGAAACAGGTTTTGAAGGAGTCAGTGTTCCTGGGGTAATATCTATATCATCACGAATTCCAAGAATAAGTACCCTGTGACGTGCCTGCGGTATGCCATATGTTTCAGCCCTTACCAAGAAATCTTCAGGCTCACATAGTTCTGGCTGCTTATTATGCACCAGTGAGAATAACTTGTAGCCTTGGCCTGAGGCACGTCCGTAAACAGCTTTGCTTGGGTCACGCAAGTCACTCAGAATGTTCCATATAATTTTCTTACCTGAATGCTGCGCCGATAGCATCCCTTTAACATTTTCCATCACAAAAACTGGCGGTTTGTGATCAGCAATTATCCTCAAATATTCTTTGTAGAGGAAGTGGCGCTCATCGCTCTCAAAATCTGGGTTGGTGCTCCGCATGCGCGCACGTCCTACCAGTGAGTATGCCTGGCATGGTGGGCCGCCGACCAAAACCCATTTTTTGCTGCCATTCAGACGCTGGCTAATTAGGTTTTTCACTTCATGGTGAGGAGTTTTACCAAGCTCTATGCATTGAGCTTCGGCGGCAGCGGCTTTTGCTTGAGTAGGATATAAATTAAACAGTTCTGTTTTTGCTATATCTCCCCTGGCATATGCCCAATACTCTTTTGGGATATTGTCCTGAGAAAACTGACGATAAAAGCTCCGCAACGTCAGTGTGCTATGTGCGGTTGGGTCTTTTTCAATCGATACCGCAAGCTTAAATGGAAATTTCCCCATGCGATATCCGAAAGCAGCAAAGCCCTCGCCAAGCCCGCCTGGGCCAGCGAAAACGTCTATTACTTTGTATGCTTCCTTCTTACTCATCATCTCCGCTTCTTTGTTCTTTCCCATGAAGCTACATTGCTCGAAGAGGCTGTTTTATCCAGCATTTTCTTGCGTGGCTTAAGCGCATTCATGTTGTCGATGATGTTCATTTTATCGGCTCCGTTCCCGCAGCCAGAATGTCCAGATACGCTTCGTATGCGAAGATACGGTTGCGGGATTTTCCGGTCATTTCTTTCAACACGCCGATATCAACCAGCTTTTGCACCGTGCTGGTTGTGCTTGGGACCGAGATATTAAGCTCCGCCGCGACCTTTGTGATCGAGAGGTACGGTTTTTTGAGCAGGTAATCGTGGATTTTGAGCGCGCTCTTTGATGCCTTGCCGATCTGGCTGATACGCACACGGTCGCGCTCCAGAAGGTCGATGATCTTCTTGGCATCATCGGCGGCTTGCGTCGCCATGGTCGTCACACCGTCAAGGAAGAAGTCGCACCAGCGTTCCCAGTCGCCTTTGAGCCGAACGTCCTGCAGCATGTCGTAGTAAAGCTGGCGGTGTTCCTTGAAATGCAAACTGAGATAAAGGATCGGTTGAGCCAGCACGCCATCGGCGCAAAGCAGCAGTGTGATCAGCAAACGCCCCAGACGGCCATTGCCATCAAGGAACGGGTGGATGGTCTCGAACTGAACATGGATCAGCGCGGCCTTGACCAGCGCAGGCAGTTTCTGGTCTTCGTCATGCGCGAATTTCTCCAGATCGCTCATAAGGTCATCGACCATTTCCGGCGGCGGCGGAACATACCGCGCCTTGCCTGGGCGGATACCGCCGATCCAGTTTTGCGAACGGCGAAACTCGCCAGGAGATTTATTGGCTCCACGTCCACCGCGCAGCAGGATTTTGTGCATCTCGCGGATCAAGCGGGTGGAAAGCGGAAAGCCCTTCCGCATGCGCTCCAGCCCATGGTTCAGAGCAGCGATGTAATTGGAGACTTCCTCCACATCGTCCACGGGGACAGATGGGTTTTCCTCATTCTCAAACAGCAAGAGGTCGGACAGCGAGGATTGCGTCCCCTCGATCTGGGAGGACACCAGAGCCTCTTTGCGCACATACATATAAAGGAAGAGGCTGATGTCCGGCAGCAGCTTGGCCAGCGCGTCAATCCCGCCCAAGGCTTTCATGGCCTGATCAAGGGGTTTGTAAAGCCGATCCATGTCGATGGCAGGCTGCGGGGGAAGAGCCGCCGGAACATAGGACTTGTAAGCCTCCCCAGCCGTGCTGCGGGAAACGTAGGTTCCAAGTCGTGTATTCGTGGCCGTTTTTGCCATTTTGTCCGTTCCTAAAAGCCCCGCTTTCGGGCGAATCTTGCCCTGAATATAAAAAAGCGTTGTTTAGGTTTAGACTAAAAGGCCTGAATATGTAAGCCCTTATTCAGGGCGCGGCGACATTTTTCAACAAGAACCAAAACCACACCCAATTACACCCATTTCCGGCCAATTAATCTGGAAACCTGCCTGTCTGGAGGGAGGCTCCCGTTCTGGCCAGCTCTTTCTGTTCATACGCCTGAATGTCGGCAAGCCTGTACCGGATACGTCCGCCGACTTTGATGTAGGGAAGACCGACACCCAGCCAACGCCAACGTTCCAGCGTGCTTGGGCTGATGCACCACCGCTGACTGAGCTGTTTGGCGGTCAGGAAAGACTCTGTGGTCATAACGGCATCTCTGCGCCCAGGGGGATGCCTTCGTCTTTGGCGGTTTCCGTCCGCATCTGGCTGCGCTCATACGCCTCGATATCTTCAAGCCTGTAAAGAACCCGCCCGCCGATCTTGAGGTGGACAGGCCCGATGCCTTCCCACCGCCAACGCTCCAGGGTGCGTGGGCTGAGGTGCCAACGCTGGCCAAGCTGATATTGTGTCATCAGGATTGTGCTTGCCATGACTATTCTCCTTTTCATGGCATGAATGCTTCATGTTCGTTGGAAGTCCAGCGGAATGGAGCGGCACAAAAAACAGTCTGGAGGATTGTTTACGGATGTCGTAGCATCAAAAAATGTTGGTAGGCGTTTGTGTTGCGTTTGTTCGGCGACAATCAAGGGCATGACGGGGGAACATTCTTCCCGCAAATTTTGCCTTCAAATTGAGAAGCGCGGCAAATCAACGGCTCCTTCTGATAGGAAGTTGGAAAAACGGCAGCCACCCACCGCCACTATTATACAAACTTCAATTAAACTTTTCATTCCACGTAAAATGAAAATCCACTATTAAGGAAGTCGATCCCGACTTTCAGGTGCGTTTTCGTTTACCGAAAGAACGCACTCATAGGCGAACGCCGATACACTTGTTCGATCTTAGGTATTTTGTTGCTAGCTTAAGTAAGATAAAATATTTTTCAAACTTTCCCTGACGGGGTACAATCAAATCATAATGAATTAGTGAGTAGCATATTTCGTAATATATTCTCTGGCCAATATTTTTGCTTTTTCCCAATCCTTACCTTTTAATTCTGATTCAATGATCGCCTTTTCATACGGCTTATTAAAAACGTTCTTGGCAGCACTAGCCGCCTCACAAACACTGTACCACGCATAAGATTCTATAGGCTGTTTCATTTGTCTATAGTATCCACCCATATAACAATAGGCCAAATACTCTCCTTTGCTGCCCGCAGCATGTAACATTTTCATGCCTTTTTCTACATCTGGCTGTCCACCATGGCCTCGATAAAAATAATCCATACCCAAAAGATATTCTTGCCCAAGTTTGGCCATAGCGGGAAGGTAACCCTGATTGGCAGATAGTGTAAGCCATTTTTCATGAAACTCGCCTTTTTCCTTCATGGTAGATGAAGGGATCACGGAGCTATAGAGTGGCGTTGTAATTTCGAACTGTGATTTTGCATCGCCTGCCTCCGCTTTCTTTAATAATTCTGCATAAGCTTCTTTTGTTGGCATGGATACTATGGGACTCATTGAATAAGATTTTTGGGTAAATTTTTCCATTTCGCGAACATATAAGTTACGTGCCGTCTCTCTCAGGCTGGCTTGCCTGTCATCTGATACACACAAGTTTTGTGGAACGGGATCGGTGAGATTATAATTATCTTTGTAAGTTTTATTTTTGAAGGCCCATCTTAAATCATATTCAGCAGGGGTGGTTTTGTCCCATTCAACAACTTTTTCAATCAAAACTTTGACAGCCTTTGGATGAAGTTTCAGGTAGGGGTTCATCTGTGGTATAAAACCCATATCATTAAAAGGTGAATTGGGTTTGGCACAAATGAGTGAGTCTTCTCTATTTCGCATAAAAGAGGCCATAAACCAGAAAGCAGCTTCATCATCTTCAATCCTAGAGAATAGAACACGGGATAGCGCCATAAGCGCTTGAGGATTATATTTTGATGAATGCAGTCTGATGTTATCAATTATAGCATCTTTTTCTTGATCCGTTCCGTCGTTAAGGGCATGGATGGCTTGATCGCTTAGAGCCGTATCAATCTCTGAATACGTACCCTTGACAGAAGATACTGCTGGTTTCAGTTGAGGATCTGGGCAGGCTGCATACTCACATGCCGGAGCAATGAGTGTGAGTATATTCCCATTTGGACATTTCTTTTGATCTCTAGGACATCTCGTTGGAACCTTATCAAACGATATATAATCTGAATTTTCCTTTTTAATGGCACCGGCATTTATTAAAGCTTCTGATATCTTTTGATAACCGTTTCGCCTTGCTTTGAATAAAGCATCCTGCGGGCCACCATAGCCATCATTTCTTGACTCAATATGAACATTAGCACCAGCTTCAATAAGGTCATTTACAAGTCGAAGGTTTCCACTATTTGCAGCGTTAATGAGTGCTGTTTCCCCTGTGTTATTGGTGGCATTTATATCTGCTCCTGATTTAATTAAAGCTTCTGCTATTTCTATCTTCTCAGGCGTAACTGCCGACATTAAGGGGGTGTAGCCTTTAGAATTCTTTTCGTTTGGATTTATGCCGTTATCTAAGAGTAACTGTACAAGTTCTAAATCATTATTTTCAATCGCAGTAAAAAGAAACGGCTCTCCCAATACAGGGTTTTTCTTGAGCGCACCCATGTCAATAAGTTTTTTTATTCCTACCAAGTCTCGGCCAAAATTATTAAGATTGATTTCAAAAGCTAAACGCGCGTTAGCTCTGTCCTCTGAGGGGATGGATGGGTTGAAACCCAATGTTGATTTATCAAGCGTCTTGGCAAAGTTGGCTTGTTGCTTTTGCACCATAGCCTGTTGTTCGGAATCAATCTTTTTTTCAATTTCTTCAATTTGTGAAGATGATAATTTTGATTTTATCTTAACGATAAAATCATCGTATTGAGTTTTTGTATTTTTGCTTAGACCTCTCCTGATCCAATAATAGGCTTTGGAATAATCTTGGGGAACAAATTCACCTGCAGCATAATATTCAGCCATGTCTTTATAATTTAATATATTACCATTCTCTGCGGATTTTTGGATCCAATAAAAAGCTTTGGCCTTATCGGGTGGATTGAGAAAACCTCTATAAATATACCCCAATGATTTATAAGATGACTTCTGGCACTGCTTACACTGATCATCCTTACAATCCGCTGTTGCCGCTTTGGTGTACCATTCAATAGCCTGTGAGTAATTAACGCGTACGCCCCCTTGTCCATGATTGTAATTATATCCGATCTGAGCCTGGGCGCACGCATCTCCATTTTGAGCTTTAGGGAGCAATGTTGCATCATTTAGTTCCGCATAGGCTTTTTGAGATAGCAGCATTAACCCCATTGTCAGAAAGATTGTGAGCGGATAGCGCATTTTGAATTTTTCCTAATAGCGGTTTCAATTGATAGTCACGCTCATGCTATCATTTACATTAGCTTTTTCAAAGATTTAATCTGGTTTTAGCAGATCTCTGATTATTGTTTTTTTGAAGCGTGTATATGAGACTAAAATTAGGCTTTGATATAAAATGAAACGATGGCGCGTATATCAAAAGGCAGCCATGTCAGATCAATATCTACTGATAAGCGCGGCATATCTCGAACAAACAAATTGATTGCTGTGCCGCCTTTCAGGGCAAAGTTTTCCTCCTTCATCACATGGGGTAAAACCTGTAACAGTAAGGCAACTTGGGCACGATAAGCATTTGAAATCATAATTTCACCAATTCTTCCGGCAGAGTCAGGCCATAGCGAGAAACATAAACACCGCCCTTGGTGACCCCCCTATCCCCCGAACCCAAATCAAACTTGGATATATCCAAATCTTTTAGCCAATCTTGTCCTGACTTTTCTGCCATATAAAGAAACAGACGTTTGGCTTTGACCGAACCACACCGCTCCAATAACTGCTGAAGCAATTTAGGACGCAAGGTCGTCAGCCCTTCCATAACCTGATAACACTCCAACAGATCAACCGTATCAGGTGCAAGATGCAAACATTCCAATATGGCCCGCTCCGGTCCCGATATTTTGACCGAAAACACCCCTACCTGATGCTCAACCAGCCCAAGGTCAGGCGGTAAAACAGAAGTTTTATAGTGCAGTATTTTTTGCCCCCATTCGTGATTTTTAAACCACGCGGGCAGATTGGTTTTTTGAGGCGAGAACAAAAAAACGCTTTCCGCGCCAAGACGAACATAATGAGCGAACCCCTTTAATGCTAAAGCCGTTAAGGCCCCCGCATGGATAGGAATGCCACTTTGGGCCTGCATAGCATAAAGCCCTCCCTGCCATGTCACCTGTTCATTGGGGCGCTTGTATGCTCCTCGCCCCACAGGTTCCAGCCAGCCGCTTGTACGGTAGCGTTGTTGAAGCGCGGGTGATATACCTTGTTTCTCTAACCAAGGCGAAACGCACACCGTTCCTGAAAGGTGCGTAGCTAGTAAATTCTTTAATTTTCCATCATTTTTCATACTCATAGTATTAAAAGTATAATATTTTTAATGAAAAAGCCAGTATTTTCTTTTCCCACCCTCTCTGATATGTAGGTGGAGCGGTGCCTTGAATTGGCAAAAACCGTATCTCCTGTGATAAACTGAAAGGAAGAGCTTAACAGCGCACTTACGCAAACTGCGTTTGCAGCGCTTTTTTGAAGCTCATAAAGAGCACTGATCGAGCCTAAGGAAGCCCGAATCAGCGCCATAAATCGGGTACCGGATCACAAAACAGGGTGTGTGATCGTTGGCGATTTATCATTGTTCTTTGCGTGTGTTCTCTCGGGCAGAAAATCATTCTGCCGTGGCTGCTGCTGCCTATCGCTCTGGCCAGAAACTTGTCGATGAGCGCACAGGAACCATTCACCGCTATGAGAAACGCTTGGGCGTGGTGAATGCCTTTATCCTGATGCCCCTCTGTGCACCTGAGCGATTCCAAGACAGGTTTGCCCTATGGAACTCCGCCGAAGCGTCTGAAACACGCAAGAATTCCCGTGTGGCAAGGGAAGTTATTATTGCCCTCCCTTATGAACTCAGTACGCCACAACGGGAGAGCCTCACACGGGACATGGCGGCCTATCTGGTCGAGAAATACCGTGTTGCGGTCGATGTGGCCATTCATAGCCCGATGGATGAAGTCGGCCACGATCCCAGAAACCACCATGCACATCTTCTCTTTACCACGCGGGAGCTGACCCCGGAGGGTTTGGGAGCCAAAACCCGTATTCTGGATGACAAAATAACGGGTCCCCAGCAGATCGAGATCATTCGGGAAGTCTGGGAGACTTTAGCGAATGATGCTCTCAGCCGCGCCGGACATACAGATGTGAGTATAGACAGACGTACCTTGGAAGCCCAAGGGATCGAGCTCATCCCTCAAATCCATGAGGGAAAGGCATCCACCTATGCCGAAGAGCTGAATAGAGCCAGCAGGGAGAGTGAAGAAACGGAGGACGAAGACGACAGCGATACAGACGACGGGGACGAGGGAAAGACAGACGGCAAGAAATCCGGCTCGGGAGATCAAGGCCGTCTCTCGCCGGATATGTCTCCGAAGGAGGAGCCAATAGCCGAAAAGCCGGTTTCCGAAGAGAAGCTTGAAACCAAGCCGGAAACACGGGACAAGTCCCGTTCGGAGTTTAATGCCGAGATCAAAGCCCTCAACCAGCAACGGGCTGAGTATCCGGATAAGCCGCTCAACGAGCAGATTACCGAGATAGAGCGGGAGATTGACACTCTGGACAGGCGTGTCGAGCGCCTTGAGACCATCCTCGATAAAACCACCCTCCCCCAAAAGCTCCAGAAACTGATTGGGGACATTGTCATCAAAGCCAAAGAGTTTCTGGAAGTTCGGATAGAAGGTCAAACCCAGCGGGCTTTATCGGAATTCGAGAAAGTCGAACGCCATGACCGTCATCTTTCTCGGTACGGCAAGATCTATCGGGAAAGCATTCATTCCCAAATCAGGGATATGAAGGACAAGATCGAGACTCTGCAATCCAGAGAAACGGACTACAAGAAATACCGCTCTTTTGTAACCATGGTCGAAACGGAGGTAATGAAGCTCAGAGCAACTCAAGCCCATGCGCTTAATACCCCGCAGAAGCCGGATATAGGCAGTCCATCTGCGAACCCAACGGTAAAGGCTTCAGAACAGGCAAAACCGTCCGTCAAAGCAGAGAGAAATGTTCAGGAAACTAAAAGCAAAGTTCCAGAAAAATATAAGTCATCCCTGCAGGCTGAGACATTGCAGAAAAGCTTTAATCAAGTCCATGCTGATAATCAGCCAAGCATCACAAGAAAGCCGGATACAGTCATTCAGGATAAAACTACACCTGTTACAACGACGCAGCCACCAATTGAGAAAACATCTACTGGACTAGTGGAAACAAAATCTCGAACCACTGATTCCCAAGAAAAACAGATGACAATAGATACCCACGGGTAAACCCGTGGTTCTATGGCTACGCCGACAGATTGCCTTTGGGCAATCTGTCAATTACAGCTCCTGACGGAGCTGACCTGAATCCTGTTGTCCTTGATATTCGACATAGCGTTTAATTGTTTGCTCGTCCACACCTACGCTGCTGACGAAGTAGCCCGGCGACCACACGATATTTTCTTTCCAATAAACCTTATCGAGCCAATCAAACTTCTTGCGCATGATAGAGGACGATTGGCTTTTTAATTGTCCCATCACATCCGCTATTGCATACTTCGGCGGTATCACCATGACCATATGAAGGTGATCTCCATCAAAGCCAATCGTCTCTATCTCAACCCCGGGCATTCTTCGCAGCAGCCCCAAAAGAACCTTATGCAGGTAATCGCGGACTCCAGGCTTCAGGATCCTTCGGCGGTATTTACATACCCACACCACATGATATTGCAAACGGTAAGCCGTGTGCGCTGCTATTCTTACTTCCATAATGGAAACAACAATACCGCCTTCGGGCTCATTCATCCACGGCTAAAGCCGTGGTGTTCTGTCTTCGACCGCATAAA
>JBPXJO010000038.1:0-11696 GCA_051715325.1 Alphaproteobacteria bacterium | reverse complement strand
GATTTTGTGCGCCAGATGGCCAAGATGGCGCAGGGCGGCGGGGATGTTCCGGACGCGATGAAAGAAATGGCGCGCAAGGAAATGGATAAGCTGATGCAAAATCCGCAGCTTCTTGCGGACGATAAATACGTTAAGGATATTTCCCGTCAGATGCGTATGGGCAATACGATGGGCCGCTTGTCCGGATTTTTGCAAGATACTTTTGGTATCGATATGTCCGGGGCGATGGGCGGCATGGGAGGTTTCTTCCAAGGCATTGCCAACTGGTTTAAGGACTTCCTCGGCGCGTTCTCGGGAGGCGGGGTCAAGGATTTCCTCTCCCAGCCGAGCAATAAAAACCTTGGTATGTTCGATAAGCTTTCCGCCGGTATCGGGTTTGCGATGAACAAAGCAAACAACCAATACCACTCCCCTTACGAAGGTATGCGTCTTCGGAACGAACAGCCTTTGGCAGCAGCCGATGGGAGTTATTTCCACACGGAAATGCGCAAAGATGCGCAAGGCGTGGAGACGCCGCACCGTGTACCAAACACGATCGAAGTTCGCACAGTCAATAACACGGTCCATAAGGTTATCCCAACAGCCGAACCTTTGTCCTTCACAAGGCTTCCGGGCGGAAATTATGAGATCAAATTGGCCACTGACCTCAAAGAAGGGGCTAAACCGGGAGATCGTCCGGTCATTACCGGACAAAGCTCTACGCTTGTTGTAACGGCGGCCGAGCTGGTTAAAATCAATGATGCGACACAGAAAATGATTGATAATGACCATAATAAGGATATTAAGGCCGCTTTGGACGGGCGTAAGGTGGGCGTGAGCCAGCCAAAATATGAACCAGCAACCATAAATAGTACCGGAATTGAATCAACAAACGGTCAAATCGGGGCAACGGTGCAGGTTTTTCCTGTGGCACCGCAGCCAAACATCGAGTCCCGTCCTCTGGAGCCGTCAACGGCCAAGCAGGACTTGAATGCCGGTAAGAAAGCAGCGCTCGATCAGGCAGCGCTCACAATGGCCCCGCCTATTTAATTAGGCAGGCGTGAGCCTAGCTGGCCAGTTCGGTCAGGTTTTTATAAAGATCAAGAGCGTCGGGGTTTGCCAAAGCCTCGACGTTTTTCACAGGCCGTCCGTGAATAACTTCCTTGACCGCCAGTTCAACGATTTTATTGCTCTTGGTGCGCGGGATATCGGAAATCTGGATGATCTTGGCCGGAACATGGCGCGGTGATGCACCGGAACGGATGCGGGTTTTAATCCGCGTTTTCAAATCCTCATCAAGAGTAACTCCCGCTTTAAGGCGCACAAACAAAATCACCCGCTCGTCATTATCCCATAATTGGCCGACAGCAATGCTTTCAACCACCTCGGGAATTTGTTCGACCTGACGGTAAATCTCGGCGGTTCCGATGCGGACACCGCCCGGATTAAGCGTGGCATCCGAACGCCCGAGGATGATAAAGCCGCCATGATTGGTAAGCTCGATCCAGTCGCCATGGCACCAGATATTCGGGAAACGATCAAAATAGGCTTTGTGATATCGCTCGCCATTAGGATCATTCCAGAACGCAACCGGCATAGACGGGAAAGGTTTTGTGCAAACCAGTTCGCCACTACCCGAACCGGGGGCCATGCGCTTCCCGTCACCGTCATAGACTTCGATCGCATAACCAAGGCCGGCGCCTTGAATTTCACCCCGGTAAACAGGCGAGAGAACATTCCCGATCACAAAGCACGAGACAATATCCGTGCCGCCAGAAATTGAGGCCAGATGAACATCGGACTTGATGGTCTGGTACACATAGTCAAAACTCTCGTGAACCAAAGGTGATCCGGTCGATGTAATGGTTTTAAGGCTGGACAGGTCATAGCGGTCTTTAACCACACAGCCTTCGGCTTTGAGCGCATCAATATATTTGGCGCCCGTCCCAAAAAGGGTGCAGTCATAGTGGGTTGTATAATCCCACAAAGCATAAGGGCTGGGGTAAAAAGGCGAACCATCATAAAGCATCAAGGTCGCGCCGGACGCCAAAGCCGAAATTTGCCAGTTCCACATCATCCAGCCGCAGGTCGTAAAGTAGAACACCTTGTCGCCGCTTTTAATATCGCATTGAAGCTGGTGTTCTTTCATATGCTGCAGCAATGTGCCGCCATGCCCGTGCACAATACATTTCGGAATACCGGTTGTCCCGCTCGAGAACATGATAAAGAGCGGGTGATTGAACGGAACGCGCGTGAAAATCGGTTTATGTTCGCTAAACGGCGCAATAAAATCCCCGAGCAGCTTAGCCGATGGCAGATGCGCCAGATCAGGATTGTCCGCGGCAAACGGAACAATAATCGTCTGGGTGATGCTTGGAATTTGCGGCAAAATATCGACGAGCTTACCAAGGACATCGACGGTCTTGCCGTTATAAAAATAACCATCAACGGTCAGGAGGATTTTTGGCTCGATCTGGCCGAACCGGTCAACAACGCCTTGAACCCCGAAATCCGGCGATGCCGACGACCAGATAGCCCCGATCGAGGCGGCGGCGAGAGCGCCAATCAATGTTTCCGGAAGGTTCGGCATAAATCCCGCGACACGGTCGCCTTCGCGGATACCGGCTTTGAGCAAAGCCTGCTGAAGCCGCGCCACGATCGAATTAAGCTCGGCAAAGCTAAGGCTGCGATCACGGCCATGTTCATCACGGAACAAAATGGCGGTGCGATCGTCATTAAAGCGCAGCAAATTTTCCGCCCAGTTGATCCGGCCCTGCGGAAAGAAATGGGCGTGCTCCATATCCTGTTCGTTGATGAGGGCATTATCACCTTTTTCGCCGATTACTCCGGCATAATCCCAGAAAGCCGACCAGAATTCGCTGATATGGTCGAGGGACCATTGGTGCAATTCGTCATAAGTAATGTGATCAGAAAATCCGGCTTTTTTGGCAAACGCAACAATATGCGAATTTTGGCGAAGGCTGTCGGACGGTGTCCAGAGAGGAGAATTGGTCATGATAGGCTCTGTATTTATAAAACTTGTCTTGCTCGGGAGGGGAGATCATTCCCCCGTCCACTGGAAATCATACAAAAAGAGAACTAACTAAATGTAACTTTTACTGTTTTTGCCGCGAAGATAGTTAAGCCGAAACAAAGATAGTCGGACCAGTCTAGGTAAGGAATCGCATTCTGGCAAGAATAGACAAACCGGACAAAACGCGTATGCTGCGTAGGACAACAGGATGCTAACTTGATGACGTATAACCGTATAATCGCTCTTTTCTTGGCTGTTTTGGCCGCTGTTCTTATCCCGGCCACCCAATCATACGCCGAGTCCGGCGGAGAAACAGTTAAGGATGGGGTTCCGCGTTACGTCTCGACGCGCGTGATTCCGGAAAAAGACGCCATTACTCCGGGTGAAAATCTGGTGATTGCCATCGAACAAACCCATCAGGACAGCTGGCACACCTACTGGAAAAATCCGGGCGACTCGGGTGAACCGACCGGCATCAGCTGGACCCTGCCCGACGGATTTGGGGATGGTGGTCTGGAATTTCCGGTTCCGCACAAAATTGCCTACGGCCCGCTTATGAACTTCGGCTACTCAGGAAAATTGCTGCTGCTGGCTACCATCACCACTCCAGCCACCATTTCAGCTCCTGAAATCACTCTAAAGGGTGATCTGACGTGGCTGGTGTGTAACGACATTTGCGTTCCCGAGATGACAACCGTCACGCTGACATTACCCGTCGCAACGCCCGAAAAACCCGCCAAAGAAAGCGATCCAGAGCTTTTTGCCAAAGCCCGCAGCGAAATGCCAAAGCAGGCCGCATGGCAAGGGATGCTCGAAGAGCAGGATCAATCTTTAAAACTGGTTTTTAAGCCGGATGACGAGGCGGTCCTTAAAGATATTGCCGAAGGTTCGGATTATTATTTCTTCTCTGAAGAGTGGGGAATTTTTGTCAATTCGGCTCCTCAGGATATCGCGGTCGAAGAGGGTGCGATCGAGATTAAAGCCGAGCGCGATACGCGTCCTTTGAGCAAAATCAGCAACCTTAAAGGTGTGCTGAGCTATGTATCAAAAGACGGGAAAGAAAAAGCCTACGCCCTTGATATGGCGATCATGCCGTCCAAGGCGGCAGAGGGCGGCCTTGATGCCCAAAATGGTGGTAATGACACGACGTCGGCCAAAATTGCGGTTTCGGGAAATGAGGCGGACCATGTAACACTCGTTCAGGCGATAATATTGGCACTGCTCGGCGGTGCTATTCTGAACCTTATGCCGTGTGTCTTTCCGGTTCTCTCGATGAAGGCCTTGAGCCTTGTAAAAATGTCTGAAAAAGAGCAGCGCCATGCGGCCGCTCACGGGTTGATTTATACCGCCGGAATTCTGGTCTGTTTTGGCGCGATTGCCGCGACGTTGATTGCACTTAAAACAGCCGGTGAAGAAATTGGTTGGGGGTTCCAGCTCCAGAATCCGGCAGTTGTTTTGTTGCTGGCGTACCTTTTGTTTGTCATGGCGCTCAATCTGTCGGGATTTTTCCAGCTCAAAGGTCATGTGCTCAGCAATATCGGGCATAAACTCACGGCCAATCACGGCTATTCCGGCACATTCTTTACCGGAGTCTTGGCAACGATTGTCGCAACGCCCTGTACTGCGCCGTTCATGGGAACTGCCATGGGATTTGCCCTAACCCAGCCGTCTTATGTGGCCTTTGCGGTCTTTATGGCTCTGGGACTGGGGTTGGCGCTTCCTTACCTTGTGATGTGTTTTATCCCGTCTGTTCGCAAGGCTTTGCCGAAACCCGGCGCGTGGATGGAAACATTTCGCCAGTTTATGGCCTTCCCTCTATACGCATCGGTAGCGTGGCTAATCTGGGTTTATGCCCTGCAAGTATCGGGAGGTTACGGCGTCTTTTTGGCCCTTGGTGGGCTGGTTCTGATTTCGTTTTCGATCTGGATCACGCGTCATACCCCGAAACGTCAGCCTTGGGCCGGAGCTGTCCATGGCGTATCCTACGCGGCTCTAGTCTTGGCTTTGGTGATTGTCGCTCTCAGTTCCATGCACGCCCCTGTCTCTACACTTGAAGGGAAAGTCGAAGAAGCAGTCCTCGATCATCAGCCGTACACAGGCGCAGCATTGGATGAGGCCCTTAAAGGCAATGATCCGGTCTTTGTAAATATGACGGCCGCATGGTGCATCACCTGTAAGGTCAATGATAAAATTGCGCTCAGTACCGATGCAACCGAAAACCTGTTCAAAGAGAAAAAAGTTACTTATTTCCAAGGCGACTGGACATCCCGCAACGCTGAAATCACCGAATTTTTGGCAAGCTATGGACGAAGCGGTGTCCCGCTCTATGTCTATTACGGCCCGCGCGATACGGAAACCGGAAAGCGCCCCGACCCCCAGGTTTTGCCGCAAATCCTGACCACAGGTTTGGTGGCTGAATACATCAACGGAAAACAGGACTAATCACCACAGAAAGGATCTATCATGAAATCTCTTTGGGCACTGGCTTTGGCCATTTGCACCGTATCTTCGCCGGCATTGGCCGAGAAAGTCGTGCCGCCTCCTGCCGTTGAGGTTGGAAAGCCGGCCCCGCTTTTTGAGAGCAAGGACACCAACGGTGCGGATGTGAAATTGGCCGATCTCAAGGGAAAGGTTGTTGTTCTGGAATGGACCAACAACGAGTGCCCATATGTTAAAAAACAATATGATTCGGGCAATATGCAGTTCGTCCAGAAAAAAGCCACCGACGACGGTGTTGTCTGGATTTCAATCGTATCCTCGGCTGAAGGCAAAGAAGGCTATGTAACGCCGGAAGAAGCCAATACCATTGTCAAGGAACATGGCGCAGTCCCAACCCATAAAATTCTCGACCCGAGTGGCGCTATTGGCCATTTGTACGGAGCCAAAACCACGCCGCATATGTTCGTCATCAACAAAGACGGTGTTCTGGCTTATGCCGGGGCAATTGATAGCGATTCAAGCTTTAAGCCGGAATCGATTAAAACCGCAAAGAATTATGTTCTGGCGGCTATTGATGACCTGAACGCAGGTCGTGCGGTTGAAACCCCGAGCACCAATCCTTATGGATGCGGCGTCAAATATTAAGAGCTAGCCCTTTTCAGGATTTTTCAACAAAGCCCGCATTCAAGCGGGCTTTGCTTTGCCCGTGATTTCGAAAAATCTCTATCTTCGGTCTTAAGAAATATGCCATACTCGGGAAGTCGTGATTCGCTCCGGATTCCTGCCATGCCCGCCAAAACAACACCTCGTAAGCCAGCTAAAAAAACCGATAAGAAATCCTTATCCGCAAAGCCGACTAAAAAGGCTTCGACGGGTACGCGCCGCGTTACCGCGAGCAAAAAGGTGGCATCGGCTAAAGCGGCCAAAGCAGAAGTCCAGCGTCTGGTCGTGGGCGCAGACGGCAAAATCATTTACGCATCGCCGGAGATGATTAAAGCGATTGGCCTCACCCCTGAAAAAATTTCCGGCATGACCCTTCGGGATATTCTGTTCTTTTCCGAGCCGGACGAAGCGCTCCATGATCGTCCGCGCGGTATATTTGGCGGTGCTGACGATAATGATGCGGATCATTGGACGGAATCGATTATCCCCGGTGAGCATAAAGCTATCCTATCCTATGACGGAAAATCGGCGGAACTCGATTTACGCTTTGACCGGATTGATACGCCGGACAATAAAACCTATCTCGTGATCTCCGGTGAAGCAGCCAAAGAACCGGACTTCAAGGAAATTAAAGCAGCTATTGATGGCGCTCGCGCTATACCGGCCGCAAAATCACCGCTGGCCTCTGCCAAACCGGAATCGGTTTGGGATGCCAAAATCTCGACATTTCTCTCGATGGGCCATGATTTTCTGGTGCTGATGTCTCCTCGCGGGAAAATGATTCAATCAAATGAAATTTTCTCGGTGGCTCTTGGCTATGAACAAAATGAACTGGTCGGCAAATCGTTCCTTGATTTGGTGACCAGCGAAGATCGTCCTTACATCCAGCCTGTTTTTAAGACCTTGGTCACAAGCAACAATGAAGACGGCAGTGCGCCTCTGGTCGCTTGCGAATGCCGCGTACAGGCCGCAGACAAATCCGTACGCTGGCTCGATTGCCGTTTAAAAATGGATGGAGACCATCTATTTATGGTGGCGCGCGATCTGACCGAGGAAAAACAGCACGAAATGGAATTGGAACGCCGCGAGCAGCAGCTTTCCGAGGCGCAGTCGATTGGCCGCATGGGCCACTGGACATGGCGGATCGGCGATGAACGTCTTGAGTTCTCGTCGGAAATTTACAGTATTTTCGGGTTGACGCCGGAGGAGTTTATTCCAACCATTGATAGCGTCAATGATTGCCTTCATCGCCGCGATCGTGGCCGCATGGCGCAGGCCTTCCAGCGCGCCATGATCGAACAGAAAAACTACGAAATGGAATTCCGGATTATCCGTCCGGATGGTGATCTGCGATTTATTCTTCTTCAAGGTCGTTGCGAGCAGGATGAAGAAGGCGATGTGATTGCCCTGTTTGGAATTATGCAAGACATCACCGAGCGCACGCTCCATGAGCGCGAACTCTGCGAGGCCAAGGAAGCGTCCGAGCGCGCCTATGCGGCCAAATCCCAGTTTCTCGCCAATATGAGCCATGAATTGCGGACGCCTCTGAATGCAATCATCGGATTTTCCGAGATGATCGAACGCCAGATGCTCGGCCCGATCGGCACAGAAAAATATCTCGAATATATTGGCGGTATCCGCGCGAGCGGCGAACATTTGCTCGATCTCATCAGTGATATTCTGGATATGTCGAAGATCGAAGCCGGAAAGTACAAACTGGATGTCGAGGAATTCAACATCTTCAAAGTAATGCGTCTTGCCGTTCATATGATTGAAGGGCGCGCTCTGGACGCACAAGTGCGGGTGATATCAAGCCTGCCGGAAAACGAAGACCGGACCATGGTCGGTGATCGCCGCGCGATTATGCAGATGGTTTTGAACTTGCTCTCGAACGCCGTAAAATTTACCGAGCCGGGCGGCGAAGTGCGTGTTGACCTTATATATAGTGCCGACGATGTAGCGATTACGATCGAAGATACCGGTATTGGCATTCCGTCGAGCAAGCTGCGCTATGTGACAAAACCATTTGAGCAAGCCGCCAACCAGTTTACCCGCAACCATGAGGGATCGGGGCTGGGACTGGCGATTACCAAGGAACTGGCCGAGCTTCATGGCGGCACCCTCTCGATCAAATCAATGGTCGGGGTCGGAACCACGGTGCGAATCGACCTCCCGCGCGTTGCTGTTGTCCCCGCCGAGAACTTGATTCAGTAGGGTTATAAATTTCGATACGACCCGAGAAGTAATTTTATCCACAAGAGAAACTTGATTTTTTTTCAAGTGATCTGATTCCAGTAAGAGACCGTTAATAAATTTCAGGCATAAAAGGGGCTGTCGGGACATACCGTCCTGAGTTACTCTATAATCCTAAGAATTGAACTATCTGAAATGCACATTCTCGACCGCTATCCCGAAACACTTCTCCGCGATGACCGCGATGACGATTACTCGTTCGATCTGTATGACGAAAACGAGTCCGTGTCGCTTGAAGACTTACTTCATCTGGTTCAGGAGCAAAATGAGACCGATGATGAAACCGGAATGCGCACTGCAAATTTCAGCAGCGATGGTGAAGCGTTGGTCTGGAGTCTATCCGTCATTTGCGAAACCAAACTCGGTCGCGATATGGCGTTTGATGCTCGCTTCGAAGACTGGTCGGTTGAAGTCGATGATATCGAAGATGGTCATCATATTATCAACCCTCAGCTTCGCATTTTGATTCTGCCGCGTTTTGCCCCTTCGGCTTTGGCTCTCGCGCGGTCGCAAAATGATCGCACCAAATTCCTGCTCGAAATGGCGCGTGGCCTCCGCAGCATCTGGCACGATATGACCGGTGTTCGTGAAAACGCCGAGTTAACCGTCGATGACCAGATTTTGTGGGAACGCCTGCGCCGCATGGATCAGGATTTGTGCGCCCTTAAGATGGCGTGGGATTTACGCGAACAAGGAATGGGCGGAATCTGGCGCCATATAATTGCATCGTCGCTAGGGGACGTGGCTATTCTGGCTTCGGAAATCTGGGAAGATTTTGGCGGAACGACGGATGTCCCTGAACTCGATACTTTTGCGCGGTTGGCGCCGGAATGGTTATCGGATGTAACTCTGCTAGGCGAAGTGGATAGTTATACCTGCGATATACTGGATGCACGGATGCAAAAATCACTGCGCGAAGTCTGCGGCGTGCAGCAAATAACGCCCAAGGATCTCTACACATTATCGGTCCTCCCGGGAGACGGCAGCTATTTGGCTCCGGTTGCGCGAACGATCCTCTACGGGCCGGAATTCCGCTCGGTTCCCGATCCGGTCAACGAAGCGCATATCCGCCAGATTTTGGAAGAGTGTGAAGTCTTGCGGTCAAGCCCGCTGGTGTTCAGCGACAGTGAGCTCGAAAAGAAAATCTTTCCGGTTCGTCAGCTCGATACTTTAGCCTAGGGCCTAGCCGAGGCGCTGCTTCAAATAAGCCTGAATTTCCTTATTATGAGGCTCTAACTGGAAGAGGGCCTCATAAGCAGCCAATTTAACGGCCTCATTTTTGGTTGTGTCAGCCGCAGCGACAGCGCGAAATGCTTTCACGCGGGTTTCGGTCGGCGAGCCTTTAAGGTCAAATCCGGCTCTCATGGCTCGAATAAACTCATTCGCGAAAGACGGAGCGATGGGGGCCCGGGCCATAAGATGGAGGGCTTGCTCATGAACGGACGTTCCGCGAGCGGGTTGGCTGATGGCGGCAAAATTAGGTTTTCTAGGCATGGCACACTCCTAAATCATTCTGGTATGGATTTTATATTTTGAGCTATGGTAAATAATCGGGAGCTCAAGATCAAGTAAAAACGGCCTATTTTGGGGAAGAAAAGACAATAACGGCTTGGAAAATCAAGCGGTTCGCGGTAATACTTTGCCTTATGAACAAAGCCGTCCAGTTCCTCGAAGCCCGAATTCCGCTCCTGCACAGCTCGTGTCAGGCGATCGGGCACTCGCTTTTAAACGTTATTCAAGCCTTGGGCGCTATTACACTTTTCGCTCTTCAGGCAATTCTGCACTGTCTCGTGCCTCCGGTTTTTCTTCGTCATATTCTGCGTCAGTTTATCGATATCGGCTATTACTCCCTTCCGGTTGTCGGCATGACCGCGCTGTTTACGGGCATGGTGCTGGCTCTTCAAAGCTACACCGGATTCTCTCGTTTTAATGCTGAAAGCGCGATTGCTTCGGTTGTGGTCCTTTCGATCACCCGCGAGCTCTCTCCAGTTCTGGCGGGTCTGATGGTGGCTGGACGTGTCGGCGCGGCGATTGCCGCCGAAATCGGAACAATGCGTGTGACCGAACAAATTGATGCATTGACCACGCTCTCGGTCAGCCCGATGAAATATTTGGTTGTCCCGCGCGTCATTGCCGGAACCTTGATGCTTCCGGTCTTGGTCTTGATCGGCGATATCATCGGTGTGTATGGCGGTTATATCGTCTCGACCCATGTTCTCGGGTTTAGCTCGGGCAGCTACCTTCATCAAAGCTGGCAAGTCCTGCAGCAAGTCGACGTTGTCTCGGGCTTGGTCAAGGCGGCTGTGTTCGGTTTTCTGGTCTCCCTGATGGGATGTTACCACGGCTATAATTCGAGTCGTGGCGCCCAAGGTGTTGGCGCCGCCACCACCAACGCGGTGGTCACGGCCTCAATCCTGATCTTGATTTTCAACTATCTGCTCACTCAGGCCTTTTTCTCATGAGCCAAACCCATAAAATAGAAATGCGCGATGTCCACAAAGCGTTCGGAACCAAAAAGGTTCTGGACGGTGTGGATCTTGATGTTCCGGTCGGCAGCTCGATGGTGATTATCGGCGGTTCCGGAACCGGAAAATCGGTCACACTGAAATGCGTACTGGGCTTGCTACAAGCGGATTCCGGCTCGATCAAAATTGACGGCGTCGAGATGGTCAAAGCCCATCACCGTACCCGCGAAGAGCAAATCAAAAAATTCGGAATGTTGTTTCAGGGCGGCGCCCTTTTTGACTCGCTCCCGATTTGGCACAACGTCGCGTTCGGCCTTATTCACGGGAAACACGTTGATCGCAAAAACGCCCGCAACATCGCGATCGAAAAACTCGAAGCCGTCGGGATGGGCGAGTCGGTCGCCGATCTCTTTCCGGCTGAACTGTCTGGCGGGATGCAAAAACGTGTGGCTCTGGCCCGCGCGATTGCAACCAACCCCGAAATTATTTTCTTTGATGAGCCGACCACCGGTCTTGACCCGATCATGGCGGATGTCATCAACGATCTCATCATCAAATGCGTGAAGGATTTGGGAGCAACAGCGCTCACCATCACCCACGACATGGCCTCGGCGCGCAAGATTGCCGACCATGTGGCGATGATCCATCAGGGAAAAATGATTTGGACGGGCCCGATTGCCGAACTCGATAAATCCGGTAACCCGTATGTCGATCAATTCATTCATGGCCGCGCGTCCGGCCCGATCACCGACCCGCAATCAGCCCTGCTGAAATCGGCTTAGACAAAACAAGAATAGAAAAAGAGGCCTGATGATCAGGCCTTTTTCCATTTCGGCCCTTGGGCCGTGTCTTCGATCACGATG
>JBPXJO010000037.1:0-169570 GCA_051715325.1 Alphaproteobacteria bacterium | reverse complement strand
TTGCCGTTACCGCCGTATTCTCCAGACTTTAATCCCATCGAAAAGGCTTTTGGCACTCTCAAAAAAATCCGTCAATCCAAACCAAATGACCCCATCATCAATATCATCAAATCGTCCGATTATTATCTCAAGTGACTATAGATCGATAAGGCCGCCAGAAACGCCAGACATCCGGTTGTTCGCAAAGCTCCGGCATCTTGCGGAATGATGGCAGAAAAGAGCATCCTAGAACGCCTCGAACGCCATCTTCGTAGCAATCAAACACAAGAGGACGGAGAAAACGATTTTGAGTTTCCGTACCGGCATCGCGTGGGATGCTTTAACGCCAAGCGGCGCGCAAAGAACACTGAACGGCACGATCAAAATCCACGCCGTCATGTTGATAAACCCGAGGAAACCAGGAACATGGGTCAAACGGTCAGCGCCCATCCCGCCCATCACGATAAAACCGATCGCCGCAGGAATAGAAATCACAACCCCGAGAACCGAGGATGTTGCAATCGATTGATGCAGCGGAAGTCCCGCGCGACTAAGATAGGGAACGTTGAGAGTCGCCCCGCCAATCCCGACCAAAGTCGAGAACACACCGATCATCGACGTCGATAATGTCGCCCATAGCGGCTTCAGCAAAACCGGATGAGCTGGCCCGCCTTCTTTTTTAAAGAAGATAAGCGCCGCCAAAATATAAAGACCGATGGCAAAGATCAATTGAAGCTGCGAACTCTTGAGCCCCGACACCACAAAAATTCCAAGAACAACGCCAAACACCAAACCAGGGGCCATAAAACGGAACGCGGTCCAATCAACAGCCTTACGCTTGATTTGAGCGCGGGACGAAGATAATCCCGTTGGAATAATAATCGCCATCGACGTGCCAAGCGCCGTGTGCATCAGAACGTCAGGAGAGAGTGTTCCGGCATAAAAATGCTGCCCGATATAATAGAGCGCCGGAACCAGAACAGCCCCGCCGCCGACTCCCAATAGTCCGGCGATAAAGCCGACAAAACATCCCAAAACAACAAAAAACGGCAGAACCGTAAGAAAATCGGTGCTTAAAACTTCCATAACCCCTTCATATCACACGGGTTTTTTTATGGAATCTTTTTGTTTGATCCTTAACCGCCTATTAACACTTTCGCATCATTATAGAAAACAAGAAAAGATTATGGGTAATAAACCCAAGGACGGTGTGAGATGCGCGTAAACATTAAGGAATTTGTCGAGCAGTCCGGTTTGACCGAGCCCTTCTATCCGGGGAAATGGGTCGTAAAACCCTGTCCGCAGCCCGGAGAGTTCCGTAGCCACTGCGTGGTCTACGACTGGCGCGATCCGTCCCGCATCCGGATTGAAATCAAAGCCGGTCTTTCAGGCCGTGACCTTCCGGTCAAAGAACTGGTGCGCTATCCGGTCAGCTTTCAGGCACCGACCTTCATCGAAATTGATGTGCGTACCGGTGACATGAAAACCGTATCAAGACACGCCGTTGCCAATGATGATGAACAAGATGATGACGATGAATCGGGAAGCAGCAGCGGCTCCGGCAAATCAGGTGGTGGCGGTAAACGCCCGGCGAAAAAGGCTGAAAAAGAGCTGAACTCGTCGCGCCTCTCGTTCTCTTCGGCTGTGGAAGGCCTCTTGCCTGAGTCAGGGAAAATTGTCGAGATGGTGGTGATGGGCATGAAGATCGCCGAAGAAGCTTTTGTGAGCGTCGCCGAGCGTTTCAAATCGCAAATCAGCCACGCAAAAATTTCAACGACCGATTTGATGGCTGCCGCCGGAAAATTGGTA
This sequence comes from Alphaproteobacteria bacterium, assembly GCA_051715325.1. Lineage (GTDB taxonomy): Bacteria > Pseudomonadota > Alphaproteobacteria > Micavibrionales > Micavibrionaceae > UBA1573. The sequence continues at coordinate 167,782 of JBPXJO010000037.1, read as the reverse complement.
ACCAAGTTTACTCCGCCCGCCTTCATGAAACCAAAAGGCGACGAGAACAAAGTATACCGTTACAACCGCGAGAAAAACGAGCCGATGTTTACAGGGATGCTCCCCGGTTGACGGACTCATCAGAACAAAGCCGAAAGCCCCGCCCGAAAGCGGGGCTTTTCTCTTGTCCCGCTAGCCCTGCGCCAGTATAGTCGGTCCGAATATCTGGTAAGAAAGATCGGGAAAAGAAATGTCCGAAACTAACGGCAATGACGACAACGTTGTCCAGTTCAAACTACGCCCTGTAACGCCGCAGCACCGCCCGAACGGACCAAAGCATCCCCCCATGTTTAATATTCCTCCGGCCACAAAATAGCTGGCCGGTACATTGATCGCGATTTACGCGATCATCTCCCTTGCCGGATTGGTCTGGGAGACCATCCCGCAGATTGCCTTCATCGGCGGCGGGTTCATCCCCGCCAGCTGGAGCGGTGAAGCTCCGTTCCTCCTCTGGACACCGATCACCCCCCTGACGTCGATCCTGCTTCACGGAAGCTGGATGCATGTCGGGATCAATACCGTGATGCTGGTCGCAATGGGCAGTGGCGCCGAGAAATGGCTTGGTGTGAAACGCTACCTGATCCTCTTTTTTGGTTCGGGCCTCATTGCCCTTCTCACCCATTTTGCATTTGAACCCTTTTCGACAACACCGATTGTCGGCGCATCCGGCGGCATCAGCGGCGTATTTGCCGCAATCCTCATGGGCATGAAAGGCCGCGACGGCGGTTATTCCGGCATTATGCCGATGGCCCTCGCCTGGATCGGGATTTCGGTTCTGTTTGGATTGATGGGATCACCCGATGGATCATCGGTGGCATGGATCGCACATATCGGCGGATTTATCGGTGGCCTCGGCATCACCAAACTGATGATGGATCGCGACGCCAAAAAGCCGCGAACCCCGCCAACCTATCACTAGAAAAAACCAGAACCTGTCGATGATGTCGCTGCCGCACGGGATTTTTGCAGCTTTTCGAGAACCGGAACGAAGCGTACATAAACGTACGTGAGTACCGGAAGCGCAGAAAATCTGTAAAAAGCCAAAGCGGCAGTAGAGATCACGACTGGTTCTTAGGCTGCCTGAGCGCTGATAAGTTCGGGGCGTGCCGCAAGCGCATCCCAGCGCAGCGTGTTAAAAAGCCCCTCAGGCTCGATCACCGGAACCCACTGATCGATAGAGCGTCCGGTTTTGGTACAGACCCAAGCTCCCGATTTGGGCGCGGTAGACGCGCGATCAAGCCATTGGCGAATAACTTCGGCACGATTTGAAGTCTGCTCTTCAAGCGTGACCCAAAGCTTATAGACGTCTTGCGTTGGGGATATTTTCTCGGCGCGCGCCAAAGCGGCGCGGGCTTCGCCCCACAAACCATCATCAATCGCCGCCTGCGCCAAAGCTGTAACCGCAACTATTGAATTCGGATGGAACTTGGCCACATAATCAAACCAGTTGTAACGAGCCCCTGTATGAGTGTTCTTTTTAACCGGACGAAGGCGCGCCCAAAGCGGAACCAGATCAGGATGAGCGTTGGCCTTCCATGCCTTGGTCAAGATAGAGAGCGCCTTTTTCTCAAGGCCTGTATCAATATAAAACTGGCACAGACGTTGTACGGCTGGAATAAAATCAGGACGCACCCCGAAAGCTTTTTTGTAAAACTCGAGTGCTTCACCAGCGCGCGCGCCCTCTTTGGCCATATCGCCCAGTGTACAATAAAGAGCGGCGCGGTCATCCAGAGCCGCCGATTTATCAATGACCTTGGCCTTCACCGCCCGATCAAGCGTAATCAGAGCATCGTTCCACAAGCGGCAACGCAGTTCGAGGTCATACACGGTTTTAAGCAGTGCATAGTTTTTAGGATGGACCTTCACCGCATCACGCGCGAGTGAGAGTGCCCGTGAAAAATCACCAGCGAGAATAGCGTTTTGCACCAATCCATGAAGCCCCAAAAGAGCTGTTTCCGCATTCTTGAGGAGAAGTTCATAAGGTTGATCGCGGTTGGCGGTATCACCAAGCCCGCGCATCGCCTGTGCCTGAAGCAAAAGCGGCAATCCCGCTTCGGACTCAGGCAAGAATTTCTGGGCGCGGACAGCCAAATAACGCGCGTTTTTTTGATCGCCGAGCGCAGCAGCCGTCAAACTGCGCAAGAGCGCCTGATAGCCCTTGGCGTGACGGCGCTGGCTAAGATAAAGGGAGAACCGCTCGGGAAATGTGAAGATGCGGTAAGCCACGCCGGATGCCACGACCAAAAGCAGAAACCCGAGGAACGCCGACACAGCAACAAATCCCATCTGCACCGAAACCGCGTAATCATTCCACTCGAGTTTCAGCTCGCCTTGAAGTGTCGAGAGATAAACGGCAATTCCGAGAACAAGCGAGATTTTAAGAAAGTACCAAACTGTACGGAGCATTAATTACCTCCGCTCGATGGATGATACGGAAGTTTCGGCGTTGGCCCTGGCGCAAAGCTCTTGAACTCGTTGACCATCGAATTCAGGCCACCACCCGAATTGATATAAGCTTCCGCAGGAGCGCGCTGGGTAAGGCCTTTGAGTTTATAAATAAGATTGGTTCCCAGCATCTGCTGAACCTGACGCGCCATCATAGTGGCTTCGGCCTCAGCGATAAAAGGCTGGGTTTTCTCGGCCGCAGGCCCTTGCAGTTGTTGAAGGACGGCAACCGCCTCTTCCACTTTACCGTCATCCAGCAACTTTTGCGCCTTGGCAACCGCGATCTGAGTGTCCGTGCCTGATACCGGCTGGCCATTTTTTTCGACTTTAACCAAAGACCCGACTCTCGCCAGAACCTTATCTTCGACCGATACATTTTGACCGGAAAGGGACGCGGCCACTATCTCGCCCGCCAATGAACGAAACTCGGTCGAAAGCCCTTCCGGTGTCAGAACCCCTTCTTTTGAGCGCGGGGCCAAACGATCAATTGCCTCGGCCAGAGCCGGATCATCTTTAGCCATCGTCGCTTTGAGAAGTGTAAGATCAGTATCAAAGGAATCGTTATCCCGCGCCAACGATGTACGAAGCTGGGACATACCGACGAGCATAATCGCGGCTTTCATATCTTCAGGAGCAACATCCTTAAAGGTGGCGGCGACTTGCGGGTCAGTGGCCTTAAGCTGCTCGAACGCCGCAATCATAGCTTCTTCATTTCCTTCGCCAACCGAAATCGGCAGCGATTGAACCAAGGAGCCAACCACATTACCAAGTTCAGCCGCTCCATCCGGCGACTGCTGCATCATCTGCACGCGGCTGATCATATCCTGAAGACCGGAAGCTTTGGCCTGCGCCACGAGGCTCTGGATATGGCCTTCGATCTTGGCCATACGCTGCTGCATATCCCCGCTTTGAAGATCATGCTGAAGCGATGTCACCATTGCTTTATAGCTATCGGCTTGCTCGGCAATCTGCCCGACTTTGGTTTGAAGTTCGGCCAGAGAGCGTTGATACTCGGCAGGAACCAGAGACGAACTCTCTTGATTGGGTTCTTCTTTTTGAAGCTCGGCAACTTGCTGTTCAAGTTCGGCAATCCGGCGCTGCTGATCGGTGACTTTTGGCGCAATCGCAAACACAACCCCGATAGCCGCAGCGGCAAAAATCAAAACAGCCGCCGCCGCATAGGTCGCCTTATAGCCCGGAATTGCAACTGGAGGAGTCGCGGGTTTGCTATCCGGCAACGGAGCCGCTGCCGTACGCACTGGCTTTTCAATCGAAATATTCTTCTCGGCCAAGACCGCAGCTGCAGGCTGGGCCTGAGCGGAACCAGCATCCGAAACTGCCCCGGATGGAGGGAGGACAGCGCCTTGCGGCAAGAAACCGGCAAGCCCGTCAAGGGACACACCATGAACTTTGGCAGCCGAAATCAGATCATCCTTACGCGCCGCCGGAATGGAATTCCGCTGTTTCCAGCCTTGAATGGTTGTAACCGCAACACCCATCTTGGCCGCCATGGGGCGAATACCTCCAAAACGTTCGATAATCTCGGCAGCGTTTTCGATGTTATCCTGACGATCTGGGGTCATGTTTATTCAGTCCGTAATAAGTGGGTTAATGCCGAAACCATAGAGGCGCTGTCAGGATGCTCGGCAACCTTCGCAGACTTCCACGGAATAGAACCCACCGACTCTAACACCGATGACGAGAGAGACAAGAGATTTATCTGCGAACAAGCGCTCTCAAGCTCATATTTGCGCAGTAAATTTAGCAGAATCTGGCCGCTACGCGGTGAAAAAAGCGTCAAGGTATGGAGTTTAGGAAAAACATCGACAACCTCGGGCGGGAAAACGGTAATCGGCAAGGCTTTGTAGGCGATCACCTCATCAATAGGGTAGCCATTAAGGACTGCACGAAGATCCATGCGAATATCTTCCCCGCGCACATAAAGAAGACGCGAAAAACGGGGAATATTGGCGACAACACCGGCGCAAAGATCCTGTACCGTTTCAAATGGCCCGATCACCGAGCGAAACCCGCAAACTTTGGCTTCTTCCGCCGTGCGCGGCCCAACCGCGTAAAGGGGAATATCTTTGAAACGATCTTCATGACTTAAGGCCGAAAAGGCCCGTGCACTTGTTACAATCAGAGCTTCGGGAAGCCCCTTCGACGGCGGCCAATCGGGAACAACCGTCTGCACCTCGAGAAGAGGGGCATATATAAACTCGCAAAGACTGGAGGGGAGAAGTTCCGCAAACTCTCTAGACTGGGGAAGAGGCCGCGTCAAAAGAACCAGCGGCACCATCTTACAAAATACCTTCCGGCAACCGCGGTTTAAGACGATGACCGATGACATTCCCGACCGTACGGGCATCTTCGGTTGTTACAACCGGCCCCTCGATATGATCGGCAAAATAAGCCGATCCGTCAGGTTCGGCTACGGCCACGTCAAGCGTCATACGGCCATTATCCATCGTAGCGTAAGCCCCGACCGGCGTATGACACGACCCATCAAGAACCTGAAGCGCTGCACGTTCCGCCGTAGCGCAAAGGCGCGTTACAGGGCAATTGATTTTCTCGAACAACGCGGACACCGCTTCATCACCAACGCGGGTTTCAATACCGATAATCCCCTGACCACACGCCGGAAGAAATTCGGCTGAATCAAGCACCATGGTCGCATGGCTGGAGAGCCCGAGACGATTAAGTCCGGCCAACGCCAAAAAGGTTGCATCGACTTGGCCTTGCGCCAGTTTTTCAAGCCGCGTCGGCACGTTCCCTCGAATAGGGGCCACTTTGAGGTGGGGATATTTGGAAAGCAAAAAAGCCTGACGGCGCAAACTGGACGTCCCGACAACCGAACCTTCCGGCATATCGGCCAAAGAAGCATATTTCACCGAGACAAACACATCCCGCGCATCTTCGCGCGGCAGGAAATGCTCGATCTTGAGCCCTTCAGGCAGAAAAGACGGCATATCTTTAAGCGAATGGACGCCGCAATCAATCTCGCCCGAGAGGATGCGTTGCTCGATTTCATGGGCGAACTGGCCTTTTCCGCCCTTGGATTCCATCAAACGGGTCTCGCCCTGGGCCGGACGCCAGTCGCCGGAGGTCAATATCTCGACCAGCTCGATCTCGAGCTCTGGCCAAGCTTTGGCCAAAAGGTCACGAACCAGCCCCGTCTGGGTGAGGGCCAGCTGGGATCCACGCGTACCGATACGAAGTCTTTGAACCATATAAAAAATTTCTGAATTATGTTATATGCGCCGTGCGCCCACTATCGATAATCGAAACATACCCCTTTTGCAACAGGGTCTTACACGCTATCTTACCCTCGTCCACAAGACAGGATGGATAAAAACGATGATAATCCTAGGAATTGAGACCAGTTGTGATGAAACCGGCGTCGCCCTTGTCAGCGACAAGCGGGACGTTTTGGCGCATCTGGTCTTAAGCCAGATTGATACCCATCAGGTTTTTGGCGGCGTAGTTCCGGAAATTGCCGCCCGTGCTCATCTCGACCATATCGACCATTTGATTGAGGCTGTCTTCCGGAAAGCGGACCTCACACTGGGCGATGTGGACGGAATTGCCGCCACTTGCGGCCCCGGCCTGATCGGCGGAGTGATGGTCGGCATGATGGCAGGAAAAGCCCTGGCCCTTGCTTCCGGAAAACCGTTTATCGCTGTCAACCATCTCGAAGCGCACGCCCTCACCCCGCGTCTTGTAACCGATATTCCGTTCCCCTACCTCGTCTTGCTGGTATCGGGCGGGCATACGCAAATTCTGGTCGCCGAAGCGATCGGTTCGTACAAACTTTGGGCCAGCACCCGCGATGATGCGGTCGGCGAATGTTTTGATAAATCCGCCAAGATGATGGGACTTCCCTATCCCGGCGGGCCACATCTTGAGAAACTGGCAGCCCGGTGCACTGATCCATCCCGCGCCAAAAAACGCTTCCCGTTCACGATCCCGATGAAAGGCAGCAAAGAGATCGAATTTTCGTTCTCTGGCCTTAAAACGGCGGTACGTCAGGCCCTCGAGCACAATGACATGAATGATGAAGCCCGCGCCGATCTGGCCTATGCCCTGCAATCAATTCTGGCTGAAACTCTAGCCTACCGCTCCGCGCAGGCGATGGAGCGATTTGCGGCATCCTATCCTGATACACCAAACCCGTCCCTGATTGTCTGCGGCGGCGTCTCGGCCAACAGGACCGTCCGCGCCGAACTCGATAAAGCAGCCCATAAAGCAGGTTTCGGCCTAATGGCTCCGCCGCTTGAATATTGCACCGACAACGGCGCGATGATCGCGTGGGCCGGAGTGGAATTGATGACCGCCGGAAAAACCGCCCCGCTCTCGACGAAGGCGCGCCCGCGCTGGCCGCTCGAAGAGCTCGGCGCTAAATCGGCCGAGAATTAAAGGAAAGATTGAGAAACATGAGCCGCATCGCAGTATTAGGAGCCGGAGCTTGGGGAACCGCCCTCGCGCAATGTTACGCCGCCGCGGGCCATGACGTCACCCTATGGGCACGCCATGATGATTTGGCCCAAAAAATTAAAACGGAAGGGTGCAACAGCGATTACCTTCCATCAATCGAACTTCACCCGAATTTGGATGTGACATCGGACATCACCGATTGCCTCGCCGCTGATGTCATTTTGAATGTGATTCCGGCCCAATATCTACGTGACAATCTGCGCTGGGTCGGGCCGATGCTCCGCGATGAGCAGCCCCTCGTCATTTGCGCCAAAGGAATTGAAGTCAGCACCCATAAGCTGCTCTCCGATGTTGCCGCCGAAGAATGCCCCAAAGCCAACATCGCCATTTTAACCGGCCCGAACTTCGCAAAGGACATTGCGCGCGGCCAGCCGAGCGCATCGACCTTGGCCAGCCACACCGCAACCGGAAAAATATTTCAGGAACATTTGACCGCCCGCAATCTCCGCCTTTATTCCACCGATGATATGGTCGGAGCCCAAGTCGGCGGCGCGATCAAAAATGTCATCGCCATTGCCTGCGGCATTTCGCAAGGGATGGAACTTGGCGAAAGCGCGCGCGCAGCTCTCGTTACGCGCGGCCTTGCCGAGATTGCCCGCCTGACCACGTCTTTAGGCGGCGAGCGCGAAACATTGATGGGTCAATGCGGCGTGGGTGATTTGATTCTCACCTGCTCAAGCACCACATCACGCAATTTTTCCCTTGGCTATGAACTGGCCAAAGGCAAAACGCTGGACGAGATTCTCGCAAGCCGCAACTCGGTGACCGAAGGCGTCGCCACATCCAAAGCCGCGCATGAACTGGCAAAAAACCGCCACGTCGATATGCCCGTTACCACCACAATTTATAAATGCCTCCACGAACAGATGCCGCTTGATAAAGCGCTGGGTGAACTGCTGGATCGCCCCGCACGCCACGAAAAGGAGTAAACAGACTATGGCCCATTGGCTCATGAAATCGGAACCGGACGTGTTCAGCTGGCAAAACCTCAAAGATAAAGGCGTTGCCCCGTGGGATGATGTTCGCAACTATCAGGCCCGCAACAACATGAAAACGATGAAAAAAGGCGAGCAGGTCTTTTTCTATCACTCGAATGTCGGGAAGGAAATTGTCGGAATTATGGAGGTCGTGCGCGAGCATTATCCCGACCCACTCGATGAACGTTTTGTTCTGGTAGACATGAAATGCAAGAAGGCGTTCAAGACTCCGGTCACGCTGACACAAATAAAAGCCGACCCGCGGCTACAAAATATCGCACTGATCCGGCAATCACGCCTTTCGGTTATGCCAATTACCGCTGAAGAATGGGGAATTCTCTGCGGTTTGGGCGGTATCTAAACTCCAACAAACATACATTTAACTCCTTGTTTTTACTTCAATTTTGCTGCGATGCAGAATGAAACAGGCTGCCCGTTATGGTAGAATAACAAAATAAGCCGTACATATAACCGGGAGTATACAATGTCCTTTGAAGAGCGTTTTGACCCCCCTGCCTCAATAGCCAAAACAGCCTACATTACCGCTGACAACTACGATGAACTCTACAAGAAATCCGTAGAGCAGCCGGACGAGTTTTGGAGCGATATGGCCAAACGCCTCGACTGGATGAAATTCCCGACCATCATCAAGAACGCCTCTTTTGACGGCGATGTTGATGTCAAATGGTACGAAGATGGTGTCCTTAATGTCAGCGTCAACTGCATCGACCGCCACCTTCCCGAACGCGCTAATCAAACCGCCTTGATCTTCGAAGGTGATGAACCTTTTGATGACAAGAAAGTCACTTACGCCGAACTTAAGGACGAAGTCTGCCGCCTCGCCAACGCCATGAAATCCTTAGGCGTAAAAAAAGGCGACCGCGTAACCATTTATATGCCGATGGTCCTCGAGGCCACATACGCCATGTTGGCCTGCGCCCGCATCGGTGCCATCCATTCGGTTGTTTTTGGTGGTTTCTCGCCAGAGTCCTTGCGCGACCGCATTCTCGACTGCGACTCAAACTTTCTGATTACAGCCGATGAGGGACTTCGCGGCGGCAAACGTGTGCCGCTCAAAGCCAACGCCGACGCCGCCCTGAAAGAATGCCCGAGCATCAAGAATGTTCTGGTCTTGCGCCGCACAGGCGGGACTGTGGACTGGCTGGATGGCCGCGACATCTGGTGGCACGATCTGGTCACAAAACAAAGCACGGACTGCGCTCCCGAGCCAATGAACGCCGAAGACCCGCTTTTTATTCTCTATACTTCCGGCTCCACCGGAAAACCAAAGGGAGTTCTGCACACAACCGGCGGCTATCTGGTTTACGCCTCCCTCACGCACCAATGGTCGTTCGATTACCACGATGGCGATATTTACTGGTGTACAGCCGATGTGGGCTGGGTGACGGGCCACTCCTATATTGTCTACGGTCCTCTGGCCAATGGCGCGACATCCCTTGTATTTGAAGGCGTCCCGAACTATCCGGACTGGTCACGCCTCTGGCAAGTTATCGATAAACACAAAGTCAATATTTTCTATACAGCCCCAACTGCTATCCGCTCGCTCTTACGCCAAGGCAACGAGTGGGTCCATAAGGCCTCGCGCAGCTCCTTGCGTATTTTGGGTACAGTAGGCGAGCCGATCAACCACGAAGCATGGCTTTGGTACTACCACATTGTCGGCGAAGGCCGTTGCCCGATTGTCGACACATGGTGGCAAACCGAAACCGGCGGACACCTGATCACACCGCTGCCCGGTGCTACAGTCACGAAGCCCGGATCAGCCACTCGCCCGTTTTTTGGCATCCGTCCGGCCTTGGTGGACAACGAGGGAAAAATTCTCGAAGGCGCAACCGAAGGCAATCTGGTTATTCTCGACAGCTGGCCGGGGCAAATGCGAACCGTCTACAAAGACCACGAACGTTTGCAGCGAACCTACTTCTCGACCTTCAAAGGAATGTATTTCACCGGCGACGGCGCGCGGCGTGACGAGGACGGCTATTACTGGATTACAGGCCGTGTCGATGACGTGATCAACGTCTCGGGCCACCGTTTGGGAACCGCCGAAATCGAAAGCGCGATCAACGAGCATCCATCCGTTTCGGAATCAGCCGTAGTCGGCTATCCGCATGACATCAAGGGGCAAGGCATTTACGCCTACATCACGCTTCATGATGGATTGACCATGACCGATGAAACCAAAAAGGAAATCGTTCAGACGGTGCGGAAAATCATCGGCCCGATCGCCTCGCCAGATGTGATCCAGTGGGCGCAGCACCTGCCGAAAACACGCTCGGGTAAGATCATGCGCCGTATCCTCAGAAAAATATCGGCGAATGAACTCGATAGCTTAGGGGATATTTCGACCCTCTCGGATCCAAGCGTGGTCGACTCACTCATTAAAGGCCGCCCGGCGGCCTAAAAATGATGGACTAACCTGTTTGGGCGAGCGAGCGTAAACTTTCGGAAAGCTCCTCGACCTTTTGGGCGGTGCTATTGGATTTTTCGGTCTGACTTTCGATCCGCTCGAACGAGGAGTTAAGCTCCTTGATAAGCTTGGCTCCTTCGAGAATATCATATTCCATGCGCGATACCTCAGCCGAGAACTCCTGAAGGCTGGCTGAAATGTGATCAGCATTGGCGCGTGATTTAGTCGCCAATTGACGCACTTCATCGGCAACGACGGCGAACCCTCGCCCATAATCCCCAGCACGCGCCGCCTCAATCGTCGCATTGAGCGACAGCAAATTGGTTTGCGAACTGATCGAACCGATAATCCCGACAATGGTTTGAAGGTCTTCGCTCGAGGACGCCAATTTCCCGATAAGTTCTACAGCCTCATTGGATTTCGAAATCGCTTGATCGATCACTTGCATGGACTGTGTTACAACCGATTTCTGATCCAAAGCATCCGCCAGAATGGACGATGATAGTTGTTGGATCATACCGCTCAGTCTTTGGATACGGCGCTCCAGAAAGAAGGTTTTGAAGTTGGCGTAATAGAATACAAAATCATCAATATAGTGATCGCGGAAACGCTCACCGGCCGCCACCTGAAAGAAAAACAAGGCCGTCAAGGTCTGGTTCAGGTTAAGCCCGAGAACCTCGCCAAACGTAGAGAAACCGATGGTCTCCATGTCACGGAAGATCGGTTTTACACCTTCAAGCTCAGAGTCGTTACAAAGTCGGCGCAAAATACAGTCATTCATCCATACAGCGAACGGCTTTATCGGTTTCTCGCGCATAAACTCTCTAAAATCTCGTTCGGTCTGCGCTGCAAATGGCACCCTCTTGACCAACATCAACTCTTCACCAGGAGACACGTCGCAATACAGATAGGTACGACCAATAGATGGATCAAACTTTGATACTGACCGAACATAAATCTGCCCATCGATCTTAATAGCAAACGTATAATCATCCATGCGCGCAGCGACATCCTGAGGACTACAGGAAAAATGGGAGCTCAATGCATCGATCAAGGATGAACGCTCACCGGCGCGGTCAACCACCTCATCAATATACCGAAGCTCAAGTGAGCCGGATGTTACGCGGAAACGCGGACCTTCTGTCTCGAAGTTCTGGCTCTTCATAACCCCGCAGCGAATACCCGGGGCCATTTTAAGAAACGCTATCGAGGCATGATTTTGGAGCAAACGCTGCCCGTCATGGATCCAGGTGTTTTTAAAATCCAGATTACCGCCGGCGGACCCGCCGACAAAAAGACACGGAAAGCGTTCAGCCGTATAGAGCGCGTCCATGAAAAAGGACTCGGATGAGCTCAACCCGTCGAACAAAATATAGGCGATCGTATCCCGATAATCGACATCCATATCGATCCGCACGTCGTTTATGTTGGCGACTAACCTGCGAATACGTTCGCCCATGCTTAAATCCACAACGCCGCGACGCAAATCATCGCATACGAGCGGAATAGAAACCACCTCGGCCGCCTGAAGAACATTCCGGCCCATGGCTTGAAGAACCACATGGTCGCGTCCTGTATCAACAGAACAATAGAGCGTACCGCCGCCGTTGCAAAGCTCACCCGCTGTTGAGCAGAGCAGAACCTGACATTTGGGAAATTTAAGACGAATGGACTGGGTCAAACGAGCAAGATCAACATCCGGAGAAACAAACCCCGTCATAAAGACCGGATCAAAAGAAAGCTCGGCCAATCGTCCGTCAAGAGCACCGGATCGCCCTTCGAATGTAAAGACCTCAGGCGACTGGACAGCGCTTGTGTCGTTTACCGGAAGCTGTTGCGGCGAGTGAAGAGAAGAATCGGATTTCCGTTTAAAGAAAGACAACATGATGTGCGCCATAAAAGAGGGTGAACAAGACGCAGAAAGATATTAGAAAATTATCACAAGCGGCAGGTTGGTGCAAATCGGATTAGAAACAAACAATAAAGGGCCCAACGGCCCTTCATAAGGTCACGTCTGAGCGTTCAGGCTAAAGTTGGCAGGACTGCATCATCTGCTGCATATTAACCAGCTCTTGATGAGCGCGCTGCGCAGGCGTAAGGGCACCGTACTGTTCCTGACGCAAAGGAACGGGCGACGGAGCTTCATGTTGCTGTCCGCCTTGATTTTGCGCTGCAAAATGTGCGGCCAATGCCGCTTTGTCGATAGGTGAATTCATGGTTGCATAAGTCCTTACATATTTTGGCTGACCCTATATACTTATGTGAATTAGCTGTCAACTTTATTTTGATATTTCGGCCATTCTGGTCTAAGACAATGAAACACTTGAGAAAAGGAAGTTCCATGACCAGCCCGAACACCGCCATTGCGGCCAAAATTCTCCTTGATACCAAATCGGTGCTTTTTAATGCCCGCGAACCTTTCGTTTTTACGTCCGGGCGCATCTCGCCGGTCTATGTCGACATCCGCCGTTTGATCTCGTTTCCGGAAGCCCGTACGATCTTGATGAACATGGGCGCGGATCTTCTCAAAGAAAAAGTCGGCCTTGAAAACATTGATTATGTCGCTGGCGGCGAAACCGCTGGCATCCCTTACGCCGCCTTTCTCGCTGACCGCCTGAACAAGCCGATGCTCTATGTCCGCAAAAAACCAAAAGGGTTCGGACGCATGGCCCAGATCGAAGGTTGTATGGATCAGGACGGAGCCAATGTCATTCTGATCGAAGACCTGCAAACCGACGGCGGAAGCAAGAAAGTATTCATCGACGCGCTGCGCGCTGCCGGAGCCAAGATCACGGAATCCTTTGTGGTCTTTCACTACGGCATTTTCCCGCAATCGCTCGAAAACATGAAAAACATGGGCGTTGGCCTAAACAGTCTCACCGACTGGTGGGCGGTTCTCGAAGTGGCACGCGCCAATCGCTATTTTGATGAAGAAACCCTGACCTCGGTCGAGTTCTTCCTCAACGAGCCGGACAAATGGGCTGAGCAAAACGCCCACCTCGTCAAAAAACAGGAACAAGCCTAACCAAGCGAAAACTTACTGTGCCGAACATTCACTTCATAGCCAGCTCGTCATCGGAAGCCAGCGCTGCCAAAAGCGAGCTGACAAGCCTCTATGGGCAAACCGCCCTTGAGAAAGCGGATGTCATCGTTGCTCTAGGCGGTGACGGCACATTACTGACGGCGCTCCGCACCACAGGCGGAACCCCTCTTCCGGTCTACGGGATGAACCGTGGTTCGGTCGGCTTTCTGATGAACAGCTTTGATCCCGATAAACTGGACGAGCGTTTGGCCAACGCCGATCGTGTTGAGATCAGACCATTATCCATGACCGCAACCGATCAAAGTGGAAACGTCCATGATGCGATTGCTTTTAACGAGGTCTCGCTACTACGCCAGGTTCGCCAAGCCGCAAAAATCCGGATTTCGGTTGATGATATTGTGCGCATGGATGAACTGGTTTGTGACGGCATCATAGTCGCAACGCCAGCCGGAAGCACCGCCTACAACCTATCGGCCCATGGGCCGATAGTCCCGCTTTCCGCGCAAATGTTGGCCCTGACCCCTATAAGCGCTTTTCGTCCGCGCCGCTGGAGAGGAGCCCTTCTCCCCTCCCACGCCAAGATCCGTTTTGATATTCTTGAAACTGAAAAACGTCCGGTCAGCGCCACCGCCGACGACGCCGAAGTTCGAAATGTACAATCCGTAATCATAGAAGAATGTAAAAACATCGCCCGCACGCTGATGTTTGACGCCGGACATTCGCTCGAAGAACGCATCCTGAAAGAACAATTTACATGGTAGACCGAAAAACAATCACCGTTAAAATCACGCCAAAAGCCTCAAAAAACGGGATCGGCGCATGGGAAACCGATAGTGACGGAAAATCCTATCTCAAGGTTTTCGTCACGGCCGCCCCCGAAAAAGGAAAAGCCAATCAAGCTTTGATCGCCCTCCTTGCCAAGGAATGGAAGCTGGCGAAGTCCGACATTCAAATCCTGAAAGGCGAAACGGACAGAATAAAAATCCTGTCCGTTCCAAAATAGGTTCTGTATCGTTCGGCCTACACCGCAACCATATTCAAAAGAATATGCGTCAGCGCCAGAGCATAATAACCGGCAAGTTGGTATGACGCGTCAATCGCCACGGCCGCAAACGGATAGCCTGTATAGAGCGACCCCATCACCAGAGGCGGCATCGCAAACGCGACCCACAGCAAACAGGAAATCAGGAATATCTCGGAACTGCCATTAATGTTCATGTAAATCAGCATGAACGAAAAAAACAGTGCGGTCAGGAACCAAAGCGGGAACGAGAGAATGAAAGGGGTCGCACCGCGCTTAAGATCGGTCACCGACATCCCGCGGGCATCAAGCCAGCGCCCGCCAAGGACACGAGGATGATACCAGATCAAACCAATCAGGAACGCAACAACCGCGCTCAAAAAGGACGGCATCAACCATTTTGTAATGAGGTCTTGAAGTACTTGCGGATCCATATGTTCTCCCCTGTGAAACAAATGTTACGAGTGTCGTGTCACCATCAGTTTTTTGATTTCAGCAATCGCCTTAGCCGGATTAAGCCCCTTCGGACAGGTCCGCGTACAGTTCATAATGGTGTGACAACGATAAAGACGGAAAGGGTCCTCCAGTTGATCAAGACGCTCGCCTGTTGCTTCATCGCGCGTATCGGCGATCCAGCGATAGGCTTGCAGCAAAATCGATGGGCCGAGGAAACGGTCGCCATTCCACCAATAGCTCGGGCAAGAAGTCGAGCAACAGAAGCACAAAATACAGGCTGCAGGGCCTTTGCCATCCGCCCCATTTAGCAGCTCGGCATCTTCAGGGCTTTGGAGACGCTCGCGGGCCGGCATCGGCGACTCGGTCTTGAGCCAAGGCTCGATCGAAGCATATTGCGCAGCCAAGTGAGTGATATCCGGCACAAGATCCTTGATAACCGGCAAATGCGGCAAAGGCGAAATTTGAACCGCACCTTTAACGTCATCAATCGGCTTGAGACATGCGAGAGTATTCGATCCATCAATATTCATCGCGCACGAACCGCAAATGCCTTCACGGCAGGAACGGCGTAACGTCAGGCTGGAATCAACCGAATTCTTGATATAAAGAAGCGCGTCCAGAACCATCGGCCCGCACTTGTCGAGGTCGATTTTGACGGTGTCAAAACGCGGGTTTTCACCTGAATCCGGATCATAGCGGTACAGCTTGAACGATTTCGAACGCGCCGCGCCTTGCGACACATCGATGGATTTTCCGGTCTTGATTTCGGAATTTTTGGGCAGTTTGAACTCGGCCATAAAGAATGTCTTCCGTAAGATAAACGAACGAACCTATTTATTCAGGATACCGCGATCTCCTCGGCTTGTGAAGTACAAGATACAAATAATGCCATAATATTATTGAAAAAATCGGATTTTAGGCAGAGACTATTGATTCTGGACTAAAAACGTCCACATTTAATAGACAATTTCCCGACTGCAATTTGACCACCTGCAGCCAGAACAAATGGAGGCAACATGGACTACGTCACCTTAAAAAACACCAAAATTCCGGCTCTTGGCCTTGGCACTTGGAAACTGGAGGGAAAATCCTGCACTGAAGCCGTCGCAAACGCGATTGATATTGGTTACCGCCATATCGACACAGCGCAAATTTATATGAACGAGCACGAAGTCGGCGAGGCAATTGCCGCGACAGGCATTGCACGAAACCAGCTCTTCATTACAACCAAAGTTTGGGTCGATAATGTCGCGCCGGAAGCGCTCAAGGACAGCGTCGAAGAGAGTTTGAAAAAACTCAAAACCGATTACGTTGATATGCTCTTGTTGCACTGGCCGGTAAACGCCATCCCGCTTCATAAGCAAATCCGCGCCTTGCAGGCTGTACAGGATTGGGGCATGACCAAGCTGATCGGCGTCTCGAACTATCCAGTTGCCCTACTGCAAAAAATTATCGACGACACCGACGCCGAGATTGCCAACAATCAGGTGGAATATCACCCGTATTTGTCTCAAGCCCCGCTGCTGAACTTTATGCGTCGCCATGATATGGCCCTGACCGCCTACTGCCCGCTGGCACGCGGAGCCATCAATACCAATCCGGTCATACTGGAAATTGCCGCCAAATACGGCAAAACGGCCAGTCAGGTGGGCTTGCGCTGGCTGATCCAACAAGATCAGGTCATGGCCATTCCGAAGGCCTCTGGGCTTCAGCATCTGCGCGATAACTTCGATATTTTTGATTTCGCGCTCACTGGCGAGGACATGGCCCGAATTACAGCGCTGGCTCATCCAAAAGGACGGTTGGTCAACCCCGACTGGGGCCCGAAATGGGATGACGACTTATCAGTAGCGGCATAATGATAAAAAAACTCCCCTTCCGGGGAGTTTTTTTAAGAACTAGTAAACACGCTTTTTCGGCGGAACAACCTCGACCTCATCGGTCAGAGTTTTCATGATCACCGGACGGTAGCCAATTTTAGTTTTACCGGCCCCGTCGATCCAAGTCACGGTGTGTTTCATCCAGCGCTCGTCATCACGATCAGCAAAATCCTCACGAGCATGGGCGCCGCGGCTCTCTTCGCGGTTGACCGCAGAATAGAGCGTAACAACAGCCTGACCCAGAAGGTTATCCAACTCAAGGGTTTCAACCAGATCGGTATTAAACACCAGAGAACGATCTGACACTTTGACATCACGAAGCGAGTCAAAAACCACCGAAATTTTAGCGCAGCCTTCCTGAAGGGACTCACCGGTACGGAACACCGCCGCATGGTTCTGCATCGTCCGCTGCATATTCATGCGAATATCGGATGTTGGCAGAGAGCCGTTGGCGTTGCGGAAATGATCGAAACGGGCCAATGCTTTTTCGAGGCTCGCACTCGGAGTTTTCTTGTGCTTGGAACCCGGAACCACAGTCTCGGCGGCGCGGATCGCAGCAGCGCGACCAAAGACCACGAGATCAAGCAGCGAGTTTGACCCAAGACGGTTTGCGCCGTGAACCGAAACGCACGCCGCCTCACCAATCGCCATCAGGCCCGGAACCACGCGGTTTGGATCATCTTGGGTTGGGGACACAACTTCGGTGCGCCAGTTGGTCGGGATACCGCCCATATTGTAGTGAACCGTCGGAAGAACCGGAATAGGTTCCTTGGTCACATCGACACCGGCAAAAATCTTAGCGGTTTCAGCAATACCCGGCAAGCGCGAGTGAATGATATCAGGATCAAGATGCTCGAGGTGCAAATGGATATGATCCTTGTGCGGGCCAACGCCGCGGCCTTCGCGGATTTCAATCGTCATCGAGCGCGACACCACATCACGCGACGCCAAATCTTTAGCGGATGGTGCATAGCGGAGCATAAACCGCTCGCCTTCGGAGTTGGTAAGGTATCCACCCTCACCGCGCACGCCTTCGGTAATCAGGCAGCCAGCCCCATAAATACCGGTCGGGTGAAACTGGACAAACTCCATATCCTGAAGTGGAAGCCCAGCGCGCAGCACCATCGCATTTCCGTCTCCGGTACAGGTATGGGCCGACGTACAGGAGAAATAAGCACGACCATATCCGCCCGTTGCCAGAACCGTCTGATGCCCACGGAACACATGGATGGTGCCGTCATTCAAATTCCACGCCACTACACCAACGCACGCACCGGCATCATCCATAAGAAGATCGAGCGCGATAAATTCGATAAAAAATTCAGCCTTGTATTTGAGCGCCTGCGTATAAAGCGTGTGCAAAATCGCATGGCCCGTCCGGTCAGCCGCCGCGCAAGTACGCTGCGCCGTGCCTTGACCGTAATGGGTGGTCATACCACCAAACGCGCGCTGATAAATTTTTCCTTCGGCTGTCCGCGAGAACGGCACACCGAAATGCTCAAGCTCGATAATCGCCGGAATAGCTTCGCGGCACATATATTCGATCGCATCCTGATCACCGAGCCAATCCGACCCCTTAACGGTATCGTACATATGGAAGCGCCAGTCATCCTCACCCATATTGCCAAGCGCGGCCGAGATACCGCCCTGCGCCGCCACTGTGTGGGAACGGGTCGGGAAAACCTTGGAGAGACAGGCAACTTTGAGGCCCTTTTCAGCCATCCCCATCACGGCGCGAAGACCAGCCCCGCCGCCGCCGACAACGACTACATCATATTCATGGGTGATTACATCATACGTCATTTTTTTACCTATCAGTCTAGAAGTCCATACAGAGCCATAAACCGGAAGAACCGATTAAAGCGCGATTTTAAGAACCGAAAAAACACTCGCAATATAAAGCGCGGAAACAGCCAGTTTAATACCGATCAGCATCGCTGGTTTACCAACCTTGCAATGAACATAGTCTTCAATCACAACCTGAAGACCAAGCGCCACATGATAAAATGCCGAGGTAAGAAATAGGATCATCAAAACGGCATTGTGGGTATGCGCAAAAAAGTCGATCACATCAATCCGGCTTGCCCCAACTTTGACCAAGGAGGTAAACGACCATACCGCCCATAGAACCAGAGGAATATTGGCCAGAGCCGTAATCTTTTGGCCCATCCAGTGCGAAAGACCGGTATGCGCCGAACCGAGTCCGCGAGCGCGGGCCATTGGCCCTTTAAACGGCGTATTTTCCCATTTTTCAGACATCTAACGTCTCCTAGTAGAAGAATTTCAGGCAGCCCCAAAGCCCCAAAGTCAGGGCGATGGAGACCACGAAAATAATAACTCCGGCCCGATCAGCCGCCTCGACGGAAATCATTCGGCCAGTGTCCATGATCAAATGACGCGTTCCGGAACACATATGAAAGAACATCGCGCCAGTCCAGCCAAACAGGCAGAGCTGCCCGAACCACGAAGATGCAAATCCTTTAAAGCAGTTGTACGCCTCCTCGCCCGAAGCCGCTGAGGTCAGGAACCAGACCAGCATCACAAGACCGACCGAGAGAGCAATCCCGCTCGCACGGTGAAGAATGGAAAGAGCCATGCTCATCGACCATTTCCAGATCTGGATATGGGGAGACAACGGGCGGGAAACCGGTTTTTGGGACATCGTGCACGAACCTATGGAGTTTGAAGAGATGCAAACACAGGAATAAAACTAAACGGATCATAGTCGGGAAATCCTTTTTTGCCAACAGGATATGCTGACATTTGCCAAGATATCCTTCCCCTCCGCCAGCCGGCACCATTCGGACAGGCGCGCAGCCCCCTCATGTTAACATAAGGAAAAATAACCGTAAAAATATCAATTAAATCAATAGACTAATAAAAACAAACCCCTCATTTACGGAGAGCGCGCAAGAAAATCAGGCTGTTTGAGGGGGAAATGCGCCTTTGCCTGCGTTGTTTAAACATATACAGTCCAAAACGAAATTTAGTTTTTAGAAAGAGATGAAAATGACCAACAGAGACAAATTACTGACATTTTCAGCCCTTGCTCTTCTTTTGACCGCCGGATATCCGGCCATGGCGCAAGATGACGGCAATACGGGCAACGGCGCCCCGGGCGTAACCCACGATGGTCCCCCGCCAATGGACGGCCCTCCTGATGGCGCGCCTCCAAAAGGTGATGGCCCGCGCGGTGATGGTCCTATGGGCGATAAGGGTGGCCGCGGCGCTGAAATGTTTACCAAAACCGATACCAACCATGACGGATACTTAAGCAAAGAAGAAATGCTGAACTTCCATAAGGAACGTGTGGACGAAATGTTCAATAAAGCCGACACCGACCGTGACGGAAAACTCTCTCCGGAAGAGATGAAAAAGGGCCGTGAATTGATGCGTGCGAAATTCAAAGAACGTATGCAGGAAATGCGCGGACAAAACGGCAGCCAAGGCGGCATGGGTGACGGAAGTTTCCGTGAGCGCATGATGGAACGCCGCAACGGTCAAGGCGGTGGAGACAGTGAACCGACCCCTCCCACTGACGCTCCGTCCCAATAACGATCAGGAAGACAGGACAGGATGGATAACCACCTTCTGACTGAATACATGATGCAAACAGCGAAAGGCGATCAAATCGCCTTTCGAAGACTGTCCGAAGCATTAGGGCAGAAAATTTACGCAATGGCCTTCCGCTTTCTATCGGGAGACCGGGCGAGCGCCGAAGATGTCGCGCAGGATGTATTGATCAAAATCTGGCAATTTGCTCCGAAATGGCAGCCAGGCGGATCAGTTCAGGGATGGGTGTCGAAACTGACCTATAACGCCTGTATGGATATTCACCGCGCCCGCAAAAACCGGAGTGATGAAATTCCGGAGACCATGTCCGTACCCGAGACCGCAAGCGCGGCGGTTCTGACGTCCGAATACCGTTCGCTCTTGCTGCAGGCGATTGACCGCTTGCCGGAGCGTCAAAAAGAAGCGCTGCTGCTGACATACTTCCATGAGAACAGCCGCAAGGATGTGGCCAGCCTCATGAAAACATCGGAGAAAGCAGTCGAACATTTGGTGGCGCGTGGGCTCAAGGCGCTGGGAACACTCATTCCGGCCAATATAAATGGAGAAAAAAATGACATTGCAACCCAATCTTACTGATCCGTTTGAACTTTTGGAAACCGACGCCAAAGTTGTGCCGATCCTGCCGAAATCACGGCTTGATGCGATGATCGATCACGCCGTAACGGCAAAGCAGATCGAAGCCCCCCAACCCAAAGCGTCTTCGCTCATATACGGGCGCAAAGGCTGGTGGTCGGGCGGACTGGCAACAGCGGCCTGTTTGATCCTGTTATTGACGTTGTTCCCTATGAACCAGACTGTTGTCAAAAACGTAATACAACCGGCTCATATGACAGCATCTTCCACCTCGGAAAAACAAATTCAGGAAGATGCCATCGAGATCAGCGATATGATGCTCTACGACACGCTGGAAGGATACTAACTTTTAGCTTTAAACCGATCCGGTGCCAGTAATGTAATGACTGAACGCGGCGCCGGAAGAATATCTCCATAGATTTGGGCAGCAATATACTCCGCCGCTACCGGAGCCGAAACAAGACCATGCGAGCCATGCGCCGCCGAAATGTAAAGCCCCTTCTCCGTATCCAAAGCTCCCACCACGGGTCTCCGGTCTTTCGCCGCGCAGCGGAACCCAACACGCCCGCCCGTCACATTCACGGCGTCAATTGAAACGCCCTCGACACACTCCGCCAATTTCTCGAGAACATAATGGTGATCTTCGTCACGAAGATCTGGTGTATCAAGCCAGTGCTGGAATGTGGAACCGACGACCATTTTCCCGCCAAACGGATGCGAGGCATACCCGCCATAACAGAGGTTGGTTTGAAGCGCGGATAACCCCAAAGGCGTATCAACAATAGACACCTGCCCCCTTACCTTCTGAAGTGGCAAAAAGGCCGCTTCAGGAAACCGCGTGACGTCATGGGCTGAGGCCAAAACCACATGGGAATAAGAACGCCCGTTTACCACCCATCCATTGCTGCTGCGCTGAAGTTCATTAACCCGCTCGGTATAAATCTGGCGTGCCGCCTCAGCCAAAGCCGGAACCACAAGGACTGGCGACACCATACCCGAATGCGGAAGATAAAGTGCATCGTGCCGGACCGGCACGCCGGAAATCGTGCGCGCTTCATCACGGGACACCAAAGACGCATCATCCGCAGGCCACCCCCAATTCTCGACAAAACGCGCGTATCTCTGAGCCTTTTGCTCATCGGTTACAAAATGAAGCGCACCGCAATCCTCAAATCCGATATCAAGGCCGCCGCAGGCAAGTTCGTGGAACATTCGGTAAGAATAAGCAAAACCCGACGAATAAAAATCCGCCTCGGCATCCCGCTGCGCCGAAATGCGCGGATTGAACAGACCGCGGATATTCCCCGATGCACCGCTCGCAAGACCGCGCTCGTCATAAAGGTCAACCGTAGCGCCACGCTGCGTGAGCGCAGCGACAAGGCTAGCCCCCGCAATTCCCCCTCCGATCACCGCAACAGCATCAGGAGGAGCGGGCCGAACATCCCCCAAACCATCCCCCATAAAAACGCCAACGCTCATATCGCGCTTGCGGCCATAGCCGCGCGCTTTGGAGACCTGAAATCCGGCTGCCGCGATCCCGCGCCGGACAAATCCCGCCGCCGTAAATGTCGCAAATCGCGCCCCACGTCGTGAGAGCCGCCCCATCGACTGAAAAAGGATATCCGACCACATATCCGGATTCTTGGCGGGAGCATGACCGTCCAGAAACCAGCAATCAACCGCAGCATCAAGCTCCGGAATCGCGCGGTTCACATCATCAAAAATAAGAAGGAGCGTCACGCGCGGGGATACCGCCAAACGATGCCACCCGCCCACACGAAGCGGATAAAGCGCAGCAAGCCGCTCCAGCCGTCCGCCGAACTCACCCGACCAATGCCCCAGATATTTAAGAATATCCGCGCTCGTAAGGGGGAATTTTTCAAATGAAATATAGGTAAGATGATGGTTGGCAGGCGCCGTTTCCTCAAAGAGGCTCCACGCGCAGAGAAAATTGAGCCCCGTCCCGAAGCCGGTCTCGGCTATGGTAAAGCGCGAACGGGACATCCACGCGTCGGGCAGGTTATTTTGCGCCAAAAACACATAACGGCTTTCTTCCAGACCGTTTTCGACCGCAAAATAAATGTCATCAAACTGTTCAGACCTTGGCGTTTCCATTTTTTACCCTATACTGGGATATATAAAGAACTTTGATTCAAAAGAGAAGGATGTGCCCCTCCCATGTCACAAAACCCGCTGCTGGCCCTCTCGCCGCTCAAAAATCACGCTCCGCAGTTTGATCTGATCCGCGAAGAGCATTTCCGTCCGGCCGTTGATGCGGCCATTGCCGAAGCCCGCGCAAACGTCGATAAGATCATTGCCAATCCGGACGCCCCGAATTTCGAAAACACGATTGTCGCGCTGGAAACCGCCGCCGAAACTTTAGGAACCGTTACATCGATTTTCTACAACCAGCTCTCTGCGGCCGGAACCGACGGGCTCCAAGCCTTGGCCGAAGAAATCGGGCCGGTTCAAGCCAATTTCGGCAGTGATATCATTTTAAACCCTGACCTCTTTAAGAAAGTCAAAGCTGTCCACGATCACATGGGCAAGCTCTCTCTGACCACCGAGCAAAAAACCTTGCTCGATGACACTTACAAAAACTTTGTCCGTGGCGGCGCGCTTCTTCCCGATGACAAAAAAGACGAGCTGCGTAAAATCAACGAAGCCATGTCCACCTTGGGACCGGTTTACGCTAACAACGTCAAGAAATCATCCGAAGCCTTCGAACTCTGGATCGACAATGAGGCCGATCTCGACGGCCTGCCCGAAACATCCCGCGAAAGCGCCAAGCACGAAGCCACCGAAAAAGGCCAACCTGATAAATGGCTCTTCACACTTGATTTTCCAAGCTTCGGGCCGTTCCTGTCCTATTCTGCAAAACGCGATTTGCGCGAAAAAATCTGGAAAGCCTTCGGCAACCGCGCCTATGGCGATGCCTTCGACAACAGCGAACTGGTTCTAAAGATTGTAACGCTGCGCGACCAGCGCGCAAAGCTCCTCGGCTATAAAAATCACGCCGATTACACACTAGAGCGCCGCATGGCCGAGAACATCGACACGGTACGCACCTTCCTCAATGATCTAAAAACCCAGTACAAAGCGGGAGCCCTCAGCGACCTTCAATCAATCAAAACGTTTGCCACAGAAGACGGTGTCACCGATCTGATGCCGTGGGACGTGGGCTACTACTCCGAAAAACTGCGCGAAAAACTTTACCACTTTAATGATGAAGACCTCCGCCCGTATTTCCCGCTTGAACAAGTGCTCAAAGGCACCTTTGAGCACTTCGCAAAGCTCTTTGGCCTCAAGTTCACACCGGCACCTGACCTACCGACATGGCACAAAGATGTGACCGCCTATGATGTCACCGATAAAGATAGCGGCGCCTTTGTAGGAACACTCTACGCCGACTTTTACCCGCGCACCGGAAAAAAACCGGGCGCATGGATGACCAGCTACCGCGATCAAGGGCTTTTCCACGGAAAGGTCGAATGTCCGGTCACAGCCATTGTCTGTAACTTCACCAAGCCGACCGCCGATAAGCCGTCACTGCTCACCTTCGACGAGGTGCTGACCCTCTTCCATGAAATGGGCCACGCCACGCACGGCCTGTTGGCCAAAGGCACTTACGCCTCGCAAACCGGCACCAATGTTCTCTGGGACTTTGTCGAACTGCCGTCACAGCTTCAGGAAAACTGGCTCTATGAAAGCGAAACCCTCAACAGTTTTGCCCGCCATTATAAAACCGGTGAAGCCATCCCGCAGGAATTGATCCAGAAACTCCGCAACGCCAAAAACTTCTTGGCCGGATGGATGGGTATCCGCCAGATGAGCTATTCGATTCTTGATATGGAATGGCACTCCTGTGATCCGGAAACCATTACCGACATTATCGCGTTTGAAGACGAAGTCCTCAAAGACTGCCGATTCTTTCCGAGAATGGCCGGCCCGACCTCGAATTCCTTCAGCCATATTTTCGCTGGAGGCTATTCGGCAGGATATTATTCCTACAAATGGGCTGAGGTTCTGGATGCCGACGCATTCGAGGCCTTTTTGGAAAATGGCCTCTACAATCAGGAAACCGCGCATCGCTACCGCACGGAAGTTCTGGAAAAAGGCGGCTCCGAGCATCCGGCGGTTCTTTATCGCAACTTCCGGGGGCGCGACGCCGACCCGAAAGCTCTGCTGCGCCGCGACGGCATTCTTAAAAAGAAGGCCTGATAGAACCAAGCCTGTTTGTCATATTTTTCTTGCGATTTTTTTGCTTTCCCTCTATACAAAGTTGGGATAAACATAAGTCTGCAATCAGACAGTCAGGTAAACAATGATTACGACAGCCCAGATACGCGGAGCTCGCGGAGTCTTGAACTGGTCACAAGGTGACCTGTCCGAGCGCACGGGCATTTCGGCGACATCCATCGGTAGCATTGAAAATGGATTGACCCAACCTCGTGACTCAACCCTGCAGCTGATCCAAAAAGCATTTGAAGACGCCGGCATTGAGTTTCTGGCGATGGAAGGCATTCGCTTCCGTACAAACTATATCCAGAACCTGCGCGGACGCGATGGCTTTAGTGACTTCCTTGACGATGTCTATAAAACCGCGATAGCCAACGGCACCCAAGACAAACCTTGCAAGATTTACCTCTCGAATGTGGTCCATGAAAACTGGGTCAAATGGATGGGGCAAGACAAGTGGGACAACCATACCGAACGCATGACCCGTAATAAAGACGTCATGGATGTCCGTATTATCGTCAAAGAAGGCGATATGAATTTTCCAGCCAAGGATTATTCCCAATACAAGTGGTTTCCGTCCGAATTATTCAATGACAAATCATTCTATGCATACGACAACAAACTCGCTTTTCTGAGCTTCTTTGAAGACGATGTGTTGATCACAATTATCGAACAACCCGCCTTCGCAGATGGTTATAGAACCCTGTTTGAGATTGCATGGGATAAGGTTGCTATTACGCCAAAATTGCAGAACAAAAAGACTGCGTAACAAACCAGCAGGCAATAGAAGATGAGTGCAGTACTAAAACAAGAAATAGAGACATCCAAAATTGGTGAATTTTGGGATGGCCGCTACCGCTCCGAAGGAAAAATTTGGGGTGAAGAGCCGAGCCCGACCGCCGAGCTTTTGATTGACCGGATTCACAGAACATCCGCATCGATTGTTGAAATCGGATTCGGCTATGGCCGTGACACGCTTGCATTTTGTCGCGCCGGCCACAATGTCGATGGCTATGAGCTTTCGGTTGAAGGGCTGAACATTGCCTACTCGCTTCTTGGTTCCCACGTTCAATTTGGTGGTCGCTCCCATCTGATGATCGGCGATTTTAACAGTGGCCGCGTGCCAATCGGCGAATATGACGCCGTCTACAGCCACCGCACTCTCCACCTGATGGGCAATAACGGTTTGGTCAGCGCGTTTGCGCGCCACGCCGCCAAAGTTATTAAGCCGGGCGGACTTCTGGTGATCAGCGCTCGCGATACACGCGACTTTGATCCGGACCAGATGGTTGTACGTAATGATGGCCTCACCGAATACAAACCGCACGTGCCTGGACGTCAAGGACAGCTCATTAGCTTATGGGACGAAGCCCGTTTCCATCAGGTATTTGAGCGCAAATTTAATATTCTGGAATTCCAGCAGGAACAAGAGCCCGAGGCACAAAACAACCCGGGTAAAGACGCCAAATTCACCATTATGGTGGCCGAGCGTCGTCCGCTCTAGAACAACTCCATCAGCATACACCGCGCTGCGCCGCCGCCATATTTCTGTATGGTGGCGAGATCGGAATGGATAATCTCCGAAACATGCTTGAGGAAACGATCTTTCTGGTCAATGCGATAAGCCGAAAAAGCGGAGGACGACATCACCAGTTTCTTGCTGCCGTCACGAGCCACGACTTCCAGACAATTCCCGCAAAATGATAAAAGCTGTTCATTGGTAATCTCGATAATCTCGCGTCCGGTCGCCTCAAGCGAAGTCCGCACGCGGTCGCGGTCTTCCGGAACAACACACTCGAGACACACACCAATAAAGCCGGTTCCGATAAACATCATCACATCGGTATGATAAACAGGCTTCCCGACATGATTGCGGGTTTCAAACGGCACAAATTTGTACCCCATAAAATCGCACCATTCCTGAGCCAGTTCCCGATCCGCTCGCGCCGAGTGGGAGGAATACGCCACTTTATGAACACGGTCCATCCAAAGCGCCGATGTGCTCTCGAGAGCGCGATTCTCGCGCTCATAACGGGTCATATCAAGAGCCACAGAATATTGACGCTCCAAAAGCGCCATCATCTCGGGACGGCGCTCGATCCGGCGATTCTCGTTGAGCATCGGATAATAAACAATAAAACGGCCGCCTTTGCCGTCCTCATGGGTAGAGGCCCAGTTCGGAAAAATATCATCCGGTGAATCATCATGTCCCAAAACCGTCGTCACATTCACTCCGGCAGAAACAAGACAATCGCGGAACTGACGGAACTCGGATTTAGCCGCACGCTGAACCGCTTGAATATCGGGGGGATCGTCGCTTTGGTAGGTATTGGTGGCCATCGTCTGGTGGTTGCAATGAAAAAGGACCGGCTCGGTCATCCATATATGGTCGCTCGATTGACGAATCATTGATTACTCCCTGTTGAAACAAAGTATCACACGCATACCGGAATCATCCAAGACCAAGGTACGGTTTGTTTCTTTTACCCCTAAAAACCTGAAGAAAAAGTAATTATGGCGCGATTAAGGCAGCGATCGCCCAAACTTATGCCACATTTATCTGTCATTCTATAAGAAGATAGGAATTCACAGTTTCAGCACTGCAAAGACTTATCGCCAAACACTAAGACACCATATAGATTGACCGTCTATTCACCCGCTGCTTGTTCCTCCTCGCAGCGGGTTTGTCTTTTCCGCATTTCCGCTTTTCGTCTTGGCCGCAGCACCCTTAGCGTGTCGCCGGGCACATACGATTCACCCGCTCGTATTCAGCCATACTGTCGTGCGCCTGCTGGCGCTGACGCCGTTCGGCATTCATCTGATCGGTGTAGGTCGACACCAATTGCTTCATATGATCGGCGATGTAAGTTTCCATCGCCGCATGCTCGGACCCTTGAATTGGACCGAACATACTCTGCCGCCCGATATCCGCCGAAACATTCTGCCCGATAATCTGCGCGTATTTATTGACCACTTCCCGGTCAATAATCACATGTTGATTCTCGTGCTGGAGAATGGCGTTATGCTTGCAGCTTCCTTGAGGAAACTCACGCGCGACATACACCGTCGGGTTGATGTGGATAACAATATCGATCTGGGAATAATAATAACACATCTGACGAGATACACGGTCCGTCGATGTTTCATATTTGACCGTATGGCTGACCGTAATCCCGCCGCGCATCAAACCTCCGACATCAGTCGAGACTCCTTCGCCGTACGGGTTAATAGTATCTACCGAGAACCCGTTCAGATCATGCTCGGTTTTGGAAAAGTCATAAGCCACAGGAGTGGTCGATGTCCGGACATTGATCTTGGGAACGCTGTTCGGCTTACATACAAAATCGGCACGAGCCTCAGGCGCAAACGATGGCAAGGTGAGCATCGCTACCAGCGCCAAAACACTCCAACTTGAATACCGCATCCTGTCCATGACCCTTTATCAACCGATTCAAGTATAAAGCCACAAGATTAACGAATTGTCAGCCCCTGCATTTAAAGGTAGGATAGGCCGCAAACTTATGGAGTTAAAGATATGCCCTTTTTGGCCACACTCATTGGAACCGCGATTAACATATATATTTTCGTCATTATTCTGCACGTAGCCGTCAGCTGGTTGATCGTGTTCAAGGTTTTGAACGCCGATAATCCGCAAGCCCAGAACCTGATCTCCTTGTTGAAAAAGCTGACCGATCCGGTGACGAAGCCTGTTCAGAAATATGTACCCCCGATTGGCGGCATTGACATCACTCCGATCGTGGTGATTATCGCCCTTCAGCTTCTCAACTCTCTGCTGGTCAGCCTCTTGGTCTCGCTGTTCCGGTTTTAGAAGACTCCCGAATACGCAAAAGCGCCGGATCATCCGGCGCTTTTTTTGTGCAACCCTGCCCCTATGACGTCTGGTCGGTATCTTTAACCGAAGGAACCGAAGTTGACGGGTGAGATTTGGACTCTTCATCCGTTGGGGGCTTCGGGGACGCGTCAGAACCTGACGCAGGATCGGCATCCATCGCCGCGGTCACGGCCTCGGTTTCTTCAACAGTTTCGGCAAGACGCTCGGCATAGACATTTCGTCCACGCGAGATATTGGCAGCCTGAGCCGCATAACAAATCCAGGACCAAACGCCGATCGAGAACGATACCAACAGAAGAATAACCGACCATGTATTAACCATCGATCCGATGTCGAATTGCATATCTTCAATGTCCGATTGAACACAGCTCGCGAGTTCACGGCCATTAAGATCAAGATAGGCCTTGGATGGGTCAAGACTGACATCCACACGGTTTCCGGTCACAGGCCCGCGGAAATTGAGGGCGTCAGTGGTCTGAAGCCAGGTCCCGATCTGGGTTTGTTTGCATCCGTCAAGGAGATCGCGCTCAAGCGAGTGTTTGGGGGCACGATCAAACGCCTTGGCGTAATTGATAACCGTATCCGAATAATTGGACTTCAGCGCATCCAAACGACCGATTTTATACTGGCCTGACACCCACGTTCCGATCGACGCAATCAGGCAAACGCCGGCAAATAAAGCCCATAGACGCCAACGGCCGTTGGCACCAGCACCAAGTTCCAGCAAGATCGGAAAACGATTGAACATGAGGTCGGTGTAGCACAGCTTTCTCTATCTTTTAAGGGGCTTTTTTCAAGAAACAGCTATAATCCCTTGAAAATAGAGCTAATTAAGACTACACAGCTCCCATGACGACCACAGCTCAGATAATCGATGGAAAATCCGTATCCGGCAGGCTTATGGATACCATAGCCGCTCAAACAGCCGCGATGACTACCCCGCCGGGCCTCGCGGTCATTCTGGTGGGTGATGATCCCGCCAGCCATGTGTACGTCGCCAACAAGATTAAAGCCTGCGCCAAAACCGGCATCCGCTCGACCGAGCACCGTCTGCCTGAAAACGCCACCGAGCAAGACATTGAAACCCTGATTAAATCACTGAACACTGATCCATCGATAGACGGGATTCTGCTTCAGCTTCCTCTTCCCCGCGGCCTCGATTCCGACCGCCTGATCCAGTTGATCGCACCGGAAAAGGATGTTGATGGCCTGACAATCCCCAATATCGGGAAACTCGTTGCCGGACTGGATGGACTGGTTCCGTGCACGCCTCAAGGCTCGATGCTTCTGATTAAAGAAGTTTGCCCCGATCTAACCGGCAAGAACGCTGTTGTGATCGGACGCTCGCTGCTGTTCGGAAAACCGATGGCCCAGCTGCTCCTTGCTGCGAATGCCACCGTAACCACCGCCCATTCGAAAACCGCCAATCTGGCCGAAGTGTGCCGCTCGGCTGACATTTTGGTCGCCGCTGTTGGCCGCCCTAAAATGGTCAAGGCCGATTGGGTCAAACCGGGCGCCATTGTGATCGATGTGGGCATCAATCGCCTTGATACCGGAAAACTCTGCGGCGATGTTGACTTCGATGATGTATCAAAAATAGCGGGTGCCATCACTCCGGTCCCCGGCGGCGTCGGCCCGATGACCATTGCATGCCTGATGGCCAACACCCTCAAAGCCCGCCAGTCCGGCCGCTAAACTCATCCTGCCTCGCAACAGAACCGCGATTGCTCTAGGCCCGCCGGAGTGATAAACTGCGCCCCATAATTTGTAGTGTCACAAGAGATGGAGCCGTCATGGAAAAACCAGCACAAAAACCCCAATGCCCGAACTTTTCGTCAGGCCCGTGCGCCAAGCGCCCGGGATGGAATTGGGACGCACTATCGGGTGCGTTTTTAGGCCGATCCCATCGTGCTACCGGCGGCAAAGCCAAACTCAAGGAAGTCATCGACCTCCACCGCGAAACATTGGGCATTCCGTCCGATTACCGGATAGCCATCGTCGCAGCCTCGGACACAGGCGCCGTTGAAATGGCCCTCTGGTCGCTCCTCGGTGAGCGCGGTGTCGATTGCATCGCTTGGGAAAGCTTTGGTTCCGACTGGATGACCGATGTCGTCAGCCAACTGAAGCTTGAAGATGTCCGTCAGTTCAAAGGCGATTACGGGCAAATGCCGGATCTCGCACAAATCGATTGCGACCGCGATGTTGTCTTTGTCTGGAATGGCACAACATCGGGTGTCCGCATTCCGAACCATGACTGGATCAAATCCGACCGCAAAGGCCTCACAATCTGCGATGCGACCTCGGCTGTATTTGCCTACGATATGGACTGGAGCAAACTCGATGTCGTGACATGGTCGTGGCAGAAAGTCTTGGGCGGGGAAGCCGCT
The DNA here is from genome assembly GCA_051715325.1 of Alphaproteobacteria bacterium. Classification (GTDB taxonomy): domain Bacteria; phylum Pseudomonadota; class Alphaproteobacteria; order Micavibrionales; family Micavibrionaceae; genus UBA1573. The sequence continues at coordinate 136,374 of JBPXJO010000037.1, read as the reverse complement.
CACGGCATGATTGTTCTCTCGCCGCGCGCTGTTGAACGCCTCGCCAGCTTCAAACCGAACCGGGCCATGCCGAAAACATTCCGCATGGTCGCCAAAGGCGAGCTGAACGAAGGCCTCTTCAAAGGTGAAACCATCAACACCCCATCGATGCTGGCTGTTGAAGATTGCATCGATGCCCTCAAATGGGTCAAAGGCCTCGGCGGAGCCAAAGGCACAGAAAGCCGCTGCATCGCCAACCTTAAAGCGATTGAAAACTGGGTTGCCAAGACCGATTGGATCGGGTTCCTGCCGGAAAACGAAGCCATCCGTTCCCGCACCTCGATCTGCCTTAAAATCACCGACCCATGGTTCAACGGTTTTGACGCCGACACCCAAATGGCAATGATTAAAGACATGGTCAAAATGCTGGATAAAGAGAATGTCGCCTACGACATCGCGTCCTACGTCAAGGCCCCTCCGGGACTACGCATCTGGGGCGGCGCAACGGTTGAAAGCAGCGATCTCGAAGCTCTGTGCCCGTGGATCGAGTACGCTTACACCGAGCTCAAGGCATCGCGTTCAAGCGCAAGCGCTGCATAAGCCTCAACCGGAACATCTTCCGCGCGAAGGGTCGGATCCAATCCGACCCTTTCGATTTGCGCCATATATTCAGAAAGTGATCCGCGGATCATTTTCCGCCGCTGACCAAATGCAGCAGCCAGAATTTTCTCCATGGTTGCAAATTTCGGCGCAGACGCCGCATCAAGGGTTTTAGGAACAAAATGCAGCACCGATGACTTGATCTTTGGCGGCGGTGTAAAAGCCGACGGCGGCAGATCAAATAAACGTCGCACATCACAAAGCCACTGCGCCATAACACTCAAACGTCCGTATGTCTTGCTTCCGGGCTCGGCCAGAATACGGTCGGCCACTTCCTTCTGGAACATCAAAGATAAGAATGTATAACTTCCCGCATCAGCCCGAATATGCTCAAGCCATTTGAGCAACAACACCGTACTGATATTATAAGGAAGATTGGAGAGAACCGCCCGCGGCGCAGGAACCAGTGAGCGCGGATCAATCGTAAGGGCATCCGCCTGTACGACCGAAAAGCGTTCGGCGCCGTAATGAGTGACCAAATCACCCATGGCCCGCACCGCGCGCGGATCAAATTCAACCGCAACAAGTTGTGCAGCCTTGGAGTCAAGAATGGCGCGGGTCAACCCGCCCGGCCCCGGCCCGATCTCGACCGCATGAATTCCCTCCATGGAGCCGGACAACCGGACAATCTTATCGGTGATGTTCTGATCAAGCAGGAAATTCTGCCCCAATGATTTCTCGGCACGAAGCTCGTGCGCACGAATAACCTCGCGAAGCGGCGGCAGTTCGGAAGACGACGCCGTCACCCTATACCCGTTTCTCGATAAACGCGGACGAGAACAAATCCATCAGATAGCGGCGCTGGGCGCGATCAAGGCGTTGATTGCCGATCCGCTGCAAGACATCTTCGCGCGATGGAAGAGTTTCCGCGCTAAGAACACGTTTCTCGATCAGGAAGATGATATAGATACCGGATGGCGTATCAATTGGAGCTGAGACTTGTCCGTTTCCAAGCGTCGGCAAGACCTTGTCCACTTCTTCGGAAAGCTGTCCGGCGTTCACCCATCCAACCAATCCGCCTTGCTCGGCTCCAGCCGATTGCGAGAACTGACGAGCAACTTTCGGGAAAGCATCCGGAGTTTTATTCAGCTGATCGGACAATTTCGATGCCAGCGTGCGTACATCCGCATTTTTTGCAGTGTCACCGGTTGGCAAGAAAATTTCGGCGATCTTATACTGGTCTTTACCTACATTGGCCTTGAGAAATTCAAGTTCCGAGTCCACATCGGCCTCGCTCACATCCACGCGCGGGCGAACGCGTTTTTGAACAACCTTGGTCCAAGCGAGCTGGGCACGGATCTGGTCCTTCATCGTCGAGAGCTTGATCCCGCGCTGCTGCAGAGCCTTCCGGAAAACATCCGGCTCAATTTTATTCTGGGCGGCAATCTGATTAAATCCCGCATCAATATCTTTATCGTCGACTGTGATGGAGAGGCGCTTGGCTTCCTGCATTTTGATCTGCTCTTCGACCAACATATCAATCACTTGAGGGCGAAGCTTTTCGCTCAGCTCTTTGCTTGGCGGAAGTCCGGTCGAAGCGGCAATAAGGTCAAGACGGGCATCAAGATCGGATGCCGTCACCACACCCTGATTGACAACAGCAACAATGCTTTCCTTACCCGCAGCCATTGCAACGGGAGCAAAAGATACTCCACCACCACCAACGAGGCCGACAGCAACAGCTACAGCAAGAGCAACACGTTTCATCACAAGATCCTTATAGTCAAAAAGTCAAAATTTAGACGGCGTAATTGTAACGGCCCAAATAATCCGGAAGAACCGTATCCATAGCCGTTGGCGTCACGCCAAGAGCCTCAAGCCCCAAGGCATCCTTACTGACAACCGAATCCGTCTGGAGCGATGTAATCTGGTCATTGGTAAGCGGAGGAACAGGCAAAAGCCCCATAAAGAACGCCTGAATTCGGGCAACCCACCAAGGAACGCATACCGTACATACCCTAAGGCCGGTAAACTGTTCCAGCTTGCCGTATATGCCTTTGAAATCGATGACCTCCGGTCCGCCGAGCTCATAGACTTTGCCCATAGCGTCGGACTTGCCCAAAGCCGCCACAACAGCACTCGCCACATCTTCGACATAAACGGGCTGGAACTTGGTTTTACCCCCGCCGAAAAGCGGCATAGGCAAGAAACGGGCAAGGCCCGCAAACTTGTTAAAGAACGAATCCGATGGGCCAAACACCACGCTCGGACGCAAAACAGTGACATTCGGGAAGGTCATTTGCGCGGCGCGCTCACCCGACATTTTGGTCACAGCATATTCGGACGCGGCACGATCAACAGCCAAAGCCGAAATATGGACAAAACGACTAAGTCCGAAGCGGCTGGCGGCTTGCCCAATCCATAGCGGTAAATCAGTATGAACATGGCTAAATTGATTGCCGTGTTTTTCATAAAGTATGCCGGTGCAATTCACCACCATATCCGACCCCTCGATCACCGAGGAAATGTCGGCTTCGGTCCGATAAGCACAAAACACGGGAACAACCTGCCCGACACCGCCAGAAACACGCAGAAAATAAGCCGATTGAGTGTTACGGGTCGCGACTTTAACGCGAGCTCCGGCCTCCAGAAGCTTGGCTACCACGCGGGAACCGATAAATCCGGTACCGCCAAACACGGTCACAACAGCGCCGTTTAAATTTTGACACGAATAAACTGCCATTTGAAAGAAAATCTCCTTCGTTTATGATGCGGCCTACTATAATAGTCTGAGAGCCAAGAAAAAAGGCTCTATTTTTTAGAATGAGGTTTTTATGAGTCAATTTATCCGCGAACGGCAAACCAAAATTGTGGCAACCTTGGGCCCTGCATCCAACTCCAAGGAAATGATCCGCAAGCTTTTTGAAACCGGCGTCGATGTTTTTCGTCTGAATTTCAGCCACGGCGAACACAAAGATCATCAAGAACGTGTCAATTTTATCCGTGAAGTCGAGAAAGAAACCGGCCGCCCGATTGCCATTATCGCCGATATGCAAGGTCCGAAATTGCGCGTTGGCCGCTTTAAAGAAGGCAAGATCGCCCTGACCGTCGGTCAGAAGATCCGCCTTGATCTCAATCCGGAACTCGGCGATGAAGTTCGCGTAAACCTTCCGCATCCGGAAGTTATCAACACCATGACCATCGGCTCGCACATTCTCCTTGATGACGGCAAAGTCCGCATGGAGATCGTGGAACGCGGCGACGGATATCTGGTCGGGCAAATTCTGGCCGGACGTACCTTGTCCAACAACAAAGGATTTAACGTCCCGGGTGTCATCCTGCCGATTGCCGCTCTGACCCCGAAAGACCGTATTGACCTTGAAGCCGCCCTTGCTATGGGTGTGGACTGGATTGCCCAGTCCTTCGTGCAAAAGCCGGAAGACGTAATTGAAGCCCGTCAACTGATTGCTGGCCGCGCCGCGCTCATGATTAAAGTCGAGAAACCATCGGCCCTTCAATATCTCGACCAGATGATTGCCCAAGCGGACGGCGTTATGCTCGCTCGTGGTGACCTTGGGGTTGAAATTCCGCCGGAAGAAGTTCCGGTCGTACAAAAACGCGTCGTGCGCGCCGTGCGTTACGCTGGTAAGCCGATTGTTGTGGCCACCCAGATGCTCGAATCGATGATCGAGAATCCGGCCCCGACCCGCGCGGAAGCCAACGACGTAGCGACCGCTGTGTTTGACGGAACCGACGCGGTGATGCTTTCGGCCGAAACCGCCGCAGGCCAATACCCGATTGAAGCCGTACAAATTATGGACCGGATTTGCAAACGCGTTGAGCGCGATGAGCTTTACCGCACCTTGATTGACGCGGATCATCCGGATGCCCGTACCAACGACGCATCCGATGCCATCACCATCGCCGCCGATCAGGTCGCGAAAAACATCAATGCCGCGTGCATCGTCTCCTACACGACCTCGGGCGGAACCGCGCTTCGCGCCGTACGCCAACGTCCGGCCATGAAAGTGGTATGCATGACCCAGAACTTGGGAACAGCCCGCCGCCTCAGCATCTCCTACGGAGTAGCTGGCCTCAAGATCGACGATGTCTCATCGTTCGGCGATGCCGTCAAACTGGCGCAGCAGCGCATCGGCGAAGAAGGTATTGCCAAACACGGCGAACGCTTCGTCATGACCGCTGGCGTTCCGTTCGGTACCCCGGGATCGACCAACATTCTTCGTGTGGCTTGGGTCGAATAGAGACAAAAGAAAATCAAAAGCGCTCCACTGGAGCGCTTTTTTTATTCCCGTCGTCAAACCGGACTAGCGGGATGCCGTAGCAATCTGGGTATCCCCGCGATTAAGCTGATCGGTATGAACCCACCATGCATCACGGTTGATCGAGAAGATCGGCTTATAGTGCGAAATCGAACTGGCCCGTGTCATGCGTTTGATCTGGTTATCCAGAACCATCGGCCCTTCTTCGGTATAGACGATCAAAATAGCATGAGGAATATTCTTTTCCATGTCTTTGACAATCGCAATACGAAGCAGATTTTCCGGTACGCCGAGCGCGCGCAGCGACGCATACTTGGCAATCGCGAAATCTTCACAATCTCCGCCGCGGCTCAGGAATTCGACCGGAGTTTCCCAGTAATCCGAACGGCCCCAGTTACGCTGGTCACCGATATAACGGACACGGTTCATCAGATCATTGACGCCATCCGCCATGCCCACCAAAGAGCGGCCGCGAAGGTCTGAGAGATTATCTTTCCATTTTTGTAAAAGCGGGTTGGTCGATTCGCGCGAAACATCCCGCTGGAAACGCTCGAACATATCGCTCCACTTGGTAAACGCCGCCAAATCATAGGATTTCTTTTCGCCCGTACCGAACAACGACCCGTAGACAACTCCTTGGGACATAGCGGTTGATGTCGATGCCATCACAATCGAATTCGGAATATCCTTAAGGCCACCCGCATGGGATGGGCGAGGTGCGAAACTGGTAAAGGATACAAACAGAGCCGTAAACGCCATAACGGTACGAAGGGACGTCTGCATCGCCAAAGTCGTACGGATATCCCAGCGACTGATAACGCCGCTCGCCATGAGGATTGCACCAAGGGCTTCACCTTCGCGGCGCTGCACAGCCAGAGCCTCATGCAACTGGGCTTCGGTAATAAGACCGCGGCGAACCAACACGTCACCAAAACGATTGGCCCCGAGGTAAGTTTTGATTCCGGTAAAGATACCAGCTGTCATTATATATGCCCCACACTACAAATTTTATATATTTTTCAATTAGTTCCCGTCCAACTCGCCCGCCGGTTTCTCAGCAGAACAAGAGGGTATCCCCTATCTTCCATTAAACAGGGGAAAAGTTGACAAATCCTAAACGCCGTGCCAAAAAAAGCGCAGATTTTAAGGTTTTCCACAGGCCAAACCGCCCCAAAAGCAACAGAGAGCCCCAAATGACAACGCCCGACCATCTGATCGCCCTGATTCGCGCTATCCCGCAAACCAATATCATCGTGGTCGGCGACATCATGCTGGACCGCTTCGTTCGTGGCGATGTTCATCGTATTTCGCCGGAAAGTCCTGTTCCGGTTTTGACCACCAAACAGGAAAACCGCATGATTGGCGGCGCCGGGAACGTGCTCGCCAACCTTCACAGCCTTAAAGCCGGATGCACGATCATCGGGCTGGTCGGCGACGATCAGGATGGCCAGATTGTAAAAGGCTTGATCGAGGCCTGCGGAGCGCCATCCGGTGCCGTGGTCGTCCGGAAAGACACCCCGACCACAATCAAAACACGTTTTCTGGCCGGACATCAGCAATTGCTTCGCGTCGATACCGAGGTTTGCACTCCGCTCGACGAGGCAACCGAAAAAGGCCTCATCGACCAAATTGAGCGCCACATGGCAACCGCCAACGCCATTATCCTTTCCGACTACGGCAAAGGAGTTTTGAGTGATGCGATTATCGGCTATACGATTTCAGCCGCCCAAAAGAAAAACATTCCGGTTCTTGTTGATCCGAAAGGGAGTTCCTACGCCAAATATTGCGGAGCCACCGTGGTCACGCCAAACCGCAAAGAGCTCTCGGAATCCACGGGGAACGCGCCCACCACAACCGATACCGAAGTTGTTGAAGCTGCCGAAAAAATGCTGCTTGATTCCGGAATTCTCAGCACAGTTGCCACCCGCTCGCAAGACGGCATGACCGTGATCGAAAGAAAAAAAGAAGGAGGAGGATTCGAGCGCCCCGTCCATCTGCGCACACGCGCCAAAGAGGTTTTTGATGTCTCTGGCGCGGGCGACACTGTGATTGCGACTATTGCCGCGATTATGGCGGCAGGCGGATCTCTTCAGGACGGCGCGGCTATCGCCAATATCGCCGGAGGTATTGTCGTCGGCAAAGTCGGCACAGCCGCCATCCGTGCCCAAGAACTTCTTGATGCGCTGATGCATGAGGATACCAGCCTTGAAACCACGCCATCCGGAAGCAAAACCGTTTTTGATCGCACGCGCAAAGCTCCGGTTCTTGACTGGGATGTCGCGCTCGAAGAGATCAACCGTTGGCGCGCCAAGGGCCTCAAGGTCGGTTTTACCAACGGCTGCTTTGATTTGTTGCACGCCGGCCATGTAAATTACCTCAACGATGCGCGGGAGCATTGCGATCGTCTGGTACTTGGCCTCAACACCGACCAGTCCGTACGCCTTCTTAAGGGCCCAACCCGCCCGGTCAATAGTCAGGATGACCGTGCCACTGTAATCGCAGCTCTTGGCGCGGTGGATATGGTGGTCTTTTTCGGCGCGGAAACTGCCGAAGACGATTCAACAGCCAGCGCCCTGATCCGTCACCTGAAACCGGATATCTATTTCAAAGGCGCCGATTATACGCTGGACCGCATTTCCGAGGTTCCGATTGTGCAGTCCTATGGCGGAGCCGTCAAACTCATCAAGCTGACCGAGGGGCGAAGCACCACACGGTTGATCCAGCAAATCAACAGTGATAACGGACAAGCCGCCTGAATGATGACCGCCGTTCTAAATCTAGCTCCCGAACGCAAATTTCTTCTCCTGCGCCATGGAGAAAGCATGGCAAATGCCGGACGTACCGTCGCCGGTTTTTTGGATACACCGCTAACTCCGCTCGGGCGGACACAGGCCGAAGAGATTAAACCGCTGATCGCGGCACTCGATGAGCGCCCCAATCTGGTCTATCACAGTGCCCTGAGCCGCGCGCGCGACACCGCATCGATCGTCAATCAGGTCATCGGCTGTCCTATGCACGAGCATCCCGAACTTGCCGAACAGAACTATGGTGATTGGCAAGGGCAAAGCTGGGATGTGATTGACCCGTTCAAAGCCGAAGATCTCGACCCTCCGAACGGTGAGACAAAAAAGCAGTTCTATGCAAGGGCCGTTGCCGCTGTCGAGTACTGCCTCGATCATAGCGCCCAAATTCACCGCGCGCCGATGCCGCTCATCGTATGCCATGGCGGTATTTTTAACGCCTTGAGAGATTATTACGGACTTCCCAAGCAAGGCCACGGCAACTGTGCGCTCGCCCGCATTGAAAAAATCGGCCAAGCGGGCAGCGTAAACTGGACCGACCTCAATAATCCGTCCTACAGCCGTCTCTAGGCCTATGGCTTGAATAAGCTCTTTGCGTGAATCTCAAGACCTGCTAAACTCCGCTTCAGAATTTAGTGATCGACAGCTCTTCCTGAGGATTCCATGCTTTTCCGTAAAACAAACATTCTTGTGATCTCCGCTTCCCTCCTTGGTCTGGCCGCTTGCTCGCCACAAGGTCCGAATGAATGGGTTCCGCGCGGATACACCTATCAGGACAATACCCCGATCTCCTCACCGAAACCGACCTCTCCGTGGCTTGACGAAGCCGTTACCAAAGATACGGAAAATATGGCCGCCAACACAGCCGCATGGCAAGGTGCTGTCTTCGAATTGATCGACGGAATCGCTCTGGCACTACCGCAAGATGGTAGCCCGATCAACGTAGTGGCCGCGGCCCCTGTTACCAATCAGGATCTCGCACTTGACCACTACACCCGTCAGGCCTTGCTGCAAAAGAAAATGACGCTGACCACCACCGAAGGGATCGGATTGAAACTCTCTATCAATTCGGAACCGCTTTCGAATGCAGCCGCTCTCGAGCAAGCCAAATCCGCCCCGGGATTCCAGTATGTCAAAGGCATGAGCCTTAACGGGCTGTACCTCCTGACCGCCAAGTTGACCAAAGCAACAGGCGAACTCGCTGCCGAATCCAAAGTGGTTGGCGCATTCCCGCATGAAAAACTGGAATATTCACGTCTTCCGGGATTCTCGACCGAGCCGGTATCAGGCCTGGCTTCGCCAAAACCATCCCATTTAAACAACTAGACCGACTGAGCCGGACGAAAACTTATCCCTTTGTTTCCCATGGGAATTAGGGTAGAAAATCGTCATGGTTCCTGAAGGTAATTTCGTCACATTCGTAAAACGGATCGGCAACAGGCTGGCGCGTCCTGACATCCTGTTCTGGTTGCTCCCGCTGTTGATGGGACTCCTGATCATGGGCACCGTCGCGCAAAAGACCATCGGGCTTTACGCCGCGCAGGAACGTTATTTTGACTCATGGATAGTTCTGATCGGCCCCATCCCGTTTCCGGGTGGACTGACCTTGATCGGGCTCTTCTTCATCAACCTGTTGTGCAAATTCATTTTCAGAAGCGAATGGACCAAAGAGAAAGCCGGCACCATTCTCTCGCACTTTGGCGTTATCATTTTGGTTCTGGGCGGCTTGCTCGCAGTGATGACCTCGCGCGAAGGTTTTCTGGTGATCCCCCAAGGGGAGAGTCGCAACTACATCGAAGATTACCACGCCCGCAATTTGGTGATCCGCAAGACCGAGAACGGGCAAGACACAACGCTGATAGCCATTCCTCACGATCAATTAAAAGACGGCACCCATATAAGCGATGCTGGATTACCGTTTACACTCACCGTAACCACCTATTGCTTCAACTGTTCGATCTCGCGCCGCCCCGAAGATCGTCAGGAGAACTGGACCAGCCCCGGAAAATTCATGATGCTCTCGAGCGGTGAAGCCGATCCGCAAGATGAAAAGAACATGACGGGCGTTGAATTCGAAATCAAAGGCGCCGGCGATCTAGACGGCAATTACCTGACTTTTGACGGATTTCCGAAACCACCACAGCTGGATATTAAAGACGCCATTTACACCATCACGATGGAGCGCGTTCGGCGGCCGTTGCCGTTTGCCGTAGAGCTTGAGAGCTTCCAGCGCGATATGCACCCCGGCACCGAAATGGCCCGTGCCTTTACCTCGAAAATTAAAATCTCGGACCCTCAAACCGGCACCGTATTTCCGGCCACCATCGAGATGAATGAACCGCTGCGGTACCGTGGACTTACCCTCTATCAATCCAGCTTTGATTTAAGCGGCGACAAAGCCCAGACGGTTCTTGCCGTTGTTGAGAACAAAGGCCGTGTCTTCCCGTATATCGCAAGCTTTATTATTGCCCTTGGACTGATCATACATTTGATCAACCGGATGAAACGCCTGTCAAAACCGGCAAAGGCAGATCGCGCATGACCGTCCTCTCCCGTCATCTTATACTTGTAATATCGCTTATCCTGATGAGTCTGGGCACGATCAGCGCTTACGCCGACGATCACGAACATAAAGAAAAAATCCATCATTTCGAATTGTTCCAATCGCTTCCCGTTCTTCATGACGGGCGGGTAAAACCTCTTGATACGCTGGCGCGCAACGAGCTCAAACAATTCTCGGGCAAAGACCATCTGGAGGACCGCTCCGCCATCGGCTGGATGGCGGAAACCCTGTTTGATCCCGGAAGCGCCGTGAACGAGAAAATCTTTAAAGTCGAGAACGCCGATGTTCGTCACCTGATGGAACTCGAGGAACGGAAGAAGCCGCTCTACAGCTATCTCGAGTTATCGTCCGGACTTGAAAAGACATTTCCGATTGTCGAAGACCTTTTAAAAAGCCCGAAAAAAAGCATGAGTCCGGAGCAAAAAGCCCTGCTCGAAACTCACGAGAACGCTCTCGAGTACACGCAGCTTTTGCGGAGTTTTTCCTTACTCCTCCCGCTCAATATTTCTGTACCTCCCAAATGGAATGCAGAGATGCGCGGTAAAGGCGACGATGCATTCAAAGGGCCAGTGACCTATCTGATGCTCAAAAAAATCGATCAACCTCTTGTCGATAGTGTAAAAGCCATTATCGCTAAAAAAGGCGACGATCCGGCTAAATACAATCCCGAAGAGCAAGCCACAGCGATGCTCAGCTGGCAAATCCGCACCATCGAGGATGCCGCCCGGAACAACAATTTGCTCAAAGTAATCCCCGACCCGAACCCCGAGAATAAGGGGGAATGGGTCGCCCCGTGGGATTTGATCCGGAGCGGCAAAGGATCTCCATCCACGACCGCCACGCTCGAATTATGGTCGAAGCTCGCGGAGTTCTGGCAAAGCGGATCGGACAAAGAGTGGACAACGACACTCAAACAATTGGCCCACCCCGACGCCCTGCGCCTTAAAACCGAGATTCTCTACAACAGCATCAAACCGTTTCAGGTCGCCCTCCTCGCCTTTGCGGTAAGTTTTGCACTCGCTCTTTTAGCCCTAAGTCTCGCCAGCTTCCGGAAAGGCTGGATCATCGCCTCCGTTCTAGCCGCGCTGGTCGCCCTTGCGGCCCAAGGGGCTGGCCTTGCGTGCCGTATTTTCCTTCTCGAGCGCCCGCCGGTTGGAACGCTCTATGAATCGATTCTGTTTGTAGGAGCGGTTGCGCCATTCTTTGCGCTTGTCCTTGAACGCAAGCTTAAAAATGGATTGGGCGTTTTACTGTGCGGCTCCATCGGTATCTTGATAGGTCTTCTCGGCATGACAATGGCCGACGAAGGCGACACCATGAAAGTCCTGACCGCCGTTCTCAATACCCAGTTCTGGTTGGCAACTCACGTTCTGTGCATCACCATCGGTTACGGCTGGTGCCTTGTCACCTCGATTGTCGCCCATGCCCTTCTGGTTGGCCGCGCAACACAGCGTATGAGCGGCGATCAGGTTAAAACCCTTGAGACCAGCCTTGGAACCTTGGCGTTGACCGCACTTCTCTTTACCGCGACAGGCACAATCCTCGGCGGTATTTGGGCCGACCAATCATGGGGGCGATTCTGGGGTTGGGACCCTAAAGAAAACGGAGCGCTCTTGATTGTTCTCTGGTTGGTCTGGATCATCCACGGTAAAATCGCCGGACAAATTTCCATGACGGTCTACACCATGGGAATGGCCTTTGTGTCCGCGATTGTCGGAGCAGCTTGGATCGGGGTCAACCTGCTCGGGGTTGGTCTCCACTCCTACGGGTTCACCGAAGGCCTGTTCTGGGGCCTGGGAATTTTCACCGTACTGGAAGCCGTCCTGATCGGCGCACTAGGCTGGAAAATCCGGCACCCGTCAAAACAGAAAGAAACCGCCCATGCGTAATTTGCTTATTTTAGGTGCCACAGTGCTCGTCATCGCCGCCTTGACCTTCTGGACAAGCGGAAACATACAGATCGGCGGAGCAGAGACACCACCCCCCGCGGCAAAGACCGGTTCGTCCAGCGCCGCTCCTGATTTCAGCTATAAGACCATCAACGGCAAAGACGGGAAGCTGTCCAGTCATGAAGGAAAAGTCGTTCTCATCAATTTCTGGGCGACATGGTGCGCGCCATGCGTGGTCGAATTCCCCAAACTGGTTAAGTTGGCCGAAGATCACCCCGAAATAAATGTGATTGCCCTTTCGAGCGATATGAACGAGGACGCCATCCGCCGTTTTTTGGACAGCAAAATCAGGATTCCCGGAAAACTTGAGGCTTCAGGCCGATTTGATATCGCCAAAGATACGCGGGGGGCCGTCACGCGCGACCTTTATCAGACCTACGAATTGCCCGAAACCTATATCATTGGAAAAGACGGAACGATTGCCCGCAAAGTGGTCGGCGATACCGACTGGCAAAGCGACGAGATGGCTACGTTTTTGAACTCTCTGAAGTAGCGTCGATTTCAGCCTTTACCGGAGCGGCGTCACGCTGCGGTGTCGGCAAATCATCGTCAATCAATATCCGCTGGGCCGCGCCCTCGATATCATCATATTGACGCGTCGCAATGGTCCAGACGAAGAACGCCAAACCGCATCCGCCCAAGATAAGCGCGAGAGGAATCATAAATTCAAGTACGTCCATTCTCTATCCTTTCATCCGCGAAAGACGGAATGAATTCCCGATCACCACGAGAGACGATCCCGACATAGCGATCGCAGCGACAAGTGGGGATGCAAGCCCCATCACTGCAAGAGGAACCGCAATGACGTTATAAAGTATAGCCAAGGCAAAATTCTCTTTCACCAGTTTTTGCGAGAAGATCGACGTTTTATAGGCGAGCGTTACCGCGCCAAGCTGGTCGCCAACAAACACGATATCGGCCGCATTTTGCGTCATATCGATCGCCGAAGATGGCGAGATCGAAATATCCGCTCCGGCAATAGTCGGCGCATCATTAAGTCCGTCACCGACCATCATGACTTTATGGCCTTTGGATTTCAGGTCTTCCAGAAAGTTATATTTATCAATTGGTGACATATCACCAACCACTTGATCAATACCAAGCTGCCGGGCGACATCGCGAGCGACCTCTGTGCGATCCCCAGACAGAAGCACCGGAGTAAGTCCGAAGCGCTTAAGTTCGTCAATCGTCTGACGCGAGTCGCCGCGAAGCTGGTCTTCAAACTGGAACGCTGTAACAGGCGCACCGTCAACCGAGAGCCAGATTTCCTGATGACGGGTAACGGGAGCCGAATGATCGCCGCACCACTGACGGGACCCAAGACGAACAATTTGACCATCAATAGAAGCCTCGAGTCCTTGTCCGGGGAATTCCTGCACCTGACAATCCGCGATAACAGGCTCCGAAGTGGCTAATCCTTCAAGCAAGGCGCGTGACAGCGGATGATGGCTCTGACTGGCCAGTGTCCGCGCGTAACGGAGATAGGCGGGGCGAATATCGGCGTAAGGAAGAAGCGCTGGACGACCCAAAGTGAGCGTGCCGGTTTTATCAAAAAGGACGGTATCAATAGTCGCCATCCGTTCGAGCGCGTCACCGGATTTAACCAGAACATGCTGGCGCATGAGACGACCCGTCGCCAGAACCTGCACCACAGGAACCGCAAGTCCTAAAGCGCACGGACAAGTGATAATAAGAACAGTGACCGCAATCAGCACCGCATCCGGAAACGCCATGCCTCCAAGAAGCCACCAACCGAGCAACGTCCCTGCTGCCAACGTATGAACAGCGGGCGTATAAAAGCGCGCGGCACGATCAGCGAAGCGAACATATTTGGCTTGGCCCTGCTCGGCCTTTTCCATCAAACGGACAATATCGGAGAGAAGCGAATCTTTGGCCGCCGATGTCACTTTAAGGGTAAGAGCCCCCGAAAGATTGATGGTTCCGGCAAAGGTCTGCGATCCAGCCGACACAGGGCGAGGTATGGTCTCTCCTGTCACCAGGGACGTATCAATATCGGACACCCCGTCAAGGACAATCGAGTCAGCCGGAATACGTTGCCCCATCGGCACCATCACCCGCATCCCTTCACGCAGGTCACGGATCGGAACCGATTTGGTGTTTCCCTCATTATCGAGAAGAAGCGCAGTGCCGGACATCATCGCCAGCAAATCGGTTGCCGCGCCGCGCGCTTTGCGCCGCGCACGAAAATCAAGATAGCGCCCGATCAACAGGAAAAAGAGGAGCATAACCGCCGAGTCGAAATACGCATGCTCGCCGGAAATAATAGTCTGCCAGATACTGACCAGAACCGCGCCGATCACACCAAGCGAGATCGGCACATCCATATTGGTCTTCCCGTGTTTGAGAACCGACCATGCCGATGAGAAAAACGGGCGCCCCGAATAGGCGACCGCCGGAATAGCAATCAAGGCCGAGACCCAGTGCAGCATATCGCGGGTGCCGGCGCCCATTTCCTGAAGCGAGGCCGCCCAAATCCCGACTGAGAGCATCATGATATTGCCCGAGGCGAACGCTGCAACGCCGAGGCAGAGCTGAAGGAAACGTTCTTCCTCATCACTCTCCGCCTGAAGAGCTTTTACATCAAACGGATGCACTTTATAGCCCTGCTCCTCAACCGCCTGCGCAAGGTCATTGGCGCGGGCGGGACCGCCCTGCCATTCAACCGCCAGACGCTTGGTTGAAAAATTGAGGCGCGCCGCCGTGACATAGGGGAGCTGGTGAAGGGTCGACTCGATTTTCTGGATGCAGGCCGCACAGTGAACCCCATCCACCATTAAAGTAACGGCCGATTGGTCATCGGTTTTACTTTCAACAAAAGCCGTGTAATCGGCGTGTGTGGCCACAGCCTCACTGCGTGACATCCGGTTCTCCACTTTAGCTACGATGTTTTGGTTCTAGGGAACCATAAGAGGAGCTTTATCATAATAAGTTCCCTGATCATATTCGATTGAAATATGAGCTTCCCAAGCCCCTTTCAAGGGGAATGTAGCAGGAGTCGAGAAACTATTATCGCTCTGACGTTCCAATTTAACTTGGAAATCATAGCCTTTTTGGACCGGACGGGCCATACGGACAAGGATATCCTTGATCGGCGGCACCTGACCGGAAGCATCCGTTACCTTATAGATCACACGGTTACTGGTTACCGACATCGCCGTATTCCAGCCGAGACTTTTCTGCGCCTCCGCTTCGGCCAACGTTTTGTTGTAGGCCAATCCTTCTTCATAAGGATGCTCGGTCACAACGCCGGAATTGGACTTAAGAGCCAACATGATAAACACGGCGTTGACCGACATGACAGTTCCAAAAAACGCCAGAAAAATCAAAAGAAACTTGCGTCCTGTAAAAGGGCGCACACGCGCAGCGAGTTCGCTCATTAATCCTCCCGTTCTTTGGCAATAAAGATTGAGTCAACCGACGACGTATCTTTGCTCTCATTATCCTCAATAGTAAAGGTGATGTCGGCATTTTTAGCTGACATACGCGGGGCAGAAACAAAAATACGGAAATGCCCGACGCTATCTGGCGAAACCTTTAGGTTATCAATGGTCGAGCCATCCGCTCCCATAACCGAGAGGCGTGCACCATCAATACCGGAAATACTCAATCTATAGGTGCGGTCGTCATATGTTTTGTTGAGGACTTTGACCTCGTACCCGTTGCGGACACTACCATCCGAAAGCGTTACAAAAAGAGGGTTGCGGTCATGCAGAGCATGTACGCTCAGAACCGGACGCATCAGCAAAGAGCCAAGCATCAAAAGCCCAATCGAGGACAACAGGATCGTATAAAAGATCGTCCGCGGACGGATCAAATGAAGCTCGGGATTGTGCCCCTCGGCGCGGAGTTCAAGATTATGCTCGGTATCGTAGCGAACCAATCCTCTTGGGGATCCGACTTTATCCATCACTGCATCACACGCATCAACGCAAAGGCCGCAAGCAATACACTGGATCTGGAGACCATTGCGAATATCGATCCCCATAGGGCACACCTGCACGCACAATGAGCAATCAACGCAATCGCCCAGATGATCGCGGTTATCCGCACCGCGTTTCTTACCACGAGGCTCGCCGCGCGTTTCATCATAACCGATAACCAAGGTCTCCTTGTCAAACATGGCTGACTGGAAACGGGCGTAAGGACACATATAGGTACAGACCTGCTCGCGCGCAAATCCGGCCATAATATAAGTCGATAACATCAAGCCGCCGACAAACGCCAAGACCGTTTTCGAAACGGAAAAATTCATGATGTCGTGAAACAGTGTCGGAGCATCATTGAAATAAAGAACAAATGCACCGGCGGTAAACAGTCCGATAAGCAACCAGAAGATATGGGTCAGGATTTTCTTCCAGATCCATTCGAACGACCACGGCGATTTATCGAGTTTCATGCGCGCATTGCGATCACCTTGGATCATATGTTCGACCTTCATATAAAGGTCGGTCCAAACGGTTTGGAAACAGAAATAACCGCACCAGACGCGCCCGAACAACGAAGTCACGAAGAACAAGGTAATAGCGGCAAAAATAAGAATGCCGGTGATGTAATAGACTTCCTGCGGCCAGATCTCGATCATAAAGAAATAGGCGCGGCGGGACGGCAGATCAATCAGGATTGCTTGATCGGGAATATCGCCGGGACGGGCCCAGCGCAAAAACGGGGAGAGGTAATAGATCGCAAGGCACACGATCATAGCCGCCCATTTATAGGTACGGAAACGACCTGAAACCTCTTTAGGATACACACGCTCCTGAGCGGCGAAAAGCTGGATAGAAGGCGAAGCCTCGCCGCTCACAGGATTTTGTTGTTGGCTACTGTTTTGCTGGTCCATTGTCTTGAGGAGCTTTCATTTCTTCAGCGGGTTTATCTTCCGCAGAAGGTGCAGCTTCCTCAGTCGGGGCAGGCGCGGCAGCAGCATCAGATGCAGCTGGGGCGTCGGCAGTTGGAGCGGCAGGAGCGGCATCCGAAGTCTGTTCGACCGCGGCCCCCATACCTTCACCACCACCGAGAGAGTGGACATACACCGTCAGTTCGCGGATAGAGTTCTCATCGAGTTTACCAACCCAGAACGGCATCACACCGGCATGGGCATTGGTAACGGTATTAACAACATCGGCGCGCTCGCCGCCATAAAGCCAGATCGCATCAGTCAGGTTCGGCGCGCCAAAGTCGCGGCCACCCTTCCCGTCCGGAGCATGGCACGACGCGCAGTTGTTTGCGAATATTTCCGCGCCTGGTGTTCCGGCTTTTGCGCCTTCTTCCGAAGAGAGCGACAGAACATAATCGACAACGTCGTCGATTTCTTTCTTGTTCAAAAGCTCGTCACGACCAAAGGATGGCATCAGCGATTGACGGGCATCATCATGACCCGAGCGGATACCGTAGCGAACGGTTTGCTCGATATCGGCAATAGTACCGCCCCAAAGCCAATCGTCATCATTGAGGTTCGGGAATCCTGTCGATCCTTCACCGCCAGAGCCGTGGCACACAGCGCAGTTGTTTTTGAACAGGGCATTACCACCAGCTTTAGCAAAAGCAAGCAGTTCAGGATCCTGGAAAATCTGATCGTACGAAGCGCCTTCGAATTTCGCCAGATATTGGGCCTGACGCGCTGCGATTTGAGCTTGCGATGCTTCCAATTCCTGGTATTCAGTCCAACCGAGCGTTCCTTTGGTGTGTCCCGAAATCGTCGGCCATGCCGGATAGACGATCCAGTAACCAACACCCCAAACGATCGTGACAATCCAAACCCAAACCCACCAGCGCGGTGCCGGGTTATTGAGTTCTTTAAGACCGTCCCACTCGTGACCAGTTGTCTCTACTCCTGAGATTTGGTCGATTTCTTTTTTATGTTCACTCATCCCGAGCCTCCTTGCGGTCCTCATCAAAAGGGATATTGGCAAATTGTTCAAATTTCTCTTTGGACTTTGGCCGATAGACGACAAAGGCGACTACCGTGAAAAATGCCACGAAGAACAGTAACCCAATCATGGTCGCGTTATCAGCCAACCAGTCCATTATTTAGCCTCAGGCGTTGCAGGTGCTACCGGTGCATCAGCCGCAGCTGGAGCGGCATCTTTCGCCTCGGCACCGTTTACGTCAGCGGCAGGAGCCGCTTCGGTAGCCGGAGCTTCAACAGCTGCTGGAGCGTCCGTCGTTGCCGGAGCCGTCGTCGCCGCTTCCGGAGCCGGGGCTTCATCCGGCTCGGCTGCCGAGAAATCAACCATGGTCCCCAATACCTGCAGGTAAGCCACCAGCGCATCCATCTCGGAAACCATTTCCGGCTTACCGTCGAACAAGCGGGCATTCACTTTTTCGCCATAGCGTTCTTTAAGACCGGCTACGTTATCGTCCATATCTTCGGTATGAGCCTGAGCCACACCGTCTTTATAGGCGTTGGCAATCTGCTCGTCGGTATATGGAACACCGACAACACGAAGAGCGGACATATGCTTGCCGATATCATTGAGCTGGGCTTCGTTGTTCAGGAGGAACGCATAGGTCGGCATGATCGATTCCTTAACCACGGCGCGCGGGTTCACAAGGTGAGCCACATGCCAGTCATCGGAATACTTGGCGCCCACACGAGCCAGATCAGGACCGGTCCGTTTGGACCCCCACTGGAACGGGTGGTCGTACATGCTCTCGGCGGCGAGGGAGTAGTGTCCGTAACGGGCTACTTCATCGCGCAGAGGGCGGATCTGTTGGGAATGGCAGTTATAACAGCCTTCGCGGATATAAATGTCAAATCCAGCCAGTTCGAGCGGGGTATAAGGACGAACGCCCTTCACTGGTTCGATCACGGTTTCCGTACGGAACAACGGGATGATTTCAACGAGACCACCGATCAGCACTGTTACAATAATGAACAGCAGCATTATGATGGAATTACGTTCGAGTTTTGAGTGATGGTGCAACATTTAGGCGCTGGCCTCCAGACCCTTCTGAGCAGAGAGCATCTCGGGATATTCAGAACGTCTGACGTCTCCTTTGACGGTTTTAACAAAGTTATAGACCATGATCAGGGCACCGGAGAGGTACAAAAGACCACCCAAAGCACGGATCACATAGAAGATATGCATCTCGGCCACGCTCTCGACGAACGAGTATTCGAGGAAGCCCATGGAGTCATAGGATTTCCACATCAGGCCTTGCATGATACCAGAGACCCACATCGCGCAGATATAAAGAACGATACCGGTGGTTGCAATCCAGAGGTGCATATTAACGAGTTTAAGAGAGTACAGGCGATCACGACCCCACAGGCGCGGTACGAGATAGTACAAGGCACCGAAGGTGATGAACCCGACCCAACCCAGCGCACCGGAGTGCACGTGACCGATGGTCCAGTCCGTATAGTGGGACAAGGAGTTCACAGCCTTGATCGACATCATCGGACCTTCAAAGGTCGACATACCATAGAAAGCAACGGCGATAATCATGAACCGCAAGACCGGATCGGTACGAAGTTTATCCCACGCTCCCGAAAGGGTCATCATCCCGTTAATCATCCCGCCCCATGATGGCATCCAGAGGATAATCGAGAAGGTCATACCCAGAGTCTGCGCCCAGTCCGGCAAAGCGGTGTAGTGCAGGTGGTGAGGACCGGCCCAGATATAGATGAAGATCAGCGACCAGAAGTGCAGGATCGACAAACGGTAAGAGTAAACCGGACGGTTGGCTTGTTTCGGAATGAAGTAATACATCATACCCAGGAAGCCCGCGGTCAGGAAGAAGCCCACAGCGTTGTGACCGTACCACCACTGGATCATCGCTGACTGGACACCGCTCGGAGCCGAGTAGCTCTTGGCGCTGGTCAGGGAAACAGGGATGGAGACGTTGTTACCAAGGTGCAGAATGGCAACCGTGATGATAAACGCAAGGAAGAACCAGTTGGCCACATAAATGTGCGGCTCTTTCCTTTTAATAACGGTCATCAGGAACACGAGAAGGTAGACAACCCAGACAACGGTCAGCCACAAGTCGGCATACCATTCCGGTTCGGCATACTCTTTACCTTGAGTGACCCCGAGCACATACCCGAGAGCGGCAATCACGATGAAGAAGTTGTACCCCCAGAAGGTAAACAGGGCCATCGCGTCATTCCAAAGACGGGTATGACAGGTACGCTGGACAATATAATAACTGGTCGCGAACAAGGCATTTCCGCC
Organism: Alphaproteobacteria bacterium; assembly: GCA_051715325.1. Classification (GTDB taxonomy): domain Bacteria; phylum Pseudomonadota; class Alphaproteobacteria; order Micavibrionales; family Micavibrionaceae; genus UBA1573. The sequence goes on along the minus strand of JBPXJO010000037.1, from coordinate 116,004 downwards.
AAAAGCGAAAATAACCGCCGAAGTGTGAAGCGGGCGAAGGCGGCCGAAGTTAAGGTACGGCTCAAAGTTCAGCGCCGGGAAAGCCAATTGCAGCGCAATCAGAAGTCCTGCCGCAAAGCCGACGACCCCCCAGAATATTGTCGCCACGGTAAACAGGCGAACAACATCATCGTTGTAACGAGGAGCAACATCTCCGTTTGGTGTTGTCATGTCCAGATTTCCTTTCAAAAACCTTTTAGGATAGAAGCGCCGCAGCGCTGGAATTCATGTGCGATGGCCGGAATACGCGAGAGATTCACGAAAGCACCCCGAAAGCCATTACAATCAGAACGATACCATTTAGCACAACAACCCATTGACTTAAAAGAGTGAAAATGCTGGGCAACTTTGTCGCAACCACCTTGCCGCCGATTGCAACGGCCACAAGTGAAGGAATCGTACCAAGTGCAAAGGCCCCCATTCCCATAACCGACTTTAAAGGTTCAGGAAAGACGGATACAGCGAGTAAGACACCCATCACAAGGCCACATGGAATAAATCCGAGCGTCAATCCGGCCGCATAAAGGCGTAGCGGGCCGGGCGATGCGAGAAAGCGCGATGCCTGTTTCTGGACGGCCGCAAACGGCACAGGAATTGAGACCCGAAGGAGAAACGGGAAATATTGGGCCAAAAGCGGAACGGATTGAGCGAGCATCACCGCTCCGGCCAACGCAAGCACGAGGGCGGACACCATATGGCGCACGTCAGAATCTACAAACGCGTAATTCAGAAAGATACTGGAGAGAAACGCCAGCGCCATATAAGTTGTCATGCGCCCCAAATGATAAGGCCAGAGCAAAACCGACTGGATACGCCCGACCGTCTTTTGCTGGAGATAAAAGACAAAGGGAGCGCACATGATTGCGCAGTGTGTCGTACCGCCCAAAAGGCCAGCCAGAAACAGGCTGGCCATTACGCCGCCTTCAGTCAATGTCACGGGAGAACATTCGAAAAACATCATGGACCAGTCTTATAGGGAAGCCGCGTCTTAGGCCACGTCAAACCGCTCGGCCCCTTCGTGGGTTGAAAGCCCGATATCCTGGGCCGCTTTAGCCAAAACCGCAGCGCTCCGCTCAAGAGCGGCAAGTTCGTTCGGGTCCAAATCAGGAATAAGGGTTTTCTGAATGCCTTGAGCCGCAATTATGCGGGGATAAGAAAGGGAAATTGCACCAAAACCGGATAAAACCCCCTCGGTCGGAGCCGAACAGGTTAAAAGCGCGTGCTCGTCGCCGATGACAGCCTTGGCAATACGGGCAATTCCGGCGCCAATGCCGTACCACGTCGCCCCCTTGCCCTGAATGATTCGATAAGCGGCGCGGCGCACCCCTTCGTCGATTTGTTCGCGAACATGTTGCGTAATCGGGCAGCGCGTTTGTGCAGCAAAATTTTCCAACAAAAGCGTTCCAACACTCGCCCCCGACCAGTGCAAAACCTCGGAATCTCCATGCTCACCGAGAACGTGCGCATGAACCGAGTGCGAGGAAACCCCCAAATGTGCAGCAATCAAAGCGCGGAAACGAGCGGTATCCAGAATGGTGCCGGAGCCGATCACGCGGGAGGCCGGAATACCGTGGCTTTTTTGCGCAATCGACGCCACCATATGGGTCATAATATCGACGGGATTGCTGGCAATCAGCAGCAAAGCGTCAGGAGCCGCATCAAGAATGGATGGAATGATGCTGGCAAAAATATCGGCGTTACGTTTGAGAAGATCGAGCCGCGTCTCCCCGTCTTTCTGGGCGGCACCAGCGGCGATAACGACGATTCCGGCCCCCGCAAGATCGGAAATACTGCCGGAGCGCACCATAATCGGAGCCGCAAACGGGGTAGCATGAAGAATATCCTCGGCCTGCGCCTGCGCCAAAGCTTCGTTCCGGTCAACCAGAACAATTTCGGTACCAACGCCGCGCAAAACGCAGGCATAAGCGCTCGCCGAACCCACCTGACCACATCCGACTATCCCGATTTTCATCTTATTCTCCTTGGCTACGCATGAAAGCTGCCCCTACTTACGCCCCTAAACCCGCCCTCGCAAGAGACATAAGGTAGCAACCCGCCCCCTTCCTGGGAAACGGGCCCGGCAATTCGGATAAAACGCAAAATCCCCCTTGGCAAGCGGGAGGCAACCGACTAAGTTGCCGCCATGACGGAGAAAATCGACATCTCGGTAGTAATACCTATGCTCAACGAAGCCGAAAACGTGCAATCCCTTGTTGGGGAGATCATGGCAGCAGGCGAGCGCTGTCCGCTTGGCGAAATCGTTTTGGTGGATGACGGCAGTACCGATGCAACCGCTTCGGTGATCCGGGAGATGGCAAAAACCAATTCCAAAATCAAATTGGTCCGTCATACCGTCCGTTCGGGACAAAGTTCCGGTCTACGTACCGGCATTCGCGCCGCCAAAGGACCTCTTGTCGTAACCATGGACGGTGATGGTCAGAATGATCCGGCTGATATGCCAAAGCTTTACGACAAATATATAACCCTCCCGAACACCCCGATGATGTTGGTCGCTGGCCAACGCGCCAAGCGTCAGGACTCGCTGCTCAAGAAATTTACATCGCGTACGGGAAACTTTATCAGACGTACACTTCTCAAGGACGGCGTACGAGATACAGGGTGCTCGTTAAAGCTCTTCCGCCGTGACGACTATCTAACCCTTCCGTTTTTCAACCATATGCACCGTTTTCTGCCCGCACTCTTTATACGCGAACACGGAAGTATTGCCTTGGTCGATGTAGGACACCGCCACCGTGAACGTGGCGTTTCCAAGTACGGTTTCTGGGATCGCCTCTGGGCAGGTATTTTTGACATATTTGGCGTCATGTGGCTTATGGCCCGGGCCCCGAAAAAAACCGACATTCTCGAGGACTAATCCGATGACCGCTCAAGACTGCGCCGAACTGGTAAAAGATCACGGCATTTGGCTGGTTTTAGGCTTTACGGCTCAAGCCCTGTTCTCGGCCCGCTTTCTCATTCAGTGGCTAGCCTCGGAAAAAATAAAAAAATCGGTCATTCCGAACCTCTTCTGGTGGTTTTCGATAGCCGGCGGCTCACTTCTTCTAGTGTACGCCATTCACCGCGCCGATCCGGTTTTTATCGTCGGCCAAGCCGCAGGCCTTGTCGTTTACGTCCGGAATATCTATCTCATCTACAAAAAACCGGCCCAGCCGGCAGCCCCGTCAACCGAAGCGCAGCTTTAAGGCTATAAATCCATGCTCCAGCAAATCAAAAACCTCTCCCCGATGGGCCAATCAGCCCTGTTTGCGGGGATCGCTTGTATTGCCCTTTATTTGGTTTCGGCCTTTTGCCGGCCTATTTTTCCGGTCGACGAAACCCGCTATCTGACCGTCGCATGGGAAATGCACCAGTCGGGCAACTGGATTTTGCCGACACTTAACTACGAGCCGTATCATCACAAACCCCCCGTGTTATTCTGGGCGATTAACCTCCTCTGGTCCATTTTCGGCGTCTCGCAGCAAGTCGCGATGATTGTTCCCTATCTCTGCGCTTTTGCCCTTCTTTTGGGAACCGCGCGTCTAGCCACCCGCCTATTCCCGAAATCGCCGGAATCTCCGCTTCTCGCCGTCGGATTGTTTACAGGAAGCCTGCCCTTTGTCATCTATTCGAACCTGATTATGTTCGATTTGCTGCTCTCCGTATGGGTGATTTTCGCCATTACCGCGATCTGGGACTACATCCACACCCGCGATCCAAAGCAAATACTGGTTTTGGGCCTGTGCATCGGCCTTGGCCTTTTGAGCAAAGGGCCGGTTGTTTTGCTGCACTTTAGCACAATTGTGCTGCTGGCCCATTTCTGGGCCCCGCCAAGCGCCAGACCGCTCAAACCGATTATCTGGCCAATCACCAAAGCCATTCTGATCGGCATAGCCATAGCCCTGTGCTGGGCTATTCCGGCCGCAATTGAAGGCGGCAAAGAGTTCGCCGACAAGATTTTCTGGGGTCAAACCGCTGGCCGCATGGTCAACGCGTTCGACCATAATCGTCCCGTCTATTGGTACCTGATGTTTCTACCGCTCTTTGTTCTGCCGTGGATATCCTCTCCAGCGGTATGGCGCGGCATGAAATCCGTCTTGCAGCAAAAGTCGGCCCCCGATACCGTCAATGTCCCGAAATTCCTCGCCATCTGGGCCATTCCGGTCTTTGCTGCCTTCTGTCTTATCAGCGGTAAGCAAGTGCATTATCTGATTCCGCTTCTCCCAAGTGTGATCCTGTTCCTGACCGCAGCCTTTCTGGCGCTTGATGACAAGCTGAAGAAACTGGACACCGCTTTGATTATTGGCACAACAGTGATCCTCACCCTGATTCCGGTCATACTAAAGCTAGCGGCGGGACAAATCGGGGCCAGCGTTGAAAAAGCCATGCACGCCGAAATCGCCTTTGCCGCCATGCCGATCTGGCCATCCTTGATTGTCACCGGAATAGTTCTGGCGCTCGGTTTCGGGATCAAAGGGCAGAAGATCAAAGGCGTCCTTGCGATAGCCGTTGCCATGATGGGGATGATATCCGCCTTCCAGATGTCCGCCAAAGAAGGGTTTTATCCGCACTACGATCTGGCGCCAATGGCCGCCGAACTGGCGAAATATCCCGACAGCCCGCTCGCTTTTGTGCGCAACTATCACGGTGAGTTCGGATTTTTGGGTCGTCTGGATCGGCCGGTGCAACAAATCCTTCCCAAAGAGATGAAAGACTGGTTTGCCGAACATCCGAACGGGCTGATGTTTATCCGCACCCGCAATCCGGATGAATATAAAGATTACAATGTTATCTACAAACAGCCGTATCGCCTGACCAACGACTACGTCATCGTCGACCGCCCGAATTAATTACTCCGGCGACCCGAGATAAAAACTACGGACTGAGCCTCCCAAATGGGCGGTAAGCTCGGAGCCAAGCGCCTCGACCCGCTCGGGGATCTGGAACGGCGTATTAAAGATCAAAAGCCCGCAACCGCTCAGCCCTTCCGCCGTCTCTTTGGGGCGCAGCATAAATTCGGCCACCCATGTCCGGTTAAGTCCCAATTGCTCGGCGGCCTTATAGAGATCATCAATCGGTTGTCCGGCTTTGATCGGATACCAGAGGATATAACAGCCGGTCGCCCAACGTTTTTTCCACTCATCCATTTCGCGCACCAGAAGCTGGAACTCGTCCTTTTTTTCGAATGGCGGATCAATCAACACAATACCGCGCCGCTCCACGGGTGGAATAGCACCGCGCACAGCGTCATACGCGTCAATATGGGTTACCGAGCTTTGCTCGGACCCCCTGAGGGCCCGCCGCAGCAAAACCACATCGTCGGGATGGAGCTCATTGGCAATAAAGCGGTCTTGGGGTCGCAGCATTCGGGCCGCCCATATTGGCGATCCCGGATATAATCCCGCAACAAAATCGGCCCGTGCAGTCTCGACATAATCGCGCAAATCCTCGTTGGTAAGGCTCGCCTCCATCAAACGGGCAATTCCGTCCTTGTATTCGCCGGTTTTCTGGGCCGGTACCGAATGGAGGTCATACATTCCGATCCCGCCAAACGCATCGAGAATAAAGGCTCCTTTGTCCTTTTGCTGCACATAACGCAGCACCATCCGGAAAACCAAATGTTTAAAGACGTCGGCAAAATTGCCCGCGTGGTAGATATGGCGATAATTCATCCCTTCTTCTACCCCGCTTTGCACAAGACAGAAAGGGGATTTTGGGGTAAAATCTTTACCGAATGTTCACTCCCCTTTGCGATTCTGGTGTTGAGATGTTCAACTGGTTCAAATCGAAAGCGTCCAAGCCTCCAACTGCCCCGGCTCCGGTTGTGGCAACCAAGGATGATGCCTCGCCGCAGGACCGGAGAACCGCCCTGATTGCCGAAGCCAATAAAAATGCCCGCGACGCCCGTGAAGCCATCGGCAGCGAAAATCTGGACAAGTTGCTGCAGATGATCCGTGATAAACACGAAGGACGTGACGTCTCGCCAGCAGCCCAAGCCCGCAAAATTATCGAAAAGATGGATACGGAGAAACTTGCCGACCATCTACGGTACTTGCGGAACGAGCCACCGACCAAACATTAGGAAAAATATATGCCGGTATACTCTGCGCCTCTCGAGAATATGAAATTTGTTCTCCACGACCTGCTCGATGTCGGTCAGCTGAACAGCCTTGATCGTTACAAAGACGCGACCCCCGATATGCTGAATTCCATTTTGGAGGAAGCCGCTAAATTATGTGAAGGCGAGCTCTTCCCCCTCAACCAATCGGGCGATGAAGAGGGTTGTACGTTCGAAAATGGAAACGTACGCACGCCAAAAGGCTTTAAGGAAGCGTACAAACTCTTTACCGAAGGCGGATGGACCGCTCTTTGCGCCGAGCCGGATTTCGGCGGAATGGGCATGCCCCATGTCCTCGGAACCGCTTTTTCGGAAATGACCTGCTCGGCCAATATGTCCTTTGCCATGTACCCGGGCCTGTCCGAAGGCGCGTACAGAGCGCTCTTGATGCACGGTTCGGACGAGCTTAAAGCGGCCTATCTGCCGAAACTGATTACCGGCGAATGGTCAGGAACCATGTGTTTGACCGAACCTCATTGCGGAACCGACCTCGGCCTCATACGTACAAAGGCTGTACCTACCGGAGACGGCAGCTACAAAATCACCGGAACCAAGATTTTCATCTCGGCGGGCGAACATGATTTAACAGAAAATATCGTCCATCTGGTTCTGGCCAAGCTTCCGGATGCCCCCGAAGGCGCCAAAGGCATTTCCCTCTTTATCGTTCCGAAGTTCCTGCTTGATACAGGAGCGGCCAACAACGCCACTTGCGGTTCGATCGAGCATAAAATGGGCATTAAAGGCTCAGCCACCTGCGTAATGAACTTTGAAAACTCGGTCGGCTGGCTGGTCGGAGAGCCGCATAAAGGCCTCAAAGCCATGTTCACGATGATGAACGCCGCCCGTTTGGGCGTCGGAATGCAAGGATTGGGAATTGCCGAAGTCGCTTGGCAAAACGGCCTTGCTTACGCCAAAGACCGACTCCAGATGCGGGCACTCGATGGCACCAAGGCGCCGGATAAGCCCGCCGACCCCATTATTGTGCACCCGGATGTCCGCAAAATGCTACTGACCTCCAAGGCGTTCTGCGAAGGTGCCCGCGCGCTCTCCTACTGGGTGGGCCTAAACCTCGACATTTCCGAACATCATCCGGACGCAAAAACCCGCCAGAATGCCGATGATCTGGTCGCACTCCTCACCCCGATTGTCAAAGCCTACCAGACCGATATGGGGTTTGATGTCGCAAACCTCACCATCCAGATCCACGGCGGCCACGGCTATATTCGTGAATACGGTGTCGAGCAATACGCTCGTGACGCGCGGATTGCCATGATTTACGAAGGCACCAACGGTATTCAGGCGCTTGATTTGGTTGGCCGCAAAATGGGCCAAAGCTATGGCCGCTTGATGCGCGCGTTCTTCCATCCGGTGCTGGAATTTATTGAATCCCATCAAGACAACGAAGCCCTCCAGCCATACATCTTCCCGCTCGCCAAAGCCTTTGCCAAACTGCAGCAAGCCGCTGTCCAGATTGCCCTCAAAGGCCTTAAAAACCCGAACGAAGCGGGCGCGGCCTCGACCGACTTCTTGCGTATGTTTGCGTTGGTGGCCATGGCCTATATGTGGGCACAAATGGCAAAGATCGCGCAGCAAAAACTCGCCGATGGCGCAACCGACCGCCCGAAAGAGTTTTACGACTCCAAGCTTAAAACCGCAGCATTTTTCATGGAACGGATGCTCCCCGAACTTGAAGGGCGTTTCCGCATGGTGATGGCCGGAGCCACCACCCTGATGTCCACCAGCGAAAGCGAATTTGCAGCATGAGTTTAGAAAGCATCGCCGCCAGACTACGCCAGAAAATGGTCTACGCCAGCGAATTCCGCCACACCGTCTTGTTGGATATGGGTGAAGACGGAGTCATTCACATTGACGGCAATCAAAGCCCGCCGGAACTGACCACCGAGAACAAAGACGCCGAAGTAACACTGGAATTACCAAGCAGCACTCTGGATGCCATATTGGACGGCACCCAAGACCCGAATGTCGCCTTCTTGATGCGTAAACTCAAAGTGCGCGGCGATCTCAAACTCGCGATGAAACTGAACAGCTTCCTTGAGTCCTAAGGAGCTTTCGGTGTCTCGGCAGGTATTCCATCCCGACCTTCTTTTGGGACAGGATGAAGGGTGCCTCCTACGCTTTGGACTTTTGCTTCGATGGCTGCATAAGTATCAGGCGGACTGATCGTTAAAAACTGGTCGAGCGCCGCTTTTGCCTTTTTAGCCTCATCCGAGTCGCATCCTTTTTCCCGCAGCGTCGAGGCCGCTTTTTCCGAAACGCTATCACGTCGTTGATTGACCATCGTTTTGATATCATCCGGTTTGATATCAGGGTGGTTGGCGGCCAGTTCTTGCGCAAAGAGGTAGGCAATCGCCTGCATATTGCCAAAAAGGTTCGGATTGACCGACTGAACCGCCGCATTATCGCTGCAAACCTCGTCATACGCCATTGCGGCATTCAGATTATCAAACATCTGCCCCACCACCACATCGGATTTAACCGATTGTTTGTCACAGCCCGAAAGGCCGACGATAGCAAGGAGAACGACACATAAACCGGTGATCTGACGCATGAAACTTCCTTTTTGATACAGCGGAACAAGGTTGCATATTACAAATCTGCCGCTAAACTGCCTAGCATGAATTTACTGCTGCGCGTTTTATGGGTTTTTCTGGCCTCGGTGTTTAAACCCCGTATCAAGGATATATTGAGCCCGTCGGAGCTGCGCCTGCGCGTTCTCCCGAACGATCTTGATTTCAATATGCACATGAACAATGGTCGTTACCTGACCATGATGGATTTGGGCCGCCTCGACCTCATTCTGCGCACCGGTCTTCTTAAAATGATGCTGCATCAAAAATCGGTGCCGATATTGGCAGCCAGCACGATGCGCTACCGCTTGTCGCTCGACCCGTTTGAGGCCTATACCCTCACCACGCGAATTCTCGGCTGGGACGAGAAATGGACCTATATCGAGCAACGTTTCATGAAAGGAACCGATGTCGCCGCTATCGGCCTCGTCAAAGGCTGCTTCTTTGACCAACGCAGCAAAACCACTGTTCCAACGCCGGTTCTCATGGAAAAAATCGGCTACACGGAACCCTCACCGCCACTTCCACCCCATATTCTCGACTGGCTCAAAGCCGAAGAAACCTTAAAGGACGTCACGCGAAATGCCTGAGATATTAAGAACCGTTGACGAGCTGCGCGCCTTCATGGCGCAAAAACACAGAAATGACCAAGCCGTAGGATTTGTTCCAACCATGGGCGCTCTTCACGAGGGCCACCTGACTTTGGCGCGAACCGCAAAGAAAGATTGCGGCACCGCGATTGTCAGTATCTTCGTGAACCCGAAACAATTCGCCCCGCATGAAGATTTCGACCGCTATCCGCGCATGCTCGACAAAGATGCAGCCCTTCTTGAAACCGCCGCTGTGGATGCCGTCTTCGCGCCATCGGTTGAAACCATGTACCCCAGCGGCTTCGAGACAACCGTAACCGTGGATGTGGTCTCAAAACCCCTGGAAGGCGAATTCCGCCCGACGCATTTTGCCGGTGTCGCTACTGTTGTCACGCGGCTTCTCCTGCTGGTCGGAGCGGATAAGGCTTACTTTGGTGAAAAAGATTTCCAGCAGCTTCAGGTTATTCGCGCCCTCGCCCGCGACCTCGCTATTCCGACCTCCATCGTCGGCGTTCCGATTGTACGGGAAGAAAGCGGCCTCGCCCTCTCTTCGCGCAACGCCTATCTCTCGGCCGACGAGAAACTTAAAGCCGATCAGCTAAACCGCGTGATTTTTTCCATGCAAAAATCCCTTAAAAATGGCGCGGACATCGCCGCACAAGAACAATGGGCCTGCGACGAGCTGCACAAAATTGGCTTTGATAAGATCGATTATTGCACCGTGCGCGACTGCGCAACGCTCTTGCCGCCAACATCCGCAACGAAAGACAAACGCATTCTGGTAGCGGCATGGTTTGGTAAGACACGCCTCATCGACAATTGCGCCGTTTGAAAATTATTTGGCCTCAAGGACAGAGCGCAGACGCTCTTCAACAACCTTGGCGCTATCGCTGGCCTTGAACATCCCGATCGCCTGACCTTCGGGGTTGATGAGATAAATCAGCGAAGAATGATCCATCGTATATCCGCCTTTGCCGTCTTCATCCGGCACCTTGGCCGCGTAGACTTTATAGGCCTTTTTAGCGGCCTCGACTTGTTCGAGCGATCCGGTTAATCCCACCAGTTCAGGCATAAACAGCGCCACGTAATTCTTGAGGACTTCAGGAGTGTCACGCTCGGGATCAACACTGATAAAAACCGGTTGCAATTTGGAGCGATCAACCGGAGTGAGCGCCAGAACAGCTTCGGCCATTTTGGAGAGTTCGGTCGGGCAGATTGCCGGACAATAAGTGAACCCGAAATAGACCAGCTTGTATTTTCCGGGCCAGTCCTTTTCGCTGCGCGGTTGCCCGTCTTGATCGATCAGATTGAATGGCCCGCCAATCGACGTCGCCACCAATTGGTGGGACGACGAACCGGACGCATCAGGCGATGGCTCACGGTTCACCGACCACAAGGCGGCCAGACCACCGACCAATAGGCCGACAACAGCTAAAATCAGGGTACGAATAATTCGGTCACGCGTGTTCATGCGCCCAAATTAGACAATCGGCCCCACTTCGGCAACTGCTTATTTAGGAAAACTCGGGGTCTACAAAACCCCGAGCATCTCGGCCACCAGCGGGTGACGGACGATATCTTCCGATTTGAGGCGAATAACCGCCACATTCGGAAGGGTGGAAAGGCGATTGGAAATATCGGAAAGACCCGACATCCCGTCCAGCAAATCGCTCTGGTCCGGGTCGCCAGTTACAACCATGGTTGAATGCCAACCAAGGCGCGAAAGCAGCATCTTGAGCTGGGCGTACGTACAGTTCTGGGCCTCGTCAATCACAATGAACGCGTTGTTGAGTGTACGTCCGCGCATAAATCCGACCGGAGCAATCTCGATCGTTCCGTCATCAAGGAGCTGGCGCACGCGTTTGCCGCCCAAACGATCCCCCAAGGCATCATAGAGCGGGCGCAAGAACGGAGCCATTTTCTCGTGAACATCTCCCGGCAGATATCCAAGGGACTCACCGGCCTCCATAGCGGGGCGGGAGAGAATAATCCGTTCGATACGGCCTTCTTCCAAAGCTTCGACCGCAGCCGAGATCGCAAGGTACGTCTTCCCCGTACCGGCTGGCCCCATAGCCAAAGTCAGATTTTTTTCCTTGATCGCTTCCATCAGGTCGCGCTGACCATCGGAACGCGGTTTGATTTTACGCATATAGGATTTGTCGCGGTTGCTATCGATTTCGGTATCAAGCGGATGCCAATCGAGGTCATCAAAAACAGTGTGAACGATATTGCCCTGATTATGTATCTTTGCGCGCGCCACCTGCGATTTACGGGATTTTCCATTACCGGATTTGGATATGGTTTTCGACATGACTAAAGTCCTTTCGTCAGGGGGGGAGGAAAGCGGAAAAGTTTATATGTCAGAGGAGAGGAAGGGGAGGAAGAGGTGCGGGTGCGGGTGCGTCGCCGGACGCTAAAGCAGGAAGCAGTGCTTCGCCAAGGGCAGAGGAGATATAAAAAACGTCGATCCAGAACCAATAAGAACTCCGTGAAAGGGGTTGTCGGCGGGACGTAAGAAGCGAATCAGCAAAAACCAACTCTTGATACGAAGTGTATCATAACGGCACTGCACGAATCTATTTTTTTGCATTTTACGCACAACTGGACTACAACCTGATTTTAACATAACGCGAGGCCGTCATGAACGATAACCATTTGCACATCACAGCCGCACTGGGCGGATATTCCGAACGCGAACTTCTGGAATTGCAAGCTGTCGTCAATTCGCTGTTCTTTCGCAAAACCCCCGCAGCAAGCGGAAAGGCAACGCTTATACAGACAGGCGGCTATCCGGGCGCTGGCAAATCACGACTGAGCTACGCGATCGAACAACGGCATCCCGATTATGTACGTGTTGATGTCAACGATAATTGCCTGCTGCCGATTCCGAGCTATGAGAAAAGCTATTTCGAAAGCGGGCCGGAAGAGGCCTACAAAAAATGGCGCGCGGGAAGCATCTGGATTTCCCAACAAGCGTTAAAGCGCGCGGTTGATGGAAACTACAACTTGATTGTGGTCGGTACCGGAACTGATCCGCGTGTAGCTCTATTGATCGACAACGCAAAAAACAAAGGATACAGCGTCGAATTTAATGGCCTCTCCGCCGGCCTTGATGTGTGTCGGGAGCGGAGCAAACCGGAAAATCGTTTAAGCTATCTGGAACGCGCCGGAGGCGTATCGTTCTGGCTGCCGGAAAATCATATTCTCGAAAAGCGCCCGGCCTTCGACAAAGCCGCCGGAAAACTGATGCGAGCCGCCAACAGCGCCCTCATGTATTGGAACCCGTCGAACGATCACGAGCCGGTCTTGGCTTTCCGTAGCCGCGTAACGTTAAGCCAGAACCATCACCAGCTTAACATCGTGGATGAGGAAGCCACGGCGCACATTCTTGAAGCGGCAGGCCGCACACCGGACCAACCGATCGAAACATCGATCGCACGTCATTTGGGATGGGTTTAACCGCCCCCGTTGCCGACAAAGCTAAACCGCTACCGGCGCTTTGATGAGGCCATGCGGCTCATACCCGACCAGTTCGAAATCCTCATATTTGAAATCGAAAATGCTGGTGACGTGCGGGTTAAGGTGCATCTCGGGCAGTGGGCGCGGCTCGCGCGAAAGCTGAAGCTCGACCTGCTCCATATGGTTGGAATAAATATGCGCATCGCCGAATGTATGAACAAAATCGCCGACCTTGAGCCCGCACACTTGCGCCACCATCATGGTGAGCAAGGAATAGGATGCAATATTGAACGGAACGCCGAGGAAAATATCGGCGGAGCGTTGGTAAAGCTGGCACGAGAGTTTCCCGTCCGCCACATAAAACTGGAAAAAGCAATGGCATGGCGGGAGCGCCATTTTGCCGATCTCGGCCGGGTTCCATGCGGAAACAATCAAACGGCGGCTGTCCGGATTGGTTTTGATGTCGTGGATAAGATTGGAAATCTGATCGATATGACGCCCGTCCGGAGCTGGCCATGACCGCCACTGCGAGCCATACACGGGCCCAAGATCACCGTTCTCGTCCGCCCATTCATCCCAAATACGAACACCGTTATCCTTGAGGTATTTGATATTGGTCTCGCCGTTGAGGAACCACAGCAATTCATGAATAATCGACTTGGTATGGACTTTTTTGGTCGTAAGAAGCGGAAATCCTTCTTCAAGGTTAAAACGCATCTGGTATCCGAAGACGGAGGTTGTCCCTGTTCCGGTGCGATCTTCTTTTTTAACGCCATTCGCCAGAACATGGCGCAAAAAATCGTGATACTGCTGCATGAGAACCTCCCTGAAACACAGTGCGTCCCTTATATAACCATGACTGACGAACAGGCAGCAATAATCGAGGAGGCGCCCTGCGCCTTTATCCACGGCCAATCCCGAATTTTCTTGTGTTCTGGAAAGAATAGGAATATTACATAATAAATTTTAGGAGGACCGGATGTCTTTGAAATCACTTTTGACACGTTTTAAGACCGCTTTATCAGCGACAAACGAACCTGCACCAAAGGCCGAACTCAAGCCATCCGAAGAGCCCGCCTCTCTACCAGCCCCTTTTAACGAAGTGGCCCAACCGGTAGCGCCGCAAGAGAGAGCCTCCCGTCCGGCCTCAAATCTCGCTCTGAGCCTCACCATTACCAGCGATGTCGGCGGGACGATTGTCAAACCGAATATGCAATACAATATTCCGCTGCTGACCTACCTGTTCGACGCCGCGGAAAAAGGCCACGACGTCATCATTTGCTCGATGGGCAACATGGAGTCGGTTGAAGATAGCATTATGATAGCCGAGCGGGTTCTGAAACGCGCTTGTCCGCCTTCAATCCGCCTGATGAATAAATGGCAGCTTCGCACGGAGAACATCGTACCGGATATTGCGTTTGATGATTTGGACTTTGGCTATTTGCCCGATCGCCCAACCGTCTATAGCGTAACAATGGATAAAGAGGGAGAACCATCAGTTCCTTGGGCCAAATTGCGCGCCATAGCTGGCCTTAAGGACAACAACGATCCAGCTCCGGCGCCAGCCCCCTAATTCCGGCCAATATTCGTGATTGACAGGGCGAGCATATCGCCCTATTGCTCTCCGCCTTTACAACATAAACCCCAACAAGAATAGGACCCCACTCGATATGGACTGGCCGATCGGTTTCCCTCTCTCCTCCCCGTCAACAAAAGACAAATTTGGAACCGCAGCCAGAACCCCAAAGAGTGATCCCAAGAATTCCCCTCCCCCGACAAAAGAAGCGGGCGGGAATAATCACGGCAGCAACAGCAGTTGGACATCTGGCTCGACAATGGCCGCCACACCTAAACCCTCGAAAAAATAACGCCGATCATTGAAGTTTCATCAAGACTTCCCTATAATAGAAGGGTCGGGGCAACCCGACTATGACGCTAAACGCGTTATGGAATAGACGTTGTGGACCCGGGGGCAGTGCCCGGCGGCTCCACCATAAAAGGACAAAAACAGTAAAAGTCCTTTTGTGATGGGGCCGAAACAGGATCGACACGCGTAGTAAAGATGATTGCTTGCGTTCGTTTGAGGTACGGTCGTTATCCGTCCAAACTTTATAGATGCAAACGATAATGCACCTACCGTAGCCGCTAACGACAACGTTTACGTTGCTGCTGGCGAAAAAATCGCTGCTTAATTGCACCGGTAACGCTACATAATCCCTCTGGCTAAGGTTGGGGGTGGGGCGCGGGGCGGCCTAGCAACAGAACTGCCCCATTTTTTATGCGCCTTGCCAAAATCCCCCCAACCGTCTACAAAAGTTAGGTACGATTCGCTTGATGGATATGGCGGGTCGATCCAACTAAAGTCTCTGATTTTTTTAAGCGCCCATGAAACACGACGACACGACACTCCGCTACGACAAAATGGTTGAATCTGCCCTGCGCGGGGTAGTGCGTCAGGCCATTACCGAAGTTCAGGCCAAAGGCCTACCGGGCGATCATCATTTCTACATCACCTTTATGACCGATTACGCCGGCGTCCAGATTCCGGACTACCTGCGCGAGCGCTATCCGGGCGAGATGACCATTGTCCTTCAATACCAGTTCGAAAACCTGACGATTGACGAACACGCGATTGGGGTCACTTTGTCGTTCAACAATGTTCCTGAACGTCTGATTGTTCCGATTTCGGCGATCACGATTTTTGCCGATCCGTCGGTCAACTTCGCCCTGCAGTTCCAGCCGCTCGGCGATATGCTCGACCACGAAGAAGAAGCCTTGGCGGCACTTGCTCTCGATGAGGATGGCGACGATGAGCCGCCAAAAGGCAAAAAAGGAAAAGCCAAAGCCGATAGCGGCACTGGCGAAGTGATCTCGCTCGATCAATTCCGCAAGAAATAACCTGCTAAAACTAACTCTAGTTTAATACACGGTTACGGCCCGGCGCCTGTACAGGCTGCTGCTTATCAAGTTCGTACTCAAGACGCCGTTCGACGTACTGAGCGACCTGATCCTCGGTCAGCCCCGAAACACGCATGGTGTCCTGAATATCCTGATCGGTATTGATCGCCATTTTTTCTTTGGATTTCGCAAACTCTTTCGCAAGATCGACGGGCACATCGCTGGTCTTTTTGCGCTCTTCGAGATAAATCCGCGTCATCTGATCGAACATCGGATCAAAATTCATGCTGGCCACGTCGTAAATATAGGCGAGCGCATAAGCCTGATCGACGAGCTTATATTGCCCCTCGTCCACATTGAGAAATTCCCGAAGTTCGGAACTCCCCGCCTCAAGCTCGAGATAAGCAATCGCCGCATGAAAGCCGGTATATAGTGTAGGGTCTGGATCGGGCGAGTAAACAGTCTTGCTCATCAGTCCCCAATATTGGCGGGCCGACTCGCCCACGACCTTTAATCCGGTATCGAGCAGCTCATCAAGCTGCGGCATATCATCGCCGAGAACGGCAGCCGCGGCAGCGCGGTGTTCGTCCGTCACATCTCGGGAATAATCGGGAAAACGAAGCGTGCCGCCCGAAGCGCGGCGGAGAAGCGGATTGATTTTGGAATAATTGACGCGCTCGAAACCCTCGTCACTATCAAGGATATTCAACGTTCCCATATCGGTCTGGATGCCGAGATCAACGATTTCAAGGGCCGCTTCACGGGCCATCTCTTTGGCATCTTGGGGGGAAATTCGATCCAAATAGGACATCAGTACACACCTGTCTCTAACTGTTTTAAATTGTTATGGTGCGACGAGCATACCATATATCCGGCACAATATCAATATTATGTAAATATATGATAAACTATGGGCTAATTGAGTGTCCGGCGCGGTTGACCGGCATCACCCGCCCCGATCCTAGAGGCCTCACGGTCCAAACGTCCCGAAATATAGGATTGGATTTGTGCGTTATCCAGCTGCGAGACCCGCGCCGCATAATTGATCAAGGATTGGCAATTACCTCCCAGATGGTCGCGGGCATTGATAAACTCCTGAACCAGAGCCTGTGACACGGCAGTCTCAGCGCGGTCATTCTCCGCTATTGCAGCGTAAAGCATAGCAACCTCAGCCCCTATATCCGTCAGGACAGTTCCTTGGTGATATACGAAATTGAGTGCGTGCGCCTGATCGACAGAGCGGAATGTTTCAGCGTCCACACCCAAAAGCTCGAGCACAGCAGGACTTTGAGGAACAAGCTCCATCTCTTCCAGTGCCCCGTGAAATCCTTCGTAAAGACTAAGTTCCATATCTGTGGTGCGGGCTGTTTTACTCATCAGATCCCAGCATTTACGAACCGCAGCCTTCATAATGGTAAAACGGTTTTCAAGGAGCTCATCCAGCGGAGGCATATCCTCTCCCAGAATGCGGGCAGCCTCGGCACGAAGCTCATCCGTAACATCCTCGGGGAAATTGGGAAATATGGTGCCCGACGCGGAGGCGCGCCATAAAAGAGGAGAAAAGTCGTCATATTGGACGAATTTAAACCAGTTTGGCTCATCAAAGAGACTGTCAAGAAACAGGTCAGTTTCTTGAGAAAAATGGATAAGTTCAATGGCCATCGCACGCGCCATTCCTTGTGACTCCTCAGGGGAGAGATCCTCATATTCGGACATTGGTGCTCCATTACCGCTTTATAAATTATGGAAACAGTTACCACGGGGGTGCGACATTTGTCAACGCTTTGATGCTTCATAAATTCTAGACTTGCCCACCCGCCATTTGGTTATATGCGGCCAAATATGAAAGCCCGAGAGATTGACCATGAAACGCCCCGAACTGCTCGCCCCTGCCGGTTCCATGAAAATGATGCGCTACGCCTTTGCGTACGGCGCCGATGCCGTCTATGCCGGACAACCGAAATACTCGCTGCGGGTACGCAACAACAGCTTTAAAAAGGACGAAAACCTCGCCGAAGGAATCAGGGAAGCGCACGCGCAGGGGAAGAAGTTTTTTGTTGCGGCCAACCTTTTCCCCCACAACGGCAAAGTCCGCACCTTTATCGACGATATGCAGAGCGTCATCGACATGAAACCGGACGGCTTGATTATGGCCGATCCTGGCCTCATCTCTCTGGTGCGCGACAAATGGCCGGAAATGCCGGTCCATCTCTCGGTCCAAATGAACACCGTGAATTACGCCAGCGTCAAATTCTGGCAAAAACTGGGCCTCAGCCGCATTATTCTCTCGCGCGAACTCTCGCTCAAAGAAATTGCCGAAATTCGTCAGGAATGCCCCGACATGGAACTCGAAGTCTTTGTCCACGGCGCGCTCTGCATCGCCTATTCGGGGCGCTGCCTGCTGTCGGGATACTTTAACCACCGCGATGCCAACCAAGGCACCTGCACCAACGCCTGCCGCTGGAAATACAAAACCGGCTGCGCCAGCGAGACCGAAGAAGGTCTGGCCTTGCCGGACGGAGCCCTGCAAATGCCCGAACCGTTCTCGGAATGCGGCACCGACCGCCACCCGCTCGCCGATAATGTCTATTTTCTTGAAGAAGCCGAACGGGCCGGAGAATTCATGCCGGTCTTTGAAGACGAACACGGCACCTATATTATGAACTCGAAAGATCTGCGCGCCATCGAGCATGTGCACAAGCTGGTTGAAATCGGGATAGACTGCCTCAAGATCGAAGGTCGCACCAAGTCCCATTATTACGCCGCACGCACATCGCAGTGCTACCGCCAAGCCATCGATCAGGCTGTCGCCGGAGAACCGCTTGATCCGAAACTGATCGGCGTCCTCGAGAATCTGGCACATCGCGGTTATACTGACGGATTCTATCAACGTCACCATTCGGAAGATCACCAGAATTACATCACCGGAGCCTCGAATGCGCACAAACAGCAATTTGTTGGCGAGCTTTTGCGCCGCGACGGAGACTGGCTCGAAATTGACGTCAAAAACCGCTTCGCGGTCGGCGACCGGTTAGAGATCATTCTTCCAAACGGACAGAACAGAACAATCACATTGGACAAAATGGCCGATCAGAACGTAAACGGAATTGACACCGCCCCCGGCAACGGCCACATTGTCCGCATTCCGGCGAATGATCTGACCTCGGATATTGTGTTGATTAGTCGATTTGTGAACGAGTAAAGCTCTTCAAGCGAAAAAGGCCAAGGCCAGTACCAACGATGCTGTGTATCATGCCCTTCATGGGCGCATGAATTTTCGTCTCGGTGATGAGGACCAAGCACGCCAACAGAATCATGGACAGTACGGTGACCGCGAGAGCAAGGCTTGAACTAACCCCTTCACGGACCAGAACAAACAGTAGCGCACTGCCAATCAATTGATGAAGTAAATAAAGCGGATACGTCATCATTCCAAGTGTGCGAATTGATGAGCATAAGCGATCACTCGCTCTAGCGATGAAAAAATCGTTTAAAAACACGGAGGCGAGAAAGAGTGTCAGCAAGAATGACCACAGGGAAAAAACCACTAAAAATTTATTCGGGTCCCATTGGCCGCCCAGCTGCAATAACAGGAAATTAGTAAGTTCATAGGTCGCTCCGACAACGCAAACCAGAAACGGCAAGATATAGCGCCATTTCTTTCCGCCGCTTATCATCATGTAGACGAGGGCACCGGCAGCAAATTCACAACCATGTTTGAGCAATGACAATTCAAACAAACGGTTTGTTAGATTGTATTCCCCAAAATCAGGAAAGCGCATAACGTTAAAAATCGTGCTGGCTAATCCCAACGCCACAATAAAATAATAAAATCTTGTCCACTGACCCAATGATAAAATCATCCAGACCGCAGAATAGAACATGACTTCAACACCCAGCGTCCAGTATGTCCCATCAATCTGCTGGCCTATCGGAATAAAGAGCAAGGAATGAAGATAGCGGGACGCCAGAGACAAGACGCTTCCGTCTTGCACCAAGAGGGCTACAACCAAGGTCGCGGTCGCGCATATCCATGCCGTCGGAACCAGACGGAGAACCCGGCCTTCAAAAAACTTACGCGGCGTTGCCCCCGCGGCACTCATCGAAATGACAAAACCGGAAATCAGAAAGAACATCTCAACCCCGAGCCAGCCAAACTCGGCAAAAGGAGCCAGCGCCGGAAACGACACGAGTCCATGCGTCAAACGATAAGGCGTATGACCGGGTTCCCCCACCAGATAGACAAAATGATAGAACATGACGGATGCCGCCGCCAGAAAGCGGAGAATATCGAGACCGATAACAGGTGCGGATTTGGGATGCTGCATAGCCGCATTGATAAACAAGCATACAAATGTATGCAACCCCAAAGCCGAAAATTTCATTGACATAAAAAACACATTATGGTCATGTCACACCCAATTATATAGAACCTGAAAACAAGGGTGTGTGATGTTAGAAATATTCCAGAAAGTAGCCGATGGTATTGAGGCCTTCCGTAATGAATGGCGTCTCCTGTGCCGTATACGTGAAGACAGCGATGCCGCTCCGGCTTTAGATTATATCAGTTCGTTACCGCAAGAGGCTGTTGCGACAATCCGGAAAGTTCCGGACGCCGTAGTCATGACGGCAGTACATACGGACAACACTTCACTCTTTGACAAAGTGATGGATACATTTGCAGGGGGAAACCGGAACCTCCACATCAAACGCACCATGCTGGGCACACATATTTCCGGCCCCACTTATTACACCGATGTCTTGGACTTCGCCCTTGAATCAGGATCAGCGAATATAGCTCGTCATCTGATTGCCGATAATTCCATACGCGTGCAATATCACCATCTGCAGACCGCAACCCGTTACAGAGCGCCCTCCGAAATTATAGAATCCATCAATGCGCGTTTTGAAGGCGTCTTTCGGGCTCAAACCGGACAGGCACCGGAACCGGAACTCGCCCGAAAATAAATTGCCTATATGCTGAAAAAGAAAACAGGTCCAGAGGGGAACTCTAGGACCTGCCTTTCTTCTGGGGGGGAGAAAGCTCGTAAACTTATAAACTCGTAAAAAATTCTGGTTTCTTCAAAGAAACAAAATAAAAAGTTCTACGCTAATCTTGTACACCCTGCGCCTTTGACCCCTCTTATGTGGTGGGTTTTGGCGCGTCCGTCGTTTGTCTTTATATACTGGAGTTACTATTCTTATAATTGGAAGTTCAGTATATGTCAACTAATAATTTCGAAAAATTGAAGTTTCCAGAATCGGAAAACATGATTTCGGCTGAATAACTATAACCTGTTGTAAACAATAAGCTTTTTTTAAACACAAAAGAGTCCTATGACAAGGCCGTCGCATCATGCTAGAAGCCAGCATGGACACAAATATCCCCTTGCCTCACCCGTTTTGGGCGCCGGAGATCACAACCGATACCGAGCCGCGCCAGATTGCCATTATTCGCGGAGACTGGGTCGACGCGTCGCGCAAGGTGCGCAAGGTGCCCTATAAGCTCTACCATCCGGTCCCACTGGACGAAGCCCCCTACCCGGTCATTATTTGGTCCCACGGCCTTGGCGGAAGTCGGGACGGCGCGGGTTTTATTTCGCGCTTTATCGCCTCACACGGCTACATTGTCGTGCATATTCAGCACCATGGCACCGATTCAAGTCTCTGGGAAGGAAAGCCGGGCCATCCGTGGGATGTCATTCGCGCCACCCATATCCCGAAACACGCGACACTCAATCGCCTCAAAGATGTACCGTTCGTTCTCGACCAGCTCGAGCAACATGAATTGCGCGCCGCCATGGATATGTCGCGCCTCGGGATGTCCGGCCATTCGTTTGGCGGCATGACCACTCAGGTCATGGCCGGTCAAAAACGCGGTTTCGGAAAACGCCAATACAGCATGCATGAGAGCCGCTTCAAGGCCGGAATTATCTACAGCCCGAGCCCCCAGCTCGAGATGAAAGGGCATGAGCCGCAGGATTTTTACGGCGACATTCGCATTCCTCTCCTGATTATGACCGGAACCGATGACGACTCGCCGCTGCGTAATTTTGGTTATGAACGCCGCGTCGACGTCTTCACCCATTCGGGCGGCCCCGAACAACATTTGCTTGTCCTCGATAAAGGCGACCACATGGTGTATAACGGCTCACGCGGCAAACTCGATGCCAACCCGAAACAATCCGTCCATGAAGACATTATCAAGATGCTCTCTCTGGCCTTCTGGGAAGCCTATTTGAAAGGGGACCCCGCCGCCAGAAACTGGCTGACCGGCGCGTCCGCCCCCTCTTGGCTTTCCGATGAAGCAACCTATACTTACCGTCCATGACCCAAAGCACGAACGCCATTGAAATTGCCAATCTCTCCAAAACCTATGCGGCCACCGCCAAGACCGCAGAGAAGAAAGCGCTGGAGAATATCAATCTGACCGTCCCGAAAGGGGCGATCTACGGCCTGCTTGGACCAAATGGCGCCGGAAAATCCACCCTTATCAACATTCTCGCTGGCCTCGTCCTCAAAACCAGCGGAACCGTAAAAGTCTGGGACACTGACCTCGATACCGATCCCCGCCAGACCCGTGCCAATATCGGCATTGTGCCGCAAGAACTCAATTTTGACCCGTTCTTCTCGCCGCGCCGCTTGCTGGATTTGCAGGCCGGCCTCTATGGCGTCCCGAAGAACGAGCGCAAAACCACGGAGCTTCTGAAACTGGTCGGTTTACTGGATAAAGCCGATGCCTACACCCGCAGCCTCTCGGGAGGGATGCGCCGCCGCCTGATGGTGGCCAAGGCCATGGTGCACACCCCGCCTATTCTGGTTCTCGATGAACCAACCGCCGGAGTGGACGTCGAACTGCGCCAACAGCTGTGGGAAAATGTGCGGGCCCTGAATAAGCAAGGCCTCACGGTTTTGCTGACCACGCACTATCTGCAGGAAGCCGAAGAATTGTGCGACCGGATCGCCATTATCAACCACGGCCGCATTATCGTGGACGAAGACAAGGAAACGCTGCTTTCCCGCGTCGATGCCAAAGAAATCACTTTCCGTTTCGATCAGGATCTAGCTGATGTGCCGCAATCACTGCAGCAATTCGGGGCGCGAAAAGACGGCAAACGTACCCTCGTGGTACGTTACTCGCCAAAGGATATTTCCGCAGGACAGGTAATCTCGATGGTGCAGCAAAATGGATTGGTCATCACCGATATCTCGACCGACGACCGTGACCTCGAAGACGTCTTCCTGCAGCTCACCCGCCAGAGTGCCTGAAAACAAACCCTTAAGCGATATCGTTGGAAACCAGCGCCAATCGGGCGCTCGAAACCCCGGGAGGGAACATCGGGTTGCGTCCACCTTGGTGCAGCGTTAGTTTTTTCCCTTCGGCGCGCTCACGCGTGATGTTTTTAGAGACGTCGACACCGGCTAAAGCGCCTGTCATATCGCCAAGGAAATTCCCCCACACCAGAAACGGCCCGCCCAGCAACAGCGGCGGACGCAGATCAACCGCTTTAGGCCGCAATAATTCGCGGACCGGAACCGCCCCCACCAAAGAGAACATGGCCGTCAAGGATTGTTGAATATTGCGAAGCGACAAAAGATCGGCGCTAATCGCCCGGCTCGACAAAGAAGCGCTGCCAAATCTGGAGCTAAGATCCGCGCCGACCTGCTGGATATGATCCATGCGGGACTGGCACTGATCGCGAAACGCCTCCACATCGAAACCCGAGAGCGCTGAAGCCGTTGCCCATGTGTCCTGCAGCCGGTCCACAAACTCGAGAACCCGTTCACGATAAGCGGAAAATGCGGTTTTGAGCTCGGGATCATCCTCATCGGACAGATCCTGACGCCCCGTCACGGATTCATGCAGTTTTTCTAATGCATATGGCGAAAAATAAGGTGCAGCCTCTTCGGCCTGAAGTGCGGATGACATTGATTAAGAGCCCTGTTCTTTTTTCTTTTCCGAAAATCTAGCACTTCTTCGCACGAACATGAAAGAAAAATTCAGAGAACAAGCAAAACAGGTAACAGATCAAAAATTTTTACATATACAAAAATCCTTATATCTAACTTTAGTAATTACAAATAAATAAAAATAACGCTATAATCCGGACAAACGGCTGGCGCCTTTTGAACGCCCCCCTCTGCGTCACTCAGTAAATCCATACATAAAAAATTTTGGATGCTTAATCATGGCCACACTCCCGCTCAAAGGAACAGAAGTCACCTTCTCGCCCGATGAAATCATTGTCAGTAAAACCGACCTCAAAGGTAACCTGACCTATGTGAACCAGACTTTTTGCACGGTATCGAGCTACACGGAGACCGAACTTCTCGGTAGACCGCACAGCCTGATCCGTCACGCCGCCATGCCGCGCTGCGTTTTCAAACTCATCTGGAGTAAAATCCAGAGCGGGCAGGAAATTTTCGGTTACGTTGTTAACAAAACAAAATATGAAGACTATTACTGGGTTCTGGCCCACGTCACTCCGTCGCTTGACATGAGCAACACCATCACCGGCTACCACTCGAACCGCCGTGTTCCGGATCGCCGCGTTCTCAACAATGTAATTATTCCGCTTTACGCCGATTTGCTCGATATCGAAAACCGGTCGAGCAATGCCAAAGACGGTATGAACAAGTCGTTCGACCATCTCGTAAGCCTCCTGCAACAAAAGGGATTGGACTATGAAGAATTTATCCTCACTCTCTAAGGCCAAGCTGTTCCTCTGGGCCGCAGTTGCCATGATCCTGCTTTTTGGTGCGCTTCATTTGATTGATGCCCCTAAGGTTGTTTGCCTGGGGATCATGGGAGTATCCGTCGTCCTGTTGATCGTTTCCCATTATTACCTGACATTTGCCTCGTCCAATCTGGGCAAGATCAAGGACCTCTGCCGTAAGCTCGCCGAAGGCCAGCTGGAAGAGCGCAGCCTTATTCCACTAGAAGGCGCAGGCGAGATCGAGGATGTCCGCAAGGCCATCAACCATTTCACCGACATGACCGACGCGTTTGTCCGCGAAGCCAAATATTCGATGGATAACGTCTGCCGCAACCATTTCTACCGCCTGATCAATATTGTCGGGATGCACGGCACATTTCTGCAAACCGCCAAAATCATGAATGATGTGACCCGTGCGGCTGACCAGAAGAACAAAACCATTCTGGAACTCGCAAGCGTGATCAAAGGGATTGTCGGCGATCAGCATCTTGATTCCTCTATGGGAAATTCCGCTGCTGCAGGCGGAATTGAGTCAATTGCTGCTGCCACCGAAGAAAGCTCCGCAGCAATCGGGGAGATTAACCGTCAAATCACCCAAACATCCCAAAGCTCGGTTGATGCCGAAGTCCGCTCGAACGAGATGGCCGATTCGGTTAAATCACTGGTCTCATCCACGAAAGAAATCGCCGACATCGTTGACATGATTAACGGCATTGCCGAACAGACCAATCTTTTGGCGCTCAATGCCACCATCGAAGCGGCCCGCGCCGGAGATAGCGGCAAAGGTTTTGCGGTGGTAGCCGGAGAAGTCAAGAAACTGGCGAGCGAAACCTCGGAAGCCACCTTGAAAATCAGCGATCTGATGCAAACCATTCAAGGCGCTGTTGATGCCACCAGCGCCCACGTATCGAGCCTCAAGAACGTTATTTCCCTCATCAACGAGTCGACCGTTGTGATCTCGAGCGCCGTTGAAGAGCAATCCTACGCCAGTCAGGAAATCGCCCGCTCGGCCACCATGGTCAGTACCGGCCTTCGTGATATCGGTAACCGGGTCGGCTCGATCGAAACCGTCACCAAACGCCAACCGCCTGGCTCGCTGGCCGGTCAAGCCAGCTAATCCGGCGCAGCTTCATCTGGCATTTCTACCAGATTCGGGTATACTTTCGGGAAATACCACCCTTTCCGGAACCATTTCCCATGCTTGCACGACTCTTACTTCCCATCACCCTCTTCTTTTTCCCATGCCTCGCTTTGGCGCAAGAACTGACAGACGCCGCAGACGGGGCCGAGACCACCGCCAGTATGTTGAGCCATCCGGCCTCCTATCTGGCAATTGTAGTGTTTGTCCTTTCCTACCTGTTTGTGCTGCTCGAGGAAAAAACATCCTTCCGGAAATCGAAACCGGTTATGATCGCCGCCGCTCTGATATGGGGGCTGGTCTCGTATGTGGTTCACGATATCGGCATGGATACCGAGGATTTACGCGAAGCCGTTGACGACACCATCGCCGAATACGGCAGCTTAATGATGTTCCTTTTGGCCGCCATGACCTTTATCAGTGCTCTTCAGGAAAGACAGGTATTCGATGCCCTGCGCAGCAAAATGATCGGGGCAGGATGGAATTATCGCGGTTTGTTCTGGGCCACAGGAGCACTCGCATTCCTGCTCTCGCCGATTGCCGATAATATGACCACGGCGTTGGTCCTTGGCGCAATTATCATGGCGCTGGTTAAAGATGACGCCAAATTGCTGACCTTGTTCATGGTCAACGTTGTCAACGCGGCGAACGCCGGCGGAGCCTTCAGCCCGTTCGGGGACATCACCACCCTGATGGTCTGGCAGGCCGGAAAAATCGAGTTTTTCGATTTCTTTGTGCTGGTTTTGCCGTCTCTGGCCTGCTTTGTTGTGCCGACCGCTCTCATGACCATCGCGGTTCCAAAAACCCGCCCCGAAGCCATGGTGATGGATATTCCGATGAAGGAAGGCGGGAAAAGCCTGATCGTTCTCGGCATCTTGACGATTGCAACGGCAATTGCGTTTGAACAAATTCTGGAATTGCCGTCCTATCTCGGCATGATGCTGGGCCTTGGTGTCTTGCTCAGCTTTAGCTATATGTTGCAGCGCAAAGCCGTGCGCCGCGAAGATGGATTTGATGTCTTCTCGCTGATGCACGACACCGAATGGGATACGCTTCTCTTCTTCTTTGGTGTGATTTTCTGTATCAGCGGCCTCGGCTATCTCGGCTATCTTGATGTCGCATCCAGTCACCTTTACGGAACCCTTGGAGCAAGCACCTCGAATATCGTGATCGGCGCGGCCTCCGCATTGATCGATAACATCCCTCTGATGTTTGCCGTTCTCAGCATGGACCCGGATATGTCGTCGTTCGAATGGGAGCTCTTGACCCTCGCGTTGGGAACCGGTGGAAGCCTTCTCTCTATCGGATCGGCGGCCGGTGTGGCCCTCATGGGATCATCCAAAGGACAATACACGTTCCTCGGCCACTTGAAATGGACTCCGGTTCTGATTGCGGGTTATGCCGCCGGAATCGCCGTTCACTTCCTCTGGAATGGACAATAGGACCGCAGCAAAAGGACAAAGAACATGATGTGGTTTATCTGGGCGCTCGGCGCAAGTTTTTGCGCAGCAGCGCTCGCCGAAAGCAACCGCATTTTCAGGCTGGATGCGCAGCTCCTCAACGCTTGGCGCTCGACATTTGGCGCAGCTTTAATCGCGATTGCCATCCCCTACATGGAATGGGAGCAAACGCGTAATTTTTACATCGTAGCTGTACTGGACGGAATTGTGACCGCCGTCGGTATGATTATGTTCTTTTATCTGGCGGCGAAGAAGACCGGACGTGTATCGAGCATGATCCTGCCGATGGCGGCTGTTGGCGCCTACCTGACATGGTGGATGATCGCCCCCGGCGAGCGGCCCATCCTCAATGACCATCCCGGAAAAGTACTCACCGCGACCCTGTCCGCCGTAATGGTATTTCTGGCGCTTCAGAAGGTCCGTGACAATGATTCGAGCTGGGAGAGTTTTATCATCGTTCTGCCGGTCGGAATTGCCTTCGGTATCATCGACGCCCTGACCAAAGCGGTCATGGGCCACGACTATAATATCTATACACCGGCCCTGACCTACGCCTTTATTGCCCTTGTCATCTGCGCGATTGTCTCGTGGCTCGCCACGATCCCTATTCCGGCAGGCGGGCGCCAGACAAAACTGTTCGATAAAAAGTTGTTATGGGGAGCGTTCTGGTGCGGCTTCTGGACCAGCGGTATGGTACTGGCGGGTGTATTTGCGCTCTCGCTTGCACCGCACCCGACTATGCCGGGGCTTGTTATGGCAATCACACCGCTCTGGCTTTTTGCCTTGAACGTAGCGCGCCATGTGGATGATGACGTTTCCATTCCGGCCAGCATTCTGATTCTGGTCGGCGCCATCGGATTACTGCTGTCAACATTATAGAAAATTAAGCCTTATGATCCATGGCTTCGATTAACGTGTCTTGCATATTCTGCCCCACACGGATCGTTTCCACGTTGGCTTTGTAAGACATCTCGGACTGCTTCAATGAAATCATTTCCTCGTCCACATTGACGTTAGGGGCATTCACAAGCCCCTGTTCGTTGGCAAACGGCGAATCCGGATTATAGCTCGGGACAAATGGTGGATTACGGTTAAGGACGATCGTCTGGACCCCGCCTGTATCACCAAGCGAGACATCCTGCGTGGTTTGAGCCGAATAGGCCTGAAACGGGCTGTTACTGTCCATCGAGCCAACCGTGCTGGCGTTGGCGATGTTGCCGGCGGCGACATTGGCCTTCTTGCTCGACGCAACTAACCCCGTCAAACCCATCGAAATCGTATTTATCATTTTATTAATATATCATAGGATAGATTAAGAAAGATTATACGGAAGTTGACCATGTCTATGAAAACCCTTTTGAGCATCCTGACTTTGATTCTGGCCACCACAGCCGGCGCAGCGACAGCGCATGCCGGCCCGAAATTCTCCTCGTTCTGGTGGTGGGAAAGCCACTGGGAAGATCAGGACTTTATTCCGTACTATGCAAACGGAACCGACCCTCACAACACCCAGTGGGATAAGAAAAAATGGGAACCTTCCGACTGGATTTCCATGAACGGCGGAACCGGCGTTGATTTGATCAACCGCTGGTACACCGCAAAAATTATCAATCGCCAATATACCGAAGACGACACACCGTATCTCGATGTCGGAATCAATTTTTATCATCTCTCCGGCGAAGATAAACGCCGCGTGATGGACACCGTCAACTATGTGTACCAGATCACGGAAAAGAAGCCGCGGATGTTCTACTTGAAAGACCCGCAAACCGAACAGGTGATCGGTTATTACGGTTCGGACGGACTAATCTTGCAATAAGACAAAAGACGGCTTTGGAAGTAACTGTTCAAAGCCGCTTTCTTTTGACCTCTGTGTGACAGTTTAACGCATTGGAAGCGTAAGGTTTCGTCAATCGGGATCGTGTACCCTGAATGGGTCTCCCCGTGCCGCTAGCACGGCTCTATTACTGCGTCAGGAACACATTTTGTAAAAGTGATGACTAATTATGCGCTGGTTCGTCAACCTCTCCCTGCTCAAGAAAATCATGCTGATAAGCATCGTCATGATGGGGTGCGCCGTCTGCTGGGGAGCGTTTAACTCCTATCTCGGCTACCTTCTACAATCCAACGAAGTCAAGGCCCGCAACAAAGCCTTGGTGGAATCGATGGTCTCGGTCATGGAAAATCTCCAGCTGGATGTTGAAAATGGCGAGCTCACAAAAGAGGAAGCGCAAGACACGGCCAAAAAAATCATTCGCTCGTCGCGTTACGACGGCAACCAATATTTCTTTATGACCTCACTCGACGGTCAGGCGATTGTCCACCCGCTGATTCCGGACTTGGAAAAACAGGATTTATCCAAAACCAATCCAAAGAGCTATGAGCGCTATTTGAACTTCGGGAAAATAGCGCAGGCCAACAAAGACGGGGGCGTCTCCGATTATGAATGGTCAAAACCGGGGCAACCGAAAGATGTCATGTATCCGAAGTCGTCCTATGTGAAACTGATCCCGCAATGGGGTTGGGTAATCGGAACCGGCGTCTATATGGATGACGTCGCCAATAACGCCCTCAAGAATTTTTATCTGGAACTCGGATTCGTCTCCCTGTTCGGTGTGGTGATGGCGATCGGAACCTATGGAGCCGTCCGGCTCTTATCCCGCCCCCTCCTGACCATTTCCGCCAATATGGGCCGATTGGCATCAGGCGATACGAACATCACAGTCACCTACGACGACCGGAACGATGAGGTCGGCCATATTGCCAAGGCCTTTAAAGTCTTCAAGGAAAACGCCATCGAGAAAATCCAGCTCGAGCGCGAACAAGAAGCTCTGAAAATCAAGACCGAGCAAGACAAAAAACAAATGATGGAACAACTGGCGCAGGATTTTGAATCCCAAATCTCGGGCATTTTAAAAGAGCTATCCGTCATGTCGGGCGATATGTCGAAAAAAGCATCGCATATGCTGAAAGCATCCAGAATGAATGTAGAGACCAGTCATGTGGTATCGCGTGCGGCATCAGGCGCCGATCAGAATGTGCAGGTGGTCGCCGGAGCAGCCGAAGAACTGGCTGCATCCAGTACCGAAATTGCAAAGCAAATTTCAAGCGTCGCCGAGAAATCCGGCCGTGCATCCAGTCAGGCCCGCAATACCAGCCAGTCGGTTCAAGAGCTCAATCAACTCGCCGATTCCATCGGTGATGTCGTGAACTCGATTAAAGAGATTGCCGAGCAAACCAACCTTCTAGCCCTCAACGCCACCATCGAAGCGGCGCGCGCCGGCGAAGCGGGCAAGGGTTTTGCTGTTGTGGCCGACGAGGTTAAAAAACTCGCAACCGAAACAGCCGAAAAAACCATGCAGATTGATGAACGGGTCGGAAAAATCCAGAACGCCATCCGGATCTCTTCGGAAGCCATGGGAATCATTATTCAGGACGTTCAGGACATCGACCACGCGACATCTACAGTCGCCAGCGCCGTCGAAGAGCAGAACGCCGCGACCAGCGAGATTGGCCGGAATGTGGCCGAAGCCTCGGTCAGTACGCGCGAAGTTGCCGAAAATATTTCGCAAGTGCTTCATAACGCCGAAGAGACAGGAACAACCGCCAAGGATGTCGAGATAGCTTCGAGGAAAGTCGAAGAGAGTACAAAACATCTCTCCGACAGCGTATCGAACTTCCTCACGAAAATCCGCCAAGGATAAAAATTTGAAGATTAAAAAAAGGCACCTTCGGGTGCCTTTTTTGTGGCCTAGTTGCGGGATTTATCAACCAGCTTATTCTTGGCGATCCACGGCATCATCGCGCGAAGACGGGTTCCGACTTCCTCGATCCCGTGTTCGGCTTCACGGCGGCGCGTTGCCTTAAAGCTCGGCTGTCCGGCTTGGCATTCCAGCATCCAATCGCGGGTAAAACGTCCCGATTGAATATCATCAAGAATACGCTTCATCTCGTTCTTGGTCTCGCTGGTTACAATACGCGGGCCACGGGTGTAATCCCCGTATTCAGCCGTATTCGAAATCGAATAGCGCATATTGGCCATACCGCCTTCATACATCAGGTCAACAATCAGTTTCATCTCATGGAGACATTCGAAATACGCCATTTCCGGCGCATAACCGGCCTCGGTCAGGGTTTCGTATCCGGCTTTAATCAAGGCGCAAACACCGCCGCAAAGAACAGCCTGCTCGCCGAACAAATCGGTTTCGCATTCTTCGCGGAACGAGGTCTCGATAATACCGGAACGTCCGCCACCAACACCTGAGGCATAAGCCAGAGCCAAGTCGCGCGCTTTCCCGCTCGCATCCTGATGAACGGCAAATAGACACGGAACCCCGCCGCCTTTTTGGTATTCACCGCGCACCGTATGGCCTGGCCCTTTCGGAGCAACCATAAATACATCGACATCCTTACGCGGCTCGATCAGATTGAAATGGATATTAAGGCCATGAGCAAACGCAATCGCTGCACCAGCCTTCATATTGTCGTGAATCCATGTGTAATAAATCTCGCGCTGAAGCTCGTCAGGGCACGCCATCATCAGGACATCGCCCCACTTGGCCGCATCATCGGGCGTCATGGTTTCAAAACCGGCAGCCTTGGCTTTGGCATTGGTCGGGCTATCGGCACGAAGAGCTATACGCACATCTTTAACACCGGAATCCCGAAGGTTGGCCGCATGGGCATGGCCTTGGGAACCATAGCCGACAATCACGACCTTTTTATCTTTCAGTACCGCCAGATTACAATCAGCATCATAGTAGACTTTCATCAACACACTCCTTTTTGTGATTAAAAAAATTACTTCATCGCATCCTGAACGGCATCATCCAGATTCATTTGGTCGTTCATATCGCCATAAATCTGTCCGCCTTCGGAACCATAGATATCTTCATCCACCTTGACCTGAACCAGATAGGCTTTCCAGCTGAGCCCAAGAAAGGACGTATCCACTTGAAACTTGCAGTTAAACGTCTCGTCGGCCGAGGTTTCATATTGCTTATCCTTGGTCGTAACCGCGAGCTTAACCAAGCGGAACCCTTCGGACATATCAAAGGATGATGATTTGACGCTGCCCAGCTGACGCGAGTATTTTTCTTTATCCAAAACAGTTTTAACCGCGGCTTCGCAGCCTTTAGCCAATTTGGCATCCGTAGCTTTCTGAT
This sequence comes from Alphaproteobacteria bacterium, assembly GCA_051715325.1. Taxonomy (GTDB): domain Bacteria; phylum Pseudomonadota; class Alphaproteobacteria; order Micavibrionales; family Micavibrionaceae; genus UBA1573. Next base: position 83,835 of record JBPXJO010000037.1, on the reverse strand, counting down.
CGCCGCAACCGCTCAAACCAAGAGCCAGAAGCCCTCCAGCCATTATCAGAGATAAAGTCTTAGTGCGCATCATCATGGACTCCTTGTTTGCCGCGTGAAATAGCTGCCACGCCCGTACGGGAAATCTCGACCAGTCCCAGCGGAACCATGAGATCGATAAAGGCGTTGATTTTTTCAGTCGTTCCGGTCAGCTCGAACACAAAGCTTTCAAGCGTTGAATCGACAACGCGGGCCCGGAAAATATCCGCAACCCGCAAAGCCTCGATCCGTTTATCTTTCTTTCCGCGCACTTTAAGGAGAGCAAGTTCCCGCTCGATATGCGGCCCCTCGACCGTAAGGTTATAGACATTGTGAACCGCCACCAAGCGATTGAGCTGGTGATGGATCTGCTCGATCACATGGGATGTACCGGTGCAGACAATGGTAATCCGCGAAAGACGGCTGCTATGATCGGTCTCGGCCACAGTCAGGCTTTCGATGTTATACCCGCGCCCCGAGAACAGGCCGATCACGCGGGCCAGAACTCCGGGTTCGTTATCTACGATCACGGCGAGAGTATGGGATAGAACAGGATCTTTTTGCGGAGCGGCCCCATACACGCTCTTTTTGTCCTGTAGCGATTTGCGAACCATGATGTCGTTCTCCTCCCGAAGTTACACCAGTGTTTTATCAAATTTTTTGGCATCTGCCGAGAGGATCATTTCATTGTGGGCCTTTCCGCTCGGGATCATCGGGAAACAGTTTTCCTTCGGATCAACGCAAACATCCACAATCGTGACGCAATCGGTCTTGAGCATTTTCGGAATAATCTCCTCAAGCTCGGCTGGCGTTCTGGCACGGAAACCAACCCCGCCGTAGGCCTCGGCCAATTTAACGAAATCAGGGAGAGATTCCGTATAAGAGTTGGAATAACGCTCACCGTGCAGCAATTCCTGCCACTGTTTGACCATCCCCATCCATTGGTTATTGAGGATAAAAATTTTGACTGGCAAACGGTACTGAACCGCCGTCGACATTTCCTGAATATTCATCAGGATCGACGCATCCCCCGCCACATCGATCACCATCGCATCCGGATGGGCCATCTGGACACCGATGGCTGCCGGAAAACCATATCCCATCGTGCCAAGACCACCCGACGTCATCCAGTGGTTCGGTTGATCGAACTTGAGGAACTGGGCCGCCCACATCTGGTGCTGTCCAACCTCGGTCGAAATAAAGACTTCTTTCTTCTGTTTGGAGAGGAAATGCTGCAACCGCTCGAGCGCGTATTGCGGCTTGATGACATCCTTGGACGCTGTGTAGTTCAAACATTCAATCGAGCGCCACTTGGCAATCTGCGCCCACCACTCTTTCATGGCAGCGGCATCGGCTTTGCATTTGCGTTTTTTCCACACCGCAATCATGGCACGCAGAGCTTCGGCGCAATCAGCCACAATCCCGATATCGACACGAACGTTTTTATTGATCGAGCTCGGATCAATATCAACGTGGATTTTCTTCGAGTTCGGCGAGAACCCGTCAAGTTTACCGGTCACGCGGTCGTCAAAGCGGGCCCCGATATTGATCATAACATCGCAATCATGCATCGCCCAGTTGGCCTCAAACGTGCCGTGCATCCCGAGCATTCCGAGATGTTGCTTATCGGACATCGGGTATGCGCCAAGCCCCATCAAAGTCGAGGTCAGAGGAAATCCGGTCATTTGCACCAATTCGGTGAGGAGTGCGGCCGCTTCGGTACCCGCATTGATTACTCCACCGCCAGTATAGAACACCGGACGTTTCGCGCCCGCCATCAGCTCGACAGCCGCCTCGATACGGCTCATGTCCGGCATCGTACGCGGATTATAGCGCTCGAGATCAGCCTCAAACGGAGGAACATAAGGCCCCGGAGCAAACTGGATATCTTTCGGCAGATCAATCAGAACAGGGCCCGGACGCCCGCTGCGCGCCACATGAAAGGCTTCGTGAACAGTATGAGCCAGCTCTTTAACATCGCGCACCAGATAGTTCTGCTTGGTGCAATGGCGGGTAATGCCGGTGGTATCGGCTTCTTGGAATGCATCGGTTCCGATCAGGAAGGTTGGCACCTGACCCGAGATACAAACAACCGGAATGGAATCAAGCAGCGCATCGGTCAATCCGGTCACCGCATTGGTCGCACCCGGGCCCGAGGTCACCAGAGCACAGCCGACTTTTCCGGTCGAACGGGCATACCCTTCGGCAGCATGAAGAGCGGCCTGCTCATGGCGTACCAGAACGTGACGAACCTTCTTTTGCTGGAAAATAGCATCATAAATCGGAAGGACCGCACCGCCCGGATAACCGAAAATTGTATCAACCCCGTTATCAACAAGAGCCTGAATGACAATCTCGGCACCGGTGAGATCTTTCTTGTCATAGACAGGTGTCGTCGACATTTTGGTTGTTTTAGCGGCTTTAACCGATGGTTCGCTTTTTACCAGCTTCATGGTCGGAGCCGCTTTGGAAGCGGGAGTTTTTTTGGTCGATGGTTTTTTGATCGATGTTTTTGGTGCCATAGTGTCCTCTCAAGACAAATCGGTCATTTTATATTAAAAAAGCCCCGTTCTTTCGATCGGGGCGCTGCGTTCAGGTCTGTGCTATCAATGCTCTAAGCAACATCCCGCAGCGCCGTACCCACGAGCACGACGACATTGCTAAGAAGAAGAATATTTGCTGTTTGAGCTATCATAACGCAATAAGTGTTACGCCGAAGGCTTCGGCATTGCAATATTTATTTTAATCATCACTTATAAATTAAAATATTTGACATATATACACAAGGGGCATACCATCCCCCAAAATTTGATCAATAAAAAGAGTAACAAAAAATAACAGGGATTAAATCCAATGACCTTCTGCGTACTCGCGCCCGCACAGAGCGGCACCTTGCTCCAAAAAAACTTTAAAAAGGCTGGTTTTGATGCATCCAAGCTGATTAGCCTCATCAACAGCAATGACAAACTCAAATCCGACCTAGCCTGCGTGCGGGTAGCCGGACAAGACACACCGATTGATCTTCGAGCGCTACCTATCGATGGCTTCCGTTTCAGCCTATCCAAGTCCAGAATTTTCCTTCACATCGGAGAAGACCGCTTTCTGGTTAAAACCCTGATCTACAAAAACGGAATAAACACCGAAATTGAACCGAGTGGTCTTTACATCCATCAGGGACATCGCCCTCCACCGATTTTGGCAGCTCCGGCAACAAACACACTACTCCTTCCTCAAAACAAACCGATAAAAGAGACTGCACCAATTGAAAGTGAAGCCCCAATCATCGACGCATTAAAAACAGATAGCGACAACGAGCCACCTGTTTGCGCAATCGACCTTGAGGCAGAATTTGACGAAGCCCTGAATGAAGAGCCCGTGGCTTCTGGCGGACGCAAGAAAGAAATTAACCCTCTCTTTCTTCGTATAGTTGAAGAATTGGATGAGAACGCTCTTGCCGAATATTTCGTGAATGAAGAACGTTCGCTCAAATTTTTCGCCTATAAATTCGTCCGTGATGAGGCTGATGCCGAAGACATGGTGCAAACAGCCTTCTTGAAAGCTCTGAGATCGCTCCAAGGCAAAAAAGATGGCACCAGCGACAGCCTATGCCATGAACCGGCCTATTTCGGCACATGGGTTCGCCAAATCATTAAAAACAACGCTTTTAATTTAGCGAAACAAAAAACTCACACGTCTCAAGAGCATTTTGATACGGTGAACGAATATCCGGACGAAGGGTTCGGTCAAGGAAGCATTGTGGCTGAATCGTCGTTGGATTCGTTGGCCCCGGATGAATTTCAGGACCCTCTGCATTATTTGATGCAACTGGAAGAACAGGCCTCTTCAAAAGAGCACGTCCGGAATATCGCCGACGCCGCTGCGGACGGAAATGACCGTTTAACTATGCTTCTGGCTTCGTCTATGAAATTAAGCGGCCTCGAGGAAGGCGAAATTTTCGGCGTCCCCCCGGCCGCCAGCTACGACGATTTAGCCGCTCAATTCGACATCCCGGTAGGCACAGTCCGCAGCCGGATTCACCGTGCCCGCGAACTCGTCGAAAAGCTAGCCCCCCGATAATAGTCGTTTGATTTAAGAACAGGTCGCATCTGCGACTGAAGAAAATGGCTATAGATCCATCTGGTGCCGGAACCACGTCATTTGCCGTTTGGCATATTGGCGCGTCTCGGTTTTGGCGAGATAGATGGCCGTCTCGATATCGCTCTCGCCGTTCAAATGCGCCTGAAGCGGACGGAAGCCCAAAGCATGGGTAAGCGCACAATTGGACGGCACATCGCCGCGTGCGATCCGCTCATCAAAAGCGCGAACTTCTTCAAGAGCCCCGTGCGCCATCATCGCATCAAACCGCGCATCGCAGCGTCGATAAAGCTCTTCACGTTCCGGCAAGATTAGGCGAACCTTGAAATCCAGATCAAGCGCCACATCAACGGGCGGTAACGATTGCCAGTAGGACATCGGCTTTCCCGTATGATGATAAACTTCAAACGCGCGAACGAGGCGCTGGCGGTTATACGGATCAGCTTTGGCGGCCCATTCCGGATCAATCTCTTGAAGCTGTTTAAAAAACTCCTCAATCCCGATCCGGTCCATCAAATCATCCGAAAGAACGCGGACTTCCTCGGGGATTGCAGGAATGGGCGAAAGCCCCTCCATCAGAGTCTTCAAATAAAATCCGGTTCCCCCGACCACAATCGGCACTTGCCCGCGCCCGAGCGCGCCTCGAATTTCGGCAAGCGCCATTGTCCGCCACGAGACAGCATCACACGGCGCGTCCGGTGACAAAACCCCATAGAGAACATGAGGGACTAAAGCGCGGTCCTCAGCACTCGGAAAAGCGGTCAGAAGAGGAAGCCCATCATAAATCTGGAGCGAATCGGCATTGATGATAACGCCGTCAACATCTTGCGCGAGCGCAAGTACAAGGGCCGACTTACCACTGGCAGTCGGCCCCGCAATTACATGAACAAGTGATTTTCCTGTCATTCTACTTCTTTTGAGGTTCGGCCTTTGGAGGCTCAACTTTCGGAGACTCTACTTTGGGAGGCTTAGCGGGCTGAGGTTTCGCCGCTTGAGGCTTGGTGAGCTTGAGCGCTACAAAACGCACATCTCCCCGGCCCTGATGATCAACCAAAAGCAGCACTGACGTCTTGCCTTCGGTTTGAAGCTTGGAGACCTGAGCCGTGACCTCATCAACCGAAGCGACTTTTTGTTGGTTCACTTCAACGATCAAATCGCCGGGGGTCATACCTTTAAGCGCCGCATCGGACGTAGGATTGACCTTGGTCACGATAACACCATTCACATCCTCGGGCACTTCAAATGTCTGGCGAAGGACGGAGTTAAGGTCGGAAACAAACATACCGGTTCCATCAACTTCATTGGATTTCGACGTTGTCTGCGGCTTATCCGGATCGGCCTGAACCAAACCTTCGTCTTCAGCTTTTTCAAGCTCGCCAACCACAAGACTCATCGAAATGGTTTTGCCGTCACGAAGAACCTCGATTGGTACTTTTTTATCAATCGGAGTTTCCGCAACGATACGCGGCAACTGGCGCATCGCATCAAGCTTTTGACCATTGAATGTCGTAATCACATCACCGGGTTTAATACCGGCTTTATCGGCAGGCCCTTCGGGCGTTACACTCGCCACCAGCGCGCCTTGAACATTCTTTAGCCCCATGCTTTCGGCGATCTCGTCCGTGATGGTCTGGATTTTAACGCCCATCCAGCCGCGGCGAGTGCGCCCGTACTGGATGATCTGGTCGATCACCGGCTTGGCCAAATTGGATGGAACGGCAAATCCGATCCCGACCGATCCGCCCGACGGCGAGAAAATTGCGGTATTGATCCCGATCACGTCACCATTGAGGTTGAACATCGGCCCACCCGAGTTACCACGGTTGATCGAGGCATCCGTCTGGATGAAATCATCATAAGGTCCGGCATTGATGTCGCGTTTACGCGCCGAGATGATACCGGCGGTCACTGTCCCGCCAAGGCCAAACGGGTTACCGATAGCCAGAACCCAATCACCGACGCGCATCTTGTCGCTATCACCAAAGGCCACCGCGGTGAGTTTGTGTTTCTTGGGGTCAACTTGCAGCACAGCCAAGTCAATCTTGTCGTCCTTGCCGACAATCTTGGCTTCTAAACTTGTATCATCATGAAGGATGACTTTAACTTCATCAGCGTCCTTGACGACATGGTTGTTGGTTACGACCAAACCTTTTTCGGCATCAATAATAAAACCAGAGCCGAGCGATGTGGTTGGCATTGCCTCGGGGCTAATGCCATTCCCGCCCTGACGATCCATATAGTCCTTGAAGAAATCGTTGAACGGCGAACCTTCGGGAAACTCCGGCATCTCCGGAAGCTCTTGGTCAGGCTGCGTGACCTTTGTCGTCGATGAAATATTGACAACCGCCGGAAGAAGTCGATCCGAGAGATCGGCAAAACTTTGCGGCGCTCCAGCCGGAGGATTGGCCGGCTTATCGCCGAACAATCCGGCCTGGGCCGGAACAAAGCTGAGAGCCGATAATGTGCATAGCCCAACAAAAAACGCTGTAAGATACTTCATGAGCAACCTCGCATGGCTCCGGTAGAAAAAGGACTTAATCCGGTATCAGAAATAGGCAGAATAAAAACGGCGGTCAACCCGTTGCCCCCCTGCCTGACGAAATATTTTTATACAAATGTCCGCGCCAGAATTCTGGTATAGGTTTCCGTCAGATTATGAATATCCTCAAGTTTGACATATTCATCAACTTTATGAATGGTGGCGTTCGTCACGCCATATTCCACCACCGGACAATAAGGCGCAATATGACGGGCATCGGATGTCCCGCCGCCCGTATCAAAGCGTGGGGGAGCACCGCACTGTTCCGTGATGGCGTCCGCCACGATCTGTCGCCACGCCGCATCCTTGACCAGAAAACTCTCGGCGTTGCACCAGCATTCAAGGCGATACGGGACACCGTCCTCGTCCAGAATGCTGCGGATATGGGCTTCAAGCGTCGCACTCGTCCACTCGCTGTTAAAGCGGATGTTAAGAAGAGCCTCGATATGCGCCGGAATAATATTGGGGGCGGTGTTACCGACATCCACTGAGGAAATCACAATATGGCTCGGCGGAAAATAGTCGTTCCCGTTATCAAGACGCTCCGCCACCAAACGGTTGAGAAGACGCAGCATTTTCGGGATCGGATTATCAACGCGTTCGGGATAGGCGCTGTGCCCCTGAACCCCGTCCACGAACAAACGGGCGTTCCACGACCCGCGCCGCCCGACCCGCATCACCTGCCCCATCTGGTCAGGATTGCTCGGTTCGCCGACCAGCGCCATATCGGGAAGCTGGCCGTTAAGGCGCATCCACTCGACAACTTTAACTGTCCCGTTAACGGAAAGCGCCTCTTCATCGCCGGTAATCAGCAAGCTGATCGAGCCATCAAAATCGGGTTTTTGCTGCAAAAACCGCGACACCGCCGCAACAAACGCCGCATTACCCGACTTCATATCCGATGCGCCGCGTCCATAGAGTTTATCGCCGTCAATCACCGCAGCAAACGGAGGGTGAACCCAATCCGACTCGCGACCGACCGGCACAACATCGGTGTGACCGAGATAGCACAAATGCGGGCCGCCTGTGCCGCGCCGTGCAAAAATATTATCAATCGGGTCGGTACCCTCTTCCTCAAAACGAAGACGGGTGACCTCAAACCCAAGACCACGCAGCGCCGTCGCCATGACCTCCAAAGCTCCGGCGTCAAGCGGCGTAATACTCGGACACCGCACCAAATCTTGCGTTAAGGCCACCGGATCAATCAGGGGAACAGACGGCGTATCAGTCACGGAGAAGCTCGTTAATGCTGGTTTTGCTGCGGGTCTGGGCGTCGACGCGTTTGACGATAACCGCGCAGGCCAGATGGGCGTGCGTCCCGGGTAACGTTCCCGGAACAACGACGGAATAGGCGGGCACTCGCCCCTTAAAGACCTCGCCGGTCTGGCGGTCGATAATCTTGGTCGATGCGCCAAGGAAAACTCCCATACTAAGGACGGCTCCTTCTTCAACGATGACCCCTTCGGCAACTTCGGAACGCGCTCCGATAAAAACATTATCTTCAATAATAACGGGCGAAGCCTGCAAAGGTTCCAGCACCCCGCCAATTCCAACGCCGCCGGAGATATGACAATTTTTGCCGATCTGCGCGCAAGAACCAATCGTCGCCCAAGTATCCACCATCGCGCCGCTATCGACATAAGCCCCGATATTGATAAAGGACGGCATTAACACAACGCCGGAGGCTACATAGGCCCCGCGCCGCACCACCGACCCCGGAACGGCACGAAAACCGGCCTCGCCAAAGGCGGCATCGTTCCAGCCGGATGACTTGAGATCAACCTTATCCCACCACTGGACGTGATCATTGCCACCCGAAATGCGTTTATTCGGGGACAGGCGGAACGAGAGAAGAACCGCTTTTTTGAGCCATTCTTCGGTCGTCCAGCCGCTCGCGGTTTTGCAGGCAATCCGGACTCGCCCCGCATCAAGATCGGCCAAAGCCGCCTCAACCGCTTGGCGGACATCGCCGCGGGTATCCGGTGTTATAGCAGCGCGGTCATCCCACGCGGCCTCAATAATTGCTTTAATCGACATGTCCATCCACACCTTTCCATCGTTCGAAGAATTTGTTTCCTTCGTAAAGTTTATACATCACTTCAAAAATCGTCGCCGTACTCCAGCCAAAGATCAGCATTCCGTTAATCGCTTCGGTACCCGAAATAAGGCGCCATTCCGGCTGCATCACTACATCGCCATACCCAACGGTTGTAAATGTTATGGTCGAGAAATAAAGGGCATCCTCGAAAGATTTAAACGCTGCAGCATCAACGTGCCAGAACAATATAGTCCAGAGCCAAATCTGGGCCATAATACTGGCCCCGATCAAGAAAACAGTGACGATAAGGGCCGGAATAGTCCAGAACCGCCCGAACCCACGAAGTAAAAAACGGGCGTGCCCACCGATAAAACGGAAGGTCAGGTCACAGATAACGGCGTGAATAATAACACTCAAGCTAATCATGCACGCCCCGATCAGGAGCTTGGCCAATAAAAACATTGCGAAACCCGTATTTCACACTAGATTAGAAGGATTACGGCCCCATTCTAGCTTAAGGGAAAAGATTGTGAACCCCCTCAACACTGCCCCGTCGAGATTGTACACAGCCCTCGCTTGCCTTCTCGCTTTAGGGATCACCCTTTCCGCTCCGGCGCGCGCCGAAACCCAGATTATGACCTATGATGTCTATGCGGGCGGCATCCATGCCATGGACGCCAAATTGACCCTGAACCAGACCCCATCAACCTATGACATCAAGCTGGAATCCCAAACCGCGGGATTCCTGAAATCGCTGGCCGAGTGGTCAGGCGATTACTGGACCAACGGGGTGCTCACGCCATCAGGGAAAGCCTATCCGAAAGAGCACCGCTCCAGCTCGACATGGAAGGACGAAACCGAAAAGAAAAACTATAAATACGACGGGAAAGGAAAATTCCTCTCGTTCCGTGTCACCACCACCGAAAAAGACAAGAAAAAAGGCGACATCGTCACCGACAAAACGCCAAAAAAGATCGAATCCGAGCTGACTTCGGGATCAACCGACCTTCTTTCGGCCACCCTGAAGCTGCTTCTGGCTCTCCCGAAAGACAAAACCTGTACCGGCAAAGAAAAGATTTTCGATGGTGATCGCAGCTATTTTATGGTCTTCAAAGCCACCAAACTCGAGAAGCTTGAAAAATCCCGCTACAACATCTTTGGCGGCGAAACTGTAACCTGCGAAGTCGAAGTCGTCCCCGATAAAGGCAAATGGCGCAAAAAACCGCGCGGCTGGCTCTCGATTCAAGAGCAAGGACGCCAGAAAGGCGCCCTCCCGACCATCTGGCTGGGACGGATGCAGGACGATAAAACCTATATTCCGGTCAAAATTCGGGTAAAAACCGACTATGGAACCTTGTTCCTGCACCTGACATCCTATAAAACAGGGCCTGCCGCAAAACCGAACCTGATTAATCCGGGAAAAGGAAAGCCGGGGAAATAAACCCGCTTACCCCTCCCGCAGGCATGAAACGCAGTGCAATATTTAGTGACTTGAGAGGATATCCGTCTCGGGCAGAATAAACCAAGTTATAGGAACGACGAATCGGAATGACCAAAGCTGCAGCAAAGACCGCATTGCCGAATAAAACCACCCCGCGCGCCAGCACCTCCACCGAGCTGGCGATTGTAATTCTGGCGGCCGGTAAAGGCACGCGCATGAAATCGAACCTCCCGAAGGTTCTGCACGCGATTGCCGATCGTCCGATGATCGGGCACATCATTGCCACAGCCCAATCGCTCAAGCCCAAAACCATCATCACGGTAATTGCCGACGACATGGATGATGTCGCTGCCGCTGTCGCCCCGCATCCGGTCGCCATCCAGAAACAGCAAAAAGGAACCGCCGATGCGGTTAAATCGGCGCTCGCCACTCTCGGTGATTTTGCCGGACAAATTCTGGTGCTCTATGGCGATGTCCCGCTTGTCACCAAGGACACACTCGAAGCTCTTCTCAAGCACCACAGAAACGGCAAGAATTTTGGTGCCACCGTCCTTGCGATGGCCGCGCCGGACCCGACCGGATATGGCCGCATCTTTCAAAACGGTGACGGAACCTTGAGCCGCATCGTCGAAGAAAAAGACGCAAGCTCGGATGAAAAACTCGTGCGCCTCGTCAACAGCGGCCTGATGGTCCTAGAGGGCGATGGCTTGACCGAACGCATGGACAAAATCCGCAACAAAAACGCGCAAGGCGAATTTTATCTGGTCGATCTGCCGAAAATACTGGCCGAAGACGATATCCCGACCGGCGTGGTGCGCGGCGATTACTATGAACTGCGCGGCGTCAATTCCCGCGCCCAGCTCGCAGAGCTCGAGATGGCATGGCAGCACCGCAAACGCCTCGAACTGATGGATGGCGGCGTTACGCTTCTTGACCCGAATACGGTTTATTTCTCGTCCGACACCACCATTGGCCGCGATACGATCGTTGGTCCGTCTGTCAGCTTTGGCCCGAACGTCACGATCGAAGACAACGTCACGATCAAGGCGTTCTCCCACATCGAAGGCGCCACGATTAAATCGGGAGCCCAGATTGGCCCGTTCGCCCGTATCCGACCTGATACCGTGATCGAAGAAGACGCCCGCATCGGCAATTTTGTCGAAGTTAAAAATTCCCGCATCGGCGAAGGCGCCAAAGCCAACCACCTTGGTTATATCGGCGATGCCGAACTGGGCAGCCACAGCAATTTTGGCTGCGGCGCGATCACCGTCAATTACGACGGCCTCAAAAAATCAAAAACCAAAATCGGCAAAAACGTTATGATCGGTTCGAACAGCTCGCTTATTGCGCCGATTGAAATTGCCGATGGCGCCTATATCGCCGCCGGAAGCACACTTACCAAAAACGTCAATAAAGACGAACTCGTCATTGCCCGCGCGCGTCAGGAGAGTTTTCCGGATCGCGCCAAAGGGCGGATAAAACACCACGATTAAAAAATAAACAGGGACTATAAGGAGTAAAAATTATGTGCGGAATTATCGGAATTGTATCGACCAAGAACGTGGTCCCGGAATTAGTCGAAGGACTCAAACGCCTCGAGTATCGCGGCTATGATTCAGCCGGCGTCGCCACACTCGAGGATGGCCAGATTGTCCGTTGCCGCGCCGAAGGAAAACTGACCAACCTTGAAGAGCGCCTGAAAACCCAATCTCTTTCCGGCACAATAGGCATTGGACACACACGCTGGGCCACACACGGCGAGCCAACCGAAAACAATGCGCACCCGCACGCCACCAAACGCGTCGCCGTGGTTCATAACGGGATCATCGAAAATTACGCTGAACTCAAAGAAGAGCTTCAGGCCCATCAGGTTCGTTTTGAAACCGACACCGACACCGAAGTGATTGCCCACTTGGTTGACCATTACATGACCCAAGGCGAAAGCCCGGAGAATGCGGCCCATATGGCCTTTGATCGTCTCAAAGGGGCCTACTCGGTCGTTCTTCTCTTTACCGGCGAGAACAAAACATTGATCGGCGCTCGGCAGGGAACACCGCTCGCCATCGGTTACGGTGAGGGCGAAATGTTCATCGCCTCGGACTCGTACGCCCTCTCGCCGTTCACGCGCAAAATCAGCTTTCTCGAAGATGGCGATCGTTTAGTCGTAACCAATGACAATATCCGTTTGATGAATGCCAAACGGAAACCGGTCGAACGTCCGGTGCGGATTACCGCGCAATCCGGAGCCACCACCGGAAAAGGCGAATACCGCCATTTCATGCTGAAAGAAATTTACGAACAGCCGGCAGTGATTGCCGACACGCTCAACAGCTTTGTCAATCCGGCCACCAACCGCATCAGCCTTCCAAACGAAGTTTTGGAAGCCATGCTGCGCGCCCCTCGCATTACCTTGATTGCGTGCGGCACGGCCTACTACGCCTGCTTGGTCGCCAAATACTGGTTTGAAACGATTGCCCGCGCCCCGTGCGAAGTCGATGTCGCCTCCGAATTCCGTTACCGCGAAGCGCCGCTTCCAACCGATGGTCTGGCCATCTTTGTGTCCCAGTCGGGTGAAACCTTGGACACCCTCGAAGCTCTCCGCTACTGCAAGAAAGAGCGCCAGATGTGCCTCTCGATTGTCAACACGATTGAAAGCACCATCGAACGTGAATCGCACCTGTGTCTTCACACTCTGGCGGGCCCTGAAATCGGTGTCGCCTCAACCAAGGCCTTCACCACCCAGCTCACCACCCTTGCTTGTCTTGCACTCTCGCTCGCGTCGAGCAAAGGTGTCATCACGCAGGCCGAAGAAGCCGAGCATGCTTATGAACTCCGCGCGCTTCCTAAAATGGCCGCGGCGATCCTCAGCCACGATAAAGAGATCGCCGATATTGCCAAGGAAATTGCCGAAAGCCGCGATGTTCTCTATCTCGGCCGCGGAGCGCTCTACCCGCTCGCCCTCGAAGGAGCTCTCAAACTCAAGGAAATCTCCTACATCCACGCCGAAGGATATGCTGCTGGCGAGATGAAACACGGCCCAATCGCCTTGATTGACGATACGGTTCCGGTCGTCGTTCTGGCTCCAACCGACAAACTGTTCGAGAAAACCGCCTCCAACATTCAGGAAACCATGGCGCGCGGCGGCAAGGTCCTGATGGTCACCGACGCCGAAGGCGCAAAGCATATGTCCGGAAAAAGCACATGGACGCTCACAATCGGAGAAACACACCCGTTTGTCGCGCCTATCCTCTACGCGATCCCGATCCAGCTGCTGGCCTATCATGCGGCCGTTGCTAAAGGAACCGACGTCGATCAGCCGCGCAATCTAGCTAAATCCGTAACTGTCGAATAACAAAAAGCTCCACATAATGAATAAAATAAACAGACTCTATTGGCTGTATGGCCCCGTTTTTCTTTTGATAACGCAGATTTTAATCGAGGTTTTGGCCGATAAACCTCTTAAACGAAATCTGCTGGATGAAGGCGGAATTCACGAAGGCCTCCAAGCTCTGGTTATGCTTGTTGGAGCAATACTGGCAGCCCGCCTGTTGATGCGGGCCAACAGCCTGTGGCTAAAAATCTGGTTTGGGATTGCCCTTTTGGGCTGCATCTACGTCACCGGCGAAGAAGTAAGTTGGGGACAATGGATTTTCAATTGGGCCACACCCGACGGTTGGGGGGAAATCAACGACCAGAATGAAACCAACCTCCATAATATCTCGGACTGGCTGGATCAAAAACCCCAAGCGCTGTTGCAAATCGGAGTTTTGGTCGGAGGAATTATAATTCCCCTGCTCGGACACTACGCCCCTACAAAACTCCCCGAGCGATTCAAAGCGGTCTATGGTGGCCTGGAGCTCCTGCCGATATCCCTGATTGCACTCGGCCTTAAGATCATCGACACGATCAGTGACCGGATCGATATGGCTCTTTTCTATCGTGTCAGCGAGATTCTGGAACTGTTCATTTATTACTTCGTCGCACTCTATCTCTATACGATGTGGAAGAAAAAACCGTCCCCAGCTAGCAGTTGATTATTATTTGCATAATTTATATTGCGCGCTAAAATAGATTATGTTAACGAGGGACCTTCAACCCTTAACAGGAGGCCCTCATGCTCGAAGTCTTCAAAATTTCCGCACGCACCCATAGCCAAGTTTCGATCGATGCTGCCTATGAAGGTAAACTGGAAGCCTTAAAGGAACAAATACGCAACCGGGGTATCCGGATTGTCGGTTTTGAAGGTCGCGCCCAGCAAAGCGTACTGGTCAAAATGGACCCGAACGACCTGCCAACCTTCGAACGCAGCCTCAACTCGACGTGGCAAGTAAAGAAGTGTCCAAGATTCCCTATCCCGGGATAGCCGCTTTTTCGACATCCGGAAGGGGCTGAGCCGAGACGACCGTGACGGTCCGCTGCGGGAAGGGAATTTCGATCCCTTCGCGGTCAAAGGCCAGTTTCATCCGTCGATTATACTCGCGGCCGACCATCCATTGCTTCATCGGAACCGTTTTTATACGGGCCTTGATAATCACGGCGCTTTCCATGAACCGGTCAACACCGAGCACTTCCAGCTGATCGAGAATATGGCCGCCGAAATTCGGATCTTGACGCAGATCCTCATCGACCTGACGCAACACATCGATCACGCGGTCGGTGTTTTCTTTGTAAGCCACCGAAATATCCATGACATAGAAGCTGAAATCCTTGGTCATATTCTGGATTGTCGTGATCTCGCTGAACGGTATGGTGTAAACGATACCGGCAACATCACGAAGCTGGACTTTACGAAGGGTAATTTTCTCGACAACGCCATTGCATCCGCCAAGCGCGACAACGTCACCCACACGCACGAGGTCCTCAAGAACAATGGTAAACCCGGTGAGGAAATCCTTGACCATCGTTTGCGCGCCAAAGCCGATAGCCACGCCAATCACGCCGGCACCGGCAAGGAGCGGTGTCACATTAATACCGATCTCGGACATCAGAACAAGCCCGAACAAGACGGCAAACACCGAGAGAATAATATTCCGGACAATCGGCAACAGGGTTTTGACTCGCGTCTGGTTCCGGTCGTCGGCTTGCTTGAGCATATAGGAAAGGTAGAGCCCGATCGCATCCCATACCAATGCCGACAAAATCCCGACCAGCAGAATAGTGACCGCCATGCCGATAAAGGAGCGCATGGACTCGCTCTCGAAAATGGAATCGATCATGTGGATCGACCATATTTTTCCAAGTGTATAAATGGTCAAGCCGATCACAAGAGCTTTCAGAAAGCCTTGGATCACCATGGTATAAAATCCAAAACGGGTCAATCGTAGTCCGATGGTCTCGGCCAAAGCGTTAATGCGTTTCAAGATATGGAATGTAATAGTGCGGATCGCCATATAGATACCCAGACCTAAAATCAAGGTAATGAGCGTTCCGGCAATCTGGTGCACAATGGATGACGAGAGGTTATGCTTTTCGAGAAATTTTTCGTACGAGCTGACCGCCCCCTCGACTTGGTCACGAACCCCGATAGCTTCGGTAATAGGAGCATCCAGCACAGGTGTAGAGGCAGAGGCAGAGGCGGAAGAGGCCTCGGCTCCGGACTCAACAACCGGAGATTGGCTGAGAAGAGTTTTGAGATTAGACAGAAACGCCGCCCGCGATGTTTCATTCTCAAGCGTGCTGACAAGGCTCTGGAGCTGCTGTTTATCGCTGGCATTCAAAGCCACAGGCGCAGCAGTTTCGGCAGAAACCTTGGTATCGACGGAATCCTGCGCCGCCACAGGCGATGCGAACGAGAAAAGGAAAATCAGCCAAAGCGCTGGAAGGAAGAGAAATATACGGGTCATCATGGATCAACTATAAATCCAGAACCGACAAAAACAACCCCGAAATCGTCGGGACAGACCTCCGATATGGACAGAGAGCGCGCGAGCCAGTAACGTGAAGGCCATGACATCACGATTCGCCTTGATTGTTGCGATGGCCCGAAACCGCACCATTGGTCGCGGCAACGATCTTCCATGGCACATACCCGAAGACCTGAAATATTTCAAAACCCTGACATCGGGAAAGCCGGTGATTATGGGCCGGAAAACCTTTGACTCGATCATGGCCCGTTTGGGAAAACCGCTGCCTGGCCGCCCCCATTATATCATCAGCCGCAGTCCGATCGACCTTGATGGTGTAACCGGATGCTCCTCGCTAGAGGATGCCATGACCAAAGCATCGACTGACCATTCGGATAGCGAAATTTTTGTGATCGGCGGAGCCAGCATCTACGAACAAGCAATCGGCAAGGTAGACCGTATGTACATCACGGTGATTGATTCCGATGTCGAAGGAGATGCCGCTTTTCCGGCGTTCGATCAAAATGAGTGGGCGGCAACCGGCTCGACTCCCGCCAAAGAAGAGAGCGAATGGTCGTATCACTTTGATGTCTGGGACCGGAAGAACCCGCGCTAAAGCAAGAAATCCGGAACAGGCCATTAAGAAGGCGCGGCCACGCGCGCCTCAAGCCGCGCATGAACATCCGCTATAATCGGAAGATTGTTATCGGCGTTTTCGCGCAGATGGCGTATCTGGGTACCCGTATAATAAGGGCCGTTGGGGCGATCAAGCGCATCGACCGCTGCCCCGATCAATTTTATCGCTTGTCCCAGCCGCCCGCATTGATAGGGATCGATATCAGTCGCGCGACGTTCGAATTCCTTGGCCAGATTGGCGATATAAAATGGGGCCGTCCCGGTCGGAATGTGATGGTTTGGCCGGACCGAGCTTTCGAGAGCATAGCCGCCTCCCTCTTGTTCGCTTTTATAGGCATCCCCTGCAAGGACTCTACCGAAATAAGCTCCGGAAAAGTCACAAAGCTCGTTAAGAATTTCATGTGGAAACAAAGCTGAAAGCGAACGCGTCATCACACACCACCGGACTGGTTTATAATTTTATGTTAAATAAAATAGCCGATCATGGCTATTTATTCAAGTATTTTTCAAGGCGATCAAGCGATTCATGAAGAATTTCAGGAGTCACAGCAAAACACATCCGGATATAATCATGGAATCCCTGACCAAACGCAGCTCCCGGAGCAAGCGATAGGCCTACCTCGTCAATCATATCGCGGACCGTTTCATAGGAATCGTCACATCCGTCAATGCGGAAAAACGCATAAAACGCCGAAGGCGGGCGGCTCATCTTAAGCCGGGGAATGGTTTTGATCCGCTCCATCAGAATATCGAGATTGGAGAGCCACAGCTCTTTCTGGCTTGCTAGAAACTCCTCGCCATGACGAAGAGCCTCGATCCCGCCATATTGGGTAAAGGTCGGCGGCCCCATGTTTTCATAGAGGATAAGATCACGAACTTTATCTTCGGAGTCAGATGGGCCAATCAGCCAGCCCAGACGCCATCCGGTCATCGCCCATGTTTTTGAAAAACTGTTGACGACATACAGGCGGTCATCTTCCTCGGCATAATCCAGAAAGCTTGGCGCACGGGAGCTATTATGCCCACAGCGTCCGTAAACCTCATCAGCAATGATCCACAAGCCGCGAAGACGGGCAAACTCGGTCACACGTTCGATATCGCCAGCGCTCATGGTCCAACCGGTCGGGTTATTAGGGGTCACGATCAGGAGTGCCTTGGTGTCGGCGGTGCACATCCCGAACATCTCGTCGAGATCAAGCATCCACCCGCTTTCGTTTTCCCGCATCGGGCACTCACGAATAACCCCGCCGGCAAGCTCGGTAATACCGATCAGGTTCTTCCAGATCGGGGTAACAGCCACGACTTCGTCACCTTCTTCAAGAATAGAGAGCAAAGCATAATGAACCGCATTCGTTCCCGAACTCGTCACCGTAATACGGTTCGTCGGAATGGAGAGCCCGTAAATACGGGCATAGTAAGTGGCGATTTCCTGACGCAGCTGGGGAAGTCCGGCGCCGAAGCTGTAGAATGTCTGCCCCTCGGCCAAAGCCTTGGTCACAGCGTCGGCAATAAAAGTCGGAGTGGGGCGAACACCCTCACCTTGCGCCAGAGAAATACAGCCAGGCTTGCTTTTACCGTAGCGGAGAAGCTCGGCGGCGCGATTAGCGCCCATAGTTTTAAAACATTGACGATAGGTGTTTTTTGAAAGAGGAAAACTTTCCATGGATTGCGGTGTCACAGGTGAAACTCCGGAAGAACGGTCTGATGGTGGCGTATACATATGCAAATACCCTGATTATCGGGGTGAAAGATTAAAATTCGGTGCTGAAGGTCGAGAAATCTGTGCGTGCGGGTTAACCCGCCGCGCATGCGGCTGCGGCCGCTGCTGCTGCAGGGGCGTCAATCTGGGTAAAAATGGCAGCGAAAACAAAACTCATATCTTCAGGAAACCATGACATAATCCCAATTGCAACAGATTTTTTGCAATTAAAACCCGAACAACAAAAACCCGAGGAGCCATCTATGTGCGTTCTGGCTGGAACCTTAAAACGGCATAACCCGCCAAGGCCGAAAGAAGCGAGCCGACCATAACCCCGACCCGTACCGAAGTCTGCAGTTCCGGCTGCCCGAACGCCAATTCTCCGATAAACAGAGACATCGTAAAGCCGATCCCGCAGAGGATCGCCATGCCATAAACCTGCAAATAGCCAACCCCCTCCGGCATCCGGCACAGACCACTTTTGACCGCAAGGGCAAAGGGAATAAAGATACCGAGCTGTTTGCCGATAAACAATCCGGCCAAAATACCGATCGTAACCGGATCACCAAGCTGTCCCCATGTCATGCCGTCAAACGACACGCCGGCATTGGCAAAAGCAAAAAGCGGCAAGATGAGATACGCCACCCACGAATGGAGGGAATGCTCGAGCGTTTCAACCGGAGTAAGCCATGGGCGGCGCGAACAAGTGAGCGGAATGGCAAACGCAGTCAAAACGCCGCCAATCGTCGGATGCATCCCTGACTTCAAAAGAGCGAGCCACAGCACAAACCCGACCAGAACATAAGGAGCGGTTCGCACGACCGATAAACGGTTCAGAACGATCAAACCGGCCACGGCAAAAGCGGCGACAATAAGCGGCGTGATCGCAAGACCTCCCGAATAGAAAAAGGCGATAATCAGAATGGCCATCAAATCATCGATAATGGCGATCGCCGTCAAAAGAACCTTAAGCGAAAGCGGGGCGCGCGAACCAAGAAGCGCCAAAACTCCAAGGGAGAACGCAATATCGGTTGCCGAAGGAATAGCCCAGCCCGACACAGCCCCTTCTGGCCCTGCATTGAAAGCCGCATAAATCAGCGCCGGAGCAGCCACACCTCCAATCGCCATCAACACCGGCAAAAGAGCCTTATCACGCGCCGCCAGTTCGCCGCGCAACACCTCGCGCTTGATCTCGAGCCCCACAAGAAAAAAGAACACCGCCATCAGACCATCATTGATCCAGTGCAGAACGGTTTTTTCTAAAAAGGGCCCGCCGCCATCCGGCCCGACAAAACCGATGGTAAAATGCACATCTTTCAAAAGATAGGAATACAAGTCCGCTAGAGGCGAGTTGGCGATCATAATCGCAACCATGGCCGAAAGAACCAGAAGAATACCGCCAAACGCCTCCATCCGGACGAACTCCTTGGCCATACCGATCACCGGATGCGGGCCGTGGTGAATTTGATGGGAGTGGGAGTGGGAATGGGAATGATGGTGGTCGGTCACAGTCTTCTCCGTTAAGGGCTTGATATATATTCAGGACACAGGCCAGTCCTGAATATAGGGAAGAACCCCCTCAAAAACCAGCGCAATCGTCAGAGCGCCCGGTTTAATCATTATACCGTGTTCGACTGATAAGACTGCTTGCTTGGGATGATACAGAAACTTCCGGCTGCGGATCGATTGCAGCCAACTTCTGAGCCGAAGCACGCGAGCGGCTACTATAATCCGTACCCCTCTTTTCCTCGCTCCGCTTATACACATAAATCCCGAGAACCGATAACCCCACCGCCCAGATCGTGCCAAGACGCTCCATCGCCTCGATGACAAGCGACGCTTCGGATGTATCGAACACAATCACATAAGCCAGAGCAAGCATCTGCGCCCCCCATGTCAAAGCGATGATATAGCCGAACGTCGGGCGCATCCGCCGCACATAAGGATCGCTCGAGGAAACTTCCGCGCGAAGGCTTTCATTGATCGACTGGATTGAAGCTTGCCGCTCGGCCGCCTCGATCTCCTCTAATTTTTCAACATGACGATTGAGTTCAGCCATTTGCGCAGGATCAATACTGCCATTCCCAAAAGCCGTACCAAGCTCGCCAAGGGCCGCTGCAGCGCCCTGCGCTACAGGCGATTTAAGCTGCGATAATCCTTCGGCCAACCCTTTGACAAGGGCCGGAATACCGATTTGTGCAAGAACAGGAAGTGCCATCGACTATTCCTCCACCAAACGATAAAACACATGACGACCAATCACGGCTGAGGGCGATTGCCCCTTGGCCCAGAACGGTTGGATAGAACGCGCATGATAATGCGTTGCGTTCCGCGTCGGGTCTTTGACAAACCCGAGAAGAGCGCGCCGCGCCACGCGAAGAGCCGTCGCAAAGGACGTATCGCTCTCGTTCACGGTAATCAGCTTGCGGTAATTCGGATCATCCTGATTCCAGCACGAAAACTGATAAGGCTTGCGGCAAATATCAAGAAGCGTATTCCCCCACCAGTACCCGCCCTTTTGCTGCGACACCTCAAGACGGTTGAGAATAACCAGAGCGACAGCCTCCATACCGCCCTTTCCTTCCCCGCGTGCCTCGCCCCAGATGGTGCGCGCAAGAATATCAGCCTCCAGCTCGCGGTACTGAGCCGCCGCCGCAGCTTCGGAAGCACCACCGGCAACTTGCGGCAATGGAATGAGCTTGGGAATGTTTGAAGGGGTTGTGTCCATAATATTACCTTTCCTGATTAAAAATTATCGTTTCTCGGCTTTAAGAGCGGTTACATCGAGCTTCGCCTCGATCCGGAGCAAATGCGCGGTCAGTTTATTTTCAAGCATCCGCAAATCCCGTGACTGCGCATAGGTCCGCGCCGCATCGATCTTGTAATCGGCGAGATCATCCTTGAGCTTGAGAAAACGCACATCCGCGCTGGCCCTCCCGTTCCAGATAAGCCAGAACAAAACGGACAGGATGGGAATCTCGATCACCGTAATCCACCACCCGAAAAACTGGATGAGAGAAAAATCCATACATATCTCCTGAAAAAACTAAACCGCCGGATCGCTCATAGAGCGGCGGCAACGAAACACCCGCGCCGGATGAAGCGCCAAAGCTCCGGCCACCGCATCAAGGCAATCATCATGGCCTTTACTGGCGGGGCCACTCCATGAAGCCAGCTCGCGCACAAACGGGGTCTGCTTAACCATGCGGTGCATCCGGAGCGCACGCGCAGCCAGAACCGCATCCAGCGCATCAAGAATTCGGCTGGCCTTTGATTGATGGTTATGAACCGGCCTGACCGCGCAGGATAATCCGGCCTCCGCAATCTCCCGCCGTAAAATTCCGGGCAAAAACTGCCCGAGCCCGTTGGTTTCAAGTACCACCGAGGGAAGGGAAAGCTCGCGCACCAGTTCAACCACCTGACGGCATTGCTGGCTCGCCTCATCCTCGCCCGAACGGGAACTGGTTCTTAAAACCTTAAGACGTTGAAGCCAATATCCACCCTCGCTATCCCCAAGAACCACAGCCACCACGCTGCGATCGCGTCCATCCTGTCCGAACGCCGGATCCCAGTACGCCTCGACCGAAAGAATTTTGTAATCATCAAGCGTACGCACAAGGCGTCCATGAACTTCACGCATTTCAATATCAAAATCATTAACCGGAATATGATCGGGATTAAAATACCCGTCCTTAAACGCCACGCACTGGCACAGCATCTGGCTTTGGAAATGCGCGGGGCCGTTACGCCGTTTGAGATCGTCAATCCGCGCTAGTGAAAACCGCTCCGGCCACACGCTCTCGCCCAATTCGTTCAGAACCGGAACCACCAAGCGCCGATAATCCGCAAGGAACACCCCCTCCTCATCCGCCTTGTCATGCTCTTCGCGGTAAATCGATCCGCTCGAATGCGGCGTTCCGACAAAAAGCTGTGTCCCTTCGGGAGTCAGGATAAACTCGGTCTCTTTAAGACGCTCGCGGAGCATCCGCCGTTTTTCCTCGCTATCCGACGTCTGCGGCACCTCGACATCATCGCAGATAATCACATCGGCCCGCGTTCCGGTCAGGTTCGAAGTAATGCCCTTGGCCAGCATCGATGGATCACGCAGCTCGGTAACACGCCGCACCGTAAAGCGGTCGACTCCCCACTGATCGGGACGCTCGGGCTTCAAATGCCGCGTCAGCGGATGAAGCTCGAGAATACGCCGCGTATGCCGCACCATTTTTTGCGCGAGCGCAATGTCCGCCGAAAGCACCAGAATACGAAGCGACGGATCGCGAAGGAGCAACCAGACACAAAACAACCCCACGAGTGTGGACTTGCCGCACGCCCGAAACGCCATCAGCAAGAGCCGCCTATGGCCAAGTCGCCAGCTTTCCCCCAGAAAATGGGCAATCCGGAAATGAACATCCGGCGTCCCGAGCGACTGATGACGATTCCAAAGCGCCACAAAAACCGGAAAGCTTACCGCAGCGCTCATACGTCACCGTCCCCGTCTTCCATCTCGTCGGCATGAAGGGATTTGTACTGCTCGACATCTTCATAGGCGCGCTCGAGCAATCCGGCCAGTTCGGTATGGGTACTTGCCGCATCCTTCTCCGGAAGATCGGCCCAGCGCGCCAGCTTGATTAAGAGCTCGATATGGGCAATCGCCACTTTGGCCGCGCGGTGCGCATCATGAAAATTTTTAGTATCGTTCCCCTCCTTCATGTCTCTCACAAACATTTCATAGGATTCGAGCGTTTTTGAAATCGTACCCGGTAAAATCTGCGCAACCTGATCGCGCGTCGCATCTTCAATATTTTTAGTGGTTGTCATTTAGTCTCCGTCAGAACTCGATAGAAATGGGAAAAAAACCGGAACGGTTACGGATAGCGCGAGAGAATAAACCATTGCCCCCCATCCGAAACCAACGTGATCGCTTGATACTGCGCGCTCAAAACCGGCGTACTCTGGTCCGGCCCGCTACCACCATTGACCGTAATGGTAATCGTATGGCTCGAGACATCGGTCTTCTTGATCGTCACCGGACGGCCAATTGACTCAGGCGCATTCGCCGGAGGAAGCCGCGCCGTCATATTTCCGGCAAACGCCGAGAGCAGATAAATATCAACCGCGAGGTCAATCGGATAAAGCCCGCTGCCGTCATAAAACCGCGTATTCCCGGGTGCGCGGTTGCTCGACACCACAAACCATTCGGCGCCGTTCGAGAGCATCATCACATAATCATTCTCGCTTCCGAGCATGATCGCATGACCATCGGCGCCGCTTCCTCCGCTCTCAAGAACGGTAATGATGTTTTTGGAAGAATCGATCTTCTTGACCACGATCATAACGCCCGCCGCAACGGACGCCGCCGGAAGACTAACCGTGAGCGCTCCGCCGTAAGACGACACCAGATGAACCGAATGCGATAGATCAAGCGTTACCGACCCGCTCGCATCGATATATTCGGTATCAAAACGCTGAAGCGTCGCCGTAAGATCCGAGCAAATCGACCGCTGCAATTTGTTTTTATGGGGGTATCCGGCGTTATAGGCCGTATATTGCCCCCCCCCCGATAAATCCCAAATGGCCGACCCGTCACTCGCCGAAAGAAGATTGTAAATCGCTGTTTCAATCGATCCGTTATCAAGCTTCACATTGGGAACCGAATTAAATGATTCCGTATAAAGATTGACAAACAACGTCTTGTTCGACCCGTACCCACAGCGGACACAGGCCTGCGCCGTTCCGTTCACATTGACCTCAAGATCGGTAAAGCTGTTGTTGAACGACCCTTCCTCGATATAAACCCCGCTCCCCGATGTCGTTGCCCCGAGCGAATAGACGCGGCACTGGGAAAACCGGTTGGCGTTTGGCGTATCCCCGCTTCCTGAACGGAAAAAATGGATCCCGTTGACAAACGGCTGCGCCACCAGAACCCGCGCAAAATTATTCCAGTAGGTCGGCTTAAGGCCATCATCACCACCATCAAGGATAATCCCGTCCTGCGCCTGCCAGATACTGACATCCGTAACCGCGTTATGGACGCATGGCCCGTCACTCCCGAGAAAATAAAGCCCCGTTTGCCCGCCAAAGAGTTTAAGCGCCGATAGCCGCGCATAACTTCCGGCAAAGCGAATGAGAACAATCGGAAGAGTTGTTTTAAGTTCGGAACTATCCCCCGCACCACTGAGGCTTTGCCCGTCCCGAAGCGTAAGTGGCCCGCTTAGAATATAAACCCCGCTGGGAACAAAGACGCTTTTGTGCTGCGTAAGTGCATTCTGGAAGGCCAGCGTATCATCGGTCAACCCGTCGCCGACCGCGCCAAAATCCTTGACCGAGACCATATCCGCGCATTTATCCGGAATGGCCCGCATCACCGCGCCAAAACCCGCTGCTGTAAAAGTTCCGGCAGCTGCCGCACCTTCCAGAGAAAGAGCTACAGGATTTCCGTCCCCGTCAAACCCGAGCGCCTTTCCGGCCCGCAGCGCGCGCGAAGGCAGCGAGGTCATCCCCGGATTTTCACCATCATCAAAACGAAGCATCGGCGTCTGATCCCGCGCCACTTGCTGAAGACCCGCCACCAGATAATCAAGCTCGGTATTGATCGCTGCCGCCGAAAAATCGCCGCCTTCGATAAAATCGGTCAAACGCTCGAACGCCATCCGCCGCTCGATGGTAATCACAACGCCGGATGCCGGAGCCGTATCAAATGTCAAGGTTCCGCCAGACGTAGCTCCAGCCCCCGCGATACTATAGCCGCCAAGTTGCAGCGCCCCGTTCATCAGAACCTCAAGGTCTTCATCGGCAAAAACCGGAAACGGAAATATGTAGGAAAGCGTTGTTCCGTCGGCAAGATACCGCACGACCGGCGCGACATCCGGTATTTTGATATGATCGGTCATGATTTGAATACTTTCTAGAAAAGATTGCTGATGCTGGAAAGAATGGTTTTCTGGCGCAGTTGCTCTTTTTGCAGTAGATTGAGCCGCTTTTGCTGGCTCACTTGCTGGTCAAGCTCCTTATTCGCAGCCAAAACCTTACTTTCGCTTGCGGCGCGCTCCTGATCTGAATCATCAAGCATTCCCTGAATAACCGCCTCCGACGATCCGCTCGTCGTATCAAGACCGCGACCGCCAAAACTCGCCCGCTGTTGGGAGAGGAGCGAGCGCAATTTCGCACGGCGCTCGGTCTCGTTTTGTTCCAGCGTCAAAAGATTTTGCTTTTTCTGCTGCGCCACCGATTGCTGAAGCTGTTGCAATTTGAGATCGGCTTCACGGTTTTTCTGTGACACCGCTTGATAAGGCTGAACAATACCGGCCACCGTACCAAGCGCCGAGCCGATCTGGAGAACCGGTGTAATCACCGAAGATAATGCACCCATGTGTAAATACTCCCCCCTGGATTAGAAATTGGAAATTAGGAATTGGAAATGATAGCGCTCTGCACCGCGAGCAAATTGAACGGAAGCGGCGCATCCTGTTCGATCCTCCACAGCGGCTTGGAGGAATCGCGCGACCAGCCATAAGCGGAAACGCGAATATCGCCCGAAACTTCGGGCGGCGGCGCATCGAGAATAACGTCCTCGCCAATCTGGCGAAGCGGCACATCAAGAAGGCCCCGCCCGCTATCGACCCTAAGAGCCGATGTTGCATGAAGACGAAACACCGCCTCGACAAGACGAACCGCTTTACCAAGACCGGAAGCGCCGATATTGGACGGCGGCAACGGCTCGATGATGTGAGTAAACGGAAGGCCCGCGACCACCGCGACAAAACTATCGGCAAGAGTGATCGATCCCGACGCCACAATTTCAGACGGCTGGATACGTCCATCGGCAATCACCGAAACGGATTTACCGTTAAGATGAGCAAGACCGCCCCAGACGGATGTTGGTGTTCCCGACTCTCCGCCAAGAACCGAGTCAAGACGGCACGTATCATCAACCAATTCGATTGTGACGCCGTTTGAACGCTCGACCATCAGATAAACACTCTCGCCCGCCACCGAAACCGAAAGCACCTGACCATCCGTATCATGAAGAGTCCACGCCGCAACTTCTTCGGCGCGGTAGACGGTCAACGTCGCAAAAAGCCCATCCGCGCGCACCAGAAAGAGAAGACGCCGTTTCTGGTCAAAATCCTGATCGACCGGTGTGGCAATGATATGGCGCGACAAAAGCGCCAGATCGGTTGCCTGATAGGCTTGCTCGACATCGGTATAGATAAACTCGCGCAGTTCCTGCCCGTTACGGGCCACAAAAAGCGTCGCCCCGTCCACATCAAGTGGCGGAATATAACGATCAGTCCGTGATCCGACCCGTGTCTGGCGTTTGATCTGCACGGTCGATGGCGTAAGCGGATCACCCGTAACCATCCATTCGGCACCGCTGGTAAAAACCTGCAAATGACGGCCCGAAAAGACACCGCGTATGGCATTAACTTGGCCGGAGAATATGCCGAACTCGATTGCTTCAGCATCAAGTCCGGTTCCAAGATCGAAATTATACAAATCGCCCGACTGGGACATCCAGAGACGGTTCGGCAAATCGCGTGACCCGCCGATAACAAGACGATCCTGATGAAAGGCTACCGTCACCGGATAACCTCTTACAGCCGAAAAACTTTGCTCTTCCCAATCAATCGTCGCCGCCGTCGAGGCCAGCGTCTCCTTCACCAGCGCCGTCACTACGGTTGGCGAGTTGACCGTGGTAATCTCGACTTCCTTATTTCCGACGCGAAGGCGCGTACCGGCATGACCCGCCACAAAAACACTGCTCGACGCTGTGAGCGTAATCGTTCCGGTTGTCGCGCTTGGCGTAAGAGTAACTGTGCTTTCAGCGAATTTATACATTGGCTGGCGCACACGGCTTGAGGATTCGAAAAAAACCCAATTGGTTAACGACCAGCTTCCGCCGGAATTACGGGTGAGTTTCTTCGGCGCATAATCCGGATGAACCAGCAGAAGCGTATCGGCACTTTGCGTCCAGGCGAGCTGGGCCAGATCGCTCTCCGGCCACGGGGTCACGAGCGTCGTAAGCAAGACCCCATCCGAATAGATGGCGATCTGCAGTGAGGTCACAACCAGCAAATAGGTCTGCTCGGTATTAAACTCGAACGAAATCAAACGTCCGCGCCCCGCCACACTATCAATAAAACGAAGCCCCGAGCGGCGCACAACGCCGCCCGTCGGCTGGATAAACACATTCCGGAGTTTTAAAGCGCCGTTATCATAAGCGCGCAAATCACCGCGCCCGAGCAGCTCCGGAGTCACTTCACCCGCTGTGAAGGTGGTTTTGATATCAATCGAACGTCCCATTAGCCCCTCGCATCAATCAGGCTAAAACGGGTAATCCGGTTGGGCGTATCCTGCTGCGCGTCGATCTGGCGCGCCTGCGTAAACGCCTGCTCGGCCAAGCGCATCAGCAGTTCGGCCCGCGATGTATTCTCGGTGAGCGGCAAACAAAACTCCGCCGCAAGGCGCGCAATGAGCGCCATATCGAAATACGGAGGAAAAAGGGATTCATCCGGACGATAAATATAGGTGAGGAGAACCGACTCCGATGATGTCTCGAGACGGGAACCGGACAAGCGGTAACGAAGCCCATGACCGCTCCCTGAAGAACCGGCGGAGAGGACACGCAAAACCCCGAGCGGCATCTCGTAACTATAGGCGTAATCCGATAACGGAGCGTCCACAAGGCGCTCAAGTTCGGTCTGGGCGGTCGCAAAGCTCCAACCGTAGGATGACAGCAGCGCATCGCGCACTGGCTCATAAAGGAGTCCGGCAATTTCCGAATGGGCTGTGCCGTCCGCAAAGGAACTGATAGGAAGGGAGCCGACCCGCAGCAACGCGCGCGAGCATAGGCCGATATCCGATAAAGCCATAAAAAATAATCCTTATAACTGGGTTAAAAAAGAAGAAGAGCGGCCTCTCGCAAATGAGAGACCGCTCCTCCCGCACGGAACCGCCATCCCCGCGATCAGGGCGAACGCCAAGGGACAAAGAACCGCAGAACCGTCTTTTAATAAAAGGGCTACGCTGTAAAGGTAGCCACAGTGACGGCCGAACCTGTATTGCCGGTCACAATATAAAAGACGGTGGACGGCGTTCCATCCGTGTCAAGATTAACGATAATGAGATCGTTGACTCGCAGCATCGATGCCGCCGAATTGAAATATCCGGCGGTGACAACCGATGAGTCGAACGTGGTGTAGTGCCACAGGGTAAAATTATTGGCGTACGCCAATACACTGAGGTCTTTGCTCGCAAAAGCCATGATATGCTCCTATATGAAAGGGAAAGAAGAAAAACGATTAGTCCGGAGTTTCATCGCAATTGATGACCACAACGCCGCTGCCGTCGATCAGCACCGCGCCTTGGGACATCATATTGTTGACAAAATGCGCCGCACGGTCGCCGTGCCACGAAATATCCGACTGCACATCCGAACCGGACGCATGACCAATCGAATTTTTGTGGAACCAATAGCACGAGCGGATATCGTTGCCGTCTTTGGCAAGGCCTGAATGCGGGATCCAGGTCGTGCCCAGCCATTTCTTGGCCTGAGTGCCCTTATAAGGAAGCTCGTCCGGCCCGATAAACTCGCTATTCGAGAATTCAGGAATCTTCAAAAGCTCGCTCCACTGTTTCCAGCCGATCACCGCAAAGCGGCCGCCGTCATCCGGCACATCGGCACCGCCAAGAACTTCAAAAGCTTGCAGGACCTTATCAAGCGTCATGCCGATATTGCCGTCGGTAATGACATTGGTTGTCGCCGCCGCCAAAGCCGTGATAATCAGCTCGTCGGTTTTACGGCCCAAAGCATAAGCTCCGGCATTTGCAATCACCTGACGTTCGTCGTGGTTGATTTTAAGCTCGTCGAGTTTATCAACCCAGTCACCGGCATAAAAATCCTGCAGCAGACATTCGGATGTGGTATGGGAGAGGTTCATCACCGGAACCATCCCGTGAGACGATTTGGTCGATGCTGTTCCCTTACCGACCTTCTGGAAGATCACCGAAGAACCTTTGACGTTGTTGATCGTGCGTACGGCGCCCCGTAATTTTGATCCCTGACGCTGATAAGCCTCATGAACCTCGCGTTCGAATTGTTTCACAAACGCAGTATTGATATCGGGTGACATCTGTTTACTCCTGATATAAAAAAAAGCGAGCCAATCAGCTCGCATCACGTTGATATTTAAAGATATTTTGGTTATCCACCGGGCCAAAATGATCCGGACAAAGGTGGCGGCCCCGCACAAGGTAGGGTTGTCGCCATTAGCAATCTGGGGACTGCGACCGAATAGCCGCGTCAAAAACTTGAAATTTTTTGTGATAGCCCCTATATTAATCTCGGTCGGTCGTTACGGAAAACGTAGCTAGTGTGTTTTAAGTATATAATAACTATAACTTTTTACTGGACGTACACAGGAGCTTCGTTATGCTGCAGACCATCATGTCGGCAATAGGAATCAAAAAAACCATTACTTCCGAAGGCGGCGGCGGATTCACATCACGTCGCTCGCATCCTCGTCGCTCGTGCGATCAGTGCATCGGCTTCATCAACGGCAAAGCCCACCCGATCCTCGACTGGAGCCCGGGCGGAGTCAAAGTATTCGCCGACCCGCGCCCGATTGGTCTCGGGGAGGAAATGGACGTAGAAATGAAATTCCACCTGCGTGATCGCCTTATTCAGGTCAAACACCGCGCCAAAGTCGTTCGTAAAATGAACGAGAGTTTCTCGCTCCAGTTCGAACCACTAACTGGCGACATCCGCAAAACGTTCCAAAACGTCATTGACGATTTTAACGCCCGCGAATTCGCCAGCTCCCAAGTTTAAGTTCCTAGAACCGAACACTGTTACCCGCGGCTTTGATAGAGTTTTTCAAAGCCGCTTGTGACTTTTGCGATAAAGGCGGGATTACGATCACGCCAGTATTGCGGATCTTGCATCATCTTGCGCAGTGCCTTCTCGTCAAGATTGGCGGCATCGCCAGCACCTTCGCCGCGAAGAGGGATATCCGATTGTCCGGACTGCATCATTTTATAAAGCGCCATCACCCCGTCATACGAACAGGCCATGCCGTCAAAAGCATCTTTGGGAAGCGACTTCGTACCGAAATCATGAAGCTGACGGGATAATTTGCGCCACCGCTCTGCCCCACCGAACGACTCGGTCAAGCGCTCGATTTCGCGGTCGGCCTGAAACTCGGCAGCAACCTCGAGAATAAGCGGAACCAGCTTTTCAGTAGCCAAATCGTAAACTTCCTGAACCTGCTCGCAGGTAAACCCTTTGCTATGAAGACGCGCATTCAGCTCGGGATCAATCGCCACCAGATCGCTCGAGAGCGTAATATCATAATGATCGGGTGTATCCGGAAGTCCCATGAGTTTGAGTAAACGCAGACGATCATCCGGCGTATCAGGCGCTGGAACCATGCGCGAGAGTTTCTTTTCAAGCGCCATATAAGAAGCCAACAAAGCATCCACACGAACACGGCTATGTTCGGCATCCCAGAATTTATCGGGAACGCCGTCCGGCTTCGTTGTGGATACCATGGAATCCGGCGGGGTTGCGGCATCATTGTCCGGTGCAGTCAGATATGAGTCAGCCATATTAGTTTTCTCCTTTAAGGGTTGTAGGACTGGAATTGTTGAAATGGGATGGCGTACGCACGAGTGATGACGGAACGCCAAGAACCCGCGTGAGATAATCAAGAACCGCCGGAGCATCAATCAGGGCTGCCGCATCAGGACCAAGCAAAGACGCGGATTGAACCCACCCGAGCATCGTCTGGACGTGCTGTCCGGACTGCGCACGCGCAAGTGGCGAGCGGTAATCAATCGCAAGGGTACGCCCGTCAAGCGGCAAATCGGGAACCGCGCCGCGTCGCCTTAGAATGGTATGCGCACGTTTGATAAGCGGCCCAAGAAACTCGACCTGAAGTCGCCCGAACATCGCCCCGAGAAGCAAAGCCATTTGCGACGACCGCTCCAGAATTTCAGTAGCCGTGGACGTTTTAGAACCAATCACCGGAAAACGGTCAACGAGTAGCGCATGACGGATTCGCGCCCGAAGATCGTCAAGGACAAGCTGCGAGACATCAAAACGCGCCGGCATCTCGAGCGGTGTTAATCCCTTCGATCCTATCGCTTTCGGGATAATCGCCCCGGGAACCAGCTCGATGGTTGCCGGATTAATCACCCCATCATCTTCCGCCTGCCAAAGCCCCGTCACCGCAATCGAAGCGCTTTTGAGGATCAGCTCGACCACTGTATTGGCGGTCTTGATATCCGGCAGAGCCTTCATGACCGGAGAGCGCCCGTAACTTTCCCCCGGTGATTTCATCCAGCGGAAATTGATATAAGGCGAGCTGCGCCCGCGTCCGTCATAAACCACAATGCCGCTCTCTTCATCATAAGCGAGGAAACGGAAATCACCGCGCTCGCTATCCGGCAACACGACATCGATAATCCGGCGCTTGAACTCGCTATCGCGGGGAGAAATACTCTCGAGATAAGAGGATGCTGCACTTGCCCCGTAAATGCGGGCAATATCAGGAACCGAAAGCTCGGCCACGCGGTACACTTTGGATAATGCGCCGCGCTCATCCTCGCCAAGATAAACCTTCTGCAAAGACAGTGCCGAAAAACGAAGCGCCGTTGCTTCGCCCGGACGCTCTTCATCAAGAATAAGGCACGCTGTTCCGGCCACCACCAGATCAAGAAAACACTGATGCGCCTCAAGAAGAAAATTCGATTGATCGAAATGGGCCTGCATAACGCGCGTGGTCTTTTCCAGAGCTCCGGAGAGTTTCTGGGCTTCGTCATCCGAAAGATCGGTACCGGCGGTAATCGCAAACCACGGCGAAAGCGGGGGTGTCAGATACCCGAGAATAAGGGACGCCAGCTGATCGACCGCATCAAGGGCTGTCGCATCATAAAGCTGCTCGCCGCGCCGCTGTCCGGAAGATTCTCCGCTGAAATCACTTCGCACCGGAAGAGCATAGGCGTAACAATCCCGCCATAGACTTTCCCAAGACCAGCGCGTTTGTGAAGCTTGTGCAAACCCCTGCGCCACAAACGGGGGCACATAATCAAGGATAGGTGATGTCATGCTTATTCTCCGAGAAGGGTTTTGCGCTGTGGGCGGGCCGATTGCGAGTCAAGGACGCCGCGAAATCCGGTGAGGACATTCCCGAGTACACCTCGATTACGGCGAAGAACGGTCTCGACCCGAGCTTTGACGGGATCGGTCACCGCAGTCGCATCGGTTGCCACGGTTGTTCCAGAAGTTGTTGATGTTGAGGCTGTGGTGGTCGCCGTTGATGCACTCGTTTTCTTTGTAACGGTTTTGGGTTTCTTAGGACGGGCAACAATCGATCCCATGTCAGTCTCCTTTATGAGTGGTCAGATAAATATAAAGTTGGTAAGGGGTAAAAATCATAGGTCGCCGCAACCGCAAAACCCGCTTCACCAGATCAACGCAGCTAAAAAGCGACATCAAACATCCGGCTGGCGGATCATCCCGCAAGCGGGTGCTTATAGACCGGTGGCCATGCGCCTCAAAACTGGCGCACAAATCATCAAGAGAAGCGCGAATAGGAGCAGTAATTTCGATCCGGTTCGCCAAAGGATCAATTGCCACCCATTCGTCGCAGCCGACCTCGACCAAAATAAAACAGTGCCGGAACCCTTCTTTTAAAAAACGCAGCCACCAGATCGACGTGTCGTGACAAAACACGACGAGCGCACGATCAGACATGGCCACGGGCAAACGGAGCCAGCGCAACGATTCCTTTGCGAACCAAAGCTTCTTCAATCCGCTCCATCGCCTCCGCCCAGATATAATGGGCGCGCACTTCTTTCGGATGGCGCAGGCCTGGCGACATCAAACGAACGCCATAATGTTTGAGCACTTTGATATGATCGATCAAAAGCCGGCGTCCGCGATAAAGACGCTCGACCTCGCGGCATATATCGACCGGCTCGCACGGACGCGGATATAGTCCGGCACCCTTGATCCAGCCAACGTCTGGATACATTTGTTCCCTTTATGTTCTCATTTATGGCGGGATTTTTTGCGCTTGTCAAGATTTATTTATGATTATTTTCCTATTTATAGGATTTTAAACTTATGAGATAGTAAAAGGATGTTGACCCACGAAAATATCTGGCAAGCCATTGACCGCCTCGCGCAATCTTGCGGCTACTCGACCTCGGGCCTTGCGAAAAAAGCGGGCCTCGATCCGACCGCGTTTAACCGCAGCAAGCGCATTGGGCCGGATGGGAAACCGCGCTGGCCTTCGACCGAGAGCCTCGCCCGCATCCTTGAGGCAACGGGAGCGCACCTCACCGAATTCATCGCCCTCGTCAACACGCCGGAAAGCGGCGAAGATGTTCGCCCGAGAATCCCTGTCCTTTCCTATACGCAGGCGACCCGCAGCGCCAGTTTTGACGAAAGCGGAAATCCGGTCGGCGAGAGTTGGGACTATATCCATTTCCCGTATGCCGAGCAGCATGACCGCAAGTTTTTCGCGCTCGAGCTCTCGGACGATACGTTGAGCCCGTTCTTCCGCGCGGGCGACCGCTTGATCCTCGCGCCCGATGCCACCGTTCGCAAAGGCGACCGCGTCGTCGTCCGTACCGCTCGCGGCGATATTCTGATCCGCGAAGTCCTGCGCCTCACGGCTGGAAAAGTAGAACTCCGCGCATTCAGCGCTACACATGACAACATGACCTTACCCATGGACGATATTGTATGGATGACCCGCATCATCTGGATCAGCCAATAAAACCGCCGGAAAAACCAAATGATGGGGCGCCCCCGCCATTGGGGCCCTATATAAGAGCGTCCCTATGGGGATGCCTCGAAGTTCCGCTCTTTATGGCGATTGGCGCTAAACGGTTCGACGCCACATGGCGCACAGCGTTGTGGTCATTTGTTATTCCGTTCCTGATTGTCATTCCAACCGCCGAGCTCGCCCACATCAATCCCGATTTCAGCGATAAAACCTATGACTGGATTTTCGGTCGCTTTTTGTCGCTCTACATCCTCGGAAGTCTTTTCTACTTCATCGGTATCAGTATGGCGCTGTGGTCATTTGAAAAACTCGGGAAACTGCCGGGTCTGGTCAACGGGCTCAATTGGCTGAACCTCAGCAATTTCCTCATCAATCTGCCGTTTTTCCTACTGGTTTATTTCGGCGTCTACAGCATGGACGAGATGGACAATCTGCTTATCTTCCTGATCTTCTTTTCCATTTCCTACCAAGCCTATTTCTTGAGCAAATTTATCGGCATCAACTGGATGCTGGCGGCCTCACTGGCCATCTTTGGCCTCTTCACCGATCAAACCGCCCACCAATTAATTTTCGGAAATTAACCCGATAAACAAAACTGGAAATAAGCAAGCCCACGTCCTATTTTAGGTCATTACCGAGGTGATCCTATGAACAAATCTGCTCTCTGTCTGGCCCTGCTCTGTTTGGCCCCCCTTCCGTCTTACGCCGAAGATGCACCAGTAGCGCCAGCATCCCAAGCCGAGATCAAGCTGACATTTGCGCCCCTCGTTAAAAAAGTCTCGCCATCGGTTGTCAATATTTACACCAAGCGGCACGTCACGCAGCAAGTCTCGCCATTCGCCAATGACCCTCTGTTCTCGCAGTTCTTTGGCCGCCAGTTCGCCATCCCGCAAGAGCGGCTCGAAAGCTCGCTCGGCTCGGGTGTCATCATTGAAAACAAAGGACTGGTCGTCACCAACGCGCACGTTGTCCGAGGCGCCGAAGAAATTACCGTTGCCCTCAAGGACGGACGCGAATTCCCCGCAACCGTCAAACTGCGCGACGATGCCTCCGATGTCGCGCTCGTCCAAATGGACAGTACGGAAAACCTCCCGTCCGTAACCCTTCAGCCATCTGAAACTCTGGAAGTCGGCGACCTCGTGATTGCCATCGGCAACCCGTTCGGAGTAGGCCAGACTGTCACCTCGGGCATAGTATCGGCCCTCGCCCGTTCATCGCTCTCGATTAACGACATCAATTTCTTTATCCAGACCGACGCCGCAATTAACCCCGGCAACTCTGGCGGCCCGCTAGTCTCGGTCAATGGTGGGATTGTCGGAATCAACAGCGCAATTTATTCGCAAGATGGCGGATCGCTCGGAATCGGCTTTGCCATCCCGTCTGAAATGGTGGCCAGCGTCATCGCCGCCTATAAAGCTGGACAAGTCACCGAGAACGGACAAATCCGCCGTCCGTGGATCGGCATGACCGCGCAGGATTTAACCTCGGATATCGCGTTATCCTTGGGTCTCGCCCCATCTTCCGGAGCCTTGGTCTCTGCCCTTCATGACAAAAGTCCGGCCAAGGAAGCCGGCGTTGCGGTCGGTGATGTCATTACATCTGTCGACGGTCATAAAATCCGTGATGCGGCCGAGCTGCGTTTCCGCTTGGCCACGATTGCACTTGGCGAGACAACCGAACTCGGGATTATCCGCAAAGGCGACACAGTCACCGCCTCGATGAAACTGATTGCGCCTCCCGAAGACCCGCCACGATCAACCCATGTAATCAGCAGCAACACACCGATGAACGGGGCCACCATCATGAACCTCAATCCTGCGGTCGAGATTGAACTGGGCCTTAAAAACGCTCCGCTTCAGGGCGTCGTTGTCTCAGCGCTTAAAAACGGCAGTGTCGCCGCACGGTTCCTCAATATTGGCGATATTCTCCTTGAGGTGAATGGAACCGCGATTTCCTCGGTTAAAGTCATCGAACCAGCTCTGGCCAAACCAACCGCTAAAGGCTGGGTCTTCCGTATACTCTCGGGCGGTCAGGAACGAACGCTTATAGTGCGTTAACGCAAGGAAATCTGCGCTAAATACTGGAAATCCATGGAGAAACAGGCTAATCTCCCCTCCATGCCTGACTTGTTTGCCGCAAACCAATCTCCGCCAGATCACGAGGACACCGAGCGTCCTCTGGCGGATCGTCTGCGCCCGCAAAAAATCGAAGACATTATCGGACAGGATCATCTCGTGGGTGAGGGAGCCCCCTTGGCCCGTATGCTTAAAAACCGCCGCATCCCCTCGCTCATATTCTGGGGGCCGCCCGGCTGCGGCAAGACCACTCTGGCCCGTATTCTCGCGCAGCACACCGATCTTCATTTCGAACAAATCTCGGCCATATTCTCGGGGATTGCCGATCTCAAGCGGGTTTTTGAAACAGCCCGTGTTCGCAAACAAAACGGACAGGGAACCTTACTCTTTGTCGATGAAATTCACCGATTCAACAAATCCCAGCAAGACGCGTTTTTGCCCGTGGTCGAAGACGGAACAATTGTCCTGATTGGGGCCACCACCGAGAATCCGTCGTTCGAACTGAATTCCGCCCTTCTCTCGCGCGCACAGGTTCTGGTTCTAAAGCGCCTCGACGATCAGTCGTTAGAGTTATTACTCAAACGCGCGGAAGAGGATGCCGGATACGATCTCCCGCTCGATTCATTTGCGCGTGAAACTTTGAAAGCCATGGCCGATGGTGACGGACGCTATCTCCTCACCCTTGCCGATCAGGTGTTCAGCCAGACATCGCGCGACGAGATGCTTGATACCGAAAAACTGGGACGCCTCATTCAAAAACGCGCCCCTCTTTACGATAAAGCCGACGATGGGCACTACAACCTGATCTCCGCCCTTCATAAATCGGTGCGCGGCTCGGATGTGAACGCCGCCCTCTACTGGTTTGCCCGTATGCTCGATGGCGGCGAAGACCCGCGTTATATCGCCCGCCGCATGATCCGTATGGCGGTTGAGGATATTGGTTTGGCCGAACCGCAAGCCCTTCCCCTGTGCATCGCGGCCGCCGAAACCTACGAACGCCTCGGCAGCCCCGAAGGGGAGCTGGCCCTCTCGGAAGCTTTGATCTTCCTCGCCACCGCACCAAAATCAAACGCCAACTATGTCGCCTATAACGCCGTCCGCAAAGCCGCCCGCGATTACGGATCGCTGATGCCGCCCAAACATATTCTGAACGCCCCGACCAAATTGATGAAAGAAGAAGGCTACGGCAGCGGATACCAGTACGATCATGATGCGCCGGATGCGTTCTCGGGCCAGAATTATTTCCCCGACGCCATGCCGCGCACCGAATTTTACGCGCCGCCGGAACGCGGCTTCGAACGCGAGATCAATAAACGCCTCGCCTACTGGAGCAAATTGCGCTCAGAACGGAATAGTGACAAATGAACCATCCTTTCTTTGTTCATATGCTTGGAATCCCCGGTGCCGGAAAAACCACCTGCCTTGAAATTCTCAAAGAGAATTGGAAGGAAAGTGATAGCCTGCCTTTACTCGGATTCGATCAAGTGATGCACGCCATGCCCGAATATCAGGCGATGTCCGATAAAATCAAAGCCTTTGAGCTGTTCGAGCTTCCCGCCCGCGAACAGGGGTATAAAGAACTCGCCCGCCTCATCGAGACCCGCCAATCCTTTTTCTTTGATAATGGCGGTTCGGCGTCATCCCATCTGGATATTTTGAAAGATGCCAAAGCCAAAGGCTATCAGGTTATTATCGTGTCGATCAAAACACCGATCGATGTCGCGATGCGCCATGTCGATAGCCGCAGCGTGAGCGAAGGTCGCCATACACCGATGAACTATCTCGAAGACCGCGCCGAAAAAATCAGCCAGCTTTACGAAAGCTACAAAGCCCTTACTCCTCATTTTTATGAACTTGAAAATGACGGCCAAAACCTTGATGAATTTCGCGAGCAATGCCGCTTGCTGGCGCAGCGTATAACCAGCGCGAACGGAGCAAAAGCCGCATGATCCTGAATTTTCTTCTTGTCGGCCTCGGTGGTGCCATTGGCGCGATGATGCGCCACGGCGTCAATATGGCCTCGCTTAAATGGATGGGGCCGGATTTCCCCTACGGAACCTTGACCGCCAATATTCTTGGCTCACTGGCGATTGGCATCCTCGCCGGATGCTTTGCCCATTTCGCCAGCTGGAGCCAAGAACTCCGCCTCTTTCTGGTGGTTGGTATTCTGGGCGGCTTTACAACCTTTTCGTCTTTTTCCCTCGACACCATTTTGCTCTTTGAAAAAGGCGCAGCGCTTCAAGCTTCGCTTTATGTCGCGGCGTCATTTGTGGTATCACTCGCCGCAACGCTGGGCGGCCTGTGGATGATGCGCATGGTGGCCGCATCATGAACCATGAAATTCGCCATTTTACTGTCGAGCAAGACGACGATGGCCAGCGCCTTGACCGCTGGCTTAAAAAGAAACTTCCCAAAACACCCTATGCCTTGATCCAGAAGATGCTCCGCACCGGACAGGTGCGCGTGGACGGCAAACGCGCCAAAGCCGAAACCCGCCTTGAAGCAGGGCAGGACATTCGCCTCCCTCCGGCCGAAGAAAAAACCAAAGAACTGACTTTCCGCCCCGATGCCGGCGATAAAGAATTCTTAGAAAACATCACCATCTTTGATGACGGCTACCTGCTGGTTCTCAATAAACCCTACGGCCTTCCGGTTCAGGGCGGCCCGAATATTCGCCGCCACATTGACGGTATGCTCGCCGAACTCCGTAATCTCAAGGGTGTGCAGCCCCGCCTCATCCACCGCCTCGACCGCGATACCTCGGGGATACTGGTCTGCGGACGCTCCTTGTCCGCGACCCGTGATATGGGCGATATTTTTGTGAACCGCGACATCAAGAAGATTTACTGGGCGATTGTATCCCCGGCCCCCGAAAAGGATAAAGGCGAGATCAATGGCGCGCTTGCCAAAGGCGAAGGCAAACGCAAGGAAGCCATGGTCATCAATGAAAAAGAAGGCAAAGCCTCGAAAACCATGTACCGCGTGATTGAGCGCACCCCCGATAACAGCGCAGCCTTTGTGGCCTTCTGGCCGCGCACCGGACGGATGCACCAGATCCGCATCCATACCGCCGATGTTCTGGGATGCCCGATCATCGGTGATGAAAAATATGACTGCAACGGAAAAGTAATCGAGCAGCATGACCTCAACGGACGCCTCCATCTTCATGCGGCGCGCCTTATGTTCCGCCATCCGAAATCGGGCGAGCTTATGGATATCAAAGCCCCATTGGCCGATGATCTCAAAGGAACATGGGCGAAGCTTGGCTTTAATCCCGACTATGATGACGACCCGTTCGCTGATATAATGACCAAAGATTTAAAACCCTTGAAACCGGTTCATCCGGACAGCGCCAAACCGCCCGCAAAAGGACGCAGAAAATGAAAACATGGATTATCAGACTTCTTCTGACCATCATCATCCTGATCGGATTGACCATCGGCGCTCTGAACTTCATCGGCGGAACCAGTGACACGCACAAAAAGGGACTGGAAGATGCCTTTTCGGCGACGCTACAGGGTGAAGTCACATTCGGTAAACTCAACAGCTTTAATATCCTGCCCCAGCTAGGCGTCGACATTACCGACTTTACCGCCGCCAACGTGATGGGGCTGGGCGATATCACCGCCGATCATCTATCATTTTCGTTCAACTTTCTGGACGTGGTCTTGAAACGCCGCCAATTGACAGGGATCGACATCACCCGCATGACGATTGACAAAGGAGTCTACGGAAAAGAAAAAGTGATCCTCGACACAGCATCGATTATTCCTCAAACCGAAAACCAGCCTTCCGGTTTTTCGATCAAAGGGTCATATGGCGACAAACCACTGACCGTGTTTGTAACGATGAAACAAATGACGAGGTCTTTACCGCCCGCCTACGGATTTGACACAAGCAACCCGTTTACAATAACCCTTGGCACAACGAGCGTTAAGGGCAACTATGTTCCGAACACACCCGAAAACACAGCCTTGCAGGATCTTGTGATCGAGAAGGATAATATCCGCTGCAAGGCCCTTCCGGAGAAAAACCGCTACACAGTGGCCAGTTTTTCTGGTCAGATTTTTTCCGACCTCGTCAACGCCGAGCACGGTAAGGAAACACTCGAAGCTTCTTGCAAAAAAATAACCCGCTACGGGCTCTAGAGAAATGAAAAAATTCTATAAACTCGTCACCACAAACCAGCATGGGGATCGGTGGCAGATATGCCTTGACGGAAAACCCGTTAAAACACCGGTCAATAATGCACTCGAAACCGCCTCCTACGCGTTGGCGGAAGCCATGGTTATGGAGTGGCATAATCAGCACGACACAATCCATCCGGAAACAATGCCGGTTACGCAGATTCTGATGACCATGATTGACCGCGTCATTCCGAACCGCGAGCGGCTGGAGCAAGAAATCCTCGGCTATATCGACACCGACCTGATTTGCTACAGAACAGATGATCCGGAAGTCTACGCTGCCGCGCAAAGAAAAGCGTGGGACCCGCTGGTCAAGTGGGTAGAAGCGGAATTCGGTCAGACGCTAACAACAACCCTGGAACTTCAACCGATAACGCAGACGATTGAATTAAGAAGCGCTGTTACCAATTACGTTCAAAGCCTCTCACCGGAAGAATTCACCGCTCTCTATATCGCCACGCAAGGCACGGGCTCGCTCTATATGGCGATCGCAGCACTTTCGGGGGAATTCAGTCCGGAAACACTTTTTGAGGCCGCTCTGATTGAAGATTTAACCAAAGACGGAATTTATCTCGCTGAAACCTACGGTATCAGCACCGATCAGGAACGAAAGCGCGCGATCCTTAAACGAGAACTCGGCGACATCACAACATTTCTGGAAAAATTCAGGGTTTAAGCTCGCGAATAGCCGCTTGAACAACAAGTGCATCTGCCGGTGAAAGAAGCTCCATCAGCTCGCTATGATCGCGAAAAACCCGCGCACTGATTTCTGTCAACGGCAACTGGAGTGTGACGGTATTAAATTCGCCCCGTAGCGCCCTCTCGAGCTGGTTCCGCTCTTTCCGTACAACCGACAAAAGAGTTACCATCCGTTCGGTCGGCACGCGCGCAAAATGAGCCTGACCGATTGTGAATTTCCGCGCATCACTTTTATGAACCGGACAACTAAGGCTAACCGCCATAAGCGACGCAATCTTCTCATAGCTGTAATTTGATTTACCGCCATTCTCATGAAGATAGCCGAGAATATTACGCAGTTCGGAAACGACCAGCGCACGTGAAGGTGTGGCGCGCGAAGCGCTAGACCGGGACGCCGTAGAGGTCATAATCGTCCGCATCCTCAATCTTAACCGAGATCACATCACCCGGTTGAACCGAACCGGCATCGCGCAACAAAACTTTTCCATCAATCTCCGGCGCATCCGCCATAGAGCGACCATCGGCCCCACCTTCCCCGTCAATATCATCGATAATGACCTTGAGGGTTTTGCCGATTTTAGCCAAAGATTTCTCCTCGGAAATCTGGCGCTGGATCTCCATAAACCGTTCGAACCGCTCCTGCTTGACCTCTTCCGGAACATGTCCGTCGAGATCACGGGATTTGGCGCCATCAACATTCTCGTATTTGAAGCATCCGGCGCGGTCAATCTGCGCTTCCTGCATCCATTCCAGAAGATATTCGAAATCATCTTCGGTCTCGCCGGGAAAACCGACAATAAACGACGAACGGATAGTCAGATCAGGACAGATGTCGCGCCATGCTTTGATACGCTCCAGCGTTTTTTCCTGATTACCGGGGCGCTTCATCGCCTTCAGTACTTTCGGGGAAGCGTGCTGGAACGGGATATCAAGATAAGGCAGAATTTTTCCATCAGCCATCAGCGGGATGACATCATCAACGTGAGGATAAGGGTAAACATAGTGAAGACGAACCCACACACCCATATCACCAAGCGCATCACATAGATCAAAGAACTTGGTCTTACGGCGACCACCCTTCCAAGGGTATTCGGCGTATTTCACATCAACACCGTACGCACTGGTATCTTGCGAAATAACCAGAAGTTCTTTGACGCCGGACTTCACCAGCTTTTCGGCTTCAAACAACACATGGTGAATCGGACGCGAGACCAGATCGCCGCGCAGATGCGGGATAATGCAAAAGCTACAGCGATTGTTACAGCCTTCGGAAATCTTGAGATAGGAATAATGACGCGGCGTGAGTTTAAGTCCGGCTTCAGGAACGAGGTCCACAAACGGATCATGGGCTGGCGGCACAGCGTCATGCACAGCCTCAACAACTTGCTCATATTGATGAGGGCCGGTGACCGCAAGAATATTCGGATACTTGGCGGTAATCTGTTCGGGCTCCGCGCCCATACAACCGGTTACGATTACGCGGCCATTGTCTTTCATCGCCTGACCAATCGATGCCAGCGACTCTTCCTTGGCGGAATCTAGAAATCCGCACGTATTGACAATCACCACATCGGCACTCTGGTGCGTATCTGTAAATTGATACCCCTCCGAGCGAAGCTGGGTCATAATCCGTTCGGAATCGACAAGAGCCTTGGGGCAACCAAGGGAAACAACGCCGACTTTGGGCGATTTGAGCGTTTTTGCGTTTTCGGTCATGAGCGGGGTTATAGAGGAATTCTTTCCAATGTGCAAAGTTTTTGCACTGCA
This sequence comes from Alphaproteobacteria bacterium, assembly GCA_051715325.1. Taxonomy (GTDB): domain Bacteria; phylum Pseudomonadota; class Alphaproteobacteria; order Micavibrionales; family Micavibrionaceae; genus UBA1573. Next base: position 41,004 of record JBPXJO010000037.1, on the reverse strand, counting down.
CGTCTACTCCCTTAAATAAAATTATATTTCGGTTATTATGATTTAAATAAGTGATTCGAATAAATTCGAACCGAAAAACGAACAGAACAGGGAAAAATGTTCAATCTCCGCATACGGACTCTGCAAGGCCGTGATATTTCAGCGCTTCAGGCGATGGTTCAAGGTACAGGAGCCAGCTATTCGATTCGCGATTTCAACATCAACAGCCAGATGACATTTGTTGCGGAAAATAGCAACGGCTGGCCGGTCGGGTTCATCCAGATTGCCAAAGGGTTTGGAAACGAGCAGCACATCCTGAAAGTCCACGCCCCCTACCTGATGTCCTATCTCTACAATGAACCGGACAACACCGAAGATCACAAGCGCCACGAAACCGAATTGATGTGCCATGCGATTGCTTGGGCCACGCGCCATTGGGGCATTACGCATTATTGCGATGGATGGGAAACGCGCGAAGCCAATCACCTCGAAGATTTACTTCAACGCTTATCAACATCGAAACCCCAGTTTCAAAGGGCTAGCGCATTCGCCTTGGAAGAAAATGTCAATGACACGCAAATTTCTGTTGCGCCCCAGTATGAACCTGTGGTTTCATAAATCCATGACGATTGCATCCAACCATCAACCGACCTGCTGGACCTCCGCCATTTCCATGGCTGGAGCAGCGTCTTATCGACTTGAAAACCAAGTCAATAAGAGCTTTGTAGGCGCGGACAGGTTGGGCTAGGTTTAAGCAAACTGTCAGCCCCGTAAACCGGAAAGGCTGGCAGTTCAAAATTCCCCAAAAGAGAAAACGAACCCCGGTCTTTCCAAAATTTGGAAAGGACACCACCATGTTGGCCATTCGGATCCGCAGCGCACGAAGCGGCGATTGGACGAAACTCGAACCCCTGATCGCGGGCCTCTGCCGCGCGCACGGGGATAAACACGGCATCAGCCGCATGCAATTCGATAAGCTGGTGTGCGCGCCGGATGCTCCGGTGGTGCTTCTGGTTGCCGAAAACGAGGATGGCCGCATAACCGGCTATGTCTGCGGTTTTCCGATCTATGAATTCCATTCGGGAAAAACCAAATTCCGGATTCAGAACATCTTTGTCGATGAACCGTTCCGCCGGAACCGCATTGGTGAAGCCCTCTTGATCTCGATCCAGAATAAAGCGCGGGAACAATTGGGCGCTGAAAGTTTCGGCCTCGGCGTAGAAAATTGGAACAACGCGGCCCTCTCGCTCTACCGGCAATTGGGGTTTACCGAAAGCGACCGCGCCAAAAATTCAACAATACTGAGTAAAGACGACTAACAGAACTAAAATATAAAAAAACAAACAGCGCGAGCTGAACAGGAGAGACAAATGAATAAAAATACAATTGTGACGCATCTGCCCATACGGACAGAGCGAATGACGATACGCGTCCCGACTTTGGACGATGTGGATGCCGTACAAAACGCCAAAGAAGCCCGCGAAGAGCTGCTGCGCCGATGGATGAGCTGGGCGGACGATTACGGCATGAGCCATGAAGCTACCGTAAAATGGATAACGGACGCGGCTCAAAACGAAAACTTTGTCCCCCTGATCGCTGTTGATAACACAAATGGCAACTTTGTCTTATCAAGCGGGCTGGATGCCGATGCCGAAGGATATAGCCGCATCTCGACCGGCTGGTGGTTGAGTGATGGCTATGAAGGTCGCGGCTTTGCCTATGAAGCCATGGCCGCCATCTATGAATTCATGGATACGGCCATTAATGCCCATACGGTCGAAGCAGCGTTCTACGCCGGCAATACAAGAAGCCGGAATTTGATGGAACGCCTCGGCATGACCTATGTAGGCATGGAGCACCAAACCCATACAAGCCATCTCACAGGGGAATTGATGGACGTTATTACCTATAGAAAAACATTCAGGAGCTAAAAATGGCTGCTTACAACGAAATTGAAATCAAAGCCCTTACCCCAAGCGATTGGGAACTGTTACGCGCCATTCGCATCGATATGGTGACCGAATATCCGGAGTATTTCCTCGAATCGCCGGAGAGAGCCGAAGCTCGCCTCGAAAGCGAGTGGCGCGCACGCCTCGGGGATGCCGTCAACCGCCATTTCGGTTTTTTCGACAAGGACAACCTCGCCGGAATTATCGGTGTATTCCGTTTTGACGCCCTTCCGGAACGAACGGTTGATATCGGCATGCTCTATGTCCGACCGCCCTATCGCGGCAATGGCCTGAGCCGTCAAGGCTACAAGGCGTGCTTCGATTATGCGGCAACTCTGCCGGATGTTGACTACGCCGTAACAGCCCACCGCGAAGGCAACAATGCCTCGCGTAAGGCGATTGAGGATATGGGTTTTAAACTCGCCTATATCTGCGAGAAACCGTTTGGCGACAACACCTTCGGAAAAAGCTGGAACTATAAGATTGATATAATACGAGGCCCTCATGCATGACAACATATGCCGCAAGAACATAACCATACTGAGCCTATTCACCATCGGGATCAACACGTTGTTCCTGCTGCCGGTTATTTTGCCCTACTATCAGGAGCATCTGGGGCTGAGCTTCCACGACTTCCTGATTGTGGAATCGGTCTTTTGCGCCGCCATCATCATTCTCGATGTGCCGACCGGATGGTTTGCCGACCGCTTTGGCCGCAAACGCGCGCTCGCCCTTGGCGCGTTCACCTTCGCAAGCGGGATCGGACTGCTCTCGCTCGCAACGGGATTTGGATCGGCCCTCATCGCCGAATTCATTATCGGAAGCGGGACGGCCCTGATGAACGGTGCCGGACCGGCCCTCCTTTATGAATCGCTGGCGTGCAACGGACGGGCGCATGAGTTCCGGAAGCGCGAAGGATTCCGTTTTGCGCTTCAACTCTACGCCTGCGCAGCCGCAAGCATCATCGGAGGGTATCTTTACGAGATCAATCCCCTGCTGCCTTTGTGGTCGCAGATCCCGATCATCGTCGGCGCCGGAGTTCTGGCCTTGTTCCTGAGCGAACCGGAACGGCATCGCCCGAGCACGAAAGCCCACCTGCTGCGCGATATCACCGAGACCGTCCGCTACATCGTCCACGGTCACAAAGAGATCGCCGGATTGATCGTGTTGATGATGCTGATTTTCGCCACCACGAAAATCTGCCTCTGGTCGATCCAGGCCTACGCCAAGGAACTCGGCCTTGACGAAAGCTGGAACGGTTGGCTCGTGAGCGGCTTGATGCTCCTTGGCGGTCTTTCGGGACATTTTGGCCACAAGGTCTTCCCGAGTCTGCATGGCCGCCACGCCCTCTATGTGTTGGGGAGCCTGCTGGTCAGCGCTTTGGTTTTTGCAGGACTTGGCCTCAGCTGGGCCGGACTTTTGATCCTCTGCACCGAAGCCTTTGTGTTCGGAGTGGGGTTCCCGCGCGCGCAAGAAGCCATCAACAATCTGGCTGAATCGCGGATGCGGGCAATGATCCTCTCCTGCGCCACCTTGGCGACCTCGCTGGGCTTTATTCCGCTCAGTCAGGTCATTGGCTTTGTCACCGACCATAGCGGGATCGGAAACGGCCTACTGGCGCACGCCGCGCTCATATCGGGCTTCGGAGTCCTGAGTTTCCTGGTGATCGAGCGTTATCACCGGAGAAACAAACAAGACTACGAGGCTGAAGCAGCGATCTCGACCACCACCGGAACGTGATCGCTGGTCTTGTCCCAATCCCGCGCCGAGGTTAGAACCGCGTGGGATTGGAGACAGGGCGCCAGCGGCGGAGTCACCCAGACATGATCAAGCCGACGACCGCGATTGGATAGCTTCCAGTCGCGGTTTCGGTAGGACCACCATGTATAAAGTTTCTGATCCATCGGCACGAAATGCCGCGCCGCGTCGACCCAACCCAGCCCCGCACGAAACGCCGCGAGTTTTTCAACCTCGACCGGAGTATGCGACACCACATCCAGAAGCTGCTTGTGCGACCAGACATCATGCTCGAACGGCGCGATATTGAAATCCCCCACCGCCATGAGCTTATCGGATGCGCTATAACGCGCCCCGAACCACGACGCCAGATCATCGACGAAATCGAGCTTATGCCCGAATTTCTCGTTCTGCTCGCGGTCGGGAATATCCCCGCCCGCCGGAATATAAAGATTATGAAGATCAAACCCCGCCACCTGCGCGGAAATATGGCGGCAATCCTCGCGTCCCGCGCGGTGATGAATCGCCGTCCCGACAAACGGCACACGCGAGAGAATCGCCACGCCGTTATAGGATTTCATCCCGTGAATATGACGGTGCGTAAAACCGGCCGCTTCAAACACATCATGCGGAAAAAATTCATCCGGTGTTTTGGTTTCCTGCAAACACACCACATCGGCGGCCAGTTCCGCCGCAGCCCGAAGCACCAATTCCGCGCGAAGCCGCACCGAATTGATATTCCATGTCATCACCCGTAAATTTTGCGCTGTCTTAGCCATGATTCCAATCCTGAAACTCTTTTATAGCGGGAATTTTGGCCAAGCGCTGATGAAAAATATCGATTTTCCGCGATAATTTGGCCTTAAGAAGAGCATATTCCTCATCCGGACTTAATAGTTCGTTTGCGCGAATCCCGTTTTCGCGGCAATAGCGGCGAAACGCCCGCATAAAGCGATAATGTTCATCAACCCCGCGCATAAACTTGCCGTAAGCGTATAAATAAGAACGCACAAAACGGTGATCGCTCGACCGGTCGCCATGTTTGAAGGAATTTCGGGAAGAGATGCGCTTGCCCGCCGTTGTGCGCGGCCCCGTCGAGCGCGTCCACGGCGCCCAGCGCCTTATCGCTTCCCTCTGCCGCTGTTTCTGTTCGTCAGTCCAAACCCGCATCCGCCCATTATAGGAATATATTCATAATATTGCAAGGGAAAAGGACTGGAACAAAGATCAATCATTTGGACGAGAGATCAATATCCTCCGCCAAAGCACGATATACATCCACGGTACTCCGTTCAAAAAATGTGCGTATATCTTCATCTGAATTCATTATCTCATTAGAGTACAGAAAGTTATTCCCGCCTCTGTAAAAATAACCATTCAAACCAAACACATTATTGACAGTCTTATTAATCTTATCGGTGTCATATCGGTTCGTGAAACTTATATGCCTACTGTATTTTGCATCATGGAAACCACTCAACCCCAAACGCTCACAGTTGCGCCTATCAAAACCAAAACCGAGTATGATAATACGGTCCGCTTTTTCGACAGCTTTCTGCGCCATTTTAAAAATGGCATCATCTTGCTTATCAATACCTTCAATCGTTTTGATTTGTCGGGACGCCTGATAAATACGCTCAAATTCGGGATCTTTTTTATTCGCCCAATCTGTTGAAATAGGGACAAAGTCATCAACAGGCTTTTCGCGCACCGCTCCATACATATGGATAAGTCGATCATGAGAAAAAAACTGATTAATTTCATCAGAAGTAAAATAGTCAGTATGAGCCATAAGCCCTTTGAATAACATCTGCTCTAGTGAAACATCATAGTTAAAGGTAATAAACCGGACTTGATTATCAACTAAAGTCTTTCCACCGGATACGCCCGAGCCATCACTGGATTTTTCACAACCATAGATAATTTCATGCAGCAAAAACCTACACCAATCATCATGAGAATTAAATGGCTTGAGTTCAATAATGCGATTTGGGTTAAGGTCAATTTCTTGCTCTTCTCTTAGCTTCTGAAGATAAAAGCTCTCACATTCTAGTATAACCCAAGCGATTAGAAACTTTCCTATTTCCTGAATTGCTACATTTTGCCTCGATAAAAAATCATCTATGACCAACGTGTTGGCCGCCCTAAGGCGATTGGCAAGCAGGTAACAGTTATTTCTAATTACATCTCTATCTTTGTTATGCTGGAATTTAGGAATCTCCTTATCATAGATTTTAACCGAATAATCACCGTATTCTTTCCTATATGAATGTGTGACATTAGGCGCCAATGCATCCGCATATTCTTGCGCTTTCTTTATAACCTTTTTTACCAGCTCTTCCCCTGTCGGATAGCCGTAGTGCCAGCTTGCGCCGGCACCCAAAATAAAAACGGTATTCTCGGTAAACATCGTGAAGCCTTAGAACGGCAACCCGCCGCTCAGGAGCCCCGGAGGGAGGCCCATATCTTTCATGGCTTTCTGGGTTTCTTCGGCCATTTTCTGATCGGCTTTGGCGCGCGCGTCGTTGCACGCGGCTTTGATCAAATCTTCCAACATATCCTTGTCATCCGCTTTGACAATCGACGGGTCAATCGCGAGCGATTTCATCACGCCCTTGCAGTTAATCACAACGCGCACCAATCCGCCGCCCGACTGACCTTCGACATCAATCAAGCTGACTTCTTCCTGAAGGGCCGCCATTTTCTTTTGAACGGCCTGCGCTTTTTGCATCATTTGCTGCATATTGAACATGGGATTTTCCTCTTACGTTTTAATCAAGATCGGTGATGGATAAAATTTTGGCGTTTGGAAACGCGGCAAGAACGCGGGCGACAACCGGATCAGCCATGACCGCATCGCGTTCGGCTTCAAGGCGCATTTCATGTTGACGTGCAAGCGTCGGCTGCCCCGCCTTCATCGAGACACTCACGACCCAGCGCTGGCCCGTAATCTGGGAGAGACGCTTGGAGAGTTCCTGCGCGAGTTTGGGATCGGCTTCCTCTGCCGGATGATACTCAAGGCGAAGGGCTTCAAGTTTGACCAGCTCGACGCCGTGCACCACTTGGGATGCCAGAACCATCGCGCCGTTTTGCTCCAACAGGCCAACAACATCCGAAAGCGTTTCAAGGTTGCTGTTCGCGACCGCCACCGGAGCAGCCAGCGCCGCCGTTTGCGGCATGAGTTTAGCTCCGCCCGTTCCGGTCGCAAGAACCGCCACTTCGGAACCGCCGGATGCCGCGGATGATGACGACCGCGATGGCGCAGCCCCTCCGCTCACAATCGTGCCGTCTTTGAGCTGTTTAAGAACGGTCGCAGGGTCAGGAAGATCCGCCGCATAAAGAAGGCGGATCACCACCATCTCGGCACTCGCCTGAGGGTTCGGCGCGGAATAAATTTCGCTCAAGCCTTTGAGAAGCACTTGCCAGATACGGGTCAGCGCCGCAGCGCCCGTTGTCTGCGCCATAGTCGCCGCGCGTTCGCGCTCGCTCGCCGCCATATTCGGCTCGACCGTAACCGGCGGCGCTTTGACTGTTACGAACTTGCTCATCAAATGGGTGATATCGAGCAAATCCTGCAAAATCGTCTGCGGGTCGGCTCCGGCGCGGTAAAGATCGGCGAGGATCGTGAGCGCAGTCTCGCCCTTCCCGCCAAGGATCGCTTCCATCAAATCAAGCAGCCGCGTGCGGTCGGCCAGACCCAGCATCGATTTGACCTGATCGGTCGTGATCGAACCGGAACTCAGCGCCATCGCCTGATCGAGAATCGAAAGGCCATCACGCACCGAACCATCGGCCGCGCGCGCCACCATTGAAATGGCTTCATCGTCCGCAGTCACGTTTTCCTGCTCGCACACACGGCGGAAATGGTTTTGTAGAGTTTCGACATCCACACGGCGCAAATCAAAACGCTGGCAGCGCGAGAGCACCGTCACCGGAACTTTGCGAATCTCGGTCGTGGCAAAAATAAATTTCACATGGGGCGGCGGCTCTTCAAGGGTTTTGAGGAGAGCATTGAAGGCATTTTTCGAGAGCATATGCACTTCGTCGATAATATAGACTTTGTAACGGGCCGAGGTCGGCGCATAACGCACCCCATCCAGAATTTCGCGGATATCATCCACACCGGTATGGGATGCGGCGTCCATCTCCATCACATCGGGATGGCGGTCTTCGGCAATCGCGCGGCACACGTCGCAATCATCGGTCGGGCCGGTGGTCGGGCCGGATTGTCCGTCAGGGCCGGTATAGTTGAGCGCCTTGGCAATAATCCGCGCGGTCGTGGTTTTACCGACACCGCGCACACCGGTCAGCATAAACGCATGAGCGACGCGCCCCGACTGGATTGCGTTGGTCAGAGTACGCACCAGCGCATCCTGACCAATCAGTTGATCGAAATTCTGGGGACGGTATTTCCGCGCCAAGACGCGGTAGGCCTGATTCTTCTCGTTTTGCATGGGCTTAATCTAGCCCTAGGGCGCCAAGGCGTCCACCCCAAACATACGCCTATCAACATCTAAGAATGACGCGGGAAACGAAGGGGAGAAAGGCGATCAACCAATGTTTCCGCCCGCTCCGTCAATTTACCTAATGAATGTCTTAATTTGCGCACCGCTCCAGCCTCTTGTCCTCTGGTATCGCGGGCGTGCCGCGCAAACGCCTCTGTTAGATCCGAGCTCCCCCGATCGATTTTCCGGTGCACATCCTGAAGCTCGGCACGCAGATCGGCATAATCGCTCCCCGGCCAAAGACGGCGGATCAAACCAACCTGACGCTTGGTGATCCCGCGAAAATCGTCATAAGGATTAGGATCAAAGACGTTTGGCACCGTCCCGAGGCCAAGCTGTTCACGCAGCAAAACCCAATCAAGAATCTGCCAATTCCCCTCGGCATCCTCCGCCAAAGCGGTGCAGCCCTCGACCCAATCGCCACTATTCATGTAAAGGATGTTCTCCTTCTGGGCAATTTCAGCGTGGTGGATATGACCGCAAATAACCCCGTCGAATTTCTCGATAATCCGTTTTCCGGTGACGGCCTTTTCGAAATCCTCGATAATACCGACCATCTTCTTTGTCTTGCGCTTGAGGAACGCCGCCGGAGAAACATGAAGCCCCGACGCGTCGTAAACTGCCTGACGAAAGAGGCCGTTCAAATGCACAAATCCCTCATAGGCGCGATCGGCGTACTGGGCGATGACTTTCTTCTTGGTCGAGCGCATAAAACTATCGAACACATCCCCGTGAAGCACCAGAAACTCGCGCCCTTGCGCGTCTTTATGGACGTAGCTTTTTGCAAAAGAAATATCGGAATGCCGCTCCCTCTCTTGATCGTGAAAACGGATAGTCCGTCCCACAAGTTTATGCCGCTTTTTACCCAAATCCTCGTCATGGTTGCCGCGCAGATAAATTACCTCGCACCCGCGTGCCGAAAACGCATTCAGCGCATCAAGGCAGCGCGCGTGCATTTCAGGAAACGGCGCGCGCTTATGGGTCTTTAATCCCCACCCCTCGATAATATCACCGTTGAGGATAAGACGCTCGCACTGCACATGCTGCAAGAACTCAAAAAGAAAGGCTGCAGAAGCAGCCTTTTTACCCAAATGCGTATCGGAAATAACGATGGTCTTGAAACGGACGGACGCCTGAGGGGGCGGAAGAATGGATGTCACCGACATGGATTCAGCTCCGGATATACTCATTAAGAAACGCAGTGGAAGACCGGACACGACCCGAAAAGAATTCGTTGCGGCTGCTGCCTCTCGGCCCTGACCGGGTTGGCGAGTTTTTCGCCCGAGCCGATCTTCCGGAAAGGGTTGTAGCAAAAGAGCCCCTGCCAAACAAGCAAAAAAGCATCACCGGCCTAGGGGGGCAACCACTGGGCCGGCGAGAGGGAAAAATAGCCTAAAATAAGAACTTAACGCGGGGTACGGTTCCACAGGCCATAGGGATTAAAATCCTCGGGCAGCGGCGCATCGCGGTGTACCGTTGCAGGAAATGCGCTATTGCGCTCGATCAATTCGGGAACCTCGGCCATCGCGCCGGCATTCAGAACCGCGTCGCCATAAGATGCCAGCAGATCAATCGCTTTTCCAGCCTCGTCCAAAGCACCGCCAACCGCTTTAACCGTGACCTCGCCCAGATCACCCATAGCGCCCACGGCGAAGTTCCACGCCGCCTCGGCGCCCAGTCCAAAACCGTCTTGTTCGTTATCACCGCTCATCTTACCGAATCTCCTTTATAAATTTTGTATTATGTATATAGAGAAAAACGGATGCTTGCAATCTTTTTTGAAAACCAGTACCAAAGCGACAGGAAATCTAGTCCCAATAGCCGATTTAGCTCAGTGGTAGAGCAGCGCTTTCGTAAAGCGAAGGTCGGGGGTTCAAATCCCTTAATCGGCACCATTTAAATTATTCAATTAAATCAATTACTTAACAACGTGTCAAAAATATTTTTGACACGTTCGGTTTATTAACGACCTTGTAATTTTTTTAACTCGTTGATTTTCTTGATCAAAATGGATGACGTTTTTTGGTGTGTATAGGAACCTTCACGCGAAATGTACGCTTTCAATTTTACATTCCGAAGGCATGCAGAATAAAAGAAATCGCTTATGGGCATCGCCAAATTATAAATCCTTGAGCAAATTTATATGTTTTATGCCATATTTTATTCTGTATGGAATTGATTTTTCTTTTAGAAACAGAAGGTGGTAGGGAATTCCTTGCCGGAGAAATGGAGAAATCGGCTAAGAGATAATCCATACCACAATCTTTATTGGTTCTAGATAAAACGCCGCGGATGTTTTTTGTAATATTTCTGATGTCTTTCATCGGCTGGCCAAAATGTCTGAGCGGGGACTATTTGAGTGTATATTTTAGACCCGTATTTTTTTTCTTTTTCCAAACGGCGAATTTCCGAGTCCGCATCATCTTTTTGTTTTTGGTTATGATAGAAAAGAGCACCGCGATACTGGCTACGGCCACCTTCGCCTTGCGATATAACACTTCCCGGACTGTGGAGGCTGAAAAACAGATTTAGAAGTTTTTGGTATGATATTTTTTCCGGATCATAAATGACTTCAACTGCTTCGGCATGGCCTGTGTTTTTACGGCACACATCTTCATATGTAGGATTATTGGTCTTCCCGCCAGTGAAGCCGACCTTTGTCGAAACGACACCGGGTGTGGCGGAAAATTGCTCTTCCACTCCCCAAAAACACCCTGCGGCAAACGTGGCCTTTTCGTAATTTGAGCTGTCCATGAGAAACCCTTTCTATATTACTGGCAAATATTTGCCGCTCGTTTTAAAATGACTGTTATATTTAGTCACACTTAGAATTCTCCAGCGCAGCATAAATGGTTACATCGCCTAAAATTACGATAGATAAGCATCCAGAACTAACGGAGTTGTTTCGCGCAGGGATTGCGGGGAATACAGCGCTTTATAATCAATTTCTGCAGCAAATTTCAGGCATTTTACGGCGCGTATTGGCCAAACGTTTGTCTTCGAATGATATAGAGGATGTTGTGCAGGAAATCTTGATCTCTATCCATAAGGCACGGCATACCTATGACGGACAGCGCCCCCTGATGCCTTGGGTGATGGCGATTGCCAGCTTTCGAATTAACGATTACCTGCGAAAGGTCTACAAACACGGTCAGAATACGGTCAATGTAGAAAATATTGCAGAAACATTGGCGGATGATGTAACGGAATCCTATGGCGATACCGAATCCATAGATGAATTGCTTAAAGATGTTCCCGCCCGACAGAAACGCATTCTTACAATGATGTATGTGGAGGGACATACGGCAAAAGAGACAGGAAAGCAGTTGGAGATGAACGAATCCGCCATAAAGGTGGCCGCGCATCGTGCCATCAAAAAGATACGGGACAAGGTGGGAAGCAGGGACCAATGAACACGGATGAATTGATTTCAAAACTTAGTCAGGATCAATCAAGGAAAGCGAGCCTGCGCTCACCTCTATATTACGGGCTATGGTTGAACGGTATATTGCTTCTATATGCGGTTATTGGTCTTTTATTCTTAGACATCCGGCCGGACATCGGAATTCAGTTAGGCCGTTTTACTTTCAGTTTGGAAATCGCGCTGCTCCTGGGTTTGACTTTTTGCGGCACCATGGCGGCTATATTTTCAATGTATCCAGACTGCTATCAAAAACCCTTGTTTCTGAAGGTGCCCTATATAATCTTTGTCGCTTTAACAGGTTTTATTCTTTTTCAAATTATTACAATGCCTTTTGACCCGCGCATGGTGGTTATGCCTTCACATGGTCATGGTATGGAGTGCGCCCTTTGCATCGCCGCTCTTGCCTGTCTTCCTTCCGCTTTAATTTTTGGACTTCTGCGCAAAGGAGCAAGCGTAACAGCGGTGTTTGCAGGCTCATTATCCGTGTTGGCGGCATCTGGATTTGGCAGTTTGATTCTGCGCCTGACGGAAATTGACGATTCTTTGGTACATATCGCTCTGTGGCACTATGTCCCAACGTTTCTTTTTGCCGCTATGGGGGCTGTCCTGGGGAAATTTTTACTCAGGTGGTAAATTTCATGTAACGATTCAAATACCCTCCACGAATATATAGGTACAAAAGAACAGCCAATAAGGAGGAAAACCAATGAAATACAAAAAAACGCAAGAAGCGCTCAACAGGCTGACCCCAGAACAGCTCCGCGTAACACAGGAAAGTGGTACGGAAAAGCCCTATACTGGCGAATATTATAAAAATAAGGAAGTTGGTATCTACGTAGATATCGTCTCGGGCGAACCCTTATTCGCATCATCGTCAAAATTCGACAGTCACTGTGGCTGGCCTAGCTTTACCAAGCCAATCATGCCCGAAAATGTGGTTGAAAAGTATGATGCAAGTCACGGCATGGTCCGTGTAGAGGTTCGTTCCAAGCATGGCAATAGTCATCTAGGCCATGTCTTTACCGACGGTCCTAAATTAAGCGGTGGAATGCGTTACTGCATTAATTCGGCCTCTTTGCGCTTCGTGCCTAAAGACAAGATGGTTGAAGAAGGTTATGGAGAATTTATAAATCAAGTGGAGGACAGATAATGACAGAGAAAGCAATTCTCGCAGGCGGCTGCTTCTGGGGAATGGAGGACCTTATCCGCAAACTTCCCGGTGTGATAGAAACGCGGGTTGGGTATACGGGCGGTGACGTTCCTAATGCCACTTACCGAAATCACGGTACGCATGCAGAAGCTATCGAGATTATATTCGATCCGGAAAAGATCGCGTATCGGACATTGTTGGAATTTTTTTTCCAGATTCACGATCCAACAACACAAAATCGTCAAGGTAACGATCGTGGCACCAGCTATCGTTCTGGCATTTATTACACCGATGAAAGCCAGAAACAGATTGCCCTAGACACTATTGCGGATGTCAATGATTCAGGTTTGTGGCCGGGAAAAGTGGTAACGGAACTGGCTCCTGCCGGAGATTTCTGGCAAGCGGAACCGGAGCATCAGAACTATCTGGAGCATTATCCGACAGGTTATACTTGTCACTCTATCCGCCCTGGATGGGTTTTACCACGGAAAGACAGGGGATAAAACGCGGATTAATCAAGGAGAGCGTGAGGTAACGCTTATGACTGAAGACTATCCATCCGGGTTTTCGGTAACGCTTTACGGCACGGCGCACTGTCAAAAAACGTTGTACTACCGCAACGTGCTTGATGAGCGCCGTGTTGCTTATCGATTCGCTGATGTTGCTTCTGATCCAGAGGCTGCGAAAGAACTCATTTCACTGACTGGTAGCGCAGAAAAATTTCCGACCTTCTCGATTGGCGGACGCAAACTGCGCAATCCGTCTTTGAAGGATCTTGAAAAAGCACTAACACGGGAATAAGCGATGATTTTTTACATTTCCTTTGAGAATATATCAAAATAAGAACGCTAAAATTCAATTTTTATGGCTTTTTCGTCTGTGAACCCCTCTAAAAGCCACGTTTTGCTGGAGAAAATTCTCGCTCAAGGTTCCTACGGTGCACCATTCAAAAGACCCGCAAATTGCGGGTTTTTTGAATGGTCCGGATGAGGGATAATGGCTTACCCCCGAGGGGGTTTCACGACCAGCGGACCTCAAGGGCCGCGCAGGCGCCGCCGAATGAAATGAGGCGAATTCCCTTAATCGGCACCCAAACTCTTCCAAGTCTTCCTGTTTTCTATGATTTCCTGTTCGTAAATATCTTCGCTAATTGGTTCTGAGATCAAATTATCTTTATTAAAAAGTCGTATTTTCTGGCCACAACAGTCTATGTAAGTTGATGTACTCCTATAACCACCGCCTGATTCATGACTAACTATTGTAAGCTCAACTTTTGAGGGTGAGAAAAGAGTAATCTTATTTCCAGATTTTAAACCACAACAATCCGGATATTCGAGACCACGTTTTTCAAGCATGGCCTTTTTTTCTTCTTGAGGCATTGTAGAAGATGCATCTCCCCAGAAATAACGATCCATAACTTCACGTTCAGGAAGATAACGCATTTCATTCACACAAAATCCCGACATCACGAGGGCCTCAAATCCAACAAACAAAATAAAAATAGCAAGAAAGCCAAAAACTTTTTATTTTTCAAAATCTTCATCCCCATCTCCCAAGGCCAAGCCGTCCAACCAGTAAGCCACAACGGGAGAGGTCAATAAAGGCAAAAATGCAACATAGGGACCTAACACAAAACCCCCGCTCGGGGGGTTTTGAACGTAAAATTTTCTTGTTCAAGCGTTAGGCGTTGTTGATCGCATCAATATAGGTATCGAATTCCCGTTTGAGGATAACCGCCTGTTCGCTAAGTTCTTGCGCGGCAGTAGAGAGCTGCGCCGCCGCTGCACCGGTCGACGATGTCGCCTGACTGACACCGGCGATATTCTGGTCAACCTCGATCGAAGCATTGGACGCTTCGCTGACATTGCGTGTAATCTCGGCTGTTGCCGCCGCTTGTTCTTCAATCGCAGCCGCGATACTTCCCGAGATATGACTGACCTGATCGATAATCTCGGCAATTGTCTGAACCGCCCGCGCGGCCTCGTTGGTATCCAGCTGGATATGGGCAATCTGCTCGGAAATCTGGCCGGCCGATTCAGCCGACCCGACCGCAAGAGCCTTAACTTCGTTTGCCACAACCGCAAAGCCCTTACCGGCCTCGCCCGCGCGCGCCGCTTCAATCGTCGCGTTAAGAGCCAGCAAATTGGTCTGGCCGGAAATATCCGCGATCACCGATGTAACTTCGTTGATCTTTTGTGCGGACTCAAGAAGTTTATTGATCGACTGATGCGCTTCCTGACTACGGGCGACCGCTTCGTTGACGACAGCCGTAGATCGGGCCACTTGCTGCGTAATCTCGCTGATCGATGCCGACAATTGTTCGGTCGACGACGCCACCGTCTGGATGTTGGCCGATGTCTCGGTCGATGCCGCCGAAACGGCGTTGGATTGAACCGATGTCTCCTCGGCCGCCGCCGCCAGCGTACGGGCCGACGCTTGCAGTTCGGTCGACGCCGACGCCACAATTTCGACAATCTGGCTCATCGTTTTTTCAAATTGGGCGGTCGCCTGGTTGATACGTTCCTGACGGAGTTCTTTGGCGCGGCGCTCCTCTTCACTCTTGGCGCGCAGCTGTTCGGCTTCGGCTAGACCATCTTTAAAATGTTGAAGCGATACAGCCATGTGCCCAATCTCGTCCTTACGGTCCTTGAACGGAACATCTTTGGTCAGATCGCCGCCAGAGAGAACTCCCATATAATTGGTGATTCCGGTGATCGGTGTTGCAACAGCGCGCGCCAACAATACCGTACAGCCGCCGGCTAACGCCATCATCAGGATAATAATCCCGATTGCCATGTGTTTTTCCTGCTCGTAGAGCGCGTCACCGGCTGCGCTGGCATCCTCGGCTCCCTTCTTATTGAGATCAACAAGCTTAACAAGTGTAACCGATGCTTCATCGAATAGTTTCAGGTTGTCGCCGTACAAATCTTTACCGGCTTCTTCATTCCGGTTACTGCGGGATAACTCCAGAAACTCTTTATGATGATGCTAATAGCTGTCCCAGTCATTGGCAAAGATTTTACATCTTGGCCTCTTCAGGCGACGAGATCAACGGTTCGTATATCTTTCTCAGACGGTCAATATCGGCGTTGATCCGGTCCATGTCTTTTTCGGCTTCCTTCATAACTTCGGGGTCGGTGCTGCCCAGATGTTTGGTCTCAGCCAGACGGAAATCCGATGTGGCCGTATTGATTTCGGATATAGCAACTACCGACGGAAGCCAGTTGGTTGTAATGACGGTCGATTGATCGTTGACGTGCGACATGCTGTTGACCAGCTTCAAAGCCCCGCCCCCCGCGATCAACGTCAGGATGAACATGTATACGGAAATTTTGTGGCTAATTTTTAAGTTTTTCATCGGGGCAACCATGTCGGACTAGAGTAAAACAATTTTTTATCGAGAACGATTCCTGATTGGCTGCAAACAACACCCGATCCGAACCGCTCCATCTTTTGATGGTACGTTATAATGATTAAGAAAACGCAGCGAAAACGCAGACGAATTTTACATCGGGAAGTTGAATTGGACATCCGGAATCCACTCGCGCCGCTCATGAGAATATCGCGGAGATCAGCAGAAATCAGCCATTCTAAAGGCCATCAACGTTCAAAATGCAAAACACAGATGAACTTATGTATAGCACATCCCTGACTTTTTGGATATGGATTTTAGTATGTCGGACGCCGCCCTCCTATCCTTCTTATTTATGACTTCATTTGCTGCAGCCACGCTGATACCGGCACAATCAGAAGCCGTACTCGCGGGATTATTGACAAACTCGGATATCGCCCCATGGATTCTGATCCTTGTGGCCAGCACAGGAAACATTGCGGGCTCATGCATCAACTGGGCATTGGGTCGATACGCCGAAACATTTAAAACGCGGCGCTGGTTTCCAGTCAACGAAGATAAACTTTTAAAAGCGCAATCCCTGTATCGCCGTTATGGGCGCTGGTTGTTGTTGCTAAGCTGGGTTCCGTTTATCGGCGACCCGATTACGGTGGCCGCCGGAGTCATGAAAGAGAAGTTTTCCGTTTTTCTGGTGTTGGTCTCTCTCTCAAAAACAGGGCGGTACATTGCATTGGCGTTCCTTTTGGATTACGCGGCGGCGTCCTTATAAAATTCCATATTATTCCTGTTTTCTTGGCCGCAATTGTATGATACTCGTCTGGCAAGAGGCTCGTTATGGAACATAAACACAACTCAAAACCGAAACCCGTGATTGTTTCCGGTTTCAGCTCGCAGCATTTTGCCGAAGAGGTAGCAACCTGCCTCAATACCCAAGTCACCGAAGTGCAGCGCCGCCAATTCGACGACAAGGAAATCCAGACGACTATCGAAGCCAACGTGCGGGGCCGCGAAGTGATTGTTGTGGCATCAGCCGCCGGTGACCCGAACAAACAGGAAAAAGAAGCGCGTCTGTTGATGCGCGCCGCCGGACGTTCCGGTGCCAAATCCGTGACATTGGTTCTGCCCTACATGTGGTATGGCCGTTCCGATGACAATTGGGATGAACGAAACTCACCCGCCTTGATTGACACCATCGAAACGCTCCGCGAGCACTGCCAGAACGTTGTGATCGCCGACCCGCACAACCACGGCCTCACACGCGAAAAATTTCTTGATAGCGGAAGTCCGGTACGCAATTGCGTCACCCTGCATTTTGCCTATCCGTTTGCCATTCAATTGAAACATATGTTCAACGAGAAAGTCCTTCTTCCGGATAAATTATTGCTCTCGCACGCCGATGCCGGCTCCTCCAAACGGATCAGCCGCAGCTTCCGCAGCAGCCTCTATAATGTACTGGAACTGGATCGCAACCCCGATCAGGACGATTGGGGGCAAGGCCTGAAAGACCGCGATAAGGCTACCGGTAAAACGCGCTTCAAAGGTTTCAGCACCGATGTCGACGGACAGGATGTCGTGATATTCGAGGATATGATTGCCTCGGGCGGAACCATCTGTGAATTGGCGGATTTGCTCAAAAATATGGGCGCACGCTCGGTCACGGTTTTTGCCACTTCCGGCCTGTTTATATCGCCAGTCGGAAAACCGAAAACCGCCGCAATTGACCGGATCAACGCCAGCCGCATTGACGCGGTCTATATCACCGACACATACGATCACCGTCTGACCGATGCAAAAATTCACTTCGCCATTCGCCACAGTCCGGTCATCCACACGATCAGCACTACGGCTTATACCGCCGCGGTTATCGAAGCGATGCATGCCGAAGTCGGAGAGGGAACGCACAGCGACGACAACTCGATCTCGGCCATTTTGCGCGGACGCCATCCCGATCAAGCCGACCCGCAGCAAAGAATAGCCAGTCCAGCACGGATTAAAGAGAGCTCACCGCTTTTGCGTTTGCGCTAGCTTATTTGGCCTTAAAGCAAAAACAGGAAAGAATATGGTCGTTCACAAGGCCGGTCGCCTGCATCAGCGAATAAATAATCGTTGAGCCGACAAAACTCATGCCGCGCTTTTTGAGGTCTTTGGATAAGGCATCGGATTGGGGTGTCGTCACGGGCACTTCGGATAATTGATGCCAGTTGCCAGTGATGGGCTTTCCACCGACAAAGCTCCAGATATACGCATCAAAACTGCCGAACTCTTTCTGGATCGCGAGAAACGCCTGCGCATTTTTTCGCGCCGAAAAGACTTTGAGACGATTGCGGATAATATCGGTATTAAGCAGCAGCGCCTCGAGGTCGTCATCGCTCATGCGCGCGACTTTGACCGGATCAAACCCGAGAAAGGCTTTGCGGTATCCGTCACGGCGTTTAAGGATGGTCTCCCAGCTAAGGCCCGCCTGAGCCCCTTCCAGAATAAGCATCTCGAAGAAATGCCGGTCGTCATGGACCGGCACTCCCCATTCAAGATCGTGATAGGCTTCGTAGTAAGGCTTACCCTCACCCACCCAGCCGCAACGAATCGGTGTTCCCGACGTAGCCACGGATATAGCCCTAACCCACGCGGGCGAGGCAAACCTCGGCACCCGACAGCTCGACCGCGCTCGCGACCGGCTCGACCTGAAGGTCTTTGACGGTACCGTTCTCGACCACCATCATAAAGCGCTGGGCGCGGGTCCCAAGACCGGCACCGCTGGCATCAAGTGTCAAACCAAGAGTTTTAACCAGTTCGCCGTTTCCGTCCGGAACCATCATGACTTTACCATCGGCTCCAGCGACTTCGCCCCAATGCTTCATCACAAACGGATCATTGACCGACAAGCACATAATCGCATCAACACCTTTGGACTTGATCGCATCGGCCTGCGCAATATAGCCGGGCAAATGTTTCTGGGCGCAGGTCGGTGTAAACGCACCGGGAACAGCGAACAGAACAACTTTTTTATCTTTGAGAAAATCGGCAATGCGGAAATCTTCCATACCGGAAGCTCCCAAACGTTTGAGTGTGATATCGGGGAAACGATCACCAACAGCAATAGTCATTTTAATCTCCATGATCTGATAAATAGAGGAGCAATATAGTCCGGATTAAGGCCCGTGACCAGTAGGATATCGGCCTGAATTTCGCCTAGCTGGAGAGGTGATCGCCAACCCGCTCGACATCCACGGGAGTCGAGATATGGTGCCATTCCCCGTCATGCTCGAGCGCATAGAGCCGCCCCGCCGCTTCCGCCGCATCCATTTGCTGCAAAAACGAATATTTGCCTTCAGGCATATCGGCGAGAATACGCGGATGCACAATCCGGATTCCGGTAAACATATGTGTTCCGGTCTTGGTCTTGCTGCGCACCGCCTGTCCGTCTTCCGCAACATCATAATCGCCCACCCCTTCGGTTAAGACCATGCGCGAGACCGGAATAAGCAGCAGCAAAATATCCATGCGGCGCTCGTCAAACGCAGTCTCAAGGCGGGATAACGCCGAACCCGAAGGCCCATCCACCCAGAACGCATCGCCGTTAATCATAAAAAACGGCTTAGTCCCAAGGAGCGGCGCAGCCTTTTGCAGACCGCCTCCGGTTTCAAGAAGAAAGTCTTCATGTGAGCGTTTGACATCAAATCCGGTCAAACCGTCCAGATACGCAGCAATTTTCTCGGGGTGATGGTGGGAATTGACCACCACATGCTGCACGCGGCTCGCCCGCAAATGGTCAAACACATAATCGAGAAGGGGCCGCCCATCAAGCAACACTAGCGGCTTCGGAGTATGATCGGTCAAAGGCGCCATGCGCGTCCCCTTACCCGCAGCCAACACAAAGGCGGTATCAATCATTTCGGAACCTCGTCATCAATACGCCGCCGACCATCCGGCTCAATCGTAATATGCAGCAATTTGCTGCGCTTCGGTTTAAGGCCGCCAAGCCGCTCCGGCCATTCGACCAGAACAATCCCGCCCGACAAAGCTTCTTCCCATCCGGTTTCGTAAATCTCGTCCGGTTCTTCAAGGCGGTACAGATCAAAATGCCAGATCGCGCCGAAAGCGGACTCATAAGTCTGCACCAGAGTAAAAGTCGGACTGGGCACATCCATGTGCGCATCACCGCAGAGCTGACGGATAACCGCCCGCGCAAAGACCGATTTCCCAGCCCCCAGATCACCGGAGAGCAGCACAACATCGCCCGAAACCAATGTGCGGGCGTAATCGGCGGCAAATCGGGCCATATCCTCTTCCGAGTTTAAAAAAACCATTGGTTCTTCGTCCTTATTTCCCGTATGTATACCCCATGACCGATCATTTGGAAACCGATGTTGCAATTATTGGCGCAGGTCCGTCCGGACTTTTTGCCGTCTTTCAGTGCGGGATGCTGGGCCTTGGCTCCTGCCTCATCGATTCACTCGACCAGATCGGCGGACAATGCACCGCGCTCTACCCCGAAAAACCGATTTACGATATTCCCGCCGAGCCATCCATTCTGGCCGGAGAACTGATCGAACAACTCGAAGCGCAAGCCGCTCCTTTTCGCCCCGTCATCAAGACTGGTGAGCAAGTCACCGCGATTGACGGACAAGAAGGCGCATTCACACTTAAAACCTCGAAAAACACCCATATCACCGCCAAAGCCATCATTATCGCCGGAGGGGCCGGATCGTTCGGGCCCAACCGCCCGCCCCTTGAAAATATTACCGACTACGAAGGCCGCTCGGTATTTTATGCCGTCCGCAGCAAAGCCCAATTCAGCGGCAAAACAATTGTGATTGCCGGAGGGGGCGATTCCGCTGTCGATTGGGCCGTGAGCCTCGCCGAAACCGCGCAGCATATTTATGTCGTTCACCGCCGCGATAAGTTCCGCGCCGCCCAAGCCTCACTCGATTCCATGCAAAAGCTGGTGGAGCAAAACCGCATCACCTTGATAACCCCCGCCCAGCTCGGCAAACTGGAGGGCAACAACGGCCAGATCGAGCGCATAATTGTCGAGGATATGGATGGCAACGCCCGCACCATTAATGCCGATATTCTGTTACCGTTCTTTGGCCTTGCAACCGAGCTTGGACCGATTGCAAACTGGGGCCTCAGTCTCGACCATCACCAGATCACCACCAATCAGGCCACCAGCGAAACATCCGTAGCCGGAATCTACGCGGTCGGCGACATGGCGAGCTACCCGCACAAACTCAAGCTCATCCTCACCGGATTTGCCGAAGCCGCACAAGCCGCCCATCACATCCAGCACCGCCTGAACCCGGATAAAGCGCAGCATTTTGTCTATTCAACCACCAAAGGTCTTCCAAAATAGCCAAATTTGACGACTGTCAATATTTTCTATAACGTTACGCCATAAAGATATATGGGAGCCCCTTATGATCAAAAGAACAACAATTGACGCCGCCGCTGTCATCAAACTGTGCGCCGAGTTTTTACAGGCCACCAACGCTAAATCCGGCGGGCGTCTGTTCCAATGCTGGCCGCATATGAACCGCCGCACCGACGAAACAGTGCGCTTTGTCGCCCGCATGATGAAAGACGGCCAGTTCACCACCTACGCAGCATCGGAAACCGACCAGAATGATATCGGCCGTACAGTGCTAGCAAAAACGGGGATGACCTTTGACCAGAACCTTAGGCACGCCCTCAAACACCATAACCTCGATGGACTCAACACCCTTCTCGGCCGGGCCGCACGAGCACCCACCTAATCCAATCAATTCCACAGGGCTTGTTAATAAATTTATGCTATAAAGAAGGCATGAAATCAGGACTGTCTTTAGCTTTGGCATTGTTTTTTATGATGGGCACCGCATCTGCGGCGCACGCCGGAGAGGTCACGCCCTTTGAAGAATGCGCAACGCTCCGCAATATGTCGGATCAAAGCATTATGGGCGTTGTGCGCACGGCCCCGTTTAAAACCACGACCGGAGACCCCAAACGTCACGAAGCAACCTTCCGTTTGGAGGCCGACGAAACCGCGCAGATCTGTTCTAAAGGACCGTTTTACGAGGGTTATAAAGTCGAGCTGATGATCCGCACCATTATCCCGCTTTTTACCTGCAAGACCCGTTTGAGCGGCGATATTATGCTGCGGAAAAAACAGAATGACGACGGCACCACCAAGCTTTATGCCGATTGCAAATAGGGCCGCAAAAACCGCAATCCCCAGATTCCCGTCAGCACCAGCGCCATCGTGAACCAGAAAAGCGCATACTGGAAATGATCGTTGCGAAGCTGTGTATCGAGCGGATAAGGATGCTCGTCCGCATCAAGAGGTGCAGCATTCTGGGCATAGAAAATTGCAGGTAAAATCGGGGACAAACCCCAGTAGTCACCGAGTTCTTTAGGGTTAACCGACCACCACTCCCCTTTGGCCGCAACATTTTTCGGGCGAAACACGGACGGAGATTCAGCGCGTCGAATAAGCCCCGTTACCCGCCAATCGCGATCCCGTACACTTTCCCACTTATGCGGATCATTCCGGTCCATAACCCAAAGAACCGCCACAACATACTGGGCCGAGTGATCCAGCTGCACCGGAACCATCACCGGAAACCGCGTCCGCCCATCCGCAACAAATCCGTTGAGATACTGCGCCTTGGAAAAAAGAAAATGACCGATCAGTTCGCCGCGCGCCGCAATTTGTCCGTCCTTCAGGGAAAAATCGTGCTCGACAAGCGGAGAAACATGGCTTTCAGCCAGTAATACGTCATATTGGCGCTGTAAGTCGGTTTTCCAGGCAAGCCGCTGGATTTGCCAAACTCCGAGCCCGATCAGGATCAGGACGCAAATCCCTGCGCAAAACGTAGCCAGAACAGGGAAACGGCCCCGACCAGACATTATTCGGCCCAATCCGCCGGACGCTGACGGAACTGGATCGCAATAACAAGGGATTTGATCGGTTTAAGAGTACCCACAGTGGCGCCAATCGCCAGACCACCCCAGAAAACAGCGTGGAACCACAAAGGCGGCGACCAGACACTGTCAACAAAAAGAGCCAGAGGGACCAGAAGAAAGCCAAGAATAAAGATCAGAAATACCGCTGGCCCATCAGCACTATCATTTTTAGCCAGATCAAGCCCACATACGGAACATACAGGCAAAAGGGTGAGGTTAAACAAACCTTTGGAAAAAAGAGGCCCTTCCGAACAACGCGGGCACGTACAGCTAAAAAACTGCTTGGTCAGGTACGAACGTACAGGGGCCTCGGCCACGGAAGACCGGTTTTCGGGCCTCGTTTCCACGATTATTCTCCGGCGCCAGCCGATGCCTCAAACGCGGCACGGGCGGTTTCATGATCGCCAATCCCGATAGCGCCGCCCCAGATATATACGGCAATAAAGAGGAACAACCAGACTACGTCAACGAAGTGCCAGTACCATGCGGCAGCCTCAAGACCGAAATGACGCTCGGGAAGGAAATGACCTTTCATGTTCCGGAACAGGCATACGCCAAGGAAGATCGTTCCGACCAGAACGTGGAAACCATGGAAACCGGTCGCCATATAAAAAGTCGATGCAAACGCCCCATCCTTAAAGCCGAAATGGGCATGGAAATATTCAAACGCCTGAAGACCAAGGAATATAACGCCAAGCAATACCGTATAGGTCAGAGCTTCGGTCACTTTTTTAGTTTGCCCTTTCACAACCGCATGGTGCGCCCATGTCACGGTTGTTCCCGACAAAAGAAGAACCATGGTCATCAAGAACGGCAAATCAAATGGAGGAACCGGATGGATCGATGGTGGAGGCCATACGCCTTTGGTGTATTCAACACGCAGATATTGCTTCACTTCGTCGGCGAAAACGCTGACATCAAAAAAAGCCCAGAAGAACGCCACAAAAAACATGACTTCCGACGCAATAAAGAGCGCCATCCCCATACGGAGGCCGCGCTCGGTGATCGGGTTATGAACTTTTTCGCGTACCGTTTCAAACAAAACGTCCTTCCACCAGAAGAACATCACGCCCAGAATAGCAAAAACACCGGCAAGAGGCCCCCAAACGCCGACTTTGACGCTACCAAGGCTGGCATCATGCATAAACAGAACCATCCCGAGAGCGAACAAACCGCCAGCAAACGCCCCAACCAAAGGCCAGACGCTCGGACGGACGAGGTGGTAAGGATGCGGTGCTCCGGTTGTGCTGAATTCAACGTGATCGGACATTGGTATTTTCCCCTATGGTCAAGCAAATGAGCGACAATTTGTCACTCACCTGATGTTGTAACTGATTTTTCGCCATTATAAAAGGCCTCAAGCGCTTTATTATAATGTTCCGAATCGGCTTTATAAAAGGTGTAGGACAGGGTCAGCGACTTGAGATCATCCAGCTCGCGGTCCGACGCCATCTTGGGATCGACATAAAAAACGACCGGAAAATGGACGGTCTCCCCTGGTGCAATCACTTGATAATTAAAGCAAAAACACTGGGTTTTGTGAAAATAGGCCCCTGCCGTCGGTGGTGAGACGTTAAAAAGCGCCGTCCCCGCGACTGGCTCGGAGCTGGAATTGGTCGCGGTAAATGACACCAGAACTTCCTTGCCGATCGGCACTTTAACCGGCCCCTGATCGGGCTTGAATGCCCAAGGCAAGGAGGCATCGACATCGGTGTTGAAACGGACCACAACTTCACGATCCAAAACAGGCATGGATTTATCCGCCTCGGACGCGACCGCCCGCCCGCCAAAACCGGTCACCTGACAATAAAGACGATAAAGCGGGACCGATGCAAAGCTAAGAAGCAGCATTCCTCCGACCAAGCCACCAATAGCATATCCGGCAAGGCGGTTACGCTTCTGATGAAGTGCTTTAAGGTCATCCGCAGGGGAAACAACAGGATCAGGCATCAAGGCCGCTCAAAGATCTAGCGACTGGTTGGCGCAGCATCAGCTTCATCACGAATAATGCGGGCCACATCATCCACCTGAACAGGCTCCGGCGTAATTTCACTAGGAACCAGCTCGGCATCAGGGGTTATCGGCTCTTCGCCGTGCGTCGCGTATAGATGATCGACATACTCTTTACCGCGGCTTTGGTAATGTTGCGCCTGAGCGTCCATAGTGGCTTGGTGCGCTGTGCGTTGCTTTGGCCAAAGGACCATGAGCTCTTCTTCCGCACGGACGTTCGACGCAAATCCGGCAAAGGACGCAACAACGATCAAACACAATCCCAGAAATTTTACCACGATATCAGCCTCCAGCCTTCATTTTGAGAATAGTGACCGCAAAGACAACCGCCGCCAGACCGACAATCACGGCTAGGACGACCCAGTTTTTCTGGTTACGGCGTTTCAGGAATTCAGGATCAGTACTCATGCTTAATTATGACAGACCATTAGGGCGAGGAAAAGGGCAAAGAGATAAAAAATTGAAAACCCGAACATTCGCTTGGCATAGATCAGGTCATCAAACCGGAGAACTGCAACGCTGGAGATGATAAAAAGCCCGCCCAGAAGTACCGAAACGCCGAGATATACAATATTCGCCATTCCGAGAGCATAAGGCAGCATAACCAGCGGCAGCAGCAAAACCGTATAAGCCAGCATCTGGATTTTGGTTGTCCGTTCGCCTCGTACAACCGGCATCATCGGAATTCCGGCCCTCTTGTAATCCTGATTGGCAAAAAGAGCGAGCGCCCAGAAATGCGGCGGCGTCCAGAAGAATATAATAGAAAACAACAAGATACTCTCTATGCTGACCGATCCGGTCACCATGGCCCAACCGATCACCGGAGGAAAAGCCCCAGCAGCGCCGCCAATCACGATATTCTGATCCGTCCGGCGTTTCAGCCAAACCGTGTAAACCACTGCATAGAAAAAGCTGGCAAAGGCCAGAATTCCTGCGGCAACCAAGTTGGTAGCCAGCCCCATCAGCAGCACCGCCATAAGGGTCATGATAAGGGAATACCCAAGCGCATCATCAGGATCAATCCGCCCCATCGGAAGCGCGCGGGACTTGGTCCGGTTCATAACGGCATCAATATCGCGGTCATACCACATGTTAAAGGCGCCCGATGCCCCCGCCCCGAGAGCCAAAGCCAAAAGACCGATCAAAGCCAGAAACGGGTGAAGACTAGCGCGATCAGGAGCCAGCCAGTATCCGGCAAACCCCGAAAACACCACGAGACTCATGACGCGCGGCTTTAAAAGCGAAAAGTAATCGCCAGCCGACGACGACGAATAGGCAGGTGCAGTAGGAACAAAAGCGTCATTCATGGAAAAACACATACCAGATCGGTACAGTTTCGACCAGTACCGACAGCGGACCATCAACAAATTTATGGACATAATTCGGCGTTCCCGCTAAAAATCGTCATAACCATAACCGTGAGGAATAGAAAATGTCGCTCAAAGCCCGTTTTTTGGACGCAATCGACGCGCGAAGCGCCTTCGCACCAGCCGTTAAACTGCTACTGGAACAGCATTTTGGCGAAGTGATGTATAAATTTCCCGAGCAAGGTGGCCCGGTTGAAGCTTTTTTCCGCTTTCCCGTTCTGACCGCGCGCGAAACCGCCCAAGGCGAATACCGGATGATGGAAACCTTTGGCAAAGGCCACACAAAAGAGCGCGCAATCATCGACCTCTTGGACCTCTACAGCGTTAATGCAGCTAACGGCCTTGTGCTGCGCTATGATGGCGAAAACCGTGAAAAACAAGGCGAATGGGACTATAAGGCCTTCGTCTTTAATAACGGGGATTTCCAATATCTCGGCATTTGGTCAGGAAACCGCCGCCCATCGCGCATCCACAGCGTCAATCAGGATATTTCCCTGCAGGCCGCCGCACGCCCATACGGGCATGATCTAAAATAAAGGTCAGGGCTATATTATCCCTGAGCCAGAATACGGGCCGCCGCATCGGCAGGAACCGGACGACACTCGACCGGCGATTGCTGCACAATTTCATCAAAAACCTTATGATCATCGGCGGAAGCAAATTCAAATCCCATTAAAGCACGACCAATTGTCTCACCGGTATAGGCATAGTTGAAATAGCACAAATTAGCGACTTTCGAGGCCTGCCGCATGAATTCCCGCAGCGCCCCTTTGCGTTCAGGGAAATGAACGTGCAGCAAAATCGGATGACGGAAGAGTGCCGGATTGTAATTAATCACGCGGAACCGCACATCCGGATCTTCGGTCACATCCTCGAAGGCTATGCGCTTTTGCTGCAATAACGCCTGAAGGTCATCCATTTTTTCAGGGGTCCCTTCGCAGGCAATCACAGGATACCCATCGGTTTCCGAGATTTTTCCGTATTGGAATTCGCTCACGCTGATGTCCGAAAACGCCTGATCGAGCAGCCCGAGCAAACTGCCCGATTGCTCGTTCAAGTGGAACCGGAAATAGCGGCGGCGGTTAGCCCCGATGGCCGACTGGCTCGAAATAAGGGCCAGCTTGCCGAAATCCATATTAGCCCCGCACAGAATACACAGGAGCTTTTTACCGCGCACCTGTTCGGGGTTTTCCGCAGCAAATTTAATCAAGCCCGCAAGGCCCATCGCTCCGGCTGGCTCGGGAATAACCCGTTTGGCATCCCAGAAACGCTGGATTCCCGCGCAGACCTCTTCGTTGGTCACCGTCACCATCTCGTCCAGAGTTTTGCGGCAAATCTGGAAGGTCAGATCGCCGGGACGCTTGACCGCCGTGCCATCACAAAATGTGTCGACTTCATGCAGCGTAACCGGTTCGCCGTGGCGGATCGAGGCCGTCATGCTGGCCTGCCCCACCCCTTCCACACCAATAATCTTGGTGGCGGGATGATGAACCTTGATCCAGCTCGAGACACCAGCCGCCATACCGCCGCCGCCGATTTGCAAAAAGACATAATCAAACGGCCCGTCATTGGACAAAACCAGTTCATCCGCAATCGTCGCTTGGCCCGCCATCGTATAAAGATCGTCAAACGGATGCACATACGGAAGGTCTTCCTGCGCAGCAAAAGCTTTGGCCGCCTCGCTCGCCTGATCGTAATTATCGCCGATCAGGATAATCTCGACATGATCGCCGCCATGAAGCTTGACTGCCCGCTGTTTCATCATCGGGGTCGAAAGCGGCATATAGATTTTCGCCGTAATTCCAAGCATTCGTGCGGCCAAGGCCACACCTTGCGCATGGTTTCCGGCTGACGCCGCCACCACGGTTTTGGCGTTCTTGGCTTCGCACATCACCGCGGTACAGTTATAAGCGCCGCGCCATTTATAGGCGTTAATCGGCGAGAGATCCTCGCGCTTGACGTAAATCTCAGCATCCAAGTCGGGAAGGGAAAGGCGTTGAAGCGGGGTCGGGTCTCCGGCACGGTACACGCGCGTACGGGCCTGAAGAATCTCGGTAAAGAGTGTGTCGAAATTGTGATTATCCATAGGGAAACATAGCCATGTCGCGCCCCAAAACGCAAGTGCGAGATAAGGAACACCATAAAATCTCGCCCCATAGAAAAAATCGGCCCGCGAGGGGCCGAAGTTAAGGTAACAAACAGACTAAATATCTGCTGGGAAATCTCTAAATCAAGCGAGAGCCGCGCCGCTGTTGGAATTGACGTGACGGGTCAGATAACCGGCCATAACATGGGACCATCCATGACCAAAATCTTCCATAGCGTATTTGCGTGCGGCACGGCGCAGCAAACCTTCAAGCCGTTCGGCGCTGAGATCAGGATCATTGAGTGTCTGACGAAGACGGTTCAGGGAAACATGGCAGCAATATCCGGCATAATCCATATTGGGAACGCCTCCGGATTCAAGAATGGTGGTATACGCTGTGCTGTCCTCCTCAAGTACGGCGCGGACAGATTTGTGAATAATTGAGCAGCTCATAGTGTAACCTCCTTTTTTATTGTTGTTTTGGGTCCACACCATCTCTCGCCTCTCCTCTGTTCTGTTCTCGGACAACGCTACAACTACGTGGATAGCCGGCTTTAAATTTATGAAAAAAGACCGAACCTTGCACACGTAAGCAGTTTTATTATAAGGAACTAATTTTTTGTGTAATTAGATGCTACAAAAGATCATACCTGTTGTAAAGAGGCAACATACAAAACGTCCCGTCTTTCTATCGTGCGAAGCGGGAAGTCCCTCTAGGAATTGGGCTTTTAGGGTTGACTTGAAGAGCAAAATTACGCCTAATCCGCCCAGAATACCGCCAGAATCTGTAAAAATGGAGCGAATCAGGATGCGTGCTTTTGTATTTCCGGGACAAGGGTCCCAGTTTATCGGAATGGGAAAAGATCTGGCGGACGCCTTTGCCCCCGCCCGCGCCGTCTTTCAGGAAGTCGATGACGCCCTCTCGCAAAACCTCTTCAAACTGATGACCGAAGGCGCTGAGTCGGATTTAAACCTCACCGAAAACACCCAGCCCGCTTTGATGGCCGTATCGATGGCCGTCATCAAAACCCTGACCATTGAGGGCAAAATCGAACTGCCGAAAGCGGTCTCCTTTGTTGCGGGTCATTCCTTAGGCGAATATTCGGCTTTGACCGCCGCCGGAGCCCTCGAGATCGCCACCTGCGCCAAACTTTTGAAACTACGCGGCCAAAGCATGCAAAAAGCCGTCCCCGTTGGCGTTGGCGCCATGGCCGCAATTCTCGGTCTTGATCTTCCCGATGTCGAAGCCATCACCACCGAAGCCAACACCAAAACCGAAAACGGCGAGATGGTGCAATCCGCCAACGACAATTCCCCCGGCCAAGTGGTCGTCTCGGGCCACGCCGGAGCGGTCGCGATTGCCATGGAACTCGCCACCGCCAAAGGCGCCAAACGCGCGGTTCAGCTTCCGGTCAGCGCCCCGTTCCATTGCCGCCTGATGCAGCCCGCCGCCGACGCCATGCAAAAAGCCTTGGGCGACACCATTATCGCCCCGCCATGCGTTCCGGTGGTCGCCAACGTCACCGCCAGCGCCATCATCACCCCGCAAGACATACGCCGCCTTTTGGTCGAACAGGTCACCGGCATGGTGCGCTGGCGCGAATCCGTCACATGGATGAAAGAACAAGGCGTCAGCGAAATGATTGAACTCGGCGCCGGAAAAGTCCTCTCGGGCCTTATCAAACGCATCGAAAAAGAAGTCACCACCGAAAGCGTCGGCACCCCCGAACAAATCGAAGCGTTGATGGCCCGACTCTCATAAGAGTAAGTCTGGAATGTCAAAGATGAAGAAGATTTTCAAATACTCCTTGATTGGAACGATCACCTTCATCGTCCTCGTTACAGCATTTATTGCAGGATCATTTTATAGAATTGACTTAATGATTTCACCACTAAGTCATGAAATATTGAGCGGTAGAAATGAAATCAGAAACGGTCGTAATTACGTTCCGTTGATTCCAAAGGTTTTTTATATTTCCGAAGAAAAGTCGGATGTGATTAAAAAACTTGAACAATCAGGTTACAAAGCTGCTGAAGAAATTCCATACTTCTATGAAGACGTAGACTGGAATAAAAAAGTTCTTTTCTTCAGAGAAGCCAATATGAATTTTTGCAACTCAGTTTTATACGTAACGGTGGAGTTTGACATTGACAATAGGCTTGTCTCCGCTGAAGGTACGAAGTTCGCGAAAGCCTGTCTCTAGTTAATATAGGATAACATCTTAAGGAGAAATAATATGTTTAACCTCACCGGAAAAAATGCCCTCGTGACCGGAGCCACCGGAGGAATCGGCGAAGCGATTGCCCGCGCCCTTCATAAGCAAGGCGCAACCGTTGGCATTTCAGGCCGCAATCTGGATAAACTCAATAGCTTGGCCGCCGACCTCAAGGAACGCGTGTTCGTTCTTCCGGCCGACCTCTCGAACCTCGAGGCGGTTGATAAGCTCGCCGCCGATGCAGATGCCGCCATGGGCCAAGTCGATATTCTCGTGAATAACGCGGGCCTCACCCGCGACAACCTCTCGATGCGCATGAAAGATGAGGAATGGGACGAGGTCATTAACGTCAACCTGACCGCAACCTTCAAACTCGCCAAAGCCCTTCAGCGCGGCATGATGAAACGCCGCTTTGGCCGCATCATCAACATCGCTTCGGTCGTGGGTGTCATGGGCAACCCCGGCCAGTGCAACTACGTTGCCTCGAAAGCGGGCCTCATCGGTTGGTCAAAAGCCATGGGACAGGAAGTCGCCAGCCGCGGCATCACCGTGAACTGTGTGGCTCCGGGCTTTATTGCAACCTCGATGACCGAGGTTCTGACCGACGATCAAAAAGCAAAAATCTCATCAACCATCCCGATGCAAAAAATGGGAACAGCGGACGATATCGCCGCTGCCGTCACCTATCTCGCCTCGGAAGAAGCCGGATACGTCACCGGCGCCACCATCCATGTGAATGGCGGCATGGCCATGATCTAGGCCGATCTTAAGGAACAAAAGAAAAAGGAGCCGAACGGCTCCTTTTTTATGATTTCGTATCGGATTAGGCAACGCGTGGACGGCGTGGGCCTTGGCTGTTAAAGCCGCCCTCTTTCTTGTAGCTGCCTTCTTTACGGAAGTTGCCTTCTTTCTTGAAGCCACCCTCTTTTTTAAAGCCGCCCTCTTTCTTGAAACCACCTTCTTTACGGAAGTTGCCTTCTTTATTGAAGCCGCCTTCTTTACGGAAGTTACCTTCCTTCTTGAAACCACCTTCGCGGCGCTCACCGGATTGGGATGAACGATCCGAGCGGTCTTTCGAGAACGGACGACCTTCGGAACGTGCGCCATCACGGTTGAAAGGCTTCTTGCCAAAGCTCTCGCGAGAACCTTCACGATTACCGTCGCGATTTCCGTCACGGAAACCATCGCGGTATCCTTCACGGTTGCCATCGCGCGGGCCGTCTTTCGACCAGCTTCTCTTGGCGCCATCACCTTTACCGCCAAACGATTTTTTGGCCGGATCTTTGGTCCATTCTTTCTTGAAACCGCCTTCGGAGCGTGCGCCGCCGGAACGTTTTTCAAACGGTTTACCGCCATCACGGTTAAACGGTTTTTTACCGAATGGTTTTTTGCCGAATGGTTTGCCTTCACCGGATTTTTTGTCCTTGAATTCGGAAACGGCTTGAGCCAATTCCGGATCCTCATGGTTTGCAAAACGCACCGGAACTTTCGGTTCGGCATGACGATCAAAGCGGCCAAAACGATCACCGCGATCGCCGCGACCATCACGGTCAACGCCGAACGATCCACGATCATCTTTTTTACGGAAGCTGGCTTTCCAGTCGGTCTTCTCGCCGTATTTGCGTGCTCCACCAAAGCCGCCGCCGTTGCGTCCGCCTTCATGGCGTTTTTTGCCGCCATCGCGCGAGGAAGAACGCTCGCCGCGCTCGCCCTTCGGCTTCGGATTCATCAAACGGTCAATCGCCGCCCATTTGGCTTTATCCTGACCCGAGATCAGGCAGATGGCTTCGCCTTCGGCACCGTTACGGCCGGTACGGCCAATACGGTGAATATAATCTTCCGGAGCTTGCGGCAGATCATAGTTGATAACCGTCTCGAGGAGAGGAATATCAAGACCGCGAGCCGCAACATCGGTCGCCACCAGAATGCGCACATCATTCTTACGGAAGCTGCGCAAGACGCGGTCACGTTGACCTTGACGGAGATCCCCGTGGATCGTATCCGCCGAATGGTTATCGCGCGCCAGTCGTTTAGCCAAACGCTCGGCACCGTGTTTGGTTTTCACAAACACAATGATTTGTCCGGAGCGACCATCAAGAAGAGTAACCAGTTGGCCGTGTTTTTCATCATCGGTCACATGAATCAGTTCCTGACGGATTTTCGGAGCAGCTTGATGGGCAGCCGATACTTCGACGCGAACCGGATCAGTCATATAACGGGAAGCCAGTTTCATGATGTTGTCCGGCACAGTCGCCGAGAACAACAAAGTCTGACGTTTCTCGGGAAGATATTCGGCAATCGCATCGATCTGACGACCAAAGCCCATATCAAGCATACGGTCGGCTTCGTCGAGAACCAGAAAATCGGCTTTCGACAAACGCAGGGAATCGCGCTCGAGGTGGTCATTGATCCGGCCCGGCGTACCCACGATCAGGCGTGGTTTCGTCTGGAGCTGGTTCAGTTGTTTGTACATCGCTTCGCCGCCAATGAGCAGAACCGAGCGAACCGCCGAAGGATCAGGCAGGAACGAGCGGAGCTGGGTGTGAACCTGAAGCGCGAGCTCGCGGGTCGGGGTCATCACCAGCGCAGTGCTGAACGGGTTGTTGATGAGGTGATTGACAAGCGGCAATCCGAACGCGGCTGTTTTACCGGTTCCGGTCTGCGCCGTCGCGAGAACGTCCTTACCTTCCAAGGCGTGCGGGATGGATTGGGTTTGTACGGGGGTTGGCTCCAGGAAGCCGATTTGGGTCAGTTTATTAAGCAATGGCTCAGGGAGCCCGAAAGTGGAAAATCCGGTCATTCATTATCCTATGATGTTGTCCGTGTTGATGAACGTCACCATGACGATCATCAGAGTCGTCCGTCAGAATCGGCCTGAAACATTTCAGACTATCTGGCTCTCGTTCAACACGTTGCAAACATCCTCGAAAGGGCGTTCCATCTATCAGGATTTGAAATCAACCAAATCAAAAGGGCCATTGGCCCAGGGTGCGGAAAAAAAGCTATCGCAAACTCGTGATGAGGTTATGCACAGCTTTTTCCACCAAAGTCAAGAAATTATAAAAAATAAAACGAGAAAAATAAAAGCGCCGCAAGAGGCGAAAGGAAAACTGGCAAAAAGACGAGAGAGGCGAAAAAAAGAGAGAGGCGCTAGGCCCCTCTCCCTCTACGCAGTAGAACTTATAGAAATTAGCGTGGCGCCATGGCGCTCTGGACTTTTTGTCCGACCAACCAAGCAAGTTTGTCCTGCGCCCATTCCCATGTCTTGGAGGACGGAGAACCCGCTTCTTTCGTAAATGTATGATCGCCCAAACGGATGCTGTCACCAGCGCGCACATCATTAAAATGCTGCACACAACTTGGCTTGATCGACACTTCACCATTCACAGGCTCGATCTGCTCCGGCACGTTAAGCTCGCATTCAAGAGCCACACGAGGCTCCAACGTGGCATCCGGATTAACAGTAACCGTGTCACCAGCTACAGCAGTCACTTGCGGCGCCGCAGCTACAGTATCAGGAACATTGGCTGCGATATTGGCAACCGGGGCGGCTACAGACGCTGCCGCAGGGGCGCTTGGAGCCACCGCCTGCTCAAGAGCCTGTACCGGCGGAACAGCTGATGGATGAGCGCCTGTCCACTGGGCCACAAACTCGCGGGCCACCGGAGACTTGATCTCTTTCATAGTCTCGAGCGCAGCCTGCGGATCGGCCGCAACACCGTGGAGACCATGGAATTTGAGGTAAGCCAGATCAATCCGGGCCTGAACGTTTCCGGCCTCGGCCGCCTTTTGATAAAGCTCGACCGCAACATCATCATGCTGGCCAAGAAGAGCCAGAGCCGCATCTTTAACATTTTGCGGAGTGGTGTGCTGGATAGCATTTTCAACAGCTTTAACCGCATGACCGGTCACTTCGTGGCTGTTCAAAAGTCCCATGGCGGTTTCAATCGGGTCAATCGGATCATAAACCGCAGCGGAAGCAGAAACCGGAGCGACCGGAGCTGCGGATTCGGTTACCTGACCGCAAGCCACCTGATCGGATGTACCGCAATTCGGCGCATGGTGTTCGGCACCGGCACCAATCGCACTCGCTTTGGCCGAGAGAAGATCACTAGCCCAATACGCCAGACCGGAAACACCAAGGCCCATGGAGAAACGGCCCCAGAATTGTTTGGTTTTCAAATGATCTTCCAACTTGTCGTTGCGGGCATGATCGAAGAATACTTTGGAATAAATTTTAGCGCGGCGGAAAAAGCCGGGTTGATCATCCGCTTTAGCCAGACGGATAAGCCGGTCAGCGTATTCGCGGTCGGTGTTTTCTTTCACATGGCGGGTAAAAGTTCCAACAAGGCTCGCGACCGCAATACCGGCGCCGGCAACAACCACGGCCGAAGCGGCCGGCGCTGTCGCTGCAAGAACGCTGGCAGTCAGGGCTTTAGCGGCAACACCGATAACGGCACTCGAGGCGATCCAGCCCTTTTCATTGTTCAGATATCGGCCGACCGAGCGGACGCGGTCCATAAACGAGCGGCGCGGGGCGGGTTGCGGATGCCGAAGAAGGTCGGGATCAACATTAGGCAGAGCACTAGGCTCCGGAAGAGGCTCGGTAACAACAGGGGGAACGACTAGACTCAAAGCTTTGACCACACTACACCTCATTTACACGTTTGGAATTATTATGGGCATTTCTGCCGCCGTTTTTACGGATTGGCGTATGTGGTATCACGAATAGAGCAAAAATGACAAGAAATTTATTCTGAAAAATAAGTTTGACAATCTGGCTTAAAAGAAAGTATAAACTTCGCATCCTTAACCATAACAAAAATTGTCCTAATGTAGGAGGGCGTGTTCCATGTCTAAGTTCAACAAAATTCTTCTCGCAACCGTATTTGCGGCATCGGCTCCGGCAGCTTTTGCAACCTGCACCAGCGGCTGCGGCACAACCCCAACGGGCACCAACCAAACCACTACCGTTGGCGTTAACCCGACCCAGATTACCAACGCAAATCTTCAAGGCGGCAACAATACGGCAACTCTGACCGCAAACCCGACAGCAAACAATACCGCTGTTTTGACCGCAAATCCAACTGCCAACAATACTGCCGTTTTGACCGCAAACCCGACCGCGAACAACACCGCTGTTTTGAATTCCAACCCAACCTTGATTGCAAATCCTAATGCAACCGCAGTTGCCAATGGCGGCCAAGGCGGCTCATCCGACGTAAAAGTTGGTGTCGGCGTTGAAAACACCAACGTACTCTCGACCGGCGCATCGACCGCTACTGTCGGAAACGTAGCTGCAACCGGCGGCGACTCCAAAGCAACCGTCGGCAACGTATCGACCGGCCCATCGACCTCGTCGGCAACCGTTCAACAAGGCGCTGTAGCCAACAACATCAACTACTCGACCACCTACAAAGCCGCAGCAAGCACCGCTGTTGCCGGTAGCGTTATCGGTTCCGGCCATGGTTGCTTCGAGCATAAAGGCGGCGTTGGTATTGGCGTTCAAGCCCTGACCTTCGGCGTATCGGGTAACGTCAACCAAGGCGAAAACTACAACAAAGAATGCGCGAACGACCAAGTTGATCTCGCAATCATCAGCAAAGGTGGCGATCCGGTATCGAACACCCTCGCGGCTGAAACCGCAGCTGCACGCTCCGGGAACGTTCGCGCCGCTATCGGTGCGATCCCGACCTCCCCGCTGCTCGGCCTTTACGCCCAGTTCCAGCCAGTTGCCGCTCAGGCTCCAGCTGCTGCAGCTCCGATCATCGTGAAAGTCGAGCCAACCGTAATTACAAACGGTAAAATGGAATGCCCGGCCGATAAGCCGTTCAATCCAAAAACCGGCAAATGCGGCGGCGACCTCGCTCCTAGATAAGTTGGCGCTATAAGAATTTTTAGAAAAAGCCGGTTTCATCCGGCTTTTTTTATATCTAAAGTTTGACAAAATAACGTTATGGTAATATAAAACGCTATGGCGTTTAAAAGCATCTTACCACCTGCGACCGCTCTGCTGGTGCCCCTGTTTATCGGGGCAACCGCACTCAGCAGCACTGCATCGGCCGATGCCGCCCCGCGAACACCCCAAGCCCCCCATTCGGATCAAAAAAAGACCATCCGTATTTCCCCTGATGCCCGATGGGCATCCACGTACTTCACCTCAAGAGGGTTGGAGCGTTTCCTGATGCTGGAGAAAAAATCCGGAAATATTATCGCCGTCGATAACGGAACCATTGCCTTTAGCGTTCCGGCCGTATCCGGAAAAATAAAGGGAGATGACCTCGAACCAAATAATTCGACACCTGCGGGAATTTGGCCCCTGACCATCAGTGAAGGGCAAAAAGATATTGATGCCGCGATTTTATTTGTCGACGGTGACAACTACGGCTGGGATTACAGTCTCCTGATCCATCGGGCCGCCCCGGTACGCGAACAGTTCCTGAACGCCGGAATAGAAGGAAAATTCAAGCGGCGCTCGGCGGGCTGTATTGTCCTTAAAAACAGCCCGGAGGCGTATGACCGTGTGTCGGAATTCATTCAATCGGCTGAAGAAAAGAGTTTTACAACGATCGATGGCGACCCGAGTGTACGCGCACGTTTTCTGATTGTACTTCCGGAATTATCGTCAGCCGAAGAGTTCTTTACGGGCAAAAAGCCTGCACCCCTCGCTCCTAAATCAAAATAATTGACATAACTATAAAACTTGGATACACTCTGGGTCATGAAAAAACAAACCGCTCCTTTTGACCTGACCAGCGCCTTTCGCCGCGGAAGTATGCCGCTGATATTGAGCTTGGTCACGGGATGCGCCTCGACCGTACCGAAATTGGATCCCGATTATTGTATGGAATGGTCGGAGTCGACCGCCAAAGCCGCCGTTCTCGCTATCGAAAGCCGCACGGCCAGCACCTATGAAAGTGCCTGCACCGAAGGTAAAGCCGGCGCCCAGGTTACATTGATTGGCCGCGAGGGCAAAAACCTGCATCCGGCTTCAGCCGCTGTCGGTAAAGAATTCGCCAGAATTGTTGCACAAAAAGCAGCCGAAGAGCGCAGCAACCTTCCCCCGCCCGACCCGCTCGCCAATGACAACGGACAACAAAAACAGCCCCAGGAAACCTACTTCGAAAAAGTCGGCCGTTTCTTCAATTTCTATCTTGAGCTCGCCGGCGTCACTATGAAAGATATTGACCGCTCGATCGAGGAGTTTCTGCGTCAACAGGAAGAGGCCAAAAAGCCGAAAATCCCTGAGGGCTGCACCAAGAGCGCCGTGACCAACGCCCTCGTTTGCAAATAAGCCCATAGCCCCTCTCCTATAGTCGTTTCATTTAAGAATAGGGCGCCGATCGAGAATGACCGGCTTTTTCAAAAACCGACGACAACGTACATTCCGGTACTTTGAGGAGGTTTTTGAAAAAACGGCGTCATTCGCAGATGTTCCGTGTTCTTAAAGGGAATGACTATAATGGTTTTTGATTTGTGCTTGGCGCAAGGCTCGGTTATATGTGGAACCACATTTGAACAGCCGACCCCGACGACCATGTGGAGCCTTTATGAGCGCAAAGCAGCCCGACTTTTACACCCAAGACCTGACCGCCCGTAAATCCGGCCCCCTGAACGGTAAAGCCCGCATTCCGGGCGATAAATCGATGTCGCACCGTGCCTTGATGTTTGGGGCTTTGGCCGAGGGCGAAACGATGATTTCAGGTCTCCTCGAGGGTGAGGATGTCATGAGCACCGCCGCCGCCATGCGCGCTATGGGCGCAAAAATCGCCAAAGGAGATGACGGCCTGTGGCGCTGTTTCGGACAAGGGATCGGCAACATGACCGAGCCGTCCGAAGTTCTCGATATGGGCAATTCCGGTACGTCGACCCGCTTGCTTATGGGAATTGTTGCCGCCCACCCGATCACCGCCACCTTTACCGGTGATAAATCCCTGATCAAACGCCCGATGGGCCGCGTTTCGGTCCCCCTTGAACAAATGGGTGCCAAATTCATGATGCGCGCCGGTGGCCGCCTGCCAATGACCATGCAAGGCACTTCGGAGGCCAAAGCCATCACCTATAAACTTCCTGTAGCCTCGGCACAGGTCAAATCCGCGATCCTTCTCGCAGGTCTGAACGCCAAGGGCACCACCACAGTAATCGAAGACCATCCGACCCGTGACCATTCCGAAAATATGCTGCGCCATTTTGGCGTAACCGTCACAATTGCCAAAACCGATGACGGTGCCGACGCTATCTCGCTTACAGGCGGACAACGTATGTTGGGCTGCGCGGTTGATGTTCCGTCCGATCCGAGCTCTGCTGCCTTTCCGGTCGTCGCTGCCCTGATTAATCCGGGTTCCGATATTACGCTCCCGCGCATTGGCGTAAATTCGCGCCGGATCGGTCTCTTTGATACGCTTCTCGAAATGGGTGCGAATATTGTGTTCGAAAACCGCAAAACCGAAGCCGGAGAACCAATCGCCAATTTGCGCGTCATCGCCGATAAACCGCTCAAAGGCGTTGTTGTTCCTGAAAGCCGTGTTCCAAGCATGATCGACGAATTTCCGGTTCTGGCCATGGCCGCCGCCTGCGCCGAAGGAACAACCCGCATGACCGGCCTCGCCGAGCTGCGCGTTAAGGAAAGCGACCGTCTCCTGATGGTGGCCAATGGCCTCAAAGCCTGCGGTGTGAACCTCGAAATAGGCGAAGACTGGCTAACCATCCATGGAACCGGAAAAGCCCCGCGCGGCGGTGCGACCATCGAAACCGCTCTCGATCACCGGATTGCCATGAGCTTTCTTGTCCTCGGGACCGTAAGCGATGAACCAATCCGTGTCGATGATGCCTCACCGATCAAAACAAGCTTCCCGAATTTTATCGAGCTTATGACGGATTTGGGTGCTGTTCTGGAGTCGGGTGGCTCTCGGGCTCATTCGTAGCGCTCTTGTGCGCGGCATCCCGCCCTTTACGCAGCAATCCATTGCGCTGGATCCAGTTTTTAGCGCAGGCCACCGCCAGCACAAAATCGCGCTTGAGAATCACCACAGCCGAACTGCAGCCTGATAAGGTACCGCTCTTGCCGCCTTCATAATCATCAAAGCCAAGATGTGCCGTGCTCGATGGCCCGACCTTGAGAGGTTGGCCATTCACTTCGGGTTTCTTGTCACTCAGCAAACTTTCGTATTCCGGAAAATGGCGATGGAGCGCACAGCCGACCTTAGAAATCTCGGCAACAGTCGTCATCGGGTCACGGCGATCTTTTTCGCCCTGACGATCCGGCATAACCGGAAGTCCGGTCGAGGTTAAAAAGCGCGTGGTTACAAGGCCCATCTGAATTGCCTTTTTATTCATCATCTCGACAAAATGGCCCTCGCTTCCGGCAACGGCAACAGCCAAAGCGTACGTTGTAATGTTATTGGATTGGCTGTTCATCGCCACGAACGCCTCACGTACAGTAATATCGCGCACGCCCCCGGGCAAATTTGAAAAACGGCTAAAAGCAAGGTTATTCGCCTCTTTCGGAATGGTGATCCGCTGATCGAGATCGAGTTTACCCGAACGTACAGCTTCCAAAACAAGATAAGCCGTCATCATTTTGGCCAACGAGGCCATCGGCACCGGCTTATCGATATGAAAACTTCCGTCAAGTGGTTTGATTTGCGGACTTCCGTCTTTGCTTGTTGTGACTTTGGCGATCAATACGGCCGAAGTCCATTCTTTCGAAGGTGGTTGGGGAGGATCTTTCGCCTCGACCGGAGTTAAAAGCGCCGATGACAAAAAGACAGCGCCCAGCCCATTGGAGATAGCTGCAGGGGAAATAAAAAGTCGGGGAACCCCTAAATTCAGTGATGTACGCATAAATGACGTCCCTGTCAAAAGCCCTTAGGGCTCGTTTTTATTTGATTTATGGGTGATAATATACCAAAGAGACCTTGCAAGACCAATACGAAATTCCTAAACCATGCCCATGAGTAATTTTATCGTTATTGCCATCGATGGCCCGTCAGCCAGTGGCAAGGGAACCATAGCGCGCCGCTTGGCCGATGAGTTCCACCTCTCCCATCTGGACACCGGCGCTTTATATCGCGCGGCCGCCAAGCGTATTCTCGATGAGGGCCAAAATCCCGACGATAATGCTGCAGCAATCGCCGCCGCCGAGTTTGTGCGCGATCATCTGAGCTGGGAGATGCTTCATGACGAAGGCCTGCGCAATGACCGCGTCGCCGATGCGACCTCCCGTTCATCACGATTTCCCGAGGTGCGCGCGGTTCTGATGGATGTCCAGCGCCTCTACGCCAATCA
>JBPXJO010000036.1:0-3211 GCA_051715325.1 Alphaproteobacteria bacterium | reverse complement strand
CACTCTTTCCCTACACGACGCTCTTTCGATCTGGTCAGGGTGGCGGCGAGCGCGAAAGCCTCGCCGACGCGCGCTCTCGCCTCGTCGGGGTCGGTGTAAGCCCCGCCCCAAGGCAGTTGGATGAACAGCGCCAGCGGCCCTTGCACCAGGTAATAATGCAGCGCCCACGAGTTGATGCCGTGGCCGTCGAAACCCAGGAGCGCGTAATCGGCCACGGGCTGTTCGTACACCGCGTCGCGGAACACGTCCAGGGCATACGGTCCCGTTTCCGGATCGCGCGTGCCGAAAAGCAGTTCTTCAAACGGCCGCATTTGATCCGCTAGCGCGGGGGGCAACTCCGGGAACGGCAACCCTTCGGTCGCGAACAGCGCGCGCGCCTTTTGAAGACCCGGTGAAATGTATCGTTGCGTCATGGTGTTCTGCTCTTTGGAAGATATCTCACAGAAGGGTTGGCGTGGATTTGCTGGGAATCGTTTAGGGATGGGTTTCGTGCGGAGCACGAGACGATTTTTTTATAGCCAATTTCTCTCGATCTGAGCCTTATCAATGATTTAGGAGTTACGCAGTTGAAATTCTAAGTGATTGATTAATAGAAGATTTCGGCTGTCTGCCGCACAAGTCGATTTCTTTTAAAATCAGAGCGTTAGAGATCCAACTGCGTAACTCCTATGATTCTCAAAATTTACGAGCAGCGATTTTTTTATCGCGCGCCACATAACTGTTGGTGGGATCGTTCAGTCTATTACCCACTTCTTTGCTGCCCCATTGATCGGGGTTGATAAAACGGCCTGCTTCAAAACGGCCAGCTTTTTCGAGAGCGTCGATATGTTCCTGTATCCCGATCAGGCGTTTTTTGGTGGCGTCAATCTCGTTTTGAGTCATCAAACCGTTCAAACTCGCCTGAAGTTTCTCTGGCGTTAGTTCTCTAAACGCTCTGGCCATATCGGTATCGATGACAGGCGGCAGCCTGAGACCTCTCAATACTCCTTTTAACCAACCCTTCCCTAGAGCGATTTGATTGGGATGGGTGATCTTGTCGCCGAATGACGCATCGTTGTCGATGCCAATCACCTGCTTACCGCTACCATCGGGATGAGCCTCGATTAGATAGTTGCCGGGATGACGATCCACTTGGGCTGTCAAACCGTCGAGCCATTGGAGTTTCGTCAGTTCGCGGCGCACTGCTGGATCGTCAAATAGCGCTGGAGGCGAATCGCGGCCCGCTAGGCCATTCGCTTTCGCCATTACCGTGCCCACTGCATTGTTGCCATTTGTGCCGAATCCGGTACGGGGAATAACTTTGAAGCCTAGCGAATCGTTAAGGATAGAGGAGGCGATATTACGCCCACCCAGTTGCGGGTCAAACGAATCGATTCCGCTATATGCGGCGGCATTACCTATTTTGAGGGCGATTTGCCGACTCAAATCAGGCGACTTCTCAGGTTTGAAAATACCGGTGAACAATGAACCGTCTGAAACTTTATAAACACCTTGGTAAACTTTATTGATT
Source organism: Alphaproteobacteria bacterium (assembly GCA_051715325.1). Lineage (GTDB taxonomy): Bacteria > Pseudomonadota > Alphaproteobacteria > Micavibrionales > Micavibrionaceae > UBA1573. The sequence goes on along the minus strand of JBPXJO010000036.1, from coordinate 1,701 downwards.
TCGCCCTTGCCAAATTCCACCATATTTCCTTGTAAATTTTCGGCCTTGAAATCTCTGATGATTGTTTTATCGTTAACCGATATATTCAATCGCTGGTACTCCGCTCGGAGCGATTTCGCCTTATCTAAAGTGAAGCCAGCGTAGAGCTTTATCTCGCTATCGGTGAATCCTTCTTTTTTAAACTCCGCTATGTCTTCCAGTTTTCCGCCAGCCCGACGAAAGTTCACCATCTGATCGGCGCTGAATCCTTCTTTTTTAAACTCCGCTATGTCTTCCGGTTTTCCGCCGGCTTGGCGGAAACTCACCATCTGATCGATGTTGAATCCTTCTTGTTTGAACGCTGCTATGTCTTCCGCTTTTCCACCAGTTTGGCGAAAGCCGACCATCTGATCGATGCTGAATCCAGCGTCTTTAAACGTGGGAATCTCTTCCGGCATCCCGCCGGCGCGGCGAAAGCTGGTTAGCTGATCGGCGTTCATGCCGAAACGCACTTGATCGGAAAGGTCACGCAGGTTTTCAAGCTGTGTCAAGCGAGCGCCGAGGGGCTGGCGTTCGCTGGGGGTTTTGGCTCGCACCTGTTCCCATTCAAGCTGCTGCAAGGCCGAGCGAATGTTTTCATGCGCGCTTTTCAGCGTTTGAGGGTCCGACTCGGCGGCGTACTGCTTGAACCGTTTCTCTAGAAGCGCGTTGTAATCTACTCCCCGGCTGGTAGCCGATTTGGCGCTGCCGGGAAGCGCGTCCAAGCGGCGGCAGAGTTTGGCGAAATCGACGCCGTAGGTGTCGTCGGGCTTCATTGCGTCCATTAGCTTGCCGAACGCCTTATCGAAGTTTTGGACGCCGCGCGCGATGCCCGCCTCCGCGCGCTGTTCGGAATTGCTGCGAACGTAGGTAACCGCTCGGTCCAACAGATTCTTGGCTTTGTTGGCGAACCCGGATTCCGAGGGTTGAGCGCGCGGCCCTTGCGCCTGACCCATCTGAACCGCGCGCCCTCCAAGCTGCCCCGGCGCTCGCGCGTTGTCGAATGGCTGGGTAATGAGCCTATTGATTACGGTGGAGTCGGTTATCTTGTACGTCACGGCGAGGATTCCTGGAAACAGAAGGATTCGCTTGCGGGCCATCGAGCCAATACCGGCCCGCTTTCACCCCCTGAGTAACCCCGTTCGCCTCAAAGTTAGCGAGGCCACCCACTCCCCGCCGGTTTCGATCCGCTCCCGGTTTCCGGCGCTAACTTTGCCCGCCCCAGCGTTACCCATCAGCCAACCGGACGATCGCGCAAAGCGTTCCTCCCCCCGATCCGCGCGCCGCTCGCACGCGGCGAAACACCACCCAACGGGCCACCAATCACGCCATGATCGCCAAGCTTGCTGTGACTATCATCGGGATCATCGCCCTGGCCCTCGGTCTGACCGTGCTGCTCGACGCCGTTAAGTTCGAGCGCGCCTTGTCGGAACAGGTCGAATCGCGTTTCGCGTTCGTGGTGGAAGAACTCAAAGCGACCGCCGAAACCGGGTTCGATCTCGGACTTACGCTAGCGAACATGAAAAACATGGAATCGGTGATCGAACGCGAATTGCAAAGGGACGACCGCATTCTGTCGATCACGCTGTTCGATCCAGAGAAAGTGCTCGTGCACGCCGGCAAGGATCGATTCGCCGCCAACCCGCCGGAAGCGGGAGCCTGGCGGCGGCGGACGCAGGCGAC
>JBPXJO010000035.1:0-63733 GCA_051715325.1 Alphaproteobacteria bacterium | reverse complement strand
GCCAGAGCCGTCGCTCCACCAGCCTCAGCCAACACTTTCGTGATCGCCGCGGTCAGCGTCGTTTTACCATGGTCAACGTGACCAATCGTTCCAATATTGCAATGCGGCTTGCTCCGCTCAAACTTCTCTTTGGACATTTTTCATAAACCTCTGTTGCCTTGAAGATACTGTCTAAAAAACCTTACGCACTCCAAAAGGGAAGCCGTAAACCCCGAGAGATTTAGGAAACTGTAGGGCGTCTGTCAACCGGATTCTGCATCCGAGCGCGGATTAGCACAGAATTCGGTTGTGGAGCGTTTTTATTAAAAAGGGACAGAACCGGAGAGCGGAAAATCCCGCTCTAAGGCGTCTTGAAGATCGGGCCGGCCGAGCCACCGCCAAGCTGCTTTTTAAGAGCCGCCTGAAGAGCCACGTCCCCCATAGCATGAAGAGACCGTCCGAGGCCGCCAGCAGAGATGCGGCCGGCATCCTTAACCACGAACGCCGCGAGATCGTCGGTGAAATCATACCCGTCCGGATGGGTCGACATCGGAAATGTAACGACATACTTGGGACTTTGGATTTCTTTAGCAACGGTTACTTTTCCCGCCCAAGTTTCAAAAGCGACATCTCCGAACTGATCGGATAGGCCGCGCAGTGGTCGGTTTTCGCCGCGATAGAGTAAATAACCAATAAGGGTCTGGGCCCCTTTCAACGCAATCTCACGGTTTGGATAAGTAACTAAGAACCCGCTATGCAGGTGGACGTGTTTAACCATTTAGTGTGCTCCCTGGGTTTTTTATCCTTATGAATTGAGCAAAGTGTGACACAGCTCCGGACAAACTGTCAAAGACTCTTATAAACAAAACAGAGAGGAAGCACTGATAAGTTATATGGTTACGAGATGCTAGCCATGCCGCAAACGCATAAAAAACAATCAGATATTTAATGCAGCGCATTTGGAGCAGGATTATACTGCACCGTAACAAATACAAATGAAATTATAATATTATAAAAAACAAACAGGCAGACAAACAGATGAACCTCCGGGTACTTGGCGCATGGACACGCGCAAAAGAACGTGACGAAAATCAACCCACATCATCACACATCCTTGAACTCATCCGTGAAGGCAACGCCGATAAGGTGAAGGCCGCCATGACGCCCGGAGCATCCATGGCCCTCTCGGGCATTTTGATCCCGACTGTGGCTGGTGGTCTCAAAATTTTCAACACAACCCCGATCGCTTTCGCAACCCTCATGGGAAACAATGATGTTCTGGGCGCAGTCCTGACCGATCCTCTGGCTGATCCCCGCAAAGGAAATGGAAAAGAAGAACTTCTCTGCGGATTATCCCCCTACGCTGCCGCCGAGCGCGCCAAACTGACCGAAGCCAAAACCCTGTTTGACGCACACGATCGCCAAAAAGCACAGGCCATGGTCGCAGCCACATCCTATACCCGTTCGCTGCTCGAACGGTTCATCAACTAACACGAATAAAATCAGCTCTGTTACGCGACGCGAGTGAGCGGCTTGTACTTGATCCGGTGCGGTGTATCGGCATCAATTCCGAGACGGCGTTTCCGGTCAGCTTCATAATCCTCATAGTTACCCTCAAACCAGACCACTTGGGAATCACCCTCGAACGCGAGGATGTGCGTGGCTAGACGGTTGAGGAACCAGCGATCGTGCGAGATCACGACGGCGCAGCCCGGATATTGCTCGAGCGCTTCTTCAAGTGCCGACAAGGTTTCGGTATCCAAATCGTTGGTCGGTTCGTCAAGCAGCAACACGTTGGCTTCGGTCTTGAGCATTTTCGCAAGGTGAACACGGTTGCGTTCCCCGCCCGAAAGCTGCCCGACTTTTTTCTGCTGGTCGGTTCCTTTGAAGTTGAATGAACCGACATAAGCGCGCGATGGAATTTCAATCTTGCCCATCTGGAGAATATCAACGCCGCCCGAGATTTCTTCCCAGACGTTTTTATTCGGATCAAGCGCATCGCGGCTTTGATCGACATAACCGAGCTTGACCGTATCACCGACACGGAAATCGCCCTTGTCCGGTTGTTCAACGCCCGTAATCATACGGAAGAGCGTGGTTTTACCCGCACCGTTCGGACCGATCACCCCGACAATACCGCCCGGCGGCAGTTTGAACGAGAGACCATCAATCAGGAGACGATCCCCAAATCCTTTGGAAATGGCTTGAGCTTCGACCACCAGATTGCCAAGGCGCGGCGGTGTCGGAATAACGATCTGCGCGCGGCCCACGGTCTCGCGTTCGTTCTCGGCGAGCATATCTTCGTAAGCAGCAATACGCGCTTTGGATTTTTTACGGCGCGCTTCCGGAGTCTGGTTAATCCACTCCAATTCGCGTGCCAGAGTTTTCTGGCGCGTCGCCTCAGTCTTGGCTTCCTGTTCCATACGTTTGCGTTTGGAATCAAGATAAGCGGTGTAGTTGCCTTCGTACGGAATGCCCGATCCGCGGTCGAGTTCCAGAATCCAGCCCGTGACGTTATCAAGGAAGTAACGGTCGTGGGTAATCATCACCACCGTACCTTTGTAATCGAGCAGGAAGCGCTGGAGCCAAGCCACCGATTCAGCGTCCAAGTGGTTGGTCGGTTCATCGAGCAGCAAAAGATCGGGCGCTTCGAGCAGCAAGCGGCACAGGGCCACGCGGCGTTTCTCACCACCCGACAGTTTTTTGACATCCGCATCACCCGGAGGACAACGGAGGGCATCCAAAGCAATTTCAATCTGACGCTCGAGTTCCCAGCCATTGCCGTGATCGATATCGTCCTGCAAAGCTCCCATCTCTTCGGTGAGCTTGTCAAAGTCAGCGCCCTCTTCGCACATCTCGAGACCGATCGCATTAAAACGCGCAATCTTGTCGAGCATCGGGCGGCACGCTTCCATCACGTTCTCGAGAACGTTTTTGCTCTCATCGAGTTGCGGCTCTTGCGGCAAATAACCGACGCGGGCATTTTTATCGGCCCACGCTTCGCCGACGAATTCTTTATCGACACCCGCCATGATCTTGAGCAAGGTGGATTTACCGGCACCGTTTGGCCCCAGAACACCGATCTTGGCGCCCGGAAAGAAACTGAGTGTAAGGTTATTGAGAACGGTCTTGCCCCCCGGATAGGTCTTGGACAATCCATTCATCACATACACATACTGGTATCCGGCCATAATAAATTCCTTATTTTCTGCGAATTGAAGCCCCTTTTATAAGGGGGAAGTGCCAAAATCTCAAGGCCGTAAATCCATCCCCTTCATCCTCGCTTCAGGTTGGAATGCTATTCTAATAAAAATAGGCATAAGGCCTGTTTCATTTAGCGGTTTCACGGAAAGGATTTCACATGGGCCTCTCAAGTATTTCAGGCGGGTGTCAACCGATGATCGCGAGGCGGCAGCTCGAGCCGTTTGCTCAACATAAAAGCCTAACCTTCCCTTTTAGAAAACGCGCCATCCGCCCCGAGAGCTGTGGGGCGGAATAATCTTGACGCTGGCTATTCAAATCCGCTATACAGGCGGCGAGATTGATTTTTTTACTAAGTATAAGATATTAAAATAAAAGCCAGCGGTGGTGTGTGCAAAAAATACTGCGGCTTCATAACTGAACAAAAGCTTATGGAGACCAATATGAGCAGTAAGACCCATGCCCAAGTGATGGAGACAGTCCATCATTCGATTAAACTCACCGAACCTTTCGCCCTATCATCCAACCAATCCAGCGGTGTTTACCGGATGCGCACTTTCTTCGAGAAAGCAGCCGATCCAAACACCACCGACCCCATTAAATTGCTCAAACGTGCCCGCCACGAAGCCAACTTTTTGTATGGCACCATGGCCGAGCGCGCGACCAAACAGCCGGATTGTCCGGAACTCGGGGCTTACGCCGTTCTCTGTAGCGCCCTGAACGGAATTCCGGCCTGCACCATCGGCGGTACCCGTTAATTTCCCTGATATACATCCGGAACAGGCTGTTTCCTCAATGAAACGGCCTGTTTTTGCTTCGGCGGTCAATTTTTTAAGAGGAAGTCTTGTCAAACGCCGGATGTTCGGTTAAATAATGGCCTGTTTCCCCGAGCGGGTGTAGCTTAATGGTAAAGCTCCAGCCTTCCAAGCTGGCTACGAGGGTTCGATTCCCTTCACCCGCTCCATTTTATTTCCCAAAATTTGAAATCTACAGGGTAGCGAACCCTCTTCTTTTAAAAATGCACGCCCAAGCGTGCGGGGTTCGATTCCCTGTACTCACAATTTGCATGGAACAATTCCGAAGACTTTATCGTTAGTCATGCAACTTACCGATTCAACAAAGGAGTAACAAATGAATACCGATACGATTGAAGGTGACTGGAAAAAACTCAAAGGCTCGGTCCAGAAGCAATGGGGCAAATTGACGGACGATCATCTTGACCAGATCCGCGGCGACCGCCTGAAGTTGGCCGGAGCCATTCAAAAAAATTACGGCATTGCCAAAGAGGAAGCCGAAAAACAAATCAAGGCATGGGAAAAAACCACCCGCAATGCCGCCTAAGCAGAAATGGTGCCGTAACCGGCACCATTTTTTTATTCTCCCGAACCAATCCCGCGATTAAACGAGACGGCACAAATCAACGATCTCGGCCTGTTTTCCCATTTCGGATGAGGTCGCGGATGACCCTTTTTCGAAAGCCGGAAATTCGATTACCGTCGCGCTCGGACGAGCGGCCTCTTCTTTGGCCACTTCTTTCTCGCCTTCGGTAAACGACCGCTCGAATTTGATGAACCACAGGAAGTTGGCATTAGAGCGATCGCGAACATCGGTAAACACCGGATCAACGATAATCTGTTGAGCGACCGACTCAATGTAGTTATGACCGAACGGAACTTTTCCGAGAGCGCGCAAAAGATCAAGAGCGATCATGCGCGATGCTTCCGGATTATCGGAGAACACATAACCCTGATAATCGGCCAGCATCTGCTGGATCAAAAGACGGTCCGCCTTGCGGCAACGCTCCGACAAGAACCACGATTCAAACGCAGCACGTGCCGCCATTCCATTATTGATCGCTCGGAAATCGGCAATCGCTTCGCGAGCATAGGCACGGCCCAAATCGGACATCGGCGAATTCTCGATACGGGCCCAGACATCTTTATGTCCGGCCAAATGAAGTTCCCAAGCCACGCGCACCACACTGGTAATCAGATCAGCGGTTTGCGCACGGTTCACCAGAACAGCAAAATCCGGATGAAGCATCAAAGGATGAAGACCGGCACCATTGCGGTGTTGATACATACGGCGCAATTCACGCGCCAGAAGAAGGACTTGTTCCGACGCATCAAGATCGGCACGAACCAGAATAGTCTGGGTCGTACGATCATAAGAAGCATCAAGGACCTGATTGCTCAAACGAACGGCTACACCATTCAAGGCAGCAAAGCTCAAAAATTGGGATGCAAAGCGACTATCATGGGCCAACGCCAGAAGAGCCTCAAGATTTTCAGCTGGAGCCGACAAAGAAGAGACCACCGAAGCATCGCTCACGAAGCAACCGATTTTACTCTCTTCGCTTTCACCGAATTCTTGGGCAACTTTTTCATAGGCATTGGTTTTAATCCGCAAGTCGGCAATATCGCGCTCCAGAGCTTCAAGGATCGGATCATCGAAAAGAGAATCGTCGTCAAGAGCTTCATCATAATCGGAATAGAACAGCGGTTGATCGCTGATCCATGTGCAGCGAACCGGCTGTTGGTTGTTGATCGTGTACGCAAAGCGGCATTCCTCTTGCGGCCAGATCTGCAGTTCCATATCCCGGTTATCCCCGGATCCCGTTGTCTTATCCATAACGAAAGGCCCCAACCCCTTAATGTGACAAACATAGCTTTAGAAGCTTTATGTTCCTATTGTACGGGCCTTTGGTTAACGGAGTGTAAGCAGAAATCGAAAAAATTGTTAATTTTCAATAGGTTAATATAATACTAATCGAGTTAACATAATAAAAAAGGGGCTAAAACAACCCCTTGATTCTATTAGACTCTATAAAACACCCCCCCTGGAGAAAGGCGGGCAGAGGTGTTAATTGACCGCCGCCGACGGAACCTCTTCATCTTTTTTGGCAAAGCGGGCGACATACATCGACGCAAAATCAACCGGCCCGAGAAGAAGTGGCGGATAGCCTCCGTCCTGAATAAGGTCGGCAAGGACTTTGCGCGCGAACGGAAACGCCAGTTTTGGAATCTCAATCAGCATAAGCGGGTGATGATGTTCTTCGGCCACATTCGGCATCGACGCCGCCACGCCGTAGACAACCTCGGCAATGTAGAGAGTTTGCTCATCGCGCATGGCGCGAACCGACAGGCGCATCGACACTTCATAAAGTGATTTAACCTGCGCGTCCTCAAGCGGGTGAGCATCGAGCATAACATTCACTTCCATTTTCGGCTGAGCCAACCCGCTGCGCAGAGAATAAGGAGCGGACGGGTTTTCAAACGAGATGTCCTTGACATACTGGGCGTGAACCATAACCGGCAAATTAGGAGAAGCTTTAATGGCGCCTTCAGGGGCGGAAATTTGATCGTCGGTCATAATTATGCTCATCGAATAGGTGTGATTGAATTCACCTTGGTTAGCAAAAACCAGCCAAAGTGACAAGGACTGAGTTGTCGTGTTTCTCTTGTAGTCTGGGATTTTTCGCCTATTATAAAGGGCTAACCCCCGCTTCGGGGACATCAGAAGACGTGAAGGATAAAACCGTGCCGATTGATTTGCTGATATATATTACCGTGGCCGCCGTGCTGGTGATCTGGCTCCGCAATACGCTGGGAACCAGAAACGGTGAGGAACGCGATCGTTCGGAAGAATTTGAAAACCGGATCAAACCGGCACCCCGCGCCCTTGAGAATATCCGCGACATCATCGACATCGAATCTCCGGAAAAAAGCGATGACCTGAAAACGGTCCCCGCTAATCTGGTGGAAGATATGCGCGAACTGCTCAAGACCGATCCGGACTTTAATGTCACAAGTTTTGTCGACGGCGCCAAAGAAGCCTTCGCCATTATTGTTGAAAGTTTCGCCAAAGGCGATACGCGGACTCTGAAAGACCTGCTCTCGCCGGGTGTCTACTCGGCGTTCGCCCAGGCGATTCAGGATCGTGAAGGACGCGGAGAAACCAACCAGACCGAAATCCATTCGGTTCGTTCCGCTGAAATTGTCGGCATCACCCGTTTGGACCGCATGGCCTTTATCAAATTGCGTTTCATTGCCACGGAAACCTGCGTCATTCGCGATCGGCAGGGGACGATCATCTCCGGCAATCCGGACAAAGTCACAACGATGAATGATGTCTGGACATTTGGCCGCGATGTGCGCGCGAAAGATCCGACATGGTTCCTCTACGAGACGTCCGACGATACTCCGGAAGAGGTCAAAACCAGCATTCCGGATGCGTCATCCGCTCACTAAATAAGAAAACACAATGGAAATCAGGCAGCCAGAGCGAGGGCAACGCTCTGCTCGTCAAGCAGCACCGACATCAAGCCGTCGGAGCAACTTGTTGCGCGCAAACGCTCGAGGAAATGCTCGTCGCGGAAAAGGCGCGTCAATCGTGCCAGATGACGAAGATGCACAACCGATTTGGCTGCCGGAGAAATCAGAACCAGAACAAAATCTGCCGGACGCTCATCGACCGCCAGAACGTCGACCGGAGCTTCGAGCCGCGCGAGAAGCACATAAGGCTCGTTCAAATCCTCACTCATCCAGTCAAGAACGGCAATACCGTCGCCAATGCCTGTGTTCGGGCGACGCGCAATATGTTTAAGAGTAGCTGAAACCGATTCGTAGGACAGATCGGTATCACGATTGATCGTCCAGCTCAGGTTCCGAAGAACCTGTTCGAATGTTCCGCCGCGTACACAGGAATGAACCGAGCTAAATCGGACATCATCAGAAAGTGACATTGAGTTCCCCCCAGAAGAAAATTCAGAATCACAGTGATCTGAGTAACGAGTTATTGGCAGGGAAGCCAGAAAAAAAATGCAATGCCGCTAAAAAAGAAGCGTAAAAAAAATCAGCCTTCACATGAAGGCTGATTTTCTCAATTCTAACTTGCGATTATTTTATTCGGCCGCTACCGACAAATCAGGCTCGACCCAACCGATATTTCCATCGGCACGGCGATACAGCATATTGAGCTGATTGTTTTTCGGATTGCGGAACAAAATCGCGGTCTGCCCCGAGAGGTCCATACGCATCACGGCATCCGATACACTCATTTTCGGAATGCGGGTCGGCTGCTCGGCAACGATTACCGGATCTTCACCGACCGGAACATCTTCCTCCTCGGCAGCATCCGCCTTACCGGACAACTCCTGTACAGCGAGAACATAATCGCGCGCTTTCATCATTTCGGTTTCAGGCGTTTGCTCGAGACGCTCATGGTGATCACGCAGGCGGCGTTTGTAACGACGCATTTGTTTGGCGATTTTTTCGGCTGTCTGATCGAAAGAGACATAGGCATCCTGATCGACCGTATTGGCGGTCACCATAATGTCTTTGCCGATACGAAGTGAAATATGGGTTTTGACATAGCTGTGTCCTTCAGGCGAGAAGGTCACGACAATGTCGATGGCACGATTGAAATACTTGGAATTAATCTCCTCCAGTTTGTTGGTTACGTGGGCACGCAGTGCGTCCCCGACATCCATTTGTTTTCCATGAATTGCGAGTTCCATATTTTAACTCCTTAAGTTTATGGGAGGACTCCTTTGTATCATTGAACTCTTGCTGAAGAGTTAACGGGCTGATAAGGAGAACATAGTCTTATTTTAGCACGGGTGAAGCCTGAGTAAAATCAATATCGAACAATAAGGTCATATTTACGGCAACAAGGCAGATGGCACAGACAGGATTAAAGATAGGTGTTTTTGATTCCGGAATTGGCGGACTGACAGTCCTCAAGGCTCTAAAATCCGCTTATCCTGCTGAGTCTTATGTGTATATCGGCGACACTGCGCGCCTTCCCTACGGGACAAAGAGCCGTGAAACCGTTATCCGCTACAGCGAATCTCTGACACGGTGCGTATTGAAACAAAATGTGAATGCCGTCATTGTTGCGTGCAACACAGCATCGACCCACGCCCTCGAAAGCGTCAAAGCAATGGCGGCACCGATTCCGGTGCTGGGAATGATTGAACCCGCGGCCGCGGCCGCCGTAAAGGCCACTAAAAAAGGACATATCGGGGTCATCGCCACTTCGGGTACCATTCTCTCGAACGCGTATCCACGCGAAATCGGGTTGATCAATAAGGATATCCGCACCGAAAGCGCCGCCTGCCAGATGCTGGTGGCACTGGCGGAAGAAGGCTGGAACGGCGAGGATGATCCGATCACGCTGGGTATTATCCGCCGCTACCTTGAGCCCATGTTTGATAAAAATGATGCGCCGGACACTCTTATATTAGGCTGCACCCATTTTCCGGTATTTGAAAAAGCAATCACCGCCATCATTGGTGAAGATGTAACTCTTATCAATTCCGGGCAAGCCGCCGCGCACGAGCTGGCAGAGCTTCTTCCCGACATTCATCCCGACAACCGTAAGGCGGGAGCCATGGTGAATGACAAAAAAACCATGTTCTTCGCTACCGACGATCCGGCTCGCTTTGCACGCAATGCCGCTCGTTTCTACGATCACGCTCTCAGTCCCGACCAAGTTTCGCTGATTGATATCTGATTTTGATTATATTTATGAAAAATTTGATGTTTTTGCCCTTTTCAGCCCGTGCCGAGGGGGTATATAATCTTAGAGTACACAGACAAAGCGCGTCGCTTGTTCAACGTCTGTAGAAAATTCAAATTCGGCCCGTTACGGCTCACGACTCAAGAAACGGTACAACTATGGTAAGACAGAACACACTTCTCTTGGCGGCTTTGCTCGGCCTCGTCGGGACCGCACCGGCTATGGCCGCTGACCTCACGCCCCTAGGTACGTTCGGTTCATGGAAAACCTATTCCTACACCGAAAATGGCTCGAAGACCTGCTTCATGTCGGCTACGCCGACCAAAGCCGAAGGCAAATACACCAAACGCGGCGATATCTTCGCGATGATTACCCACCGCCCGTCCGAGCGCGCCATGGATGTTTTTTCGTACCTTGCTGGATATTCCTACAAGGATAAGGCCGAAGTTTCCATAAGCATAGATGGGAAGAAATACATTCTCTACGGTCAAGGCGAAAACGCATGGACCCCTTCCGACGACCAGGACAAAACGCTGGCCCAAGCCCTCCAGAAAGGCTCGACCATGGTCGTGGAAGGTCAATCAGCTCGCGGAACCAAAACAAAAGACACATTTTCTTTGAGCGGCTCGGGATCGGCATATGACGCGATTTCAAAGGCTTGCCCGAGATAAATCGGTTTAATATCAACATTATGACCAAAGAGAGGAATTGACTCTGTAAGTGATCTCGTTTAGCTCTTGTGCCGTCCAGAACTAGGTGTGACTAAAATGTAACAAATAACTGGTTAGGCATTGGAACAGGAATCAAACTGTGTTAGAACTCAACCCACAAAATGATTACTGATTCAAAGAAGCCACGAAAGACCATTTAAATAGCGGTAAATTCCTCGGAAGCGCATTCATAAGACAGATCTTCGATTTTCATGACATCCTCCACCCACATTCAACGACAACCCGTCGTCACCTTATTGTCGAAAGCCGCGACCTACACGGCTTCGGTAGCTCAGAACGTCATGGAGACGGTCGTCGAGCAAACCATCAGCGCGCTTCATTTGAAACGCCGCCACGTCCTGACCCGCGACAACCGCCTGCGTCTGCGCTATTTGGTCAGCGGCACAGCCGGCCTTGCATTGGCCGTCGGGCTCCACCTTAATAATCCGATTGCGCCGAACCAGTCACTCTCGACCTTCCCTGAACTGGCCAACTCGCTCGAACAAGAGCCAAGCGCCGAAACCACCGACCAAATTCTCTCCCTGATGATCCCGCAGAATAGCCTGATGGGCACAGGGTCAATGCTTTCCCTTAACGCTTACCGTGACAGCAGCGGACAAATCCGTCGTGACCGCGAAGTAATCCGTTCCAAAGAGATGCTGGCCGAGAGCGACGGCGATTCCATTTCTCCGGCAGCGCAAGAAAAGACGATCGAGATTGCCCAAGGCGATACGTTGAGCGAAGCGCTTGAAAAAGCCGGGATAAACAGCGGTGAAAGCCAGTCGATTATCTCCGAAATTTCCCGTCATTATAATATGCGCGGTCTGCGTCCGGGTCAGCAGTTCAACGTAACGCTGGAACCGGCTGAAACCGACAGTGGCTATGAGTTTGCGAAACTCTCCTTCACTCCGGACCCACTGCGCACCATCGAAGTCTCGCGTGACGATGCCGGCGACTTCCATTCCCGCATCGATGAAAAGCAAATCCAGCGCGCCCGCGAATCCCGCGTCGTTGAGATTGACGGTTCTGTATATGGATCTGCCGATAAGGCAGAATTGCCAGACCGCATTACCGCGAACACCATTCGCCTCTTCTCGTACGCGATCGACTTCCAGCGTGACATCCATCAAGGCGACAAGATGGAAGTTCTCTACGATTCATACAAAACCGACGACGGCTATCTGGCAAAAACCGGCGACATTATTTTCGCCCGCATGACCCTCGGCGGAAAACCATATTCCTTCTACCGTTATGAATCTTCGGACGGACAAGTGGATTACTACACGCAGGATGGACGCAGCATTCGTAAATCATCCGGCCTGATGAAAACGCCAGTCGCCTTTGGCCGTATCTCCTCGGGTTTTGGTATGCGCCGCCACCCGGTTCTCGGCTATTCGAAAATGCACAAAGGCATGGACTTCGCGGCTCCGACCGGAACCAAAGTGTTCGCATCGGCTGACGGTGTCATCGAACGCGCCGGACGCTTCAGCTCCTTCGGTAACTACATCCGTATTCGTCACAGCTCCAAACTCTCGACCGCTTATGCCCACTTGAACGGCTACGCCAAAGGCATTCGCCCAGGCGTTCGCGTCAAGCAGGGACAGTTGATCGGTTATGTGGGAACCACCGGACGATCGACTGGTCCTCACCTTCATTATGAAGTAATGGTCAACAACGTTCAGGTTAATCCGGCATCGGTTAAATTTGCAGCCGATAACTCGCTGAATGGAAAAGAGCTGAAACGCTTCAAAGACCAGATTCGTCGTATGAATCAGGAATTTGCCCAGAACCAGCAAGACGCCCGCGTTACCTTGGCAGAAAATGTCCAAGCCAATCCGGCAGAGCGGACCCGCTAATATACCCGTAAAACAAGATTGCCAGAGTGCCTAGGATCGATAATCCCAGGCTCCAAAGGGCTGTCGCCCCGGCGCGTGGCAAGCGGGCGCTCAGAATCTCCTGCGGCACGATACCGGCAAACGCCTTATTCCGCGATACAATCGCCGCCAGCTTGCCTCCGAGAACACCAACGCCGACTCCGGCTCCGGCCAATAGGGCATCAGCCACCATCATAAGAGCAGGATGCGGCATATGGCTGCCCAAGACATCCCGAAGCGTCTCGATATAATAAAGAAATACAACCCCGAGATAAGCCACGAGCGCCGCCGACATACCGATATAGCGGGAGCGGCGCGTCACGAGACGAACGGCCAGATCCGCTTGGGGAATAAGCTCCTGCATATGTTTATAATCAAGACCGGTCGGATAACGGTTAAAGAGGACATCCATAACCTGTTTGAGATTGCCGCTTAGTAAAATCTGGGAAATCAGTTCGCGCCACACCGCAAAGCGGCAAGCCTTGTGCAAAAGTTCGATCAGTGGGCCAGTCCCGCTGGCCGCTTCCCGAATGGCTTCCATTCCGGTTTTGGTAAAATCCTCGATAAAGGGAGGAGCATCAATCAAGCGTGCCTGCCACCCGAGCATAATGGCCGGAACGACCCGGTCCGCTACTTTGAAATGAATTGGCCCATAAGGACAGGTCACATCATAATCGATATAGATCATGGTGTCCTCTTCGCGGTTGACGGGTTCAGTGCCCGATTCAAGATCATCATCCGGTTTGGTTCCCGGCAAAACATCCGGAACCATATCAACACTGAGATCACCGCGCTTCACCAGCGTTGCCCCGCGATCAGCCACAAGCTCGGCCAAACGGGACGGCAAATTGGTCCGGTCAAATCCAAAATGGATAATCCCTTCAAGCTCGATATGCGCCAAATGCGAGAGCCACCCGGTTCCTGAACATTTATGACAGCGCACCCGGCCGGAAGCCGCACAACCATTGCATTTCATCAATCCACGGCTATGACAGAGCGAGCAGGGAATATTCCCGCTGGCGCGGCACATATCGCAAGGGCGACTTCCTTGCGGCGTATGCATATGGCCTGACCCGCCGCATTTGGTGCAATGAATCTGGCGCCGCCCGCGACACCGCGAACAGGTAATTCCGCCTTTCCCGTGACAGCGGGGACAAGCCGTATCACCACTATGCGCGCAAGTGTGGCATTGCTCGTGCATGACCACATCATGGGTCAGGTTTTTGAAAAGAGTACGCTGCGACTCAATTCCGAATCCTTTATCGGATCGCGAGAAGATGAAATCGATCACCTGCTGGCGTTTTTCTCTGGTTGTCCGCGTTGTCAGAATGATGCCATGAATTTTTTTCTGAAACTCGTCTTTGGACCCTGCCAGCTCAGCAAGCGTATTCCGGCCCGGCTCGATCCGGACGCCAAAACGGGACACCAGTTTGATCTGGACACGCGCAGGAAAGCGGTATTGGCGAATGTCTTCGTATTCGTCAATGCTGACCTGATCAGGGTCAACCCCATTCCCGTTGACAAGCGATTTCATGCGCTTGACCGAGCGATCCAGTAATTTTTGCTCGATACGGGGAAAGTTATCCCCCTCCCATGCGCCCTTTACGGCACTATCAGGCTCCAGATCGTCGGAACGAGGCGAGGAATCAAGATCGTCCATGACTCAAGTAAAGCATTTTAGGGGAAAAAATCATAGTAGACATTAACCCGAGAACCCGCTTTTATAGGCCCTACAATCACCCCAAGCCGACAGGATATGACGATGCGCTTTGAACTGAATGTAGATTGCACTCCGGAAGAAGCTCGCCAGTTTTTTGGCCTGCCGGATATCATGCCGATGCAGCAAGAATTGATCGAGATGGTCGGACGTCGCCTCTCGGAAAACATTCAAACCATGGAAGCCGATAAATTGATCCAGACATGGATGCCGGCTATGTTCCAAGGCTGGTCGGATATGCAGAAGCATTTCTGGTCACAAATGACAACCATGGGCGGAAAAATGTCAGGCGGCATGAATCCGATGTCCTTTACGATGAACCCGTCCAAACCGGATGGGGCAGCCGAAAAACCATCGCGCTCCGGCCCGAAAAAGAAATAATTTGATGCCGACGATTTACGCGCTCTCCACGCCGCCCGGGTTTGGCGGAATTGCCGTGATAAGGACATCAGGGCCCAAAGCGTGGGCTGGCCTCGAAAAACTCTTGGGGCCGAACGCCCGTCTTCCTGCGCCAAGACAAGCCGCTCTGCGCTATCTCTATAACCCCGAACATCCGGAGGATGTGCTCGACCACGCCATGGTTCTGGGTTTTAAAGCGCCAGCGAGCTTTACCGGCGAAGACAGTGTCGAATATCATATCCATGGCGGCCCCTCGGTCGTCAGCTCTGTTCTCTCGGTCCTTGGACACATGGACGGGTTCCGCATGGCTGTTCCAGGGGAGTTTACGCGGCGCGCATTTGAAAACGGCAAGATGGATCTGACCTCGGCCGAAGCGATTGCCGATCTAATCCACGCCGAAACCGAAGAGCAGCGCCGTCAGGCCCTGCGCCAAATGTCCGGAAGTCTCGAGAAAATTTATGAAGGCTGGAAAGACCGCCTCGCCCGTATTCTCGCCCTCATGGAGGCCGATCTCGATTTCTCCGATCAGGATTTGCCGGATGACATCCTGCTCAAAGTCCGCCCCGATCTCTCCGACATCGAAGGCGAAATCGCCGAACACCTCAATGACAACCGCCGCGGCGAGATGCTGCGAGATGGGGTAAAGCTGGTGATCCTCGGCGCACCGAACGCTGGAAAATCGTCCCTCATCAATCAACTCTCGCAGCGCGATGTCGCCATCGTTTCGCCGATTGCCGGAACCACCCGCGACACGATTGATGTTCACCTCAATATCGGCGGTTATCCGGTTATCCTCACCGATACCGCTGGCCTTCGGCCCGACGAATTGGGTCAAAGCGATCACGAGACACTTGAAATGGAAGGCATTCGCCGTGCCATCCGCAAGGCCGAGGCTGCCGACCTCAAAATTCTTCTCTTTGACAGCACGGCCGAAGCCGACCCGCATACCTTGAATCTGATTGATGAAACGGCAATCATGGTCCTCAATAAAATCGACCATGGCAAAGACCGGTGCGAGTTAGATGGTATTCGTATCTCGGCCAAAACCGGCGAAGGCCTCGATGCGCTTTTGAACGAAATCAGAAAACAGGTCGAGCGTTTATGTGGACAAAAAGAAACCCCGTCGCTAACACGCCTTCGTCACCGCGAGGCTCTTGAAGATGCACTGAGCGCGCTTGAAAACTGCGCCACCGCACCATTGCCGGAACTGGCCGCCGAAGATGTGCGGCTCGCTATCCGCGATCTCGGGCGCATCACGGGCCGCGTGGATGTCGAAGATTTGCTCGATATGATCTTCCGCGATTTCTGTATCGGAAAATAGGCACAAAAAAATCCCGCCATACATCAGCGGGATTTTAAATTCGAAAAACAGTAAACGCTCTAGAATTTCTCTTTCAGATAAGCAATCAGAACATCAATACTTCCGCCGCCGCGCTGGATTACCGAAGAAAAATCCGAACGTTGGGTTACGCTCATGCTCACGCCAGCCACCAGCACATCGACGACCTTATAGGTATCACCGGTTTTGCGAACGCGCCAATCAACCGTGATCGGCTCGGAGCCATTCACCTGAATGATCTGTGACGAAACGAGCGAGTCAGTCTTACCGATCGCTCGGGACGATTTGACTTCGAATTTCTGGCCTTTGTAATCACCGAAACGACGGGCATAAACCTCAACCACCATTTTGCGGAAGAGACCAAGATACTGGTTCTGCTGGGCCGGAGTAGCCACATTCCAGTATTTGCCCAAGGCGAAACGTCCGATCACATCAAGATCGAAGCTGTTATCAAGAAGTTTGCGGAATTCTTTTTTCTTCTGATCCTGAGTGCTTTCAGGATTGGAGAGGAAGGTCAGACCTTTTTCGGCAGTCGAGCGCACAAAGTCGAGGGCCGCTTTACCGCTTTCGTCGGATTTAACCGCCACTTGAGCGGGTGCATCGGATGTAGACGCTGGAGCCGCAGCCGAAGACGCGTAGCAAGCCGGAGTAAACGCCAGCGTTGCAAGAACGCCGAACGACAGGAAACCTAATTTGCGTGATTGAAGTCCATTCATCCCTAAGTACCTCTAACTTTACTGGTCTAGCCCATGACTTAGTACATTTCTATGTCCAAGAAAAGGCCCAACACTACATATACAAAACGAAGAAGGGGCCTATCGGCCCCCACTCGGAATTCCGTGAATTACATATCCGGCAGTGCGCCATCAGCTTCGTCACGAACCATAGCCGCGCGGCGCTGGGTGTAGGAGCTGCGGATTGCGGCGTAGTAGTCAATCGAGTTCTTCTTGAGGTCAGAGAGGACATCGAGAAGCTCTTCACGTTTGTCAACCGAAGCCAGAACAACACGGCCATAATACCAGCCGTCACGGTCGGTATTAACCAGCCACAGACGCACAGGATCAGTATAGGTATCAACAACCATGCCAGCTGTATCGCGCACGTTGCTTGGTCCGAGAAGCGGCAAAACAAGGTAAGGGCCATCACCGGCACCCCAAACCGCCAAGGTTTGACCGAAGTCTTCTTCACGGTATTTAACGCCTTCGGTTCCGGCCACATCAACCAGACCGCCAAGACCAAACAGAGTGTTGGCGAAGAAACGGGTCAAGGTGTCGCCAGCGGCAGTTACATCGCCCTGGAGAAGATCGTTAGCAAAATTGGTTGGCGTTTTGATGTTGCGCAGAACGTTACGAACACCGGTACGAGCTGGCTGAGGCACTGCGGAGCGGTAGCCGCGAGCTACAGGCTCTAGAACAGCTGTATCAACAGCATCGTTAAATTTGAAAATTCCGCGGTTCATCCCTTCGAGAGGATCCGACACATCATCGGAGGAAGACGCGCAGGCGGTCAGAAGACCAGCGGCCGCGAAAACCGTAACCATTAAGCGCAAATTATGAAAGACATTGTGAGCCATACTGACACCTGATCCAAAGACGCGGATTATTCCGACGTTACCAATCTAATACGCAAGAGTTAGCAACACCTTAAGAGCAAAGGTGAGGGCTGTTCTTGTAGAGCCAGAATTGATTGATTTTCCGCGTACCGTCAAGCGCTGAGCAAGGCTGACCAAAAGGTACGGCAGCTATGTTGCAAAAATATCTCACGCTCTAGCCATCTTCAAGGACGAGCAATATGGATATTCCCCCAAGACTGGATAATAACGCCGGACTCCACGCCGCCAAAAAGACAGGAAGCTGGTGCGAAGCCCCTAAAGCGCTCAAGAAGTTGGAAAAGAAGAATATGGCAAATCCAGAGACAACCCCGATCGCCACAAAGGTAAACCCTCCACCCTGGCGCGCCGGACGCATCGCCACACAGGCTGCGAGAAACACCATCGACGCAAAGAGAAACGGCAGAGCCAGAAGCTGCTGGAAGTGGATGCGAAGGCGCGTCGAATCAAATCCGGTTGATTCGAGCGTCGAAATATAGGATCTGAGCGACCAGAATCCCATAGTCTCGGGCGAGGAAAAACTCTCCTCGATATCCGCCGTAGTCAGATTGGTCGGAATCATCGCCTGCCCCGATTTCTTGAGCGCATGACCGGGAACATTCAAAACCGCGTCCTTGAGCAACCAATTACCGGACTTCAGCTGGGCCGTCGGCGCATCAAGCCGCTCGGAAAAGACATCCTGCTCATCAAAAAAGAGAACCATAACATCACGGAGCCGCCAATTCGGCATCTCGATTTCGGATGCATGAAGAATAGCGTGACCATCCGAGGTCTTTTGCCGGAGCCACATCCCCTCATCAAAAAGAGCTACAACACTCGCACTCTCGCGCTTTAAAAGTGTCCGGTCCAGAACGTCATAGCGGCTATAAAACAAAGCGCTGATCGGATCAATCAAAGTAAAGACTGCGACACCGGTCAGCATCGATACGGTAATAATCGGCGATATAAACTGCCAAACCGAAACACCGGCCGATCTCAAGACAACCAGCTCTTGACGCCGCGCGAGTTGCCAGAACGTAAAGAGCGACGAAAAGAGAACAACAAACGGCGCAATTGTCATCATAAGCTCGGGCAGGCGCAAAAGCTCCATCTGAAGGACCAAAACAAACCCGACATCCTGCATTTTAGCCGCTCGCCGCATCAGCTCGATATAGTCGAACAAAGCGACAACACCGAGCAAAATAGCCCATAATCCGAGCAGGTTAACGAGAAACAATCGGGCAATATAGCGAAACAATGTTGTATCGGGAGAGAGGATCACGACGATGCCTCCGGCGTTAAATTCTGGGCTCTTTGCATCAAGCGCTCTTTAAAGAGGATGAAATAGGAAATCACAATCGGAAGAAGCACCGTCAGAATCATGAGCGCATAGCCCGTGGGTGAAGTTTTGGCCAGATTATAGGACGTCAGGTATATAATCTCGATCCCGACAATTGTCAGGGTTGCAAAGGTAATCCGCCGCCCTTGCCCGCGGCGCTCGTGGTTTCCTTGAAGCAGCGCCACCAAAGCCACCATCATGAGCGTGTATACAAAAAGAGGGGTTAAAAACCGCTTATACAGCTCAAGACGGACTTGGCGTCGTTCATTAAGGTTTTTCTCACTCTTAAGCGCACGGAAAAGTTCGCCTAAAGTCAGCTCATCGGCTTCTTTTGTCCGGCTCTTGGCCGTTTGCTCCGCGTCCGGTAAATCAACAGTATACTGGTCAAAATCAAGACGTCGAAGCACTCCGGTTTTTTGGTCGAGTTGCTGGCGTGACCCGTCATAAACTAGAACCTGATGCCCTTTATCGGTCGAAACCAAGACGCCGCGCGCGGCAATAACGGTTGAAGGCGTTTCATCTTGCTTACGCGCATCATATATGACAAGCCCAAGCAAATCACCGCTGTCATCGCGGTCACGGACAAAGACCATAAGCCCGTCACCCGCCTTATTAAAGATACCGTCGCGGAAAATCAGAGAGCTCATGCGGGCTTTGATATCTTTACGAAGGGCAATGCTGGACGCCTTGCTGTCCGGCGCAATCCATCCCATAACCGCAAAAAGAAAAACGCTCAGGCAAACCGCAAGAATAAGCGCAGGCCTCGCCAGACGGAGGGGCGAAAATCCGAGGGCTTTAAGCACCACGAGTTCACTGTCCAAAATCAGGCGGTTATAGATAAACATCACCGCTGCCACGCTGCCGATCGGCACAATGACCTCAAAAAAGCTCGGAAGAGCGAGAAACGTAACCGCCCAGAACGTCATCCCCGAAGCTCCGGCATTCATGACCAGTTCAAGATAGCGCAGAGACTGGGTCAAAAGCACAAGCACCGCCAGAACCAGAACGATAAAAATCGTTGCGGTGACAATCTGGCGAAAGACATAGCGATCAATAATCTGCATTTGCTCTTCTGGGAAGAATGGACTAAATTTAGGCTTCTTAGCAGAAATGTTGAACCGGAACAACCAAGCGAGCCGAAAATGACGACATCTGACAAATCCCTGCCCGAAATTCTCTTCTCGAAAACCGCCCAAGGCGCCGATACCGCCATTCTGGCGCTTCACGACGACAAAAAACTCGGCAAAATCGCCAAAGCTCTCGATAGCGCCCTCGGTGGACTGATCGAGCATCAACTGGCCACCCATCCAAAATTTAAGGCTGATGCAGGCCAAACCCTGCCCCTCGCCCTCGGAAAAGATGCGCCATACCTGCGCGTGATCCTGCTCGGCGTCGGCGGGAAATCAAAATCGGCCGCTTCCGCCCTTGAAAATGCGGGTGGTAATCTGGCCGATGTCCTCAAGGCCCAAGGATCGGTCAAGGCCGCCCTCCTCAATGGCGACGAATTCAAAGGCAAAGACGGCAACCCGCTGACCGCCGTTTTGGGCGGCGTCAGGCTCGGTTCCTACAACTTCAACCAGTTCAAAACGTTGGACAAAGGCAAACGCGTGACCTCGCTCAAATCCCTGACCGTTGTCACATCCGCCGTTAAAGGTTGGGAGCAAGAATTTACCGAACTCAAAAACACGATTGATGCGGTCTTCTGGGCCCGCGACCTCGTCAATATGCCGCCAAACAAGCTTTATCCGGAAAGCTTTGCCGAAGACATCAAGAAAACCCTGACCCCGCTCGGTGTCAAAGTCCAGATTTTCGATGATAAAGCCATCGAAAAAATGGGGATGGGCTGCCTGATAGCCGTCGGACAAGCCTCTGACCATCTCCCGCGCCTCGTCATTATGAGCTGGGAAGGCAGCGGCAACACCAAGCAAAAAGCACAAAAACCGATCGCTCTGGTCGGTAAAGGCATCACCTTTGACTCAGGCGGCCTCAACGTTAAGCCGTTTGAAGGCATGATGGACATGAAAATGGACATGGGCGGTGCCGCCGCCGTTGTCGGCGCCATGAAAGCATTGGCCACACGGAAATGTAAAGTTCCGGTCGTCGCCGCCGTTGCACTTGCCGAAAATGCAATCTCGGACGAAGCGACACGCCCGAGCGATATCGTAACCTCCTATAGCGGTAAAACCGTTGAAATCCTCAATACCGATGCCGAAGGCCGCTTGGTCCTCTCGGATGCCCTCACATACATCCAGAAAAAACATGACCCGTCCGTTATCCTCGATCTCGCCACCTTGACCGGCGCGATCATGGTTGCCCTCGGCGTCAACCATTGCGGCGTCTTCGCCAACAATGAAAAACTCTGGAAAGGCATTGAAAAATCTTCAGCAGCCACCGGAGAAAAAGTCTGGCGTATGCCGCTTGATGACGCGTTCCGCCGCGAAATGGATTCGGAATTTGCCGACATCAAGAACATCGGCGGAGGCCGCTTTGGCGGCTCTTGTACCGCTGCCGCGTTCCTCGGCGAATTTATCGACGAAGGACGGGCATGGGCGCACCTCGACATCGCAGGCGTTGCCATGAGCAAATCGAAACCAACCTGTCCGGTTCCGTTTGCGAGCGGCTATGGTGTTCGTCTTCTGGATACCCTCATTAAGGATCATTACGAGTGAGCTTCCCGAGTGGGCTCTACACGATCCCCTCGCACCAACCTTTCCTGAAAAGGTTGGCCGAAGGGTTGCTGGAGTCCGTAGGCGGTCAACTGGACCAGCTCGCCCAAATTCGCGTCATGCTCCCGACCCGCCGCGCGGCACGGGGGCTTCGCGATATATTCCCGATTCTCATTGATAAACCGGCACTTCTGCCCCGCCTCCAGCCTATCGGCGATGTGGACGCGGACGAACTTGATTTGACACTGGCCGGATACGGGTTAGACCTCGAACCGATCCCTCCTGCGATCCCGAAACTCGAGCGCCAGTTTTTACTCGCCGAGCTTATTAGCGCCAAAGAAAAAAGCCTCGGCTTCGACCAATGCCTTTCCCTCGCGGGTGATCTCGCCGTCCTGATCGATCAGGTTCATACCGAAAGCCTCGATTTTTCCAATCTGGCCAAGCTTGTCCCTCAATCGGATTCGCTCTCGGCCCACTGGAAAGAGACGCTGGAATTTCTCGAGATCATCACCGCCGTTTGGCCATCCATTCTTAAAGAGCGTGGCCAGATCGATGCCTCCGAGCGCCGCGTCCGCCTGATGGACACCTTGGTTAATCTCTGGTCACTGCACCCACCACAAACGCCGGTCATCGCCGCCGGATCGACCGGATCCATTCCGGCAACCGCAAGGCTACTTGGCGCCATCAGCAAACTCCCCCAAGGGGCCGTTATCCTTCCGGGACTTGATCTTGGATTACCGGAAACCGATTGGGCTCTTCTCGGCGACACCCACCCCCAGCGCACCATGCGCAACTTCCTGACCGGCCTCGAGAAAACCAGAGCGGATGTCAAACTCTGGCCAAACGGTAAAAGTGATAAGGCAAGCAGCCGTACCAAATGGATCAGGGCGATGATGGCCCCCGCCGAGACTTACGGGTCATACCGCCTTGGAGACGAAGAACTAAACGATTACCGCGCATCCATCTCGATCTGTGAGGCGGCCAACCCGCGTGAGCACGCAGCCCTGATCGCCACCACCATTCGCGAAGCCTTGGAAGATGATACCGCAACCATCGGGCTTATCACGCCGGATCGAAACATCGCCGAACGTGTTATTATCAATCTGAAACGCTGGAACATCGATGTGGATGACAGCGCCGGCATCCCGCTTGCCCGAACCGCATCGGGATCGCTAATTCTCTCGCTCGTGCGCAGCATTGCCGAAGAATTCGCGCCGCTTCCCTTAATCGAAATACTAAAGCATCCATTCACAGCACTTGGCACAGACGAGGAAATTTACTCACTCGAAGAATGGGTGCTTCGCGGGGCCAAACCCGAAGCCGGATGGAAAGGCCTCCGGAATAAGATCGATGAACTCGCACCGGAAAAACAAACTGCGGTCCTGCCTTGCTTTGAGAACGCAAGAACCGCTCTTCAATCGCTGGAACAGCTTTCAGCCCGTATGGTCAATCCGGCCCAAGCTCTTGAAGTGGTTGTATCGGTTTACGAGTCGCTCTGTGGTGGAGCGGAGGCCGCGTGGGAACACGAAGAAAGCGACGCCCTCTCCACAGCACTTCAAAATCTTCTTCGTGAACTATCGCGCTATAACCAAATGGAATTTGACGCCTGGAGCGGAATCCTGCGCGATTATCTCGTTCAGGAAACCTACCGCAAAACCGAATCCAAACATCCGCGCATTGTTATCCTGGGTCAGCTGGAAGCGCGTCTCTTGCGCTATGATGTGATGATCTTGGCTGGCCTCAATGAGGGGATGTGGCCCGCAGAGCCATCCCACGATCCGTGGATGTCCCGCCCTATGAGGAAGACCTTCGGCCTCCCGCCATCCGACCGCAGCATTGGCCTCTCGGCCCATGATTTCAGCGAAGCCCTCCATGCAAACCGCGTTCTGATTACGCGCTCGCTGCGAGAAGATGGGGCCGATACCGTTCCCTCGCGCTGGCTCCAGCGCCTGCGCACACTTCTTGATGCCGCAAATGAGAAAAGTAATTGGGGAGACACGCAGCTTCTCCATTGGACCCGCCTTCTTGATCAGTCGACCTCCAAATATAAAAGGACCGAAGCCCCCGAGCCACGTCCGCCGCAAGACGCCCGCCCTCTTAAACTCCCGGCAACCGCCATCGAAAAATGGATCAATAATCCCTACGAGATTTATGCGCGCCGCATTCTGAATCTGCGCCGCATTCCATCTATCGAAGAAGATTTGATCCACGCCGAAAAAGGAACATTCCTTCACGCTGTCCTCGAAGAATTTGTAAAAACCACCGCCAATCTCAAACCGGATATAAAAGAATTCGAAACCATCCTAACCAGAATCGCCAAGCGCCGCCTGGCCGAGCGCACCCACATGACGCCCGAATGGCGCTATTGGAAACCGCAAATCGCACGCGTGGCCTCGGACATCGCCAAGACCGAATATAAACTGCGTACCGAAGATGGGCATATTCCATGGAAGCAGGAAGCCGAAGGCCAGATGATGGTCTATGAATCGGCCCAGTCCGGACGCCAATTTATCGTGACCGCCAAGGCCGACCGGATCGACCGCTGCGGCCCTGATGGTTCGGCAATTATTATCGATTACAAAACCGGAACCTTTCCATCAAACCCGAAAGTCCTCTCGGGGCAGGCCCCGCAGCTCCCGATTGAAGCCTACATCCTGAAAAATGGCGGATATGGTGAGGGAATAGACAGCATCGCGGGCCTCTGCTACTGGAAAGTTCCGGGCGAGGATTCGATCAAGAATGTGCTGAACGCACGATCAAAACCGAGCATAGACGGAATACTCGAAGACACCCATGAGGGATTAACCCGTCTTTTCCAGACCTTTGAGGATCCGGCCACTCCCTACACCGCCTTCCCGCGCGCAGGCGAACTCTATGAAGATGAGAAAGCCTATGCCCATCTCGCCCGTATGGCCGAGTGGGCGGTGATCGACATTAATTCGGACAACACCGATGACAACGAGGAGTCCGAGTAGTATGCAAGAATCAACCGCCCGCCCTCACGATCAATCCGAAGCCGCATTTCGTCGCAGTGAAGCCTCGAGCCGCCAAGCGGTTGCCGCAACACCGCAGTATGACATCTGGGTGGAGGCGTCCGCCGGATCGGGGAAAACCAAGGTTCTGACCGACCGTGTGCTACGCCTTCTTTTGCCAAATGCCGATGGCGCATGGCCGGGCTGCGCCCCTCACCGCATCCTCTGTATTACCTACACCAAATCAGCGGCGGCCCAAATGGCGCTGCGCCTTCAAAAACGTCTTGGAAAATGGGCGATGATGCCGGAAAAAGACCTACAGAAGGAATTGCTGGATCTGACCGGCGCACCGCCAAGTAGCGCCATGATAACTACCGCGCGCGAGCTCTTTACACGGGTACTGGATACGCCAAACGGAATGTCGATTATGACGATCCACTCGTTCTGCCAATCGGTTCTCGGGCGCTTTCCGCTCGAAGCCGGAGTGACACCAGGCTTTAAAATTCTCGACGAGCAAAGTTCGGCCGAACTTTTACGCAGCTCGGTCGTGCAATTCTTGGATGATATAGATAGTGGCGCGCGGCCCGACCTCGAAAAGGCCCTGAACCGGATTAGCTTGGCCATCAATCTGGATCGCCTCAAGGAACTGATCCTTTCGCTCGTAAGTGAGCCTTTTCGCCTCGAACAATTTATCAACTCGATCGGCTCGCCTGATAATATCAAGGCCCATCTCATAAAAAGTCTAGGGTTCAGTTCCGCAACCACACCGGAGACATTACGCGCGGAATTTTCGCAATCCACACCGGATCAAAGCCTTCGCACTCTGGCCGGAAAGTTGGATGGGACCAATCAAACAAATACAAAATACGCCGCAGCCATATACGCATGGTTATCGGTCCAGCCCGAGCAGCGCACATCTCTATTCGACGAGTATAAAGATACCTTTCTGAAAAAGGATTTTGAAATACGAAGCCTTCGGAGTTTTGGCGATAAAGAACCGGAAGCCTATGGATTCTTCCTTAAGGAAGCCGAACGTATTCTGGTCTATCTCGATCAGATCAAATCCCTCAATCAGGTCTACGATACCGAAGCGCTGGTTAGGTTGGCTTATGAAACACTTCAAACCTATAAACGCCGGAAACGCGAAAAAAACGGCCTCGACTTCGGCGATTTGATCCGCATGACCCGCCGCCTTCTCGAAGAGCGCGGGCAGGAATGGGTTCATTACAAGCTGGACGAGGGGATCGACCATATTCTGGTGGATGAAGCGCAAGACACCAACGAACATCAGTGGGAAATCATCAGCGCTCTCAGCCGTGAGTTCCAGTCGGGATGGGGACGTGAGACCGAACGTCCGCGCAGCCTGTTTGTCGTGGGTGATAAGAAACAGTCGATTTACAGTTTCCAAGGGGCCGACCCCGATGAATTCGCGCGGCGGCGGAATTATTTTAACAAGCGCTCCGGAGACGCCGGACGGGATTTTCGTACCATCATACTTGATACATCCTTCCGGACCACGCCTCCGGTTTTGAATATAGTGGATGAAACTTTCCGTTCGCCGGAGCTCTCGGCAAAAATCGGCATGGAACGGGACGCTGTTCTCGCTCACTTCTCGGGACGAACGAACAGCGCTGGTCGTGTCGAGTTATGGGATATCTCGGCTCCGGCGACTTCCGATGAAAAAACTACGTCTTCAGGATGGATTCTTCCCTTCTCGAAAGCTGGCGAACAGAAACGCGAAGAAAAACCTACCGAGAAACTGGCTGCCCAACTGGCATGGCACATCAAAAATATGATCGATAAAGGCGAGATTCTTCCCTCGACCGGACGCCCTCTGGAAGCACGAGACATCATGATTCTTGTACGTACACGTACAGGCGCTTTGATCTCCAACTTGATCCGTCACCTGAAACTTCTCGGGGTCAATGTCAGCGGCGAAGACCGGATCAAATTGATGGATCAGATCGCTGTACAGGATTGTCTGGCACTCGCACGGTTTGCACGCCTCACCAGTGATAACCTCTCGCTGGCCTGCGCGCTGAAATCGCCATTCATTCGCCTGAGTGAAGATGAGCTTATGGAATTGGCCTTGGGTCGAAATAAGGACGAAACGCTGTGGCAGCGTGTACGTGCATCCCGCCATAAGGAAGTCATCACTTGGCTTGAGAAGATCATCAGAAACGCATCAACCCAAACCCCGTTCCGTTTCTTTGAAGAAATTCTCTCCTGCCCTTGCCCCTATGACTCGAATGGATCGGCGCGGCGCTCGTTTGCCACCCTTCTCGGGCCGGATTGCATCGACCCGCTCGATGAATTCTTGTTCTATTGCCAGTCAAGCGGACAAAACGGTGTTACAACACTCGAGGATCTGATCGTCCATCTCGAGAAGAACACGGTCGAGATCAAACGCGAGAAAGAAGAATCCGACCACAAAGGGCCCGACCAGGTCACAATCATGACCGTTCACGCCTCAAAAGGTCTCGAGGCTCCTGTTGTTATTCTGCCTGACACCACATCAATGCCGCGAAACTCCAATAATACCGATGTCCTGTGGCTCCCTGCTGTACGGGGCGAAGAAACTGGCGTGCCTTTATGGGCTGCTAAAAAGGGCGATGCGGGCTCGCTCTATAAAGAGCAAGCCAACCAAGTAAAGGAGCGGGCTTATAACGAATATCTGCGCCTTCTCTATGTCGCGCTGACACGGGCCAAAGATCATTTGATTATAACCGGCGAATATAAAAAGAAGGCGCAAGAGGGCCGTTGGTACGACCTGATCAAAAGCGCTCTTGAGGCAAGGCCAGAAACAAAACGTGTAAAGGACCATCTGGTTTACGAGACCAGTGAAAACATAACTCATAAAAAAATCGCCTCTTCTGACAAAGACGAACACGATAAAAGCGTACCAGAGTGGCTGACAACTCCTCCAAAGACATCCAGTGAGGTCCTGCGCTTTGTTCAGCCATCTCTCCTTGGAACCAAAGGCGACGCGGCCCTCTCGCCGATCCAGAGCAAAGATCAATTCCGCTTTGAGCGCGGCATCATCACTCACCGTTTATTTCAATTCCTTCCCGAACTCCCTCTGGATGGACGGAAAGACGCCGCAACCAGATTTCTGGAACGCAGCGCAACATCTTTACCGGAAGCTATCCGCGCCTCAATCATCTCCGAAGTCTTTCAGGTTCTGGAAGATCCGGTGTTCGCCGACGTCTTTGGTCCCGGTTCCCTCTCTGAAGTCGCGATCACTGGTAACATCGGAAGCGGCCAGATCCTATCGGGACAAATTGACCGCCTGATTATCAAACCGGACCGCATTCTGATCGTCGATTTCAAATCCAACCGCCCCTCGCCCAAGAGCCAACAAGAAATCCCGCAGAAATACCGTGAACAATTGAAGGCTTATAAGCAAGCCATATCAATGGCTTACCCCGACACGCCGATTGAAACCGCGCTATTGTGGACGGACCGGGCTATCTTGATGCCGATTGCACTCTAACGATCATTTTTTGTGGGCTGGAGCAATTCGCGGCTTGATTTTGCCCACAAGAGCCCAATATTCTTTCTATAGCAGAATCATCAAACCATACGACCACTCACTGAGGAGACGCATCATGTCGAGCCAACACGTCAACGATCAGAATTTTGAAACCGAAGTCCTCAAATCTTCGGAACCAGTGTTGGTTGACTTCTGGGCCGAGTGGTGTGGACCATGCAAGATGATGTCACCGGTTGTTGATGAAGTTGCCGGTGAGTTGTCGGGCAAAGTCAAGGTCGTCAAAATCAACATTGATGAAAACCCGAACATCCCTACACGCTATGGAATCCGCGGCATTCCGACCTTCATGGTTTTCCGTGACGGACAATTGGTCGAGACAAAAGTCGGCGGTATGTCCAAGTCGCAATTGAGCAGCTGGATCGAAAAAACCACCGCTTAATTCTTTTTTAACATCGCGCGAATCTGTTGTGATCTTGTCACATCACTGATGCAAAAAATCAGTGATGAAATTCTCGTTTTGAGATTTGGACATTTCGAGATACACTGTGTCGAATCATGTTCTAACCTCAAACAGGAGAAACCAAACATGGCAGTAGCAAAAAAAGCAACAGCAGCTAAGAAACCAGCTGCAAAGAAGCCAGCTGCTAAAAAGCCAGCCGCTAAAAAACCGGCAGCTAAAAAAGCAGTAGTAGCTAAAAAACCAGCAGCTAAAAAACCAGCTGTTAAAAAAGCAGTAGTAGCTAAAAAACCAGCTGCTAAAAAACCAGCCGTTAAAAAAGCTGCAGTAGCTAAAAAACCAGCTGCTAAAAAACCAGCCGTTAAAAAAGCAGTAGTAGCTAAAAAACCAGCTGCTAAAAAACCAGCCGTTAAAAAAGCTGCAGTAGCTAAAAAACCAGCTGCTAAAAAACCAGCCGTTAAAAAAACCGCTGCTAAAAAGCCAGCTGTTAAAAAAACCGCTGCTAAAAAACCAGCCGCCAAAAAACCGGCTGCTGCTCCAGTAACCGCTGTAGTAGCTCCTAGCGCCTAGTCTTAGCTCCCTCCCCAGTCAAAATTATGACCGGGGAGTTCGATTATCGGATATCAAAAAACCCGCCATTTCGGCGGGTTTTTTCCATTCTGTTGCACCAATCGGTACGAAATCTATTTAGGCGCAGCCGGAGAAAGAACCATCATCACTTGACGGCCTTCCATTTTTGGCTCGAAATCAACCTTGGCGATAGCACCAAGATCAACAATCATGCGTTTTAGGAGCTCCATACCGATTTCGGTGTGCGAGAGTTCGCGACCACGGAAACGCAAGACCACTTTGACCTTATCGCCGGTCTCAAGGAAGCGGCGGGCAGCCTTGAGTTTCACGTCATAATCATGGTCCCCGATCATCGGGCGAAGCTGGATTTCCTTAACTTCGACGACTTTCTGCTTTTTACGGGCTTCAGCGGCTTTTTTCTGTTGTTCGAACTTAAACTTGCCGTAATCAAGAATCTTGCATACTGGCGGGTCGGCATTCGGAGAAATCTCGACCAGATCGAGTCCGGCCTCTTCGGCACGGCGCAGCGCCTCACGGATCGTTACGACGCCGATCATCTCGCCGTTTTCATCAACAAGGCGAAGACGTTCCAAACGGATACCTTCATTGACACGCGGTCCATCCGCATCCCGTGTCGGGCGGCTTGAACCATTAGTTACAGGCTTCTTGATAGCTAACTCCTATATGTTAAATAAAACCAATAATACGCATATTTTTAAGCAGCTTCCGGTCGAAAAGCAAGGGGCTTATGAGAAAGACCCGGCCCATCGTCCAAAATGATTATTTCTCGATGTCATCATGGAAGTCACGGTAAAGTTTAATGTCATCAAGCGGGAAATACGGCCAGGATAGATCAGGGTTAGAGGCTATAATAGCCGGAACGCTGACATTGAAATGCTCGATCCGCGCCGGTTCCTCGGCCTGATAAGTCCTGTACTTTCCATTTACATCAACCGAAGCTAGATAAGGGGTCACTGTCCCGTTGTCCACTTTGAACTTACAATCAATGAAGTTGATCGAGACAATCCCGAACGGATCGGTACGGCGATAATACACGCGCGTGACATCGCCCATATCTTCCAGATTAATATAGCGCAACTTTTCCGGATAAGGCTCGTTGAGTTCGATGTATGTTTTGCAAACGCCATAGTGGATCGTCGCTTGCGGGACGTACACCATGTACATCAGGACAAAAAGACCGAAGACGACACCAATCGCAATATTGCGCTTTTTATGGTTCTTCTTGGGTTTTTGACCGTCGGGATTAGCCGATTCCTCGAATGTGTTCTTGACCGCCACGGCTTAGCTCCCGGATTCCTGCTCCTCGAGAGCTTCTTGGGTCGATGCCGCAATCATTTCTTCAAGGATCTCGTCGATAACCGCCATCAAGGCCGCCGATTTGGATTCTCCAGCACCGCCTTCTTGGGATTTCATCAAAATACGGCGCTTGATTTCCGTACGCGCACTACCGGCCGGGAACGATGCCGCCAGAATTTGACGGGCACGACCAGCACCGAATTTGGAATAGAGCCGGTTCCGGATTAGAACGTCCTCAACCGAAGTCGCGAAAGCCCACAGCTCAATCGGACCAAGCGTATTGATAAGGTGCTGTTCATAACGCCCTTCGTTGGTACCAAGAATCAGAAGGGCAGGAGCACCGCCAGCACGTGGGCCGGTCAGTTTATAGCGGATAATGTTGCGGGCTGTTGCCGAAAGACCGAAACGGTTCTTGACGTCATCCACAGCCTTGTCGGACACGGCGGTACCGAGAACCCAAACACCGGTCGCCAGATCAACCATGTCATCATCAAAGTCTTCGAGGAGCTGGGAGGCGAGAACAATTTGCACACCGCGCTTACGACCTTCACGCACGTCGCGGATAACCTGCGAACGGACCGAAACCGACGAGCTGGTACGGTGAAACTCGTCATAGCAAAGACGTTTTGGTGTTTCGGCCAGATCCTGAAGACGCATTTCGTGATACAGACGGAATTTCTCCGGAATAAATTGGAGCGACTCAGCTCCAACCCACCAGCTGCGAACCAACGCGTGACGCGCGAGCATATACATGATCGAGGTTTGACGATCAGCGGTATCATCCCCTTGAGGCGATACATCCATCAAATCGAGGGAACAAACGCGGGCTTCGGAAATCTCGAACTGCGTCACCGACGAGAGAA
Organism: Alphaproteobacteria bacterium; assembly: GCA_051715325.1. Lineage (GTDB taxonomy): Bacteria > Pseudomonadota > Alphaproteobacteria > Micavibrionales > Micavibrionaceae > UBA1573. Next base: position 32,727 of record JBPXJO010000035.1, on the reverse strand, counting down.
TAGGGTATTCGCGGATCGCCGACGTAATCATACGTTCGAACGCGTTGATAACGGATTCCGAACTGGTCCCGACAGAGGTCTGATCAAGCAGCGTACGGATTTGCGGACGACGCGCTGCCGTAATCGTATCCCCCAAAGTCGGGGACGCATAACGCTGGGCCACCACAGCAAGACCTGGCTCGCCTGATTCAAACAGGCGATCAACCACATCCCACCAATACGGGTCGGTCGGAAGATGGATATTCAGTTTCTGGATGGCGTCATCAACATCGGCATCAAGGCGCGGCAGATAAGGTCGCGGCTCGGCGTTCGCCATCGCGTCATCACGCCAGCGATACATTTCATCAACCACGAGACCGGCAAGCTGCTGGATACCATCGTACGGTTTATCATGTCCGGGTGGTGTTGCCAAAAGCACGAGAAGCTCAACCAGATAACTGCGCTCATCCATCAGCGGGTAACGGCAACCAAGTTGTGTATCGAACGGGTTGATCGCAAACTGACGGGACATCTGGAGACGGTAATAGGCCGCTTCATTCTGGCGTGTAACCGGCAATGCTTCTTTGACCAGCGACACAAGACCGGACGACGATGGCCCGATATCAATGATGGCAACAAACGGAAGACGGCTAAGACCCGGAGAGAGAATGGTCCCGAGGTTAAGCGTGTTCATCAGAACCGATTTACCGGCACCCGGCTGAGCAAAGATCAGGTCAAACCAAGTGGTCGTGAGGTTCGTACCGGTTTGGTACGGCCATGATTTACCATCCGGCGTACGCAGCATCACCGACCCATACCCGAACGGGCTGGACGGACGCTGCCACGGAATAAGTTTCATGACTTCGCGCATCGGCGCAACTGCAGCCGGAGCTGTTCCGGCGCAATGAATCCCCATCGCCGACGACATCACGCAATCAAGCGGATCACCGGACACCGAGCTAACCTGCGCGTAGCCCCAGCTTTCAATCGACTGCATCAGAATCGACAAACGGTCGAGAATCATATTGGGGTTTGATTTTGGCGCCCATGTCGCAAACGAAACACGGAGTTTGACCACCGGCTCGCTGCGGGCCATAACCTGCAGGCCTTCCAGCGAGTATTTGATCTGTTTGTTGAGAGCGTTGGTTACGCTCATCAGGGTCGCAACGAACGAGCGGAACTGGGACGATTCGGCGCCGCCGCCCTCGATCATAAATGAAATCCGGAACGGAACTTTCGCTTCGTACAAACGGTTGAGAAGCATCGGAAACGGAGTGGCTTCCATCGGGCCGAGCGTCATGTCGGCTCCGGCCCAGTTAATATCATCAATCTGGACCACTGGGCCACCGGTCAAACGCGCATCACCGACTGAGAGCTGGCTACGAAGCGGAGGCCAGATAATATCCGAAAGATCGATGCGGCTGGTCGGAGCGCGCGGCGGAATGGGATCGCCCGGAAGACAGGCGCGCCAATTCTCGTTTGCGCGGGTCGGAAACATATTGTTGCGCACGGCGCGAAGCGCATTGTGCACTTCCATCAGTTCGCAGCGAATACCGAGTTCATTGAGTGCCGCTTCAATCGAGCCGACATAGCTTTTATGGCGGGTGCGAAGCGCTTCAATACCGGCGAGAGGGTTCATGCCATGTGGCGCATTAACCCATTTTTTGTTCTGCTCGAGTTTTTCCTTGCGGGTACGCTCGATCTCGCTTTTGGTCATCGCCGCCGGACGTGTCCACAAAACAAAATAGCATTCTTCGTAGCTCAGAATAGTCGAAAGGTTTTTAACCTTCTCGTCAATCAAGTCATCAACTTCAAGGCCGATATTCTGCGCGGTTGTCCGCGAGGCCGAAATCTGTTGCGACAAGTGCGGACGTATACGGCCCGGGTCGCGCGTAAAGAAAATTTGCATCGCATGACCTTGGCGGTCAAATTTAGCCCCAAGTTTAACCGTCGATGCTTCAACCAGAAAATTATACTCTTCTTCACCGATAATCTGGCGCGACCCGTCCACTTTGAGATAGCTCACCAACGAGCCGTCACTTGCGGCAAGCGTCGTCTCATTCTCATAAGTTTCAATACGAATAAAGCTCTCGATCGACTGGCGCAGAGCAACTTGGAAGGGGGCGAGAATTTTATCGAGTAATTTCATGCGGGATCGTGTTCTTAAAATCTACAAGAGTGTACCCAGAATCGGGCATATTGAAAACACTTAAATATCTAAAATAAATGAGAAATGTCCCTACGACGCTTTGTCGAGGGCATCTTTGTAGAGATTAAGCCAAAGCGTAGGGGCTTTTGCCCCGAATGGCCCTTCTTTGGAACGCCAGAACGCCAAAATCTGGGGAAATTGGTTGAATTCCAGATCTGCCTCACGGATCAGACGACGATCCAGCGGCAAAAGACGAATGCCATCCAATTTATCCTCACGGTCGGCGTAATAACGGGATGTCAGAAAATCACGCATGACTGTTGACAGAACATAGACATCGTCGGTGCCGATGCGGCGGCGGGCTTCCTCACGACGTGCCATAAGAGAATCAAGTGTTGCTCGGGCCGCTTCGGCCATCGGGCCTTGGGAAATACGGGCCACGTAAACAGCGCGCATAATATGGTGCAAGTCAATCTGGGAAACTTCGGGAAGCCAGATCAGAACAGCCGAGCGCATTGCACTGGCCTGATCGAGGTTGAAGCTTTGGTGACAGAAAATACAGGTTGTCACCATGTTATCCATGGAAAGATTGGTAGAATCCTGATCGAGGAAATGAATTTCCTGATATTTCTGGGAACGGAAACCACAACAGGCACAAGTATGATCGTCACGATCAAACACAGCCTTCTTGATTTCAGGCGTCATCACCCCTCCTCCTTTTCCAGAAGAAAGGCGCCCCCCCTTAGAAGAGCGGGGACCGCCCGAAGGCCGGGCAATCCCCAAAATTAGCGGTAAAGTTGTCATACTGATGTACGTTTACCCGATAGCGCTTACTTCGCCAAAGAACCGGCGGTCGCGATTTTCTTAACTTCAGCAGCCTGGGTCATAGCACCAGTACCGATCAAAGTCTGCATCGATTCGGTGATGATTGGGATCATGAACAGACCACCACCAACAGCCAAACGGATCGCGCCATCTTTCAGAGCGGTCTGGGTTGGGTTTTCAACGTGGTCTTTAATTTTCAAGATACCGAGAACCGAGAACAGCATACCCATCATGTACGAAATAGCAGACAGGAAACCTGGAAGGTCCTGAATACCGGACACGATGTTGTTAGCGATATCGTTAAAGGTATTGGTTGGGCCAGCGTGCGCGCTGTTCGAGCCGGTAGCTCCAACAACAAAAGCAGCTGCAGTCATTGCACTAATGCGATTCATTTTAGATTTCAGTTTCAGCATGGTTTCCTCCTCCTATGCCAAATAGTTTCACTAAGAAAATTGTACACCCAAAGATGTAAGACCGAAAGTACTTTGTACCGCATTCATCAGCGGTCCCAGATTCACAGCCAGCGCACCACCGAAAATATGGGTGATAGCAGCCATGAGCGAGGCCTGACCGCGTCCTTCCGCAACATCACGAAGCAGGAAGAAACCACGGATAAAGCTAATCCAGCCAACAAGCATCATGAACAGCAGGATCGAGCTGATAACCGCGAGAACGTGATCATCAATAGCACCGCCGTCAATCGGAGTAGCTAGAGTAGCGTAAGTCGTAATATTATTGTCACCGAACAACGAGCCGGAGAACGCGCCCATCATATCGTCCAGAGTAAACAGAACACCGGCAACAACGAACGTCATAATTGTACCGACACCCGATGGTCCACTAGGGCCGTCTTGAGCGGTTTTAAGCAAACGGGAGATACCAATCACGACAAACAAAAGACCGGCAAGATATCCAAAACCGCCAAGCAATCCGGAAATAGGGCCATAGATATCGACGATCAGCGCAACCATCATCGCATCAAGACCGTAAGAGGCCGCCGCGGAGCCGGCAACACCCGTCCCCATACCGGACATAGTCGTGCTGCCACCGTTAATAAGGGTTTCAGTAGCGCTGGTGATTGTCGGCAACATAAAGAGCGCGCCACCAGCCACAAACCGCTTCATCGAATCCGACAAAGGAGTCTGGCCAGGGTTAATAACGTGGTCCTTAAGCTTGAACAGACCGGTAACCGCCATGATCATACCCATCATGTAGGCCATCGCCGAGATGAAACCCGGGAGATCGTTGGACGCGTATACAACGTTACAGATCACATCACCGACCGTACCCGATCCACTGACAACTGTGGTACCGCAAGTACCAACCCCGAAAATCGAGAAAATAATCGATGACACCGCGCTCGACAAGAATGCCGATACCGAACCGATAGCCGCCGAAATAGAGCTGGCAACGCTCGAAACGACCGCCGACATTAAACCGGAAATAGCGCTGGAGAAACTCGAAGCCAGTCCGCTAAAGAAACCCGAAAGGGCCGATGCGTGTGCTTCGGTCGGTACAATGGACGCGACAAAGAACGTTAGAACGAAGGAAAGACAGATAAAGCCTAAAGCTCTATTTTTCTTATGAGAATTAATCATCACACACCACGACCGTTTTTCGGTTCTATCAATAATACAATTAAACCACAAAATTGCGTAAAATTCAACTTAATTGCCTACCCCATGATAGAACGGAATGCCCATCAACTTACCCATAATACGCTGTGAAGGTATAAAAAGAATTAAAAAATCCGGGAAATCCCGGATTTTTTCAATATTCTGAGTAAGATAATAGAGATTATTCCGAAACGCGCGACGCCGTTCCGACAACAGACCAGCCGCCCTGACCTTGCTCGATCGACAGGATGCGTCCGAGACCCGGAACATAATCACCAACGCGAACAGTCGTAACATCGGACTGACCGGATTTAGCCAAAAGAGCCTTACCGCTTTGGGCGCTTTTCAGAACCCAGTTAACCGGAGCTGCAGCAGCTACGCTGACATGGGAATCATCATCGGCACGGACAATTTTACGAACAACCGTCTTTTTAGGCGCAGGCGTCTCTCCCGAGCTTATAACCGGTTTCGGCGCGCTTTGCTGCTGTGCAGCGCGATCATTCGCGCGGGCCAGCTGCGACTCAAGATCGGCAACGCGGTCCTTAAGGTCACTAACTTCACCTTCGTAAGACGAGATCTTCGAATTGGCTTCATCCAATTTGGACTGAAGAGCCGGATCCACAGAAGCAGAAGCAGCCGGAGTTGGGGCAGGAGCAGGAGTTGGCGCAACAGCAGGAATGGCGGCTGGAGCCGGAGCGGCATCAACAGGCTGAAGTCCGGTCGGAGCAGGCGTCTCGGCCAAAACTGGCTGCGGTTGGGTTGGGGCGGGAGTAGGTTCAGGCTGGGCCAAGACGGGTGCCGGAACGGCATCTGGTACAGGAGCAGGAGGAACCTTCTTGATCAAATCAACCGACGGAAAATCGGAAACAGGCGACGGGATTGGCTGAGGCGCTGGATCCGAAGGAGCCGGAATGGGTTGCGGGGCAGCAGCCGGATCAACCGGTGCGGCTTGAGCCAAAGGCTGAACGGCATCCGGAGCAGGTGTCAAGGAAGGGTCAGCGCCAGTCATCAACCCGCCCTGCTGGGCCGAAGGGTCAACAGGAGCGTCGGTTGGCATTGGTGTAAGCGGCGGCTGGGCGCTCTGATCAACAACAGGCTGGGCATCAGGCGCAGGAAGAGCAGCCGGATCAGCTGAAGGGGCCGGAGCATCACTGAATTCGGCAACCTGCGGAGCATTCGGGTCAGCGGCCGGAAGATCAGTGCTTTTGGACCCACCGAATTTATAGACCATAAACAAAAGGCCGGCGATAACCGCAACACCGATAATAATAATGTTGCCCATCGACGATTTCTTTTTCACCGGCTCATTCGAGCCTTGATCATCTTCATCGGACCAATCGCCGTCATCATCGGCAGGCTCATCCGAGAAATCATCGTCAAGATATTCATCCTCTTGAGCGATTTGGTCATCATGTTGATCGTATTGATCGTCATACTTATCATTAGACATTGGAGGGTCTCCTCAAAGAAATAGATAAACGATATCGCGGCATTCACCGCGACATCTTCGTTTTATTGGGTTCCGGTCGCCGTAGCGGTGGTCGAAACATTAAGCTGCGTTCCGGGCGCACCCGTGGCCGGATAGGTCATCCCGTTCATGGTGTTCATACCATTGGCAGGATAATACATACCATTGCCCTGTTGCTGCATCATCATCTGGCCATTGAGACCTTGTTGAAGAAGCTGCATCGGATTCATGCCGCCATTTTGACCATTAAACATCATACCATTCTGGTTATTCTGTTGCTGTTGGTTCTGCGCCGCCGTCATGTTGTTATTGAACTTCGAGCCATTGATGTCTGAATCCGTAACCGGCTGCAAGAACAACATCCCAAACGGGGTACCGGCTTTGATACGGACAAGAACTTCGGTTTGGTTGGCTTCTTCGTCAAGAATCTCGCCAACTTTGGTGGATGCTTCGGAGGCAGCTTTGGAGAGCTCTTCTTTGGTATTAAGATCACTCGTAGACTGAGCCACAGTATCACCGGATACGGTCACAGTGGTGCTGCCATTTTCAGCAATCGCCGAACCGAGGCCTTCAATAAACTTGGCCGCCGCCGGAAGAATGATACGCGACATATAACGGTGATCCACATCGGTCGCCATGCCGGTCAGTGTCGTGTCCGGATCAACGGCAGTCGCGTTAATCGGAATGCTGTGGCCATCTTTACCAACGAGCGTTGTAAATTTGAGCACCAGATACTCTTCCGTTTTCTGGAAGCTACCGAGAACGCGCGAACCGTTAAACGGACCGGAAACAACCATGGCCACAACCGGACCAGGAATGTCGGAGTTCGCCTCGACCAAGAGCTGGGCATACTCGATCTCGCCAGCCGGAACCAGAACTTTGGTCGGAACCAAAGGAAGACCGGTCACCGGATTAATCGCCGTACCTGCTGTAGCGGATGCCGGCACAACGGAACCAGCCAACGCGGCATTACCGGCCGCGATTGCTTGTTGTCCGGTTTGAACCAATGACTGCTTGTAAGCTTCCATATCCATGACTGTCATGTGCTGCATTTGAGCAATGGTCTGCTTTTCAAGAATCGTCTGGAACTGGTTGGTCATAGCCGCAGTCATATCCTGCACGCGCTGTTGTTGGTTTGGATCAACCTGGGTTTCAGCTGTATATTTTTCCTGCTCGCGCTGGAAACGAACACGCTCTTCCTGCAAACGCTTCCAACGAACGAGAGGGTCTTCACCGCCCGCCTCATCTTGCGGAACACCAAGAAGAGCCTTCGGCGGCTCGATCGGAATAGGAATGCTACTGCTTCCGGATTTCAATGCGTCTTCGAGGTTTTGCTGGTTTTTCTCTTCAACAGCCTCACGCATACTTGGCGAAACTTCACCGGTACCCGGTGTTTCTTTAAAGCCTTGACCACCCGAACGCACTTGGGAGCCCAGATTTTCGGCTTTCTGTCCGCCGAAAAGGGCAACAGCCGCAACCACCACCAGAATGGCAGCGCCGACAAGGCCGAATTTTACAGCCGGGGACGATTTCCAGACCGATCCGATCGAATTCTTTTTCTCGTCGCCACCAAACTCACCGAAATCGGGGTCCTGATCAAAGTCAGTTCCAAGCGGTTCGTTATCAAAATCATCGTTCTGATTATTGGCCATCTGCTTGCTCCGTAGGCGTCGTAATATAGGCTCTTACCATTTTCCCTTTATCCGACATCAGGACAACAGGGGTATTTTCCATGGCATAGACATGCATCCCGTCAGCGGACTGGACCGATTTGATCCATGCCGGAGATAAAAGAGTATAAGGGGTGCGAAGATAGGTAACTTTTCCCTTGGCGTACGCTGACGTACGGCCATCAACACCCTCAACACTGAGGCGTTGCAGACCGGCGGAAGAGGCGGTCCCGAGAAGAACCTTGGTAATCTCGTCATCGCCGGCTTTGATCGACACAGGGGTCACAACCGGAGGAAGAACACCTTTTGGACCAACTTCCGGAATTTGGACATCAAGGCGCACATGCGCGGTCTTGCGTTCGGTCACCAGCGTGAAGATCACCGGTGGATTAAGGCCGATAAGACGCATGGAGACGTTACCATGGGCAAAATGGGAGTTCGGCGAAATACGAATAATATGGCTGCCGCCTTCCGGTTGCTCGACCTGAAAATCACCTGCCCACGTCAAATCCTGAATCGGCCATGGTTGTCCGGTCACATCGACAATACTAAGCGTGGTAACCAGACCAGCCGCGGTCTTAACGACAACCGGCTTTTGGCCCGGATCAAGAGAAGCCTGAACAAACGAGGATTCCGGCTCAGGGGTAGGATAAATCGGGGTCTCGACCGCTTGGGTGGTCTCATCATACGACTCAAGCATTCGGCGGATTTCCGACGGCTTCAACGGCATCATGCCATCAATCGCACGATCATACGCCTTTTGGCGGTCACTTTGATTTTCATCAGAGGTTTTGGCGGCTGGCGGCATTGCGCCCCCGCCATTCATTTCAGGATTAACCGGAAGACCGGTTTCCGAATCAACCATACCGGCATGCATGGCATCTTCCGGCTTGATCACCGAATCAGCGCCAAGCACATCGGAGAGTGATGGAAGTTGCTCGTTTTGTGGGGCAGCAGCAGCGTCGGCAGGAACTGGCGCGGCAGCATCGGCAATCGGAGCCGAATCAGTTGGAGCGGCAGACTGGTCTTCGGTTGGAGCCAGAAGCGGAGCCGGGGCAACCTGTGTCGGCTCGGCCGGGGCAGCATCACTTGGTGGGGTTTGTGACAATTGTATACCGGAAGCCGCTGCATCTTGCGCCGAGGCAATCGGAGCGCTACCGAGGACACCCAATACGGCAATCAGGATGAGAGAAAAGGACAAGGCGCGGCCCACAGAATGTGTTGCACCGGTCGAGAAGGTCCGGCTTGCGCAGTTTGACAATATTCGTTTCATAAACACCCCTAGCAGGTCGCATACGACAAAACGAGTCGCTATTACATATTCGTAGGAAGAATACCCAGCTTTAGCGACGCTGTCACCATTGAAATTAAAAGGATTACGAAATTATTGGGCCAGCCATTGCTCGATCCCGACGCCATTCGAGCTTTCGAGTTTTGGAACACGGACAATAAGAAGCGTAACAAGAAGATTGTCCGAACGGACTGAAGCACCGGCCTGATAGGTGATAACCAGAGGAACTTGGACTTGCCATTGATAACGGCCCTTGCTCAGCCCTTCGGAGATCAAAACCGGAGCACTGGATGGGGCGGCAGAAACTACCTGCTGGTTGGCCTCAACCATTTCGATAATTCGGGATTTTTCGAGCGCGGTTGTAAAGCTGGCCCAGCCGGAACGGGTGAAGTTACGCGACGCTTCCTGCAAACGGCGTTTATAATCGTTAAAGCCGAAGGTCATGACCTCGGTCGCAGCCTGCGCACTCCAGGACATAAGGGCGGGAACCGAAAGGTTTGGCTCGGAGAGCGGGGTCATCGGCACAAGTCGACCATCTTCGGTTGTCGCAAAATAGCGGTTTTCCGGTTGGTGCACTTCAATCACAAAGTACATCGCCCCAACCAGAGCCAGAATAATCATCGCCTCGATAACAGCGATACGTAAAATACTGCGGTAACCATCACGATAAAATTCATTACGAACAATAACCGAGCCTACGCTCTTGAGCAGCTCCACTTCATCCTGATTAGGATCGCTCGCAGGCTTCTTGGCTTCCTTGGCGTCCTTGGCCGGGCTGGAAGGGCGGATATTGCGAGGGTTTGGAGGCTTGGCAGGAGGATTCGACATAATGACAAGTGTACCGCTTATAAGTGATTAAATCTTCACCAACGGGAACAGGCTGGTGTCACCCGATCCGGAGAAAATCACAATGATTTCACAAGCTAACAAATTAATACCCATTTGTAAAACGCTCATTCTTCCATCAAGGTCCGGACAAAATCGGTCAGATCGGTCAAACGGCGGCGTTTGCAGCGTTCAGCTTCAAGGATGGCCTGCGCTTGGGCAATCGACCGTTCAAGGTCATGGTTGATAATGACATAATCGTATTCGGAATAGTGCGAGATCTCGTTGGATGCGCGTTTCATGCGCTCGCGAATGACATCGTCCGGATCTTGCTGGCGAGCGCGAAGACGGGTTTCGAGCGCTCCACGCGTCGGCGGCAAGATAAAGACCGTCACCAGATCATTAACAAGCTTTTGTTTAAGCTGCTGCGTCCCCTGCCAATCAATATCAAAAATGATATCCTGACTGTTGGCGAGAGCCTCTTCAACCGGACGAAGCGGTGTACCGTAGTTATTACGAAAAACTTTGGCGTATTCCAGCAATTCCTGATCTTCAACCATCCGGTCGAATTCATTGGTCGAGATGAAATGGTAATCCTTACCATCGACTTCACCGGGGCGCGGCGTACGGGTCGTAACCGAAACCGACATGGTGAGCTGCGAATCCCGCTCGAGCAAAGCGCGCGAAATCGTCGTCTTCCCTGCCCCCGAAGGAGAAGAGAGGATAAAAAGAAGACCGCGGCGCTTAACTGGTAATAACATGAGGGTATTCTACATATTTAGTTGGGAGCCGCAATGGACATTGCGCTTAGAAACGATATCCTAAGACTATGAACAACTCTTTAATCAAAACAATTCTGATAACCGGAGCGAGCAGCGGCGTGGGCGCGGCGCTCGCGCTGGAGCACGCCGCCCCTTCCACGAACCTCCATCTGGCGGGGCGTAACAAGGAGGCTCTTGAAAAAATTGCAGACGATTGCCGCCGGCGCGGGGCAAAGGCTCAAATCCGGTTAATTGACGTAACACACCGAGAAGCAATGGCCGACTGGATTGCGGGCGCTGAAAAACAGAGCCCCATCGACATTATATATGCCAACGCCGGAATATCGGGGGGAACGGCCGGATCGTCCGAGCTGCGCGATTATAATCTTGATCGCGAAATTTTTGACGTCAATCTGACGGGGGTTCTCAACACAATCTATCCGGCTTTACCGGCGATGATTGAAAGAAAGAGCGGGCATATTGCCATCATCAGTTCGGTTGCCAGTCTCGCACCTCTTCCCGGCGCTCCGGCTTATTCGGCATCAAAAGCGGCGGTCCGCTTTTACGGGGAAGCCTTGGCTACCAAACTCCGCAGATCAGGCGTGCAAATCAGTGTCGTGTGTCCGGGGTTTATTAAAACCCGCATGACGGATTGCAACGATTTCAATATGCCCTTCATCATGGATGCCGCCAAAGCCGCAAAGATCATTCGGAGCGGCGTTGAAAAAGGAAAAATCCGGATCGACTTTCCTTGGCCAATGCTTCTCGGCGTCAAACTGATTGCCCTCTTGCCGCAATTTTTTACCCGCGACATTTTTGCGCACCTTCCTGAGAAGAGTTCTCGCAGATAAATCTTGCCCTCTTCTTTAAAAATACGCATTTTATAGACAATTAAAGATTGTCCGGATCGGAGGGAACTCAACCTTCGGAGATCTGGATGTTTGGTGCGTAAATTCTTAACCCAAGGGCCGCGAGCGATCATGCCGAAGACTGTTCCAGGTCAATCTACGGGGAGGAGATGTAATGAGTACAAACGGGAAATCAATGGATCAAGTTAAATCTCTGGATTCGGCGATCGTTTGCCTTCTGAAAGCTCTATCAAATGAACGTAGGATCAATATCCTCTGGGCGCTCAAGGATGGGGAAATGTGTGTGAGCGAGCTGGAAAAACAGATCGATCTCTCCCAGTCCGCATTGTCCCAGCATCTCGCAAAGCTCCGCTCGTCCAATCTGGTAAAGACCCGGCGGGATGCCCAGAATATCTACTACGCCATCTCTGAGGACAGCGTTAAAGACGTGCTCCAATATCTTCATGAAGTCTGCACCAAAGGCGGTCTCGGCAATATTTGCGGAAGCCCTCTTCAAGCCGACGCCGAATAATCAGCCTGCCTCTAACTTGCCACTAACGTGTCCGGCGCAATCAAATCAGGCGCGGTTAGAGCGTGGAACGCTTCCGTTACCATCGGCACTGTGATGTCCGAAAGATCAAAACGTTCGATGGCACTGACTTTAGCGCCCTGAGGCCCATGCTTGCGGACATTACTTTTTCCCGAACAAAACAGGACAACCGTCGGGCATCCGGTAACACAGGTAAGGTGAATTGGCCCTGTGTCATTTCCGATCGCCCCATAAGCGCCGCGCGCCAATGATGGCAAGTCAAAAAGGGTGGTCTTTCCGGTCAAATCAAGAATTTCGTCAAAGCCGCGCGCAATCCGCGCCGTGACATCCGCCTCGCTAGCGGTACCAATCAAGACGGGCTGGAGCCCGTTACGGATAAGGCGTGCGCAAAGCGTACGGTACGAGTCGAACGGCCAGCGTTTTTCAGGATGCATGGGCGAAGACCCTGGAATAATCAGAACATAAGGAGCCTTAAGACCAAACCCCTCAATACTTCCTTTCATCCATTCCAGAGAATCAATCGTCACATCGTTTATTCCGGCAAGGCCGAGTGTTTGTTTATGGCCAAAGAACGAATGTCCAAGAGAGCGCTCGGGCGATGTATTCCGGTGCGATGCGCCGGAAGCAGCCCCCACCCATTCGGGTTTTGGCGAAAACAGGCGGAGGTAAATCGCTGTCCGGTCATTATTTTGAAGATCATACACGCGTGAGAAACCTGCCGAGTTGAGGCGGCGGCGCAAAAACATCCATCCGGCCAGATCATAGAATTTTGGTTTCTTATCAATCCAGATTTCATCAAAATAAGGGCAAGCGCGTGCCATTTTTTCAAACGGAGCGGTTGTCAACAAAGTGATCCTTGCCTCAGGATGGGCACGGCGAATGGCTGCCATCGGCCCGAACGCATAAATGAAATCGCCAAGTGCGCCGAGCTTGATGACAAGGATCTGCTCGCTCATTCGGAAATCCCCAACAATTCTTTATAAACGAGAAGAGTGGCATAGGTCATTTGCGTCTTGGAAAAATGCGTCCGCACATGTTCCATCGACATCTGCGAAAGGGATTCTTTTTCCTCGCGCGTCAGGCCCAGAACAAAATCGATAGCCTTAGCCAGCATTTGCGGATCTTCAGGCGGAATAAGCCAACCGGTTTGACCGGGGATAACCGTCTCTTTCGAGCCGCCGATATCGGTCGCAATCACCGGACGCCCCATCGCCTGCGCCTCAACAGCTACACGGCCAAAGCCTTCCGGCTCGATAGATGCAGAGATCACGACATCCGCAAGCATATAAGCGGTCGCCATATCATCGCAGTGCCCGACAATCCGCACACGTTCTTCGAGGTGATGGATATGAATGAGGTCTTCAAGTTCTTCGCGGTATTCAACCCGCCCTTGATCGTCACCAACAAAGATGCAGTACACATCTTTGCGTTCCAAGAGCGCCATTGCATCAAGCAGAACCATTTGGCCTTTCCATCGGGTCAAACGCCCAGGAAGAAGGACAACGGTTGCCACTTCAGGAATGCGCCAGCTCTGCGCCATCCGCAGCATCTTATCGGCGTTAACGCGAGAGAGTTCAAATTTATCAAGCGGGATACCACGCGGAATAACACGTATACGTTCCGGCGTAATCGCGTAATTATCAACCAGATAATGAGCCACGAATTCAGAGTTTGCGATCACCAGATCACCCTTGATGATCGATGAGTTATACCGCCGCTTGAAATCACCGCCAATATTGAAAGGAGCATGACAAGTGGTGACAAAACGGACACGGGTCGATTGCGCCGCCCAGTAACAGCTCCACGCCGGAGCGCGGGAGCGCGCATGAAGAATATCGACATTGTGTTTTTTAATCAGGGATTTAAGCCGCTGGGCATTGACCCACATCACCATCGGATTTTTGGAATGAACCGGCATCTCGATATGGACACCGCCGGCCCGTTCAATCTCGATAACGCGGGGACCGCCGTTTGATACGACAATCGATCGATGTCCGGCTGCAATCAAAGCCGCATTGACATCAACTGCCGTTTGCTCCGCGCCACCGGCTCCCATATTCGGAATAACCTGCATCACCGTAAGGCGACGCGCCGACGGCTGGGATGATTTACGGGATGGGCGCGGCTGATCGCCTGACATAGTCGAATTACCTGATTGTTATGAATTAGACCCGACAAGCGGGCTTGCATTTCCAAGCTAGGGTTTATAGCATCCCTCGCTATGGATACAAACCCCTCTTTGCAGTCAGCTGCGCAGCCGGAAATCGCATTTGAAACCAGTCGTTTTGGCAAAAAACTAGCGTTTCACGTTCGAAAAGGCCTCAAAGACCGCCCAACTTTGGTATTTTTGCCCGGTTATCGCTCGGATATGACCGGCTCAAAAGCCGAATTTCTGGACGATTGGGCGATCCGCACAAAAACCCCATATTTGCGCCTTGATTATTCCGGTCACGGCCAATCTGATGGCCGCTTTGAAGATGGAACCATTGGCGAGTGGTCGGGCGACGCGCTCGAGATTATCGACCGCCAGACCGACGGCCCTCTGGTAGTCGTCGGCTCCTCGATGGGCGGATGGATTGGCCTTCTGGTGGCGATTGCCCGTCCACAGCGCGTAACGGCCTTTGTTGGAATTTCAGCAGCCCCCGATTTTACCAAATGGGTGTGGGACAGCCATTTGACCGACGAACAAAAAGCGCGCTGTCTTAAAGAAGGTCGCCTTGTAGAACAAAGCCCCTATAGCGACGATCCGGATCTTATGACGCTCCAGCTTTTTGAAGATGGAAAAAACCATCTGGTTTTGGAGCGGCCTATCCCGTTTGAGGGGCCGGTTATACTCTTTCAAGGAAAAATGGATCGTGAAGTCCCTTGGACGATTTCGCGCTCCATCGCCGCCTGTTTGAAAGAAGGGCAAACCCGTTTTGTAGATATTGAGGACGGCGAACACCGCCTATCCCGCCCTGAGGACTTGGCTCTGCTAGAAAAAGAACTCGACCGCTTATACGACAGACTATAAGTCCTGCAAACGAAGGCGGCGATAACTTAAGGCTTCTGCTACATGGCGTGATCCGATGGTCTCGGGCGCCCCGTCAAGATCGGCAATCGTACGGGCCACACGCAAAATCCGGAACCACGACCGCGCCGAGAGCTTGAGTTTTTCAGCTGCATTTTTAAGAAGGACGTGCGCTGAATCATCAAGCGGGGCAATCGCCTCCAGAATATGATCCCGCGCATCGGCATTAACCCGCATGGCAGCCGGGGCGTTATGCTGCAAGAACCTCTCTTTTTGGACATCACGAACAGCCGCGATACGCCGCGCCACAACCGCCGAGGACTCGCCCTGAGGCGCGCGGCTCAAATCATCGATTGAGACAGGCGGCACATCAACCTGAAGATCGATCCGGTCAAGAAGTGGTCCGGAGAGTTTGGATTGATAATCTTCGGCGCAGCGGGGCGCTTTGGTGCATTCTTCACCCGGTTGCCCGAAGTACCCGCAGCGGCATGGATTCATTGCCGCCACCAGCTGGAACCGCGCCGGATACGTGACATGATAATTGACGCGGGCCACAAGGGCCTCTCCGGTTTCAAGCGGTTGACGGAGCGACTCAAGCGTCGCTTTGGCAAATTCAGGCAGCTCATCGAGAAAGAGAACGCCATGATGCGCCAGCGAAATCTCGCCCGGCTTCGCTTTGTGACCACCACCAATCAAGGCTGGCTGCGAGGCCGAATGGTGAGGATCGCGGTAAGGCCGCGTCCGCATCAAACCACCTTCGGGCAATGTTCCGGCCAAAGAATGGATAATCGACGTCTCGAGTGCTTCCCGTGGACTAAGCGGAGGAAGAATCCCGGGAAGACACGACGCTAACATGGATTTCCCCGAACCGGGCGGACCGAGCATAAGTAAATTATGACCGCCCGCCGCTGTAATCTCGAGCGCCCGCTTGGCGCTTTCCTGCCCTTTAACGCTCGCAAGATCGCGCTGGGACAATGGCACAGCCGCATCAAGGATCGGGGCAGGGCGACTTAAAACCTGAACCCCTTTGAAATGATTGATAAGCTGCAGCAAAGTGAGAGGGGCAAGGACATCCAGATCACCCGCCCACACGGCCTCAGCGCCGGATGCCGCGGGGCAGATCAAGCCGCAATTGGCCCCTTGGGCTTTAAGCGCCGCCGGAAGCGTTCCTGTAACAGCCCGAAGACTGCCGTCAAGCCCAAGCTCCCCGAGCGCGAAATAACCGGAGACCGCATCCTGCGGAACAACATCCATGGCCACCAGTAGCCCAAGCGCAATAGGGAGATCATAGTGACTACCCTCCTTAAGCACATCAGCCGGAGCAAGGTTGACCGTCATACGTTTGGCGGGAAGGGACAACCCCATACTGTGAAGCGCGGCGCGTACCCGCTCGCGGCTCTCGCCGACCGCCTTATCTGGAAGCCCAACGAGAGTAAAGGCGGGAAGGCCGCTAGCAATTTGCACTTCGATATCGATGGATAAAACATCGATGCCCTGAAAGGCGACTGTCTGGACTTTTGAAACCACACCCGATCTTTAGCGGGAAATACTCAAGAGCACCAGAGGCGCTATGATGTTATCCCGATAAGCATCGTTATCGGAAAAGCCGATAACCTAAGGTCCGGATGGCTTTTGCTGATTGAGAGACACATCCGAACGCGGCGCACTGCGCTGCTGGGCATTGGCAAGGGTCGTCTCTTCCTGAGTGCTTTTGCTGCGCCCGAATACTTGAGAGAGCTGATTGGATAGACTTAGCGAAGCATCCAGAACCTTATTACCCAGTGTTTCAAGCGCTTGTCCCGGCATGGATGCGTATTTGCCCAGATTCATAATCAGGTTCATATCGTTTGCCACCTGAATATATTCGGGACTCGTCGGCGGATAATTCGGCTTGGGCGCCGCGCCATCTTTCGCGGCGTTCGGTCCTGTCAGAATATGGATTTGAAGCTGCCCGACAACCCCGGCAACCCGATCATCCCAATTTTTTTGACCCATTTGTCCTTTAAGCGCCGCCTCGAGCTCTTGCCCGCGGTAAGCCCCGTATTTAAGTGCGGCCTCATAACCGTCACGGAATTCCTGAGACGCGCTGTCATCCGGAAAAACTTTCGGCATGGCTTCAGCCGTTTCATGGCGGCGGGCCCGATGCAAATCAAGGGTCATCACTGATGCACCGTTCTGGCGATTAAGCTTGGCCATAGCGGCAAAATCAGCATTGTTTTCGGCATCGGTTTGCAGATGTGTCCGATAAAGCGAAGTGACCATATCGACCTTCTGGCCGGACTTGGAAATTTGATCGAGCGCCTCGGGAACCGGTTTATTGATGAGAGTGACGCGGCTTTCAAGACCGGCCTTTTTGATTTCCTCTTGCGCCATTTTGAATTTAACCGGATCAGGCTCGATCGAGATAATCTTGAGATCAGGACGCGATAGAGCCAGAAACTCGGCATACCGGCCGGACGATCCGCCGCAATCCACCACAACGCCGCCTTTTTTGACCATAGGCGATACATTTTCGGTGGTTGCGCGCCAATCTGCGCTGAGTGTGCCGCTTGGGCCCGCCTCTTTAAAAAAATCGGCCTTGTCTTTTTCCGTTTCACGCGGCTGCCGCTTTGGTTGGCGCGATGGGAACTCGTCTTTCAGGTCGGGATTGAGTTCCCATTTGGCAATCGACAAGTTCGCCTTGTCTTGTTCCGATTTTCTCTCTTTTAAACGATCAGGTGTCATAGCTTTTACCGCGCACGAATGAGTTTTTTTTAAAAGTGTAGCGAGCAAGAATTAATTATACATAAATATGGTTTTCTCATAGAAACCGACTCTTCGAATTTGTGCGAAATTTTGCACAAATTTCGCGTGCGAAGCAGCACAGAAATATCTCTGAAAGTCGCGGAATTTGTACGTTTTGGAGGGGAGCGCTGTTATAATGGAATTATGGTCAATATGTCGCAGACAACAGTTGTTACGCTGCTCCTGCTTACCGGTTGTGCAGGGCTAAGCGGTTGCACCATCGGCGGCAACACAAGTAGCCCATACTGGATTTCCGGACATCAAAACTCGTTGGCACTACGGAACATGGACACAACAGGCAGCGATGAAGTGCAGCAAGGTCGACCCATTGAGGAATTTTACCCCGAGACCATCAGCGAGCGTAAGAAAGCAAGCAAAATGATCCGTCTGGGCATGGGCCGCGATGAAGCTCTGGCGCTAGGCTGCGGCATGGGGGATCGTTTTGATAACAGCGCGGCTTTGGCCTATAATTTTGACGATCGCCAATCCCGCCTGTCCCTTCATATGAGTGTCGACGGCCCCAGCATCAGCAATCCCGCCAATCTTGAAATGAACTCGGTCTTGCTGCGCTTTACCTACAAACTGCAAAAACCGTCCAGATCCGAAGAGGCAAGATGCCTCTATCCGTCCCACGTTCAGGGGTTGATCGGATCAACCTATAACGAATTCTTTGTCCGCACAAATTACACGATCCTTGATGAACTCAAGGATCGCGGACTTGACCTGAAATAATTCAGGAATTAGATGCTTTTGAGCATCTGTTGCCGTTGTTGAACGGCATTGGCCGCTTTTTGCATCCCTGGAACTTCGGCACCAACGCCTTTTCCTTCCGCCGTTTGCTGGCGGAATTTTTCAGCAGCCTCCGGATTGATATTCGGCTGGGCCGTCGCCATGCTCGGAGCCCCGGTTCCTGAAAACAATCCGACCACAGCTTCTCTAAACTTGCATGTAATTGAACCGCATTCGGGCTTAATCGGATTAGCTGTGACGTCTGCTGGTGCATCTGGCATTTTGTTGTTCCCCCATAACCTTACACAAATCCTATAGTTATTTTATGAAAATAGAGTTAAAACGTGAAACTTTATTACGCCGACCAGACAAATTCCGGTCAAACCCATTGAAAGAACGGCCTTTTCCGTGCTAGGTCTACTCTCCGACCCCCGATAGGCAAGATGTAAGTAGGAAATAAGAAATGGCCGAACGTTACAACATTCGTGAAACCGAAGAAAAATGGCGCAAATACTGGGACGAAAAAGGTGCCTTTGAGGTCAAAGAAGACCCCTCCAAAAAGAAATACTACGTCCTCGAGATGTTTCCTTACCCGTCGGGCCGTATTCACATGGGCCACGTTCGCAACTATTCACTTGGCGACGTGATCGCCCGTTACCGTACCGCACAGGGATTTAACGTTCTCCATCCTATGGGATGGGATGCCTTCGGCCTTCCGGCTGAAAACGCGGCGATCGAGCGCGGCGCGCACCCGAAAGACTGGACGTATGAAAACATCGCAGCGATGAAAGTCCAGCTCAAACAAATGGGCCTTTCGCTCGACTGGAACCGCGAGGTCGCGACCTGCGCTCCGGGCTACTACAAACACGAACAGAAAATGTTCCTCGATTTCTACAAAAAGGGATTGGCATATCGTAGAGAGATGATGGTCAACTGGGACCCTGTTGATAACACAGTGCTTGCGAACGAGCAGGTGATCGACGGAAAAGGTTGGCGCACGGGCGCACCGGTCGAGCGCAAAAAACTCAACCAATGGTCGCTTAAGATTACCGCCTACGCCGATGAACTTTTGGAAGCGATCAAAACTCTGGAACGCTGGCCGGACCGCGTCCGCCTGATGCAGGAAAACTGGATTGGCAAATCCCAAGGTCTGCGCTTTACCTTCAACGTCGATAACGGCGATACGCTTGATGTGTTTACTACACGTCCCGATACGCTCTATGGAGCATCCTTCGCGGCGATGGCGGTCGATCATCCGCTCGCACAAAAACTCTGCGCGGGTAAAACGGGCTTTGATGACTTCGTCAAAAAATGCCAAGCCACCGGAACCTCCGAAGCCGCCATCGAGCAAGCCGAGAAAATCGGCTTTAACACCGGTCACTTTGTCGACCATCCGTTTATCGAAGGGCAGAAACTCCCGCTCTTCCTCGCCAACTTTATCCTGATGGATTACGGCACCGGAGCGATCTTCGGCTGTCCGGCCCACGATCAACGCGACTTCGAGTTTGCCACCAAATACGGCCTTTCGATCACACAGGTTGTGGCACCCAAAGATGGCGCAAACGTCGAGCTTCCTTATACCGATGACGGCGTAATGATCAACTCGGACTTCATGGACGGCATGGATATTGCGTCAGCCAAAGCAGCGGCAATTACCAGAATGGAATCGATGAAACGCGGTGAAGGTGTAACCCAGTATCGCCTGCGCGATTGGGGCATCTCGCGTCAACGTTACTGGGGCTGCCCGATCCCGATCATCTACTGCGATGATTGCGGAACGGTTCCGGTTCCTGAAAACCAATTGCCGGTCGAGCTTCCCTACGATGTCACCTTTGACAAACCGGGGAACCCGCTCGCCAACCACCTTACTTGGAAAAACGTTAAATGCCCGAGCTGCGGTAAAGACGCCCGGCGCGAAACCGATACGTTTGATACGTTCTTTGAATCGAGCTGGTACTTTGCCCGCTACACCGATCCGAAAAACAGTGAGACCGGTTTTGCCAAAGACAAAGCCGCCTACTGGCTTCCGGTCGATCAATATATCGGCGGTGTCGAACACGCCGTACTGCACCTGCTCTATTCCCGTTTCTTTACCCGCGCCCTTTCGGAGTGCGGTTACATGGACACGCCGGAACCATTCGCCGGTCTTTACACCCAAGGCATGATCAATCACATGACCTTCAAGGACAAAGACGGCAAATGGGTTTTCCCGAAAGATGTCATGAAGGACGAGAACGGCAATTGGGTGATGACAAGCGGCAACCACGAACCGGTCGTGGCCGGACGTGTCGAGAAAATGTCGAAATCCAAACGCAATACGATTGACCCGCAGGATATTCTCGATAGCTACGGCGCCGACGCCGCACGCCTCTTTATCCTCTCGGACTCCCCTCCGGATCGTGATCTCGAATGGACGGAAAGCGGCCTTGGCGGATCGTGGCGCTACATCAATCGCTTGTACAGCTTCATCATGGACAGCAAACCGATGCTGCAAGCCAAAGCCAGCGGAACACCATCCGATGCCGCCAAGAAATTGCAGCAGCGTGCGCACCAAACCATTGATGCCGTCGCCAAAGCTCTTGAAGCCTTCCACATGAACAAAGCGGTTGCCAAATTGCGCGAGCTTTCAAACATGATCGAAGAGTTCAAACCGGAAAGTGGTGATCTTGATCTCTACCGTGAAGCGACCGAATATCTGATTCGCGGTTTCAATCCGGTTATCCCGCACATCACCGAAGAACTCTGGAGCGAGCTGGGCCATAAAGAGCCTCTCGTCAGCTCGCCATGGCCGACCGTCAATCCGGACTTTTTGATTGAAGATAGTGTTACCATCGCGATCCAGATCAACGGCAAACTCAAAGCCACAATCCAGCTTCCGGTCGACCTTCCGAAGGAAGAGGCCGAAAAGGCAGCCTTGGGAGAAGAATCAGTCGCACGCGCCTTGGACGGAAAAACCGTACGCAAAGTAGTGGTTGTGCCAAACCGTATCGTGAATGTCGTCGCTGGATAAACACAGAAAGAAGGAAACCCATGTTCAGATTTGCGCCTCTACTTCTGGTCGGAATGGCGATTATCACTATATTTGCCCTTTCCGCATGTGGCTTCCGTCCCGTTTACGGGAACTATTCCGGCGGTAAGGCCGCTGAAGGTAACTCGGCCAACACGATGATGGGGCAAATTACCATTGCCAACATTCCGGACCGCAGTGGCCAGTTTCTTCGTAATGCTTTGATTGATCGCCTCCATGCAAACGGTGAACCGGACAGCGCCCTCTATACGCTTAAAATCGAACCATTGGTCGAGACGAACAAAGAACTCGATATCACCAAATCGTCCGAAGCAACCCGCGCTCAGCTGCGCATCAAAACCCATATGGTTCTGGTTGACAAGAATGGTAATCATTTTGTAAGCCGCGACCTATCCAGCATGTCGAGCTACAACGTTCTGGAGAGTGAGTTTGCGACCCGCATCACCGAAAACGCCGCGCGCGAGAACGCAATCAATGACATTGCCCGTCAGGTTGAGCGTAATCTCGCCCTTTATTTTAACCGCGAGTAAGGATACCCCTTATGAAACTTAGCTTCCGCGAGATCGAGCCGTTTCTTAAAAATCCGGATCCGGCCGCGCGGGCTATTCTGGTCTATGGCCCCGATCAGGGCATGGTCAAAGAACGAGCCAAAGCTCTTGGCCTCAAAGTTGTCGCCGACCTGAATGATCCGTTTAACGCAGCGCACTTGACTGGAAGTCTGATCGAAGATGATCCCGCCCGTTTCTTTGATGAGGTTAACGCGCAATCGCTTATGGGCGGAACACGTCTCGTGCGCATTACCGACCCCGGAGCCAAAACAGTCGTAGCCCTCAAGGACTGGCTGAAATCAAATCCCGGTGACGGAACCCTCGTGGTCATCGAAGGTGGTGATTACCGCCCGAAAGACGCAATCCGCAAACTCTGCGAGGAAGCCAAAAACGCGGCTGCAATCCCGTGCTATATACAGGATGAACGCAATATGGCCTCGTTCCTTCGTGACGGATTCAAGGAAATGAACCGCACCGCCGCAAATGACGCCGTTTCATGGCTCTCGGCCGCCCTCAAAGGTGATCGTGGGCGCGCCCGTATGGAGATGGAAAAACTTGACCTTTACAAAGGCAACGACACATCGCCCATCACCTTGAGCGAAGCCATGGATGCCTGCGGTGATAACGGCGCACAAAATCTTGATGATCTGATTTACGCCGCGACCGGACGCGACCCCTTGAAGGCCGTCAACACCTACCGCCGCCTCCTCGATGAAGATACCGAGATGATTGTGGTTTTGCGTTCACTTCAAAACCATATCCGCCGCCTTCATCAGATCAAATGCGCCACCGAAAAAGGAACCCCGATCGAGATCGCGATGAAAGAACTTCAACCGCCGATCTTCTTCAAAGTTGAAGATGCGTTTAAGGCGCAAGTTCAAAGATTCCCGTCCGCCGTCCTTCGCAAAGTTCTGGCGCGTCTCAATGACATTGAAGCCGATACCAAAAAATCAGGAACACCGGCGGAAACACTTCTAGCTGAGACCATTTTGAAACTGGCGACAATGTAACCATGGAATTTCGGGAAAAGTTCACAATCTGGAGACGACAGGCCGCCATCTGGCTGGGGTTGGGAAGCGCCGGATTCGTGACCGATGTTATTGTTTCGAGCCTGACCCTGTTCATCTTCAACACTTCGGCACTTATCGCGGGTTTGACAGGCTTTGCAGTGAGCGCAGCGGTTCGCTACTTTGTCGACCTCTTCCACACCTTTAGCGAACACAAAATCGGGTTTAGTTTTATCGACCTTTATCGCTACACCAAATCCTGCGCGGCAGCGTTTGCAGTACGCAGCATTGCCCTATCTCTCCTTGGATGGCTTACAGCGCTTCCCAATGTCGTAATTATTCTTTTAGCGATCATGGCATCATCTTTGACGCTGCATCTGCTTGCGCACTTTTACGTTTTCCGCATCGGGAAAAAAAGGGAACAATTGCCAAGTCTGGAAAGCCGGATCAGGAATGGTCTTTCAGAATGGCTCCCATCAGATACAAAGAACCCGTAATCAGAATGCGTCCCGAAGAATATGCGCACCCCGCAGCAACAGCGTGACGAACCGCCTCGCCAAGCGAAGTCGCCGAAGAGAGTGGACACGAAACTGTATCGGAAATCGCGGTACCCAAGCCATCAGCCGAAAAGGTCAGAGGTTGATCGGGAATTGGAATAGTCGCACAACTGGCCATATAGGGTGCAAGATAGCACACAAAATCACGCGGGTCTTTGGTGGTAATCATCCCCATAATCACATGAAGTGGCTTATGATCCTGTTCCTTCCAAAGCGCAGATTGCTCGGCAAGTGCCATTCCCCCGCCGTCATTATGCCCCCCGTCAATCCAAAGCTCCCATCCGTTAGGCAAAAGCTCGACGAAAGGCCCTGAAACAATCCGTTGAAGTCGTGCGGGCCAACGCGCATGGGTAAGCCCATACGCCATTTGGCTCGATGTCAAAGGCTTAAGGAAGCGGGATTGGGCAACGGTCAGCGCCATAACGGCTGTCGCCGCATTCCCGAATTGGTGCGGCCCGACCAGATTGGGGGCAGGAAAATCAGCAACGGAGGCCCCGTCATGAAGCATAAAACCGCCCTGAAGATGATCGAATGACCACTCGAATCCGGCGCGGTAAAGCGGGGCATCTCGCTCTTCAGAAACCTGCCCGAAGACATCCATTACCCCGCCCGCTTGTGCTTCCCGCGACTGGGGGGCCACGACACAAGGAACACCAGTTTTAATGATACCTGCTTTTTCGAACGCAATCTGATCATAGCGTGTACCAAGAAAAGCCATATGATCGCGGGCAATCGATGTAATCACACTGACCAAAGGGTCGGGAATGACATTGGTCGCATCAAAGCGTCCACCCATTCCAACTTCCACCAGCGTGAAATCGGCAGGACGGCGAGCGAACTCGAGAAATCCGGCCGCTGTAATCAGTTCAAAAGATGTGGTCGCCTTCCCGCGATTAATCTCTTCGACTTCGTCAAAAAGAGCGAGAATATCAGGTGTTGTCATCTCGGTGCCCGACACCACAAGGCGTTCGTTAAATCGCACCAGATGCGGCGAGGTCATCACATGACAGCGATACCCGCCCGCTTCAAGCATGGCTCGAATATAAGCAAGGGTTGATCCTTTACCATTCGTTCCGCCGACATGGAAAACCGGCGGCATTTTAAGATGCGGATTCCCGAGATCATCCAGAAGGCGAAGCGTCCGCTCCAGTCCCGGATCAACCGCACGCGGATAGTAACTGGTAAGACGATCGAGAAGGGCTTGCAGACGGGGATCCGGATCAAATTGATCCGGAGCAACACGTCCAGCCTGCGGAGAGTTAGCGGCGGGTGGCACGTTTGGATTTGGCGCGCGGCGCGGCCTCGATGCTCGATGACGTCTGGCCATCCTCATTCGCTGCGGTCAGGCTATTGAGGGTCGCATTGGAATATGACCCGTTACCCGACAGAACTTTAGACGAAATCGCTGCCGATGCTGAGCCGCTTTTGCCTTTTTTACCGCCGCGATCTTGTGGCCCTTCCATCCGGTGCATCAATAGACCGAGCAAACGGGCAAGGGTCGCGTGAAGCTCGGAACGTTTGACAACCAGATCCACCACGCCATGGTCACGGCAATACTCGGCAGTCTGGAATCCGGATGGGAGTTGCTCACGGATCGTTTCTTCGATCACACGTTTACCGGCGAAACCGATCATACAGCCCGGCTCGGCCAAATGGAGATCACCAAGCATCGCAAAGGACGCACTGACGCCGCCCGTGGTCGGATCGGTCAATAGAACGATATATGGAAGACCGGCATCTTTGACCATCTGAACAGCAATCACCGTACGCGGCAACTGGATCAGGGAAATCATCCCTTCTTGCATCCGCGCACCGCCCGAAGCCGGAACAGCGATAAGAGCCGCATTGTGATGCACAGCGGTTTCCGCAGCGCGGACAAGACCTTCACCAACCGCAGCCCCCATCGAGCCGCCCATAAATTCAAAATTGAAGGCCGCTACAACGGTCGGGTTGCCGCCGATCTTACCAAGAGCAACAATGATGGCATCTTTCTCGCCGGTCTTGGACTGGGCGTCCTTAAGACGATCGGTATATTTCTTTTTGTCTTTGAACTTGAGCGGGTCCTGCGGAACAGGAGGAACCTCGATACGTTCGTAAGCGCCTTCATCAAACATCAGTGCCAAACGCTCGGCCACCGAAATTTTCATGTGATAACCGCAAGCGGTACAAACATTATGATTTTCAGCGAGGTCACGGTGAAACAGCATAGCTCCGCACGAGCCGCATTTTTGCCAGAGATTTTCAGGCACATCTTTTTGCCCGACGATCGAACGAATTTTGGGACGGATAAAGTTAGTCAACCAGTTCATAAAAAGTCTCGACTTTCCAAAAGTTATGAGAACAAGCGGGGACTATAGCGGAAAAGCGGGTAAAAACTCAAGTCTCAGCCGACAGCCTCTGGTGTTACCAAGGGGATAAGTCTCTAATTACAGGGGGTTAGCTATTAAGATGGGGCAAAAAAGAACCTTTCGGTTCGCTTATCAAGGTCATACGGATCTTGAAGATCGGCTTCGACGCGAAAACTGGCCACCAGAACCTCATCAAGGCTTGGCATATGGGATTTTCGTGCAAACATCGCACGCAAGGCGGTATCAAGAACCTGCTCGGCGGTTTCAAAACTGGAGCCCTGACCATTTGCGCCGTCATGGCAAATAGGCCCGCCGACAGCCATGCGGCCATCTTTGGTTAAAACGGCGATGCCGACCGGCGGAAGCCCCTCAAGAATGGCATCGCGCATCGCGTGATAGGCCGCATCACGAAGAGTTTGTTTTATCTGCTCGGCTTTGTTGAATGACATTATTTATATGTAAACTATTTAATGTCGGGCGATCAAGCTATTTCTGGGGATTTGGTTCCAAAAATCTGCTGCAACCTTGAGAATGGAACCGCATCGTGCTAACTCTGTTGGCCTATCAACCTTTTCAGTGACGAAGCAGGAGTTCCTATGTTCCGTAATGCTGCTCTTTTTATGTTAGTTCCTTTGATTTTGGCTCTTGGAGCCTGTAGCGGAGGAGAGGCGAAATACCCGACGGGTGCAGACCGCACGGCAACCGGCGCCAACAGCATTTACGACGAAGCGCCGAGTATCTTCGGACAAGGCGGATTGGACCTGTTCGGCAACAAGAAAAAAGAGGACGACAACGTAAACGGCATTAAAGTGAACAGCTATCTCTGGCGCGCTGCCCTTGACACCGTATCGTTTATGCCGCTGGCTTCGGCTGACCCGTTTGGCGGCACCATCCTGACGGACTGGTACACCGATCCGGCCAACCCGAGCGAACGCACCAAGCTCAATGTGTTTATCCTCGATCGCCAACTGAAAGCGGATGCTATTTCTGTAAAAGTCTTCCGTCAGGTCAAATCCGGCGGAGGATGGAAAGATGCTTCGGTAGCTGCCGATACGGGCCGCAAACTGGAGGACGCCATTCTGATCCGTGCGCGGGAAATGCGTGTCGCCCGCGACAACTAGAGCGAAATATATAAAAATTTGTATTTATAGGGCCGGTGTGATAACCTGCCCTATATTTACATAATAATATAGAAAATTAAACATAGAGACAAAGGTGTGCAAATGGACGGAATCGTCGAAATTCGTAAGCAAAACTATGATAGATCGATGTGGGGACAGGATTTGAGCCTAGTGTTCGTCCTCGCCTCGGATATTCCGGACAAGACACTTTGCCCGATCCCCGGAGTGGCTATTGCCCCTGAATTCGAAGATATGGGCTTTGCCCTGTGCAATAAAACAGGCGGACTGGCAATTGCCATCGAAAGTCCTGATCTTCCAGTCAATGAAGAGGATATTCAAACCCTGATCGGGCACGGTATTAAAGAAGCCGGAGCACGCAATATCGCCACTATTGGGGCTTATTCGGATATGGCCAATAAAATTGCCGAAGCCTTCTTTAAAAACCCAGAAAACGTTACCCCAACGATCAAATTCAATTCAGCGGTCGATGATTCGGGCAAAAAAACCGTCTCTACAGTCTATTTCATGATGAAAGGCACTCCGAACGGCAATCCGTCTTGGCACTTTAACGGCTATAACGCCGCCTAAACCCTCTAATTCCGGCTAACGTGTGAGGCGCGCATAGGTTTGCGCGCCCAACAGACCCGGAAACGGGTGCATCAACTGCAAAACCGGCGTATTCAGCAAAATATTATTGGAGTGAAGATCATTCGAGCGAAACGCACGGGTAAATTCACTTTGGTTGAAATAGCTGCCGAGCTTGGAAATCACTCCGCCGCCCATAAAGACAGTCTGGGCATGGTTCGTAAGAGCCGCTGCCGAGGCACTATTCCCCAAAGCTTTCGCAAAGAGATTAAGCGCGCTCCACGCCGCGTCGCGTGTCTTACGATCGGAGGCATGGGTCAGCTTGGTCAACTGCGATGCATCCTCAATCTGGAGGCTCAATCCGCTCACAGCAGCGCAAGCGTTAAACGTAATACGAAGGCCGGTACCAGAGGCGATGGTCTCGTTGGTGACAAGGAGGTCTTTTTCTTCCTCGAGATATTTTTTAAAGCGAAGCTCTTCTTCGGTCGACGGGGCAAAAGCCGTATGCCCGCCTTCACCACCAATCACAATCAATTGACCCTTGGTCGTCACAAAACCGCTACCGACACCAAGGCCTGTCCCCGGGCCAATAGCCAGATAGCGATGCGCTGGCTTGGAAACCAGAATACGCGACGTTGATTTAGCGTTTTTAGTCACCTCATTAAGAACGGATGACGGGAAAAACGGGCTTTGCCCTTCAACAAGGGTTTTGCAATCACGTGGGCGAAGCGAGGCGACGGAATAACAGATGGCTTCAAAATCATTGATGGCATGAACTTCATCAAACGGAAGCTCGGTGAGGTTCTGGGGAACCCCTTTCCAGCGCCCATTGGTGAAGGTTACGTTCTCGGCACTCTCCACAGGACAGGCAACGCCGAACACAGCCAGTTCAGGCTTGGCGCGCACTTCGGATAAATAGGTGCTGACGACATCGGCAACGCTCGCGAATTCGCGGCAGCGATATTCCTTTTTCTGGGTCAGGGCCCCGTCAAGGCCGGTAATAGCCAAACGGGCATTGGTTCCGCCAAAATCACCTACAAGCAGCGTCGTCATATAACATCATTCCTTTTGGGGTGTTATGTATATAAAATTATGACAACAAGCAAGCTTTATTTGGTAATGGCGTAAAGAGCAACGGCAGCCGCATTCGACACGTTGAGACTGGACAAAGCGCCATAGGTCGGAAGTTTGACCAAAACATCGCATTTATCCCGCACCAAAGGACGAAGGCCAGGCCCCTCAGCCCCGAGAACCAGAAGCGTACGGTCGTACGTTTTGGCTTCACCGATTGTGATTTCCCCGCGTTCATCTAGGGCAAGGGCGAAATAGCCGTTTTCCTGCATGGCCTCGATCGCGCGGGCCAGATTGGTTTCATAAATAACCGGCAAATGCTCGGCAGCGCCGCAGGCAATCTTGGCCACAAGGCCGTTAATCTCGGGCGCATGACGACTTTGAACGATAATCGCATCGGCACCGAACGCACAAGCCGAACGGATCACCGCCCCGAGATTGTGGGGATCGGTCACCTGATCGAGGAGTACCACCACCGATTTGCTCTTGGTGGCCGCACGGTTAATGACATCGGTCAGAAATTCTTCCGCCAAGGGGTCACAATCAAGGCCGATGCCCTGATGGACGGTTCCTTTGGGAAGGGCGCGGTCAAAAGTCTCCTTCTCCAGCAGCGTAATCGCCGGAAGGTCGAATCCTTCTTTAAGACCTGCCTCAACATAGGAGATCACTTCATCCTCGGTCTGATCGGTCGCATAAATATGGTGAATCGTGCGTTCAGGGTTCAAAAGCGCCGCCTGAACCGCATGGGAACCGTAAAGACCGATTCGGATTCGCGGTGCTCTTGGCCCGTGATCACCACCTTTTTTGCGGAAAGCATCCGGTTTAGGGCCATTTCCGGCACCCTGACGGGTGGGAGGGCGACGCGAAGACTTACCGCTGCCGCTACGATCGCCGCGTTCGCCTTTACGTTCATCGCGGGAATTTTCATCACGGCGACCGCCGTTATGTTGGGACTTTCCGCTTCGTCCAAAAGAATTTTTCGATTTCATGGTCTTTGCTCTTGACTTTATGTGCGAATTCTCTTTTCTTCTGTTCTCGCAATTCTGTCCAGTTCTTTTTAAAAAAGAATGAGATAGAAGCGAAAAATACACCCGTTAATAATCTGGAAGGGTGGCCGCCCCGTTTGCAAAGCAAACAAACTTGATAGACGAGGCCAGCCTGAATTCCAGAATATATTTGTTGTGGAAGGGTGGCCGAGTGGTTAATGGCAGCAGACTGTAAATCTGCCCGCGCGAGCGTACACAGGTTCGAATCCTGTCCCTTCCACCATTTATTCTACAACCCGTCCAGCGTGACGGGTTTTTCTTTGCGCAAAAGCCCAATGTTCGCGCGGTTTTGCCTTTCGCCTGCGTACCTTTAGAACACAAATTCAGCCGAAATTCTCTCTCAAATCTCACATTCTCTCACGGCCTCTGGCTACTAAATGCGTATTTAGTGGTCATGGCAAACCATTGATTTAGCAGGGCTTCCTAAAAACACGGTTTGCAAAGATAAAATGATGCACTCGAACAATGTTTCAAACTTTTTTTATTTCGTCGTCGTCGTTTTGAATGTCGACGGCAAACCAGAGGAGAAGAACAAATTTGAAGGAGGTTCTTCTCTATGGATTACAGGGTACGCAATCCAGATGACATGACGGGTGCAGAGCGTTATGCCGAGATCATCACGATCCTGGCGGGCGCAATTGTCCGCCATCAGATTTACCAGCATAATCAATTAAATAGCTCGGAAAATGAGAGAAGTTTGACTGGACTTCCCTCGGCTTCGAAGCATTCATGTCCCAGCCGCAAACCCAC
This sequence comes from Alphaproteobacteria bacterium, assembly GCA_051715325.1. Taxonomy (GTDB): domain Bacteria; phylum Pseudomonadota; class Alphaproteobacteria; order Micavibrionales; family Micavibrionaceae; genus UBA1573. The sequence continues at coordinate 2,161 of JBPXJO010000035.1, read as the reverse complement.
GCAAGTGAGAGCGGAGAAAGGGGCAAAATAATGGAAATAGACATATTAAAAGAGTATGCATCGCTGGAAGCGATGGAGACCAAAGAGCTGCTCCAGGTCTGGAACCGGCATTTTGATGTGCCTCCCCAGTCGCGCAACAATCGCACCTACCTGATCAATCAGATCATCTATCGGATGCAGGAGCTGACTTATGGCGGATTGACCAAATCAACGATTGATCGTCTGGAAGCGCTAGCCGAAGGCAAAACAGTCCAGCAGCGTCGTAGTGATGTTGGTCGCCTCGCGGTGGGAACACGGTTGGTGCGGGAGGTCAAAGGCGTTGAACATCATGTGTATGTGCTGGCTGACGGCTATGAATATCAGGGGCTAAAATATAAAAGCCTGTCTGGTGTTGCATTTGCGATTACAGGCACGCGCTGGAACGGCAATGCATTCTTTGGCTTGGGCAAGAAAGAGGACAGCGAAAAACGCACCTACCATCGCGCCAGAAAGGCACAGGCATGATGGAGGAAAAGAAAATCCTGCGCTGTGCGATCTACACCCGCAAATCCACCGAGGAAGGCCTCGATATGGATTACAACACGCTGGATGCCCAGCGCGAGGCAGGTGAAAAATATGTCGAGGCAATGAAGCATGAAGGCTGGCGTATCATTCCCGACCTGTATGATGACGGTGGGTTTTCTGGTGGGAACATGGAACGCCCCGCGCTCAAGCGTTTGATTGAGGATATCAAAGCTGGCCGCATAGATATTGTGGTTGTGTACAAGGTCGACCGTCTCTCACGCTCCTTGATGGATTTTGCCAAGCTGGTGGAAATTCTGGACAAACACGGCGTGAGCTTTGTGTCCGTGACCCAGCATTTTAATACCAAGGATTCGATGGGGCGTCTGACGCTCAATATTCTACTGAGTTTTGCGCAGTTTGAGCGAGAGGTGACTGGTGAGCGCATCCGCGATAAATTCGCCTCATCCAAAATGAAGGGCATGTGGATGGGTGGACCACCACCACTGGGTTATGATGTCGTAGACCGCAAGCTCGTCACCAATCCAAAGGAAGTCGAGCTGGTCAATATTATTTTTGACCGTTTTGCCGCGCTGGGGTCTATCGCCTTATTGGCGCAGGAATTGAATAAAGCAGGTCATCGCACCAAGCATTATATCAGCCGCACAGGAAAACCGGTGGGCGGGAAACCCTTCACTGAAAACCCTCTACGTACATTTTTGCAGAACCGTCTCTTCCTCGGTGAAGTTCATCATAAAGGCAAATACTATCCAGGACAGCATCAGCCGATTATCACACAGGCGCAGTTTGATGCCGCCCAAGCCGTCTTTGCAGAAAATAGTAAAGGAAAGCGCAAACGGACTTTTCAGGCCAAGTCAAAAGCTCTTCTGAAAGGTATTTTGGTTTGCGGTGGTTGTGGCGGTGCGATGTCCCCCACCCATACAAACAAGGGCAAGAAGAATTACCATTATTATTCGGCGAATTCCTATCGCCGTCAATCTTGCGAGCTTTGCCCTGCCAATCGTATCCCCGCTGGTGAAATCGAAGAAGTCGTCAAAGGCCAGCTACAGAGCATCTTTGTGAGGCCTCAAGTCATCGTCGATGTCTGGAAGAAGGTCAAAACCGATATTCCCAATTATAATGAAATAGATTTGCACAGCACCATGCAGCGTATGGGGTCTTTGTGGGACATTCTTGTCCCTGCTGAGCAGAAACGCATCACGCATCTATTGATCGACCGTGTCGCGGTGCATGGCAATTGCATTGATATTGAATACCGCGCCAATGGTATCGAAGACATTCTCTCTCAATTACAGCAGGAAATAGAACACAAAATTAAACATGGGGCTGAAGCATGAATCTACAATACCACGCAGAAGATCAAAAAATCATCGTTCGCATCCCAATCAATCTGCGGCGCTGGGGCGGTAAAAAAGTATTGGTCGGCCCGCAAGGTCAAGATTTGAGAAGGCTTGATTTAGAAGTGCGCAAAGATGAAAAGCTGCTCAAGGCGCTTGGTCGTGCATATCGCTGGCACAAAATGATTGCGATAGGACAATATCAGTCTGTCTCCGATTTGGCGGAAGCAGAAAACATCAATAAATCCTATCTTCAGCGCATGATGCGGTTGATGCTTCTATCGCCGCGTATCATTGATGCT
>JBPXJO010000034.1:0-233548 GCA_051715325.1 Alphaproteobacteria bacterium | reverse complement strand
TACATTCCCCAGTTGCTTGGCCAGTTCCAAGACACCCAGCTTCGGTTTGATGATCTTTTCTTGATAGCTACTCATGATGACATTCCTTTCTTCTTTCTCATCAGTTTATAGGAAATGTCAGATTAAGTCTCAACTAATACACTTAAATCTCCCTTTCTCTCGTCTTGTTACCGTTATGAACCGCCTTTATGGGCAGGTGCGCCGTTTCTGCAATGGTGCGGCCCGCGCCACTCAGCCTGAAGGCTTTCCGTGTTGACCATGCATACGCGGCGTATTCCCCTGCCTGACTTTTTCGGCGTTCGAAACAGACACGAGAAAGGAAGAACATCATGCAAAAAGAAACTTGTTTATCTCCGGAATTCCAACTTCAAATCCAAACCATTGAACCTTTGCTCTATGCCCAGCCCTATGACATCTCTGCCCATGGCTTTTATTTCCGCAGCCTTGAGGAATTTACCGACAAATCAGCTAATCTTCTAAACCACTATGGCGATCTGGTTGAAGAGTTTGAAATCCAGTTTATTGACGGTGATGATCTTGACTGTGAATTATTCAAAGCTCTTTCTATTCACCAAGGTACGATAAGTGATTATTTTAACGCCTCTGAATACTTCTCCGATGACCAGAAAATCAGGGTTATTCTCGCCACCCGTGAATGCGGCTACGGCTTCGATTATAGCTCGGATGATCCCGATGGATATGACATCGACATCTATGAGCTTGATAGCCTTCGTGAGTTGGCAGAGCAATTTATCGAAGATGGTCTGTTTGGCACTATCCCTAAAAACATTCGTTATTACCTTGACCTTGATGCCATCGCACGTGATCTCAGCATGGATTATTCCGAAAGCACCATTGCAGGAAAAAACTACATTTTCAGATGCGCGTGAAAACGCGCATCTTTTTTGTCATAGAACATTGATTGGTTCATGTTTGCACAATAAACTAGTTTTGGTACAGCATAATAAACTAGCAGTGGTTGCATATTGTCATTATTTTTCACGAAAATATAACAAAATCATCATTTTTCATGGTTTGTCAGTATTTTTCATGATATGGTGCTGTCAGTTTGGCTTTTTAGTTTTAATCATTATATTTCTTGAAATTGTATGAATAATCATCGTTTTTCACAAACTGTCAGTATTTTTCATGAAATGGCGTTGCCCGAGGAGGGTATGCTTCTGGCGGGATATGCCGCGCTTATTTATGCGTATGATCTTCATGTTCCATTACCCGCAATCCTTTCTGCTATTAGCTCCAAGCACAAAAAATATGAAACCGATGAGTGGCGGGTTTTTACGCCCAAACATATGCCGCCAGCTACCCTAGCAGGGCATCTCACCTTTGCCCTGAAATATGAGGGTGTTGATTTGGCAGTGATGAGCGTTTTGTTTGCCAAAATTGATGAGGCCGAAATTGCCCTGATCGTAAAGAATGAACCGACAGGGCAATATAGTCGCCGGATATGGTTTTTTTATGAGTGGTTGTCAGGCAAGAAAATCGATCTGCCGGATAGTCGTTCTGGCGATTATGTTGATGCTCTGGATACGTCACAGCAATTTGGTGGGATGCCGCGATCTTCTAAACGCCACCGTGTCAGAAACAATCTTCTCGGGACGCAGAATTTTTGCCCTTTGATTAGACGGACTGAAAAGTTAGCGTCTTTTATGGCGATGAATTTATCGACAGAGGCGAAGACTGCTCTGGGGGTTGTTCATCCCGATATTCTCACGCGTGCAGCAGCTTTCTTGCTCCTCAAAGATTCCAAAGCCTCTTATGCGATAGAAGGAGAGAGTCCGCCCCATAACCGCGCGGAGCGTTGGGGGAGGGCCTTGGGGCAGGCGGGACAATCCCAGCTTACCCTTGATGAGTTCTTGCGTCTTCAGGCTATCGTGATTGAAGACCAGCGTTTTGTTCATATGGGGTGGCGTACCGAGGGCGGATTTATCGGAGTACATGACCGGTCAAACACAATACCGATTCCCGATCATATCTCGGCGCGGCATGAAGATATTTTATCTCTTATGAATGGTTTGATTGAGACGGATAACCTTTTAAGAGAGAGTGATTTTGATCCGGTTCTAGCCGCCAGTATGATTGCTTTTGGCTTTGTATTTATTCACCCGTTTGAAGACGGGAATGGCCGGATACACAGGTTTCTTATTCATCATGTTCTTTCTGAAATGGGATTTTCTCCGAAAGGGATCGTTTTTCCGGTGTCTGCTGTTATTCTTGAACGAATTGACGAATACAGAAAAATTCTTGAAAGCTATTCAAAGCCAAGATTGCCGCTTATCGAGTGGAAGCCAACACCGCGCGGAAATGTTGACGTTCTAAATGAAACAATAGACCTCTATCGTTATTTTGATGCGACGCGCCAAGCGGAGTTTTTATATGATTGTGTCCGGCAGACAATAGAAGAAAGCTTGCCGGAAGAGGTTGCGTATCTTGCGGCACATGACAAAATGCGGCAATGGATTGACCAGAATTTTGATATGCCTGATCGTCAGGCGGAATTGTTGATTAGATTCTTGCGCCAAGGAGAGGGAACACTTTCTAATCGGGCTTTGGCAAAAGAGTTTTCAGTTCTCTCGGCAGAGGAAGTGGAGAAGCTAGAAAAAGCCTATGCGGATATTTTCTGATTTTTCCTGTTGTTGTTTGGGGCAAGGCCCTCGATCTCGCCATAGATTATTCTGAAACCACCATTGCAGGTGAAAACTACATCTTCAGATGCGCGTGATAGTGCGTATTTACTTTAGACCTCGTATTGTTACCGTTCGGGAATATTTTTGAAGATTTGGCCTTAAATATTTAATTTTGTTACCGTTCGGTATCAAAGCTTGGCATTTGATGGTGAATGTGCTATATTGATCCCGTACGGTAACAAATTGTAGGTGCGATTATGGATCATCAAATACCCAATGCAAAAGAATTAGGTATGGTTGTTCGGGAGGCCCGTAAGCAGCAAAGCCTTACTCAAGAGGACTTGGCAGGTCTAACGGGTACGGGGCGGCGTTTTATCAGCGACCTTGAGCAGGGTAAAGAAACAGCAGAGCTTGGAAAGGTTTTGCTGGTTCTGGCGGCCCTAGGCTTGGCGCTATATGCCCTAAGCAAGTGGAGTAAGTAATTCGAGATGAAAAAAACGCTGGACGTTTATTTAAGGGACAGGCTGGTCGGGAAATTATTTTCCGAGCAGGGGACACTCTCGTTTGTTTATGACGCAGCTTATTTGCAAAGTTCTAATGCCGTTAAAATATCGGCGTCCTTACCTTTGGGGATGGAAGAATTCTCGCATTCTAATGTAGCGGCGTTTTTTTCAGGATTGCTTCCTGACGAAGCGGTGCGGGTTCGTTTGGCTAAGTGCCTTGGTTTGTCGGATAAAAATATTTTCGGACTTTTGGATGCTATTGGAGGGGATTGCGCCGGAGCGATTTCGGTTTATCCGGAAGGGATAAAAATCGCGAGTCATGTTTCTCCAACCTATAAGGTTCTGGGTGATGATGAAGCTGATGAAATTCTCTCTTCTCTTGATAAGCGGCCCTTGTTTGTTGGTGAGGATGATGTCCGTATTTCAGGAGCAGGGGCACAAGACAAACTGATGATTGCCTTTGTTAACGGTCAAATTGCTATTCCTACGGGACAAACACCGTCAACGCATATCATTAAACCGCCGATCAAGAATTATCCTGACTCGGTTTATAATGAATTTTTCTGTATGCGTTTGGCTGCGGTGGTTGGGCTTCCCGTTCCAAAGGCCGATATTTATTGGCTTAAGAACAAGCCTTATTATTTGGTTGAGAGGTATGATCGCCGTAAAGGCGCTGACGGGATTTATACGCGGCTTCATCAAGAGGATTTTTGCCAAGCGCTTCATGTTCCGCCGGAATTGAAATACGAGAATGAAGGCGGCCCGAGTTTAGAGCAGTGTTTTGGTCTTCTTGATGCGCGGATCAAATCGGGGGCCATGGCAGGGAAAAATAAAATTACCTTATTGCAAGGTGTGATCTTTAATTACCTGATCGGGAACGGGGATGCTCATGGCAAGAATTTTTCTCTGCTTTATGATGGGGAAGCGGAGAGCCTCGCGCCGTTTTATGATCTTTTAAGTACGGTCATTTATAGTGATCTTCATAAAGCTAAAATGGCCATGAAGATTGGCAGAAAATATAAATTTTCAGATGTCTATGTCCGCCATTGGATTGAACTTGCCGAGGTAATCGGTGTGCGCCCCGATTTTATGAGGCGGCAGATGCATATTTTAGCAAATGATGTTGCAAAAGCTTCAACCCAATTATTTAGCAATTTGATAGCAGATACTAAGTTGTCTAACTCAGCGTATGAAAAAATTATGGCGGTCATTGTCTTGAATCATAAGCGCTTATTGAATGCTGTTTCGGAAGATGAATAGTTCTTGTCCATGTGGTGAGAGCATGAGACAATTCTTTGTCTGATTATTCTTTCCGTTGCTTCCCATTTTTTGAAATCGTTGTGGATAAGTGTGAAATAGTTGCGCCAGATTTTGGCTTACACATCTCTTACACACTTACACAAAACCTTACACATTTTAACTTTTTCTAAAAAATATTTAATAAAATCAATGCGTTACTCATTTGCGCCAGACTCAAAATCTGGTATCGCAAGATGTGTCGGTTCGAGTCCGACCACCCGCACCATCCCTTCCCAAATTTTCCTCTCTCGTTTATAGTATTCTCCGCTGACCCATATTCGGTCGCAGGAGGTTTTGTTATGCGTATCGTTACGGCTTTATCCCTCGGTCTTTTATCGTTTTCGTCTTTGGTTACCGTTTCCGCGTCAAACGCCTCGGCAGCGGATAAAACAAGCGCCGAGTCTTCGGGCGTAACATCCTCTACATCGTCCAATCAATCGGCCCCGCGTGTTCTCCGTGTCCTTCGTGTGTCGCGCGATAGCGATTCACGTAGTTCGGAAGAGGGGCTTGGCCGTGATACGGCAATCATGCTTAACGAGCGTCAGGCCATCACGGTTGTTCCCGCCAAGCTTCCGGCCAAAGGGGAACGGGCGATGGTGGTTGCGCTTCATGGCGGGCTTGGGAATGCGTATCAGGCTTACCGCAGTTTCGGTCTGGATGAGGCTGCGCGTAAGTACGGCTTTATTGTGGTCTATATGAGCGGTACGGCGGCGGGGCATTTTGGCGGATCAAAATTGCTGGCCTGGAATGGCGGCGGCGGGTGCTGCGGACTTCCTGCTGCGAATAAAGTTGATGATGTGTCCTATATTACCGGTGCGATCAAGCGGCTATCGGATATATACGGAATTTCACCGGATCGTGTCTACGGGATTGGCCATTCGAATGGCGGGATTATGACCCAGAGGTTGATGTGCGAAGCTGGTCTTTATGCCGCGTCGATTTCAGTCGCCGGCCCTTTGATGCTTGATGTGGCGTCGTGCCCGGCGGCCAAACAGAAACGGATTCTCGATATCCACGGCGCAAAAGACGAAAATGTTCCGATTGCTGGCGGCAAAGGTACCAAGGGTGTAAGCGGTGTGACCTTTACATCGGAGGCATCGACTGAAGCGATCTACAAGAAATCCGGAGCCCAGTTTACTCTTTTGACGCTCAGCAGTGCCGATCACAAGATGGATAATATCCGTGATGCTTTGAAGTCGTCCCAGAAAGCCGATTTGTCCGAGGTCATGGCCAAATTCTTTGGCCTTATTCCTGCGCCGAAAAAGAGCACGCCGTAGTCCTAAGACAGGTTAGGCGCTTTTCCGCGCTCCGGCTTTGGGTTTTAGCATCGGGGCGAGGAATTGTCCGGTATAGCTTCCTTTGACTTTGGCCACATCTTCGGGGGTTCCGGTCGCGATAATCTCGCCGCCGCCCGATCCGCCTTCAGGGCCGATATCAATGATCCAGTCGGCGGTTTTAATCACATCAAGATTGTGCTCGATCACGAGGACGGTGTTGCCGGTATCGACCAAGCGGTGCAGCACTTCGAGAAGTTTGCGGACGTCTTCAAAATGCAATCCGGTGGTTGGTTCATCAAGAATATAGAGAGTTTGCCCTGTGGCGCGCTTGGCCAGTTCCTTGGCGAGCTTGACACGCTGCGCCTCGCCGCCCGAAAGGGTTGTGGCGGGTTGGCCGACCTTAATGTAATCGAGGCCGACTTCGCGCAGGGTTTCGAGTTTGTTGCTGATAGACGGGATGGCTTTAAAGAACTCGCAGGCTTCTTCAATCGACATATCGAGGACATCGCTGATGGATTTGCCTTTGAATTTTACATCGAGCGTTTCACGGTTATAGCGTTTGCCTTTGCACTCTTCGCACATGACGTAGACATCGGGCAGAAAGTGCATCTCGATTTTGATAACGCCATCGCCTTGGCAGGCCTCGCAGCGTCCGCCCTTGACGTTGAACGAGAAGCGGCCCGGGTTGTAACCCCGTGTTTTGGCCTCCGGAAGCCCTGCAAACCATTCACGGATGGGGGTGAAGCATCCGGTATAGGTGGCGGGGTTCGAACGCGGCGTACGGCCAATCGGGGATTGGTCGATATCGATGACTTTGTCGAGATATTCGAGGCCTTCAAGGGCTTTATACGGGGATGGGATATCGACCGTTTTCATCAGCTTTTTACTGACGGCTTTAAAGAGTGTGTCGAGTGTGAGTGTTGATTTCCCGCTTCCCGATACACCGGTTACGCAGGTAAAGGTTCCAAGCGGGAATTCGGCCGTGACATTTTTAAGGTTATTGCCGGTGGCTCCAACGAGGCGTAGCAGTTCCGGTTTTTTACCGCGCATTTTGGCGCTGCGGCGTTTATCTGGAATCTCGATCTTGCGGCGTCCGGCCATATAATCGGCGGTGATACTGTCTTTGGACGCAAACACATCATCGGGCGTGCCGTGGGCGACGATAGCGCCGCCGTGGATACCAGCGCCCGGGCCCATATCAATCAGGTAATCGGCTGCGCGAATTGCGTCTTCGTCATGTTCGACGACCAGAACGGTGTTTCCGATATCGCGGAGGTGCGTCAGCGTTTCAAGCAGGCGGTGGTTGTCGCGTTGGTGGAGGCCAATCGAGGGTTCATCAAGAACGTAGAGAACACCGGTGAGGCCCGAACCGATTTGCGAAGCAAGACGAATGCGCTGGCTTTCGCCGCCTGAGAGGGTTCCGGAGGCCCGATCGAGCGAGAGGTAATCGAGGCCGACATTTTTCAGGAATTTCAGGCGTTCGTTGATTTCTTTGAGGATACGAACGGCGATATCGTTTTGCTGGCGGGTCAGTTTGTCCGGCAACTTATGAAACCAGTCATGCGCTTCGGAAATAGAGAAATGAGTGGCGCTTGAAATGTCGGTCTTGTTGATCTTAACGGCCAAGGCTTCGGGCTTGAGGCGGGCCCCGTGGCAGGACGTGCAAGGGGAGCTGCTCTGGTATTTCGAGAACTCCTCGACCATCATCTGGCTTTCGGTCTCTTTGAAGCGGCGTTCGAGGTTCGGGATAACGCCTTCAAAGACGCGTTTTTGTTCGTAGGCTTTTTTGCCTTCCCCGTAATTGAAGGTGATTTCTTTATCGCCGCTGCCGTAGAGCAGGACATCGCGGACTTTATCGGGAAGTTTGTTCCACGGGGTAAAAATATCGGCCTTATAGGTGCGGCACACATCTTCCATCGCGCCGATGTAATATTTGGCAAAACTTTTCGACCACGGTTCGACCGCACCATCGGCAATAGTTTTGCTCTCGTCCGGAACAATGAGGGCGGGGTCCATATAAAGGGTGACGCCAAGCCCGTCGCAATCAGGACAAGCCCCGTGCGGTGAGTTGAACGAAAACAGGCGCGGTTCGATTTCGGGAATGGTGAAGCCCGAGACAGGGCAGGCGAATTTTTCGGAATAGATCGTTTCTTCGCCGTTAGCTGCGTTTTCGACGATCAAAAGCCCATCGGCCAGCTTGAGAGCAGTTTCAACCGAGTCGGCCAAACGGTTGCCTAAATCGTCCCGTATGACCAAGCGGTCAACGACAACATAAAGATCATGTTTGAATTTCTTATCAAGGGCTGGAGCTTCGGCGATTTCGTAGAGCGTGCCGTCAATCTTGACGCGCTGGAACCCTTTGGCTTGAAGTTCTTTGAGTTCTTTTTTGTATTCGCCTTTACGGCCTCGCGCGATCGGGGCCATGATGTAGAGCTTGGTGCCATCACCCATCGCCATGATACGGTCAACCATTTGGCTGACGGTCTGGCTTTCAATCGGTTTACCGGTAGCGGGGGAGTACGGGATGCCAACACGGGCCCAGAGAAGACGCATATAATCGTAAATCTCGGTTACAGTCCCGACGGTCGAGCGCGGGTTACGGCTCGTGGTTTTCTGTTCGATCGAGATAGCGGGGGAGAGGCCTTCGATCGAGTCCACATCCGGCTTTTGCATCATCTCGAGGAATTGGCGGGCATATGCCGAGAGGCTTTCAACATAGCGGCGCTGGCCTTCGGCGTAGATCGTATCAAAGGCGAGTGACGATTTTCCTGATCCTGAAAGACCGGTGACGACAACGAGCTGGTCGCGCGGGATGTCGACATTGACGTTTTTGAGGTTATGTTCGCGTGCGCCGCGTACCGAAATTGTTGTGAGTGCCATCGTTATCCTGTGACGTTTCTTTTTCTGCCAATATTTCCCAGTCCAACATCACAGAATGGGTTTAACGGTTTGGCGATCTTCCGCTTAGTTTAGGTCTATATTCAAAATTCTGACGACGGCTTGGGCCGTGGCTTGGTGCTTCCGATGCTTTTATAAATGAGGCAAGAGCCAATGGAATAAATTCTGCCCGTCCTCCTGTCGCTATGACGGCGAGGGAAAAGAGTGTTGTAAAGTCTAATGCGTGAGTCTTTTTTGTCATACCTAAACCTGTTCAGTCATTTTTCAATAGGGCTGATCCTATGAAAATACAGGAATTCGGTCAAGAAAAAGGGGGCAGAGCCCCCTTTTTCCAAGGGAAAAACCTTAGAATTTATGCCGATTTTTTGGATTTGGACGCGGTCGGTGCTGCCGGTGCATCGTCATCGGGTGTGAATTCGGCTTCGGTACGCTCTTCATCGCTTTCAGGGCCGGTCAACATGGCATCGGCAACGATACCGGATTGCTGCAGAATGGCATTCTCGAGTTTCTTCGCAACTTCCGGATTGTCCTTCATGAATTGCTTGGCGTTTTCACGTCCTTGACCGATGCGCTGACCGTCATAGGAGAACCAAGCACCCGATTTTTCGACCATGTTGCTTTGAACGCCGATATCGACCAGTTCGCCGGTTTTGGAGATGCCTTCGCCGTACATGATGTCGAACTGAACTTCGCGGAACGGTGGCGCCATTTTGTTTTTAACCACTTTCACGCGGGTCTGGTTTCCGGTGACAATTTCGCGGTCCTTGATCGATCCGATGCGGCGGATATCAAGGCGGACCGAAGCGTAGAATTTCAGGGCGTTACCGCCGGTGGTGGTTTCAGGTGAGCCAAACATCACGCCGATCTTCATACGGATCTGGTTGATGAAAATAACAACGGTGCGTGAGCGGGAGATTGAACCAGTGAGCTTACGCAGGGCTTGAGACATCAGGCGGGCCTGAAGGCCAACGTGGCTGTCGCCCATTTCACCTTCGAGTTCGGCGCGTGGTACGAGGGCTGCAACTGAGTCAATGACGAGGACATCTAGGGCGCCGGAGCGGACGAGCGTATCGGCAATTTCGAGCGCCTGTTCACCGGTGTCCGGCTGGGAGATCAGAAGGTTTTCAACATCGCAGCCGAGTTTCTTGGCGTAGCCCGGGTCCAGAGCGTGTTCGGCGTCGACAATCGCGCAGGTTCCGCCCATTTTTTGGGCTTCGGCAATAACCTGAAGGGCGAGAGTGGTTTTACCCGAAGATTCCGGGCCAAAGATTTCAACAATGCGTCCGCGCGGCAGACCACCAATTCCGAGGGCAATATCAAGGCCCAGCGATCCGGTCGGGATGGCTTCGACATCCATTTTATGGTCTTCGCCAGCCAGTTTCATGATCGAGCCTTTACCAAAGGCGCGCTCGATTTGTGCCAGAGCGGCTTCGAGAGCTTTGTTCTTTTCGGCTGATGATTTGTCCATGGATTCGGATCCTTTAAACGGTGTGACTGACATAGTGATTTTCCCTTTCTAGTTTGAGCATGATTCGTAGCGAGCTGCCCATATAGAAATTTTGTACCATATTTGTTCTTTTTGTAAAGCGGAAATGAGAACAAATGAGAACAAATGTTCTTATTTTGTTTTTAATACATTCTATCTTATTGATTTTATTTGATTATGCCGACATATCGGCAATTGTTCCGCGCTGATCGGGCGGGATGTTCACGATTTTGGTGTTGCGGGCGAGTTTGTTCTGGATGCTTCGTTTGGCCTCGAAGCCGTGATTTTCGACGACGCGCTGCTGAAGGCTTCCAACGATTCCGGCGCGTTCGCTGGTCGTGTTGCGGTCATTAAGGCCATGATCGGCTTTTGCGTCGAGCGAGTCGATCTGGTTGAGCGTGCTGTAGACGTTGCTGAATTCGATGCCGCTGCTACGGAGGGCGCTGATCCGTTCGGATGAACTGTTCTGGTTGGCGAGACCAAACTGGGCGGAGGAGCTTTGGTCGAGCCGTTGTTTTGTCTCTTGAACGCTACTGGTATTCGAAGATGTGCGGCTTGAGGCGCTACGCTGCGCGCTGATCCGTTCACTCGAACTGTTCTGGTTCTTGAGGCCAAAGCTGGCGGAATCGTTGCGGGCCGAGGACTGAGCCACAGCATTTACCGATCCGATTGACGAGCCTACCGCCACACTAACCTTCCTTGGTTTTGGCCAGTCCGAAAAGACGGCCCCGATTATAGTTTACCTTGTTTTGTTTAACTCTTTTTTAATTCTGGAGAACGTCTTTGACCTTGGCGGCCAGATCTTTGAGGGTGAAAGGCTTTGGAAGGAAATAGATGTTATCGCCCATCGTATCCTTGAGCTTTTCTTCCGTGTAACCCGAGATGAAGATGATTTTGAGGTCGGGCTTTGTTTCGCGGATTTGTTTGGCGAGGGTTGGGCCGTCCATTCCGGGCATCATCACATCGGTGATGAGCAGGTCAATCGGCTGATCGAGCTCATTAAAGGTTGTCCATCCGGCTTCGCCGTTTTCGGCAGTGATGACTTCGTAGCCTTTGTTTTTGAGAGCGCGTGTCGAGAAAGCGCGAACGGCATCCTCGTCCTCAACCAAGAGGATACGCGCGGTTCCGGTGAGGTCGGTTGGCTGTTCTTCGGTAACGCTTTGGCGGGGTTCGGCCGGTTTTTGCTCTTCCGCCGCTTTCGGAAGGAAGATCGAGAAAGTGGTTCCTGTGCCAATGGTGCTGCTGACGCCAAGATAGCCGCCGGTCTGGCGAATGATCCCGTACACAGTGGCAAGCCCGAGGCCTGTGCCTTTGCCGACATCCTTGGTGGTGAAGAACGGTTCGAAAATCCGGTTGAGAATATCCGGCGGAATACCGGTTCCTGTGTCGGTGACATCAATGCGGGTCCAATGTCCAACCGGCATGATGTCCTGACCAAAAGTCTGGGCTTCACTGTTGTGGAACGACGAGGTTGTAATCGTCAGCGAGCCGCCGTCGGGCATGGCGTCGCGGGCGTTAACCGCCATATTGACGAGTACTTGCTCCATCTGGCCGCTATCGACTTTGACCATGTCGAGGTGTTGACCGTGTACCAGATTGAGTTCGATATTGACACCAATCAGGCGGCGGAGCAGGTGGGCCACTTCGGTCAGAATATCGGTAACATCTTGCACTTGCGGGCGCAGCGTTTGCTGACGCGAGAAGGCCAGAAGCTGACGCACGAGGTTGGCGGCACGGTTCGAATTCTGCTTGATTTGCTGGATGTCGCCGAACGAGGGGTCTCCCGGTTTATGACGAAGCAGCAAGAGGTCGCAGAAACCGATAATCGCGGTCAGCAAATTGTTGAAATCGTGGGCAATGCCGCCCGCCAGTTGTCCGACCGCCTGCATTTTTTGCGATTGGATGAATTGGTTTTCGAGATTTTTTTGTTGGCTGAGGTCAAGGAAGTGGATCGAGATATTGCGTTTATCCGAGAAAAAGCGGGCGTACATATGACAGGGCAGAGGACGTTGTCCGCGATCATCCCATAGGCGGATTTCGGTTGGTTCCGATACAATTTCGCCGTTGCGGATACGGTCGAGCAATGTCCGGACAATCGGCCAATCGTTGCAGTCGATAATCTCATTGAACAAACGTTGTTCGATGTTGGCAAGGTCTTTTCCAGCCATGCGCGAGAGCAGCATATTACAGTCTTGCACCATCTCCTGTTTGTCGATGATGGCGATTCCAACAGGAGCTTCTTCGAAGAACTGGCGGAAGCGGTCTTCGGAATCGTGCAAGGCTTGGCGAATGGCTTGCTGGGCGCTGAGGTCATTGACGACAGCGCGCGTACGAACGGTGCCGTTTCCTTCGTGAACAACTGTTTGCGTAACCGAGGCCATAAACTCGCGACCTGCAACGGTTTTCATCTTGGTTTCAACAATTTGCCGTACGCCGCCGCCATCCTTGATGTCGTAAGGCGCCGAGTTTTCCGGAGGTTTCACCAAAAAATCATGCAGGTGATAAAACTGCACGATCTCGCTGCTGTCTTTACCGAACCAGCGGGCGAGGGTTGCGTTGATAAATTCAAATCGCCCGTTTTCATTGACGGAGAAAAATCCGACCGGAGCATTGTCGGTATAATCGATCAGCTTTTCATGTTCGATCATTTGCTGTTGGCGCAGCTCGAATTCAGTCGTGACATCGTCGACGCGCCAGTGAATATATCCGTTCCATCCGGTAATAGGCTGCGCCTGAATTGTGTAGCATTTGAGGCCATCGAGATGGGTGTGAAACATCTCGATTTTGGTTTCTTTGCCTTGCTGCGCATTCTCCAGCATCGCTGAAATCTTGGTGCGCGTGTCGGCACTATCGCCAAAATATTTGATCAGGGAATCGATTCCGGTTTTGCCATAGGGTTGGCATAAGGCATCGAATTTCGGGTTGTTGATGATCGGCGTACCATTTGCATCCGAGACCATGCGGGCTGATTTCGAGATTTCGAGGACCTTGAGCAAGAGCTTGTGCTCTTTGGTTCTTACGAAAGGCAATCGTTTAAAGATCGATGAGAAGGTCTTGGACGGATGGGTCATGTCGTTATCTGTCGTGGCAGGGGCTGGCTGCTTGGGAGCACTATGGCAGAAAAACGGCGAAAAATAAAGCTGCGCGCGCGTTTATTTTATTTTGCCCTTCTTTTTATAGACGTAAGAAATGACCTCGGCGACGGCTTTGTAGAGTTCTTCGGGGATTTCCTCTTCGATCTCGACCGTGTCATAGAGAGAGCGGGCCAGAGGCGGGTTTTCAAAGAGGATAATATCGTTATCTTTAGCCAATTCGCGGATGCGCAGGGCCACTTCGTTGACACCTTTGGCCAGAACAATAGGGGCTTCGGATTCCTCTTTGTCGTATTTCAGGGCAACGGAATAGTGGGTCGGGTTGGTGATGACCACGTCGGCTTTGGGGACGTTTTGCATCATACGCTGGCGTGCGCGCTCCATCCGCATTTGTTTGAGTTTGCCTTTGATAAACGGATCGCCTTCGGTTTGTTTGTATTCGTCCTTGATCTCTTGTTTGGTCATGCGCATTTGCTTGTTGAACTCCCATTTCTGGAAGAGCAGGTCGGCTAGGGCGATGGCCAGGAGAGCTACCAGAATACCAATCATCATGCGGATTGCGAGAGACTCACTTTCTTCAAGAAGTTGCATCGGGGTCAGGTCAATCGTGTGGTCGATCGAGGCGAAATAGGGGTAGACCATGACAAATCCAACAATCGCAATGGTCGCAATTTTAAGTAAGCCTTTGATAAACTCCATAATCGACTTGATGGAAAAGAGACGTTCAACTCCTTTGAAAATAGAAACCTTAGACCAGTCGGGCTTGAGAATTTCCGGAGCGAGAAGGGGGCCGACTTGCATGAACGGGCCGATGATGGCGGCCACGATGAGCGCGATAAAAAAGGCGAGGCTCGCATGAATGCTTTTCTCGGCGGTTTCGGTCAGGAGGGCGCCGATGCCCCCCGGCGTACCGGGCATGGTGTGGGCTTCGGCCAAAAAGGCGCGCAAGAAGCTAGTCATTTGCTCGAACATATGGGGGGTGGCCGTACCGATCAGAATTGTGGCGGCTAAAAGCATGATCCATGTGTTGAGGTCGCGGGACTGGGCGACCTGTCCACGCTTTCGGCCCTCTTCCAGTTTCTTGGGAGTGGGGTCTTCTGTTTTCGAGGCGTCATCTGGTTTTTCGTCGTCAGCCATAGTTCCAGTATGACAGAAAGGGATGAAATGCGAAACAGCCCCGTAAGGGGCTGCTCAAAACCTGCTGGCGCTATCCACAGATTATGCGGCGCGGATTTTATTGATTTTGTCGACGATCTTGTTCCAGATCTGGTTGCCATCGCCGTTCGATACGCGATTTTCGTTATGGGCTTGCGATTTCATACGCTCTTCCATGCGGCGCTGGCGGGCTTCACGCTCGCGGGCTTCGCGATCGCGGATTTCCTGTTTCAGGTCTTCGGCTTGTTTCTGGGCGGTCTGATGGGTAATCATCAGTTGCTGGGCTTGCTTCTGCCATTGGTCGCGTTGATCGCGCATATCGGTCAGTTGAGCTTCGGTGGTGTGCAGTTGATCTTCGAGAGAACGGCAACGCATTTTAACACGTTCCATTTCAAGCATATCCTGAGCGCGTTGCAGTTCAGCGCGGACGGCGGCTTCATGGTCGACTTTCGGAGGGAACGAGCCGTACACACGCTCGAGTTCCGAGGTGTCGATTTCTTTCTCATCGTTTTCGGCGATGCTGTAGGACAGGCGGCCTGATTTCAATGCACGCTGAATGGTTGATTTCGATTTTCCAGTCAGCTCTGCTGCCTGAGCAACACTCACTTTGGCCATGAATTACCCCCTTGGTACGGTCCGGCGACATAAAATGTTATTTTGGAATGAACTTGAGTTAGCACATTCCAAAGTTCCATTTCAAGTTTTCCCGTATCGAAGGGGGTAAAAGCTGTGAATAGTTCTTCAGGAATTCAGGCTAAGCTGCTGATTTCTCCATACGTTTTGACAGTATGGCGGTCAGGCGTTGCCATTGGGCTCCGGAGAACAGGTGGGCGTAAATGAACGGCAACCAGCCTTTTTTACGGAACTCCAGAAAATCTTTTTCGCTCATTTCGGCCAGTTTGGCCTCATCAATGATGCGGAAACCGGAGAAATTGATTTTTTTGCCGTTCGGCAGCATGATTTCAGCCGCGCGTTCGACCAAAAGACCGGCGTCAGCCAGATCTTTACCGAAGAGGGCCGTCTGGTGGGCGGCGGCGTGGTAGGATTTGCAGAACTCCAGCGCGTTCTTGGATAGCGCGGTTGCCTCGCCGGTATCGCTGAAAAAGCGCTGTTCGCCGCCCTTTTCGGTGACGGATGAATCAGTGTCCACGCACAAAGTCAGTTGATCACTTTCCGGATGTTCGGAGAAAATAAACGGATAACGGCGGATATAGGACGGGATGTAGCATCCGGCTTCCCAGTTGTTGCTGGCATCCAGAAAGAGGTTTTCGTTATCGCGAAGGCCGAGAATCGCAACCGGAGTTGCGTTGGCATCCGGGCTGAAAGCAATCGGGTAGGTATGGCAAATCTGCGGCATTTCGATCATTGTAACCGGAACAGCGTTTACTTTTGATGTGAATCCCAGCCCGAATCCTTTTTTCAAGGCCAATTCCTTGTGCTTATTGGCGTCGAGTGGTTCCGGTTTTTTGTAAAACAGGGGAAACTGGGTTTTTTCGGTCATAAAATGTCAGTCCTTATCTAGAATTTGAGCCATTCTAACGGGGTTATGGACTTAGGAAAAGGGCAAAAATTTCTTTTCTTCTTTTGCTGATGGGTATAGGGTTCGCCCTGATTTTATAAGGATTTTCTTAGTACGAAAGGATTTGTTATGCGCATTGGTGTTGTCGGGACAGGGTATGTCGGTTTGGTGTCGGGAACCTGTTTTGCCGAGTTTGGTGTCGAGGTGATCTGCGTCGATAAAGACGAGCGCAAAATCAATATGCTGAAAAGCGGCGGAATCCCGATTTACGAACCCGGTCTTGATGATCTGGTCGCCAAACAGGTTAAAGCCGGACGTCTATCCTTTACGACCAACCTTGCCGAAGCTGTGCGCGATGCGGATGCGGTGTTTATCGCTGTGGGTACGCCGCCGCGTGTTGAAGACGGTCAGGCGGATTTGACCTACGTTTTCCAAGCGGCTGAAGAAATTGCCCGGCACCTTCAAGGTTACACTATTATCGTTGATAAATCGACGGTCCCGGTCGGGACGGCACGGAAAGTTGCCGAGGTTATTCGCAAGGCCAATCCGAATGCCGATTTCGATGTGGTGTCGAACCCTGAATTCCTTCGTGAGGGGGCCGCGATTGATGACTTCCTCCACCCTGACCGCGTTGTGGTCGGTGCCGATACCGAACGCGCGTTCGAAGTGATGAAGCAGCTCTATCGTCCGCTCTATATCAACGAAACCCCGATGGTCATGACCACTCCGGAAAGTGCCGAGATTACAAAATACGCGAGCAACGCGTTTCTGGCGGCTAAAATCACGTTCATCAACGAGATTGCGAACTTGTGTGAAGCGGCTGGTGCGAATGTTCAGGACGTCGCCAAAGGTATGGGCCTTGACGGGCGTATCGGTAAGAAGTTTTTGCACGCTGGTCCGGGTTATGGCGGGTCGTGCTTCCCGAAAGATACTCTGGCGCTTGTTCAGATCGGTAATAACTTTGGCGCTCCGCAAACCTTGGTCGACAAAGTGGTCGAGATCAACACCAATCGTCAGGCCGAGATGGCCGAGCGGATTATCGCGGCGTGCGATGGCTCGGTAAAGGGCAAGAAGATTGCCGTTCTCGGGATCGCGTTCAAACCGAATACCGATGATATCCGCGAGGCTCCATCGCTTGTGATTATTCCGGCGCTTCAAAAAGCAGGTGCCAAAGTTTCGGCGCACGATCCGGCGGCTATGGAACATGCCAAGAAAGTTCTTCCGGATGTCGAATGGGCGGATGATGCCTATGCGACCATGAAGGATGCTGATGCTCTCGTTATCATTACCGAATGGAACGAGTTCCGCAGTCTCCAGCTTGACCGTGTGGCAAGCTTGCTCAAATCGAAAAACATTATTGATCTTCGTAACATCTACAAGGTCAATGAAATGAAGGAGAACGGATTCCGTTATACGTCGATTGGTCGTCCGGCTCTTCGCGAGGCTGGTGATGCTGCTGCGAAAGTGCGCGCTGTTTCGTAAGTGTTCGTGATCTATTGAATACAAAAACCCCCGCATGGTTGCGGGGGTTTTTCATTGTTGTGTTTACGGCGTTTCTAGCCCATCAGGAATTTATAGAGGCGGTCGGTCGAGCTGTCGGTTGCGCTTGGCGCTGCTCCGCCATTCAGCCAGCCGAGGATTGGGGTGGCCAGTTTTTTACCCAGTTCGACGCCCGGCTGATCGTAGGAATTAAGATTCCATACGGCGCCTTGAACGAAAACTTTGTGTTCATAAGCAGCGATCAGGAGGCCGAGATAGAACGGAGTGAGTTCCGGTAGGATGATCGATGTGGTCGGACGATTTCCTGTGAAGACGCGCGATGCATCTCCTCCGGCTTCGTCCAGTGTCTGGCCGATAGCTAGCGCACGGGTTTGAGCCATGAAGTTGGCACACAGGGCCTTGTGGTTCTGGTCGAGGCTATGCGCCGGTTTCTTGCACAGAATAAAATCCGCCGGAATAGGGCTCGGGGATTGGTGCACGAGCTGCATGAAGGAATGCTGGCTGTCGGTTCCGGGTTCTCCGAAAATAACCGGACCAGTGGCGTAATTGACCGGCTTGCCGTCACGATCGACGGCTTTGCCGTTTGATTCCATATCCATTTGCTGGGTGAATTTGGCCAGCTTGGCGAGGCGGTTATCATAGGGGAGAAGTGCATGGGTGCCGTAATCATAGAAATTGCGGTACCAAACCCCAAGCATGCCCATCAGCACCGGAATATTCTGTTCGAGCGGGGCGGTTTTGAAATGCTGATCCATCGCGCGCGCGCCGCTCAGGAGTTCGGTGAAGCGTTTATGGCCGATAGCGATATCAATCGAAAGGCCGATTGCTGACCAGAGCGAATAGCGTCCACCGACCCACTCACGGAACGGGAACATATTCTCTTCGGAAATACCAAACGCTTTGACCGCTTCGAGATTGGTCGACAGGGCGGCAAAGTGGTGCGCGACCGCAAATTCCGGAGCACTTTGAAGCAGCCAGTCTTTAGCGACGGCGGCGTTCATCATGGTTTCTTGTGTTGTGAACGTCTTGGATGCAACGATGAAGAGAGTGGTTTCGGGATTAAGCTTTTTGAGTGTTTGCGCGATATCCTGACCATCGACGTTCGAGACGAAATGGACGGTCGGGCCATCGCAATAATCTTGCAGAGCATCGACAACAAAGCGTGGGCCGAGGTCCGATCCGCCAATACCGATATTGACGACATCGGTAATCGGTTTTCCGGTGTGGCCGAGATGGGATTTGTTTCGGAGTGCGTTCGAGAATTTTCCCATGCGGTCCAAAACGTCATGCACGAACGGAACGACATTCTCGCCATCGACGCGGATATCGGCGTTTTCGTCGGCGCGGCAGGCAATGTGAAGAACCGCGCGGCCTTCGGTGTTATTGATTTTCTCTCCGGCGAACATTTTATCGCGCTGGGCTTCAACACCGGACTCGCGTGCGAGCTTGATTAAAAGCGCCATCGTTTGCGGGGTGGCCAAATGTTTCGAGAAATCGAACAGGGCTTTTTCAAACTGGACGGACAGGCTTGGCATAGCGGTGCGCAGCGAAAATCCGTTCATATCGTTGGTGAGATGGTGGCCGAGCTCGTTCCAAGCCGTCAATGTGGTGGGGTTAGGCATAGTGGCTGTTCCTTACGCTTTTATGCTGACAGTTATATTTTCAGAATCTTGATTTTGTTTCTATCTACCGTTAGTGCCAGTTTTCCGTCAATCAATTGTTGCGCGTATTGACCAAAAACATCATAGCGCCAACCGTGGTTGATCGGGTGATTTTCATCTTTCGGGTTGATAGCATAGTCTTCGAGGTCGCCGGACGAGGTAATGAGCTTGGCGGCGACATCATTCTCGGAAGCTTGTATGCGGAGGAGCATCTTGAGCACTTCCAGCATCGGTCCGAGTTTGGGCGGAAAAGGGGCTTTGCTATCCAGGCTGGGCATTTGGTCTTCCGGTACGGCGAGGCCTTTTTCAATGACCGAGAGGATAACTTTGCCGAGCTTGCCTTTCGCCATGTCGGCGGAGAAACCACGAATTCGGGCGAGTTCGGTTTCGGTCAAGGGTTTCTGGAAGGCGAGATCAAGGAGCGTTTCGTCCTTGAGAATACGGGCGCGCGGCACATCGCGGCGCTGTGCATCTTCTTCCCGCCAAGCCGCGAGTTCCTTAAGGACGGCAAGGTCTTTGGGTTTTGCCGAGCGGAGCTTCAGCCGTTTCCAAGTTTCGTACGGATCGATGTCGTAAATTTTGGGGTCGGAGAGCAAGTTGGCTTCTTCTTCAACCCAGTGGTGGCGGTTTTTGCTTTGGAGACGGCGCTCGAGTTCCAGATAAATGTCGACAAGATGCAGAACGTCATCAAGCGCGTAAGCCAATTGTTTCTTGCTCAAAGGGCGGTGCGACCAATCGGTAAACTGGCTCGATTTATCAACGCGCAGCTTGCAAATTTCAGTGACCAGAGTTTCGTAGCCGACCTGTTCGCCAAAGCCGCAAACCATGGCGGCGATCTGGGTATCATAAAGCGGTGTCGGGATTTTACCCGATAGGTTGTAGATGATTTCAAGGTCTTGGCGCGCGGCGTGGAAGACCTTGAGGATGGACGGGTTATTCATCAAGTCCCAGATCGGGGCAAGATCCAGTTCCTCTTCGGCCAAGACATCGATGGCGGCGGCTTGTTTGTCCGGCCCCGAAATCTGGATCAGGCAGAGTTTGGCGTAGTAGGTTTTCTCGCGCAGGAATTCCGTATCCACCGTTATAAACGGAACGGAGGCCAGCTTGGCGCAGAAAGCTCTCAATTCAGAGTTGGTCGTTATTAATGTCATGGGCCTTGTTTAAATTACGATCTGGAGGAATGGAATATCCTTTCTTCTTCTAATGTTACGGATAAGCGCTTTTTCGGTCCGGAGTGTTTATTTGTTTTGACATAATGATTTTGGCTGTGCTAGGTATTGGTCATAATTAAAAAAACAAAATATCCATGAGGTGTGTCATGGTGGCGAAGGCCCACCCCTTTAGTCTTACGGCGCAAGAAATTACTCTTGATCCCCATATAGCGAAGGCTTTTATGGCCGTTAACAAACGCGATCTTATGCTGATGCGGACGTCTATTCATGCTTCGGTTGATGCGGCTCTCGAGTGCGGGCGCGTACCGGATGAGGAAGTTCAGAATGTGCTTCAAGTGGCGTTTCGTGTCTTTGGTCGAGAAGAGACCAATCGTCTGGCTGACGAAATTCGGCAAAGAGTCTGCGATCGCGAGCTCGAGCTCTTGCCTTTTATGCGGGTTACGCCCCTTTAATTCTTTGTTGCCTTGATCAAATCAGACCTGTTCCGGAACGTTGTGTTTCATCAAAAAACAGCAATAAAACCATTGGAAAACAGTGGGGCAGTCGCTATAACACTTTGATGTCCACTTTTACGTTAAGATAGTGCAAATAAGATGAAATCGATCAATAGCAAATACCGTTCCCATACTTGCGGCGCCCTTCGTGCATCGGATGAAGGCCAGAATGTCAAATTGTCCGGATGGATTCACCGGATGCGTGACCATGGCGGCGTTTTGTTTATTGATCTTCGTGATACCTATGGTGTTACCCAATGCGTGGTCGATCAGGACTCTCCAGCTCTCAAGCAGGTTGAGCAGTGGCGCGTCGAGTCGGTTGTGACCCTCTCCGGTAAAGTTAAAAAACGTGCGGATGGAACTGCTAACACGAAACTCTCGACTGGCGAGATCGAAGTTTATATTCAGGATGCCGTGCTGCAATCATCGGCGGATGTCATTCCGTTCCAGATTGCCGAGCCGGATCAGACCGGTGAAGATATCCGTCTTAAATATCGTTACCTTGATTTGCGCCGCGAGGGGATGCATTCGCGCGTGCGTCTTCGCAACAATATGATTTCGTCCCTTCGTCGCCGGATGTGGGATCAGGGCTTTCAGGAATTCAACACTCCGATTTTGACCGCCTCAAGCCCGGAAGGCGCACGTGACTATCTCGTGCCATCGCGTTTGCATGCCGGTAAATTCTATGCACTTCCGCAAGCGCCGCAGCAGTTCAAGCAATTGCTGATGGTCTCCGGATTTGACCGTTATTTCCAAGTGGCCCCGTGTTTCCGTGATGAAGACGGACGCGCTGACCGTTTGGCTGAATTTTATCAGCTCGATGTCGAGATGTCGTTTGTCGAACAGGAAGACGTGTTCTCGACGATGGAACAAGTGATCGGCGGGATGTTTGAGGAGTTTAGCGCGTGGACGGGCGAGAAGCGTTCGGTGACTCCGGCGCCGTGGCCGCATCTCACATGGGATGAAGCGATGCTGAAATACGGATCGGATAAGCCTGACCTGCGTAACCCGCTGGTGATCTGCGATGTGACCGAGGTGTTCAGGCGCGCCGATGTGACCTTCAATGCGTTTAAAGGCGTTATCGAAGCGGGCGGCGTTGTACGCGCGATCCGTGCTCCGAAGGTCGGCGATAAACCGCGCAGCTTCTTTGACAAGCTCAATGATTGGGCGCGCGGTGAGGGTGCCCCGGGCCTTGGTTATATTCTGGTGGACGGTAGCGAAGGAAAAGGGCCGATTGCCAAATTTGTTCCGGCGGAAGCTCAGGCTGTTCTTAATCAGGTGGCGGGTCTTGAAAGCGGTGATGCCGTGTTCTTTATCTGCGATAAACCGGCGAAAGCGGCGTCGATGGCCGGTAAAGCCCGTGACAAGATTTGTGATGATATGGGGGCTCGTCAACTCGGCCAGTTTAAGTTCTGCTGGGTTGTTGATTTCCCGATGTATGAAATGAATGAGAAAACCGGTCAGATCGATTTTGCTCACAACCCGTTCTCGATGCCGCAGGGTGGGTTCGAAGCTCTCCAAAATCAAGACCCGTTGACGATCAAGGCGTACCAGTATGACGCGGTTTGTAACGGGTTCGAGATTTGCTCGGGTGCGATCCGGAACCACCGTCAGGATATCATGGAAAAGGCGTTTGCTATTGCCGGATACCCGCGTGATGTTCTCGAGAAAAAATTCGGCGGGATGCTCAATGCCTTCCGGTATGGCGCTCCACCGCACGGCGGCTGCGCGTTCGGGATTGACCGTTTGGTCATGATCCTTGCTGATGAGCCAAACCTGCGTGAAGTTTACGCGTTTGTGATGAACGGCGCTTATGAAGACCAGATGATGGGTTCACCGTCCGATGTCACCGAACAGCAGCTCAAAGATCTTCATCTCAAGATCGACATGGGCAAGCCGAAAATTCAGGCAGCCGGTTGATTGGCGATCTGAGTTTGTTGTCTTTCGGGAAGGGCCACATCTGCGGCCCTTTTCTTTTTGCGGGCTTGTTTCTGTTCACGCATCAGTGTATCGGCGCTGCGGAGGTTATCGAGCGGAGATAAAGTCTTATCGTAACTGAATACGCCGACGCTGCCGCGGATCGGGATATTGATCCCGCGCGCATTGATACTCAGGTCGCCATCGAGCATTTTCTCTAAACGCTTAACGACGGCGGAGCTCGCCAATTCCGGTGTTGTGCCCATCAGGAACAGGACAAATTCGTCGCCGCCTTTGCGGATCGCGATATCGTCTTTCCGGATGTTCTGGCGGATGCTTCGTCCGACTACGCGGAGCGCATCGTCTCCGACATCGTCGCCGAAGAGCTTGTTCAGTTTGCCGAAATCATCGAGATCGATAAACAGAAGTGTGATCTCGTCGCTGAATTCATCGTTCCGGACTTGGGCGATGTGCAGCGGGATGCTCTCCAGCATCCGGCGGTTGTGCAACCCGGTCAGATCGTCGGTTGTTGCCATGACCTCCCAGTACTGGGCGGCTTCTTTGGCTTTTGACAATTCGTTTTTGAGGGACCGGATCAACTCTTGTGATTGATGTTCTGTCTGCATTCTTCAAGAATCTCCATTAACCAGAGTATCGCCCTGACCGTTACGGGAGGGTTAAGAATGGATACAAATTAGGGCAAGTTGTCGCAGTCCTGCCGGATTATAGTTTTGGAGTCGGGATGGCCGCTGGCGCTGCGCTGCTGCGTTCGCTGGACTGGGCTTTGTCCGGACGGAGCTTATGATCGCAGGCGCGATCATCGGCTTTCTTGTCCAGGGCTTTCATGGCGGCCTCAACGGTCAATCCGTTTTCCAGTTCTTCGGAGGTGGATACGCCGTAGCTGAAACCGCGGAACGCAATATTTTGACCATGGATATTGAATGTCCAGTTTTTGGATTCTTCAAAGACGCGCTGGATTTTGCGTTTAATCTCGTTCGGATCGGTATCGAGCGCCAGAACACAGAATTCATCACCGCCGACGCGCGCAACAATATCATCCTTACGGAATTCGTGCTGGATGCGTTGTCCGAATACTTTGAAATACTCATCGCCTGCCTGATGGCCGTAGAGGTCGTTGATCGGCTTGAAGCCATCAAGATCGATCCGGATGACGGCGATTTCTTTGGAATGGTGGCGTCCCGAAAGTTTTTGCGAGACGTGGGATTCGAAGACTTTATCAAAACCCGCTTTGCTCGATAGGCCGGTGACCGGATCGGTCAGAAGCTGGCGGCGCAGGGCGGCATTTTCTTCCAGCAAGTACTGGATCGTTCGTTCCGGATTGGTGTGATAAAAATCCTGAGCCTTGATCGTGGCTCCGCCGGTCAGGGGAATGTCCGATTTTACCGAAGGGACAACAGTCGATCCCGCGGCAGCCGGGTAGGCGATAGCCCAAGCCGTATTTTGAAAACTCGGTTTTATTGAATCCGACATGTTCACACCCTGAATAGCCAGAATTGTTAATAATTTTTATATATTGATTAACAGAACATTAACATAATAATTGACCCCGTGCAAAGTTTTTTTCAAAAGAAGGCCCCCGATTGGGTGGAGGGCCTCAATCGGGGGTTTTGGGGGCCAGCATTCGGGGTTGAGTTGGGGTAAGGGGACGAATGCTGGTGGGCTGGGAACTTGTATTTACTGGGCGCGTCTCCTTTGTTTGTCGGCGTACATATCTTTGTCGGCACTGGCATAGATTTCTTCGGCGGTGTGGCTGCGGTCATAAGGTTTCATGCCGAGTGAGGCACTGATCCGGATGGGCTCGCCGCTCCAGTCGAGGGTCAGGTTGTTAAGTGTCCAAATGAGCTGCTGGATACGGTTCAGGTGGCTGTCGGATACCGAGTCGGCCATGATGACGACGAACTCGTCTCCCCCAAGGCGGGCGGCGGTATCCATCTGGCGGATTTCATTTTGCAATGTCGCGCCGACCAGTTTGAGGCACGCATCTCCGGCCATATGACCGTAGGTGTCGTTAATAGCTTTGAAATTGTCCATATCGATCAGGAGCAACACCCCGCCGTTTGATTTCTTGCGTTTGACACGGTCAAGTTCGGCGCGGAAGGCGGTTTCAAAACCGTGGCGGTTCTTGAGACCAGTGACAGCATCGGTCATCGAGGTTTTTTCAAGCTGAACCAGCTCCTTGCGCAGGGCATCAATCTGGCGGCGATTTTGATCCAGTTCGTTCTGGCATTGATTGAGGAGGGCCATGGCCGTACCCAGAATACGGTGAATTCCGTCTTCGCCGGGCAGAAGGTGCATTCCTACTGATTCCTTGAGACTGATAACTTGCTCCATAAGACTGCCTCTCTGTGCGAGCGATGATGTTCCATAAGTATTCATAGTTATGCCCTTACTCGTATATTTTCTTATGAACAGGATATTGCGAAAGCTGTGCCAATTTTTAAACACTATGAAAATCAACGGTTTTGCGAAAAAAACGTTCCATTCTTTCGGGATCGGAGGGGTGAATTTGTTTCCGGTTAAGCTTTTATTTCCGACCATGGGGTAAAATTTTCCAATATGGGGTTTGATGCGGCAAAGTCGGCTTTGCAGCTGGGGGCTCTTTCTGTAGAATGGACAGGCTATACAACTGAGGATTTTATGACTTCACGCCGCGCCGGAAGGTTCTTTCTGGCTTATCTGTTTATGACTGGTTCCGGTGTCCTTCTCGTTGGCGAGACAGGGCGTTTGGCTGTTGCTGCGCCAGTTGCGGCTTCAGCAGCCGTTCCTGCAGATGTTCCGAGCCAAAGTGCCTATGCGGCGTTTGTTCCACACCGCGCGGTTTATGATGTGCGCCTGACGTCGTCCAAAAGCGGCGCGCAAATTCTTGATATCAAGGGCAAGATGCTTTTTTCCCTCCGCAAAAGCTGCGATGGATGGATTACCGATCACCGGTTCAATATGGTTTATGAATACGGAGATGCGGCGTCGGCTCAAATGCAGACCCAATTCACCGGATTTGAAAGCTATGACGGGCGAAGTCTTTCGTTCTCGTCGGCACGGGTGCGTGATGGCGAAACATACGAAACCTATCGCGGGAATGCAGTTCTTGATCCGGAGCATCCGCAACTGAGTGCGGTCAATTATACCGAGCCTCCCAACCAGAAAGATCAACTGGACCCCAAGACAACATTGTTTCCGATGGCCCACGCCCTCAAGCTGATCGACTCGGCGAAAGCGGGTGAGCGAATCGTCAATGCCAGCGTCTTTGACGGAACGGACGATACCGGACCGGTCGAAATCAATGCGGTTATCGGTAAATCCTCGACGGCGACAGAGCCGGCCAAACCGGGCGGCAAAGGCCATAAAATCGATACCGCGCTTTTATCGGGGCCGTCATGGTCGATGCGTCTTGCCGTTTTCTCTGCGGAATCAAGAGATTCGCTGGCGGATTACGAATTAACTATGGATGTTCTCGAGAATGGAATTGTGCGCCAGATGAACGTTGATTATCATGATTTCTCGATATCACAAAAGCTGGTGGCTCTTGAAAAGGGCACGACCGATGATTGTACGGAATAGGAACTCAAGATGACCGCGGATGGAATGAAGGGCAAGAAAGTCCTGATTGTTGAAGATAATGAACTGAACATGAAATTGTTCCATGACCTTCTGGAGGCTCATGGTGTTTTGACGGTTCAGGCACGGGACGGAAAAAATGTTCTGGCGCTCTCGCGCGAACACAAACCGGACCTTATTCTGATGGACATCCAGTTGCCGGAGGTTTCCGGTCTTGATGTGACGCGCTGGCTTAAAGAAGATGACGAGCTTAAATCCATTCCGGTGATTGCGGTTACTGCGTTTGCGATGAAGGGTGACGAGCAGAAAATCCGCGAGGGCGGATGCGAGGATTATATCTCCAAACCTATTTCGGTGATCAAGTTCATCGAAACGGTCCAGAAATTCTTGACCAAGCCGGAGGGAGAGGGCGACGTCCCGTCCACGCCGGCTGAGTCACAAGCTGTTTAACCTAAAAGTGAATGGGGTTCGATGACCGCTCGCGTACTTGTTGTTGATGATATTCTGCCGAACGTCAAATTGCTCGAAGCCAAATTGATGGCCGAGTATTATGAGGTCGTAACGGCCCTGAATGGTCCCGAGGCGCTCAAAAAAGTTGCGGAAACCAGTCCGGACGTCGTTTTGCTTGATGTGATGATGCCCGGTATGGACGGGTTTGAAGTGTGCCGCCAGATTAAGGGTAATCCGGCTACCGCACATATTCCGGTGGTGATGGTGACGGCGCTCACCGATGTCGAGGAT
Organism: Alphaproteobacteria bacterium; assembly: GCA_051715325.1. Lineage (GTDB taxonomy): Bacteria > Pseudomonadota > Alphaproteobacteria > Micavibrionales > Micavibrionaceae > UBA1573. Next base: position 206,613 of record JBPXJO010000034.1, on the reverse strand, counting down.
CGCGTGCGTGGTCTTGAAAATGGCGCCGATGATTTTCTGTCAAAGCCTGTAAATGATACGGCACTTATGGCGCGCGTGCGTTCGCTGGTGCGTCTTAAAATGACGGTGGACGAGTGGCGGGCCCGTGAGAATACAGCGTCCCAGCTTGGCGTCAGCGATGCAGCTTCATCTGTAATGAATGAGCCTGTCGACCATGCCCGTATTCTGGTGCTTGAAGATATGGGGTTTGAATCGGGAAAAATCCGTGAGGCCATGTCCCGCGACTCCAATGAAACGGTTGTGGTGGAAACCGGCATGCAGGCGATGAAGGAAATCGCTTCAGGCGAATTTGATCTTATTTTCCTTTCGCTTAATCTCAAGAATGAAGACGGGGTCCGGTTCTGTTCGCATTTGCGCTCGAATGATCGTAGCCGCTCGCTTCCGATTATCATGCTCGGTAACGAAGATGATTTGCCGCGTATCGCGCATGGCCTCGAGATCGGGGCGCATGATTACCTTCTTCGTCCGCTAGATCGCAACGAGATGCTGGCGCGCTGCCGGACACAGATTCGCCGCAAGCGCTTTCAGGACAAGCTTCGTATGAATTACGAGATGTCGCTCTCGATGGCGCTTACGGATGCTTTGACCGGCCTTTACAATCGCCGCTACTTTGAAGTGCATATGCAGAAAATGCTTCAGGCGGCGCGCGAGAATAAAAAATCACTCGGGTTCCTTTATATGGATATCGACCATTTTAAATCGGTCAATGATACCTACGGGCACCAGGTTGGTGACGAGATTCTCAAGGGATTCTCGATGCGGATCAAGGACGCGCTCCGGTCATTTGACCTTGTCGCCCGATTGGGTGGTGAGGAATTCGTCGCCATTCTGCCGGACACGACCGAAGATGTTGCTTATGCGATCGGGGAACGTCTGCGCAAAGTTATCGCCGATACGCCGTTTCCGTGTTCGGCGCCGGATGGCCATCTTTCCATTACATCGTCTTTTGGCGGAATCGTCCTTGCGGGTGAGGCGCTAGGAGACGTTGATGTGCTCAAGATTGTCCAGCGCGCCGATGCCCAGCTTTATGAAGCCAAGCATAATGGGCGGAACTGCGTCTATTTCGAAGGAAAAGGGCGACTGGCGGCCGAATAGGGCGCTCGGGCACTCGGCTTAACATACCCAGTAAAAAAACCCACCCGATTGATCGAGTGGGTTTTGAAGTTTTTGCAACCAACACGCCTCGGAAGAAGCGTGAAGCGTTCTCCGGATCTTATTTCTTGTGCGGAGGCATTTTCTTTTCTTCAAACATCACGTGGCAACCGAGTTTGCCGGTTTCCGGATTGATCGCGCGTGGATCATATTTGCGGAAAGCCATCTTTTCGGTGATGTTTTTAGGATTCTTCAAAATATAATAGGTGAAGCCAGTCGGGTTGCCTTTGACATTTTTGCCCGTGCTTACCAAACGAACCTTAACAATTGCGCCTTTTTTAGCCATTTTTTTAAAACCTTTAACGTGGAATTCAGGGCGTCACCATAAGCATTTTCAGAGCATTGTCAAGAAAAACGTCAAATTCTCTTGACCAAAAGCGAAAATCCATATATTGACATAATCAATTAAAAAGAGAGTGTGTCTGTGTTTGAGCTGATTCCCCAGAAAAAGCTGGTTTTAGCCCCGCCTTTGTCGCCTTGTTTTGACAAAGCTCGTGATTTTTCCGACTTTAAAGTCCCGCAGCCGCCGCAAGCGATCGGTTATGTGGCTCCGGAAGATGTTTTCTTTGATGGATCGGGAACGCTGTCCCACGGTGTTTTGCGTTCTGATGACGGGGCGTTTCGTTTTGATGATCCGCTTTTACCGCTCAAACCGGTTTTGCAGCTTGGCCTTGATTATGTGTTCTCGATGGCCAGCGAGCCTGAAAAGCTCTATTGTCGCGGACTTTATACCGAACAGAAGATTATTCTTCCCGGCCAGTTTTCGCGTCCACGTCACGGCTCAAGCCATCTACATGTCGATCAATTGCTAGAGGATTTTTTCCGTGAAAAGGGTGATCCGCGTAACCGGACCGATTACTGGTCAACGCTGGTGATGTGGTCGAGCGATTTCCCGACCGAATTTTTTCCGGTTCCGTTTGACCCCGATCAGTCATCGATCGAGGCGCTGCGCGACCAGATTTGTGATCTTCCGGTCAATGAGCCGACTACGTTCCCCAAAGGGACGGTTACGTTGCATACGGGAGCTTTGCCGCACCGGACGGCGGTCAATCTCGGCTCAAGCTCGGTCTTGCGCACATGGATGTTGATGGTGCTTGCGCGCTAGTCGCGGTCTCTGGAACCCGGGCGCGGGCCCTTGCGATGCTTGCCGGATGATTTCGGTTTTTGCGGATGCGGCCCGTCTTTCGGGTTTTGCTCAGTGCGTCCTTGGGGCTTGTCCGATTTCTTGGCAAATTTTCCGTGCTTTTTGTCTTTGCCGCTTTTACCGTTTTTACGGCGCTCGCCCTGACCTTTGTCACGATCACCGCCGCCGCCGTTGCGGTTGCGGTCAAAACGCTGGCCTTGGAATGGGCGGCGTCCGGTATCTTTGGATTTATAGCCCTCAACGTCGGCACCGGCTTCGCCGCCAACCAGTTCGAATACGGATGAACCGGTGATCGGGTCGGCTTCGACGATCTTTACGAGCACCGGAGCGCCAAGGCGGAAAATCCGTCCGGTGCGGCTGCCGACCAAGGCGTGGTGGGCTTCGTCGTGGACGTAGTAATCGCTTGGCAGTGAACGGATCGGAACGAGTCCATCGGCTGCGGTCTCCTTGAGTTTTACGAAGAGGCCAAAGCGGGTGACGCCGCCAATGCGGCCTTCGAATTCCATGCCGATTTTATCGCGGAGGAAAGCGGCGGTGAAACGGTCAACCGAATTGCGTTCGGCTTCAGCCGAGGTGCGCTCGGTGGCCGAGATATGGCTGGCAATTTCAGTCATCTTGACCGTTTCGAGATCGCTGAGGCCATCATCGCCGAGTTTATAGGCGCGGATGAGCGAGCGGTGAACGATCAAGTCGGCGTAGCGGCGGATCGGGGATGTGAAGTGGGCGTAGCGCTGCAGCGCCAAACCGAAGTGGCCGATATTTTCAGGGTCATAGACGGCCTGCGCCTGTGCCCGCAGAATAATTTCCGAGATTAGAAATCCCATCGGCATCTTCTTGGCTTTTTCAAGAAGGTGGTTGAGCTGGGCTGGTCCTGCGATGCCGCTTTTCGGCAGGCTGAGGCCGAAGGCATCGAGGAAGGTCGACGCCGACATCAGTTTCTCACCGGTCGGGCGGTCGTGAATCCGGTACATACAGGCGGCTTGTTTGGCTTCCAACGCTTCGGCGGCGGCAACGTTGGCGAGGATCATGAACTCCTCAATCACCTTATGGCTGTCGAGCCGCTCGCGTGTGGTGACGCCGGTCATCCCGCCTTTGTCATTGACGACGATTTTACGTTCGGGGATATCGAGATCGAGGGCGCCGCGTTTCTCGCGGGCGCGGTCGAGAATTTTCCAAGCGGCGTAAAGCGGCTTAATCACTTCATCCATCAACGGAGTTGTGGTCTCGTCCGGCGCACCATTGGCAGCGGTCTGGACTTGTTCGTAAGTGAGGCGGGCGCGGGACATCATCAGGCCGCGGACGAATTTGTGGCGGAGAAGTTTTCCTTCGCTGTTGATCCACATATGAACGGCGAGCGTTGCGCGCGGCTCGTGCGGACGCAGCGAACAGAGGTCGTTCGAGAGTTTCTCGGGGAGCATCGGCAACACGCGGTCAGGGAAGTAGGTCGAGTTTCCGCGCAGGTAAGCTTCTTTATCCAGTTCCGAGCCGTGGCGGACATAATGGGCCACATCGGCAATCGCGACGACGAGGTGGTAGCCGCCTTCGTTATTGCTGTCGGTATCGGGTTCGGCAAAGACCGCATCGTCAAAGTCGCGCGCGTCCGAGCCGTCAATGGTGACGAGCGGAATATCGCGAAGGTCGGTACGGTTTCCAAGCTGAGGGACCGTCATATCTTCGGTTTCGCCGATCACATCTTCGGGGAAGAAGGGGCGAAGCCCCGCTTCGTAAAGGGCCATCAGGCTGATGGCTTTCGGGTCATCGGCATCGCCGACAACTTCGAGAACGCGGACTTTTTTACGGACAACCGAGCGAGATGGCTGGATTTCGGCAACGACGATCTGACCGACTGCGGCGCCATTAAGCTCGGTCGACGGGAGATCAAAATCATGTTTGGCGCGGCGGTCGATCGAGGCGAGCAGGTAGCCGTTTTTAATCTGTTTGACGTAGCCGACGATACGGGCGCGGGCGGCTTCGACTTTTTTCAGGATCTGGGCTTCGTAGATATTGTGGCCGGCCTTACGCACTCGGGCTAGGGCGCGTTCACCGACGGCAAGGGCCGGATGACCGCGTTTGTCGGGAATGATCTCGATGCGCGGGGCAGGGCCTTGAAGGTCGGGTTGCCATTCGGCCGGAATGGCAATCAGGTCGCCATCAATATCAATCGATGAGATTTCAACAACACAAACGGAAGGGAGCGCGTCCGCGACTTTATAGGATTTGGCCGCGTCGCGGATAATCAATCCTTCGTCTTCGAGTTCGCGCAAGAGCTTTTTAAACGCAATTCTCTGGGCTTCGCCTTTGATGTCAAAGGCCGTGACCAGATCACGTTTAGTCATAGAGACGCCGAATTGTTCGAGGAGCTTAAGGACCGAGTCTTTATCAGGTAACTTCATAGATTTATGCTAGCACATCCTGTTCCGGTGTACCATGAAAGAGTTGGTTTTATCGGCAAGCATTAGCGACGGGTCAAATGGCCCGATGTCTGGAAGCCGCGGATTGACGTGCAGGCGGATAATTTCTCGAATTGATCTCTGGTGCCATTTACGGCAAGGAGAAACTGAGTTGTGAGTTCCGGTTTTTCAGTCATACCTAGTTCGGTCATTTGACCGCGGATCACATTAAATGCAGCGGAAATCGAATTCCGAGTGGTGGTTACGCGTTCAGATGTATCATCAGAAGTTCCCCATTCGAATACCGGTTCGATATAAAGGTCACCCTTCTGGCCGTCTTTAAGGTGTTTGAGCGCCATACGGGCTTCGGTATTGGCTTTATGATGATATTGGGGCATTTTACGCAGACCTCCTGATTTCTATTGCCATTCATGGCATATATGTCCATTTTATAGGCAATTTACTAAATGCCTTTCGCCAATATGTCAATAAAACTCCGGAGATGACTCGTTATGACCCCGTTTATTACCAAAGATACGCCCGTGACCGATTCGGTTCTCAACGTAATTGCCCATCTCCCGACCAAAAGCCTTGATGGGACCGTTGATCCGGCGTTTTTTGCCAAATTGTCGGATGCCGATTTTATGCGCATTGCGGTATTGCTTGCGAAAAAAGGGTACGAGGAGGGCGGTTGCCCGATTGGCGGGGTGGTGGTTGATAACGCGACGCGCCGCATTTTGGGTAAAGGGCATAACACGCTCGTTCAGGAAAACCATCCGTACAATCATGGCGAAACATCGGCTATTCGTGATGCCGGACGGATTGATTTCAGCAAGACGACTATCTTTACAACACTTTCGCCGTGCGATGTGTGTGCGACCTTGATTTATATGCGCCAGTTTAACCGTGTGGTCGTTGGTGATGTGACATCGGCATCGGGCAATGAGGCGATGATCCGTTCCAAAGGTGTTCAGGTGGATATTCTCGAAGATCAAATGGGAATTGCGATCTACGCGAAATACCGCGCCGAAAAACCGGATCAGGATATCGAAGACTGGAAGGGCCTCGCCGAGGTGTGCCGCGGGCACTAATCCCTAAATCCTAGGGTTTTAGCGCACGATACGGGGCGTGAATCCTTTTGGTTCGGGCGCTGCCGCGTTTACAGAAGCAGTGCGGCGACCAAGGTGGTTCGCAATCGAGTCTTGCAGTTCCCGAATAAAACCAATGACCACTTCGCAATTGACCATGTTGTTGATCTGGGATTGGCGATCATCGGACAGAACTTCGTAAGACGGAATTTGGCCTAAATCGTCCAGAACGTTTTTGGGAATCAGCGGCTTTGATAGATCGAGCATATTTTTCATGCTGTCGCGTTCTTGCTGGGTAATCTCTTCCGATTCGTCATCGGCCGGTTTGGTTGCCGCGGCTATTCTGCGCGGCTGAAGCGCAAAGACATTTCCTGCAATGGCTGTCACTGATACAGGTTCGCCTGCGGGCTCTGGGTCCTGCTCGGTGTATTCCTTGAGCGAGCGGAAATAAATCCACGAAAGTGTTTCCAGATCCTTGTGTCTACAAGCTGAATGAAACAAGGTCATCAAATCATTAATCTCTTCATCGCAGGTGTCGCGGTCATGTTTCGAGATGTCGCGCATGCGGGTGTAGGAGGCCAGAATTTTGGTGAGGGCTGGCCCTGCATTCTGCAGCGCTCGTTTTTCTTGCGGATTGCCGATCAGCAGGCGTGATTTGCGGATTGTTTGTCCGATCATGCTGTCGGCCAAATCGAATAGGGCGGCAATTTCCTTTTTGGACAGGCGAAGCGCGCGCAGGCTTTTGACATCTTCGTCTTCGGTCGCGAATTCCTGATAATTAATATCATCTTCTTCGGACATGGCGAGGGCAAGCAGCAACGCGGTTTTTGTACCGCGGATGGTTCGCGGATACTGTGAAAAATCGGGGTTTGCTTTGCTAAGAAGGTTAATTTCACCTTCGGAGAGGGGGAGGGAGCAGAAATCTGGAAAATATGGTTGCATGAAAATTACATAATCCTCATGACTGGTCTATGTCAAATTGTTTTGTAACAGGGGCGTAATTTGATGCGGATAATCTCTATTTTATCAATTTTAATCAAAAGGTTATCATTGTAACACAGCGCAATATAGAGTGATTGGACGGTTTGGGGCGATTCACCTATCTTCCAGAGTGTTGAGTAGTCTCTTCTGAAAGTTCTTTGGTTTATGCAGCACACCGTTTCACATATCGTTACACTCTCGGGCGTAGGTCTTCATTCCGGAGCCGAAACCGTTCTCCGTATTTGTCCGTCGGCTGCGTCGACCGGTCTTCGTTTTGTCCGTGTGGATGTCACCGGAAAAGATAATGTTATTCCGGCTCGCTGGGACTGTGTCGTGGATACGCGCCTGTGTACCGTTGTCGGTAATACGGATGGTGTTACGGTTGGAACGATTGAGCATTTGATGGCGGCCCTGTCGGCGTGCGGTGTTGATAACGCCGTGATCGAGCTGGATGGGCCGGAAGTTCCGATTATGGATGGTAGCTCGGCCCCGTTTATCGAGGCTATACTTGATACCGGACTAAAAACCCAGACCGCGCCGCGCCGCGGGATCCAGATCCTCAAAGAAGTTTCGGTTCGTGACGGTGATAAGATCGCGACTCTGAAGCCGGGCATTGGTTCCCGTTACAAAATCGAAATTGATTTTCCTCATCCGGAAATTGGCCGTCAGGCGGCTGAAGTGGATATGTTCTCGGGTGATTTTATTGACCAGATTTCCGAATCGCGCACATTCGGCTTCCTTCATGAAGTGAATGCGCTGCGGGCTATGGGTCTTGCGCTTGGCGGTTCGCTTGATAATGCGATTGTCCTTGATAAGGATTCGATTATGAATCCGGAAGGGCTTCGTTCGCCGAATGAATTTGCCCGTCACAAAGTTCTTGATGCCGTGGGTGATATTTATATCGCCGGCGGACCGATTGTCGGTTGTTTCGAAGCCAGCAAGCCGGGTCATAATATGAACAATCTGGTTCTGCGCGAGCTGTTTGCTCATCCTGAGGCCTGGACGTATGTTGATCTCTATATGGATCATGTGCCGGATACAGAACCCGAGCATGCTCCGGTTTTGGTACATGAGTCGGCTCAAAAGGTCGCTGTCCTCTAGGGTCAAAACCCACAGCTTCTCTAAAGCCCTGCAAATGTGGTTTTCTGCGCTTCCGCTGCTCAAATACGTCCATGTATTCTGCACTGCGGTTCTCGAAAATCCCCATTTTCGGTCGCTTTATAAAAGCTGTGAGTCTTGACCCTAGATTATTCCCCAAAAACGGCTGGAATATCCTCCCATTTCCGCGTTTATCCCCTTGGTGTCTTGACTTCTTGGTGCTAGACAATAATCATCATTTATCGTCGTTTGGATGGGATGTTTATGTCTAAATATTTTTCAAGTCTTCTGGTTTTGTCGCTGCTCTCGGCTGGTGTGCTTTCGGGCTGTTCGTCGAAGGATGATAAGGTTGATCCGTTGACTGTGGATCGTCCAGCTGACCAGATTTACAAAGAGGCCGCCAAAGCGTCTGCCGATGGCGAATACCAGAAAGCCGCGAAACTTTATGGTGAAGTCGAGCGCCAGCACCCTTATTCCGATTACGCGATGCGGGCCCAGCTCGATCAGGCTGAGGCGGCTTACGATGCCCTGAAGTATGATGATGCTATTATTGCTCTGGATCGTTTTGTTGAACTTCACCCGGGGCATGAGAAAGTTCCTTATGCCTATTACCTTAAGGCGATGTGCTATTACGAGCAGATGACCGATGTGGCACGCGACCAAGGCATGACCCAGAACGCACTTGATGCGCTGGATCTGGTGATTAACCGTTATCCGGATAGTTCCTATGCCCGTGATGCGACCCTGAAAAAAGATCTGGTGCTCGATCACCTCGCTGGTAAGGAAATGGAGATCGGTCGTTACTACATGAAAAAGGGCGAGTATAACGCCGCTCTCAATCGTTTCATGGAAGTCATCAAAACTTATCAGACAACGACCCACGTTCCTGAAGCTCTTCACCGCATGGTCGAGATTTACACAATCTTGAGATTGAAGGGTGAGGCTACGCACGTTGCGGCGGTTCTCGGACATAACTATCCGGGCAGTTCATGGTACAAAGACAGTTACGCACTTCTTGATCCGGCCCAGCGCAGCAAGCTCAAAGACGAACGGTCGTGGGTGGCTCGTACGGTTGAGTCGCTGCTCAAGCCTAACTAGGGGCGTGGAAGGCGGGATATGCTCAAGGCGCTTCATATCCGAAATGTCGTCCTGATCGATCATCTGGCGCTAGAATTTTCCCACGGGCTTGCGGCTTTGACTGGCGAGACCGGTGCGGGGAAATCCATCCTTCTTGATTCCTTGGGGCTTGCTCTTGGTGGCCGCGCTGATGCGGGGCTGGTTCGCCGCGGCACCGATCAGGCGAGTGTTACGGTCGAGTTTGATCTTGATCCCAAATCCGGACATCCTGTTTTTGCGCTGCTTGCCGAGCATGGTTTATCTTCCGTTGACCAGCTCATTTTACGCAGGGTCCTTGGGGCCGATGGGCGAAGCCGTGCCTATGTGAATGACGAGAGTGTCAGTATCGGGCTTTTGAAATCGATTGGCGAAAGTCTTGTCGATATTCACGGGCAATTCGAGACTTATGGGCTTCTCAATCCGTCAACGCACCGGAGCGTATTGGATCGTTTTTGCGGTAAAAGCGATTTGGTTTCAAATGTTTCGGATGCATTTCATATTTGGCGTGCGAGTTTGGATAAATTACGCGATGCTGAAGCCAAATCGCAAGAAGCGGCACGCAACGAAGCGTATCTTCGTGACTGCGTACGCGAACTTGAGGAGCTTGCCCCTGAAGAAGGCGAAGAAGATGGGCTTCTTGCGAAGAAAAAAGCCCTCCAGAATCTTGATGCTTTGCGCGAATGTTATGCGTCGGTCCTTGAAGGTCTGGGCGGCGAGCAGGGAGCTGATATCCAGATCGGGCAGGCGTGGCGCCAACTTGACCGGATGCTTGATAAAATCGGTAGTGATATCGGGGATGTTCTGGCGGCGCTGGATCGCGCATCGCAGGATGTCCAGCTTGCTTGTCAGCTAACTGAACGGTTGGCTTCCTCTCTTGATTTGGGCGGGCTTAGTCTGGAAGAGATTGAAGATCGTCTTTATGCCCTGCGCGGGGCGTCGCGGAAATTCCAGTGCCGCTGCGACGAGCTTCCGGCTCGTTTATTGGAGATGTCCGGTCAGCTCCAGATGATTGATGGTCAAAGCGATCTTCTTTCGCACCTTCGGGCCGAAGTTCAGCAAAATCGTGATGCTTATATTCGTTTGGCGGAGCAGCTCCATGAGCTTCGCGCCAAGTCGGCGAGCACACTGGATGCACTGGTTCAAAGCGAGCTGAAGCCGCTTAAACTGGAGAAGGCGCTCTTCCGGACGGCGGTTGACCGCCTGTCCTCGGAAGCTTTGTGGAATAGTCACGGGTTTGATGACGTGCGGTTTGAAGTGTCGACCAACAGCAGCGGAGCGGATGCGGTTTTTGGCCCGCTCAACAAGATCGCTTCGGGGGGCGAGATGGCGCGGTTTATGCTCGCGCTCAAAGTGGTCTTGGCTGAACGTCTTTCCTATCAGGGTGTTTATGTTTTTGACGAGATTGATACCGGTATCGGCGGGGCAACCGCCAATGCCGTCGGTGAGCGTTTGGCGGCTTTAGCGGCGAAGCATCAAGTCATGGTGGTCACGCATTCGCCGCAGGTGGCCGCGCGGGCGGATTATCACTGGATGGTCTCGAAGTCGGGCGGGACGACTGAAGTTGTCCCGCTTACGGGCGAGGAGCGGCGCGAGGAGATTGCGCGGATGCTGGCGGGCGCCGAGATTACGCATGAGGCGCGGGCGGCGGCGGCGCGGCTGATTGAACTGGGCTGATTTCCCTGCTAGGTTTATTCTATGACTCGTCAATCATCACTTTTTTCGTCGCCTTTGGTCCAGCAGGAACACGCCCGTTTGGTCGGCGAGATTCGCCGTCATGACGAGGCCTATTATCAGAATGATGAACCGGAGATTTCAGATGCGCAGTATGACGAGCTGCGCCGCCGTGTCGAAGAGCTTGAAGCGCAGTATCCCGATTTGGTCACACCGGATAGCCCGACGCAAAAAGTCGGGGCAGCCGCGTCCAAAGGATTTAGAACAGTAACACATTCGGTTCCGATGCTCTCGCTCGGGAATGCGTTTTCGGAAGAGGATGTGGCGGATTTTCTGGCGCGGATGCGTAATTTTTTAAGCCTTGCCGATGATACGCCGATTGAATTGGTGCTTGAGCCGAAGATTGACGGGCTTTCCTGTTCGCTCCGGTATGACGGCGGGGTTCTGGTTCAGGCGGCGACGCGCGGGGATGGCGCCGTTGGTGAGGATATTACCGCGAATGTGAAAACGATCCGCGATGTGCCGCTTCACATTAAAGATGCGCCGGATGTTCTTGAGGTGCGCGGTGAAATTTATATGCGCCGCGACGAGTTTCTGGCTCTCAATCAGGAGCAGGAGAAATTGGGCGGTAAGGTGTTTGCCAATCCGCGCAACGCGGCAGCGGGCAGTGTGCGCCAGCTTAATCCCGAAGTGTCGGCCTCACGGCCACTCCGTTTTTTTGGCTATGCGCTTGGCGAGGTATCTTCATCCTTTGCCGCTACACAAGACGGCATTCGTGCGGCGCTCAAGTCGTGGGGATTTGCGCAGGCCGAGCCGCAAGCGGTGTACCGGACACTCGCCGATGTCATGGCGTATTACGCCCGTGTTGAGGCGGAGCGGCCCGATCTTCCTTATGATATTGATGGCGTCGTTTATAAGGTCAATGATCTTGAACTTCAAAACCGTCTTGGGTTTGTCTCGCGGGCGCCGCGCTGGGCGATTGCCCACAAATTTCCGGCCCAGCAAGCCATTACCGTTTTAAAAGCGATTACGGTACAGGTCGGACGGACAGGGGCGCTTACTCCGGTGGCCGAACTTGAGCCGATTACGGTTGGCGGGGTGGTGGTGTCGCGGGCGACCCTCCATAACGAAGATGAAATTCTGCGCAAAGATATTCGTGTCGGCGATCATGTGGTGATCCAGCGGGCAGGAGATGTTATTCCGCAAGTGGTCTCGGTGGTTCTGGATAAACGCCTAGAGGCCTCGGAGCCTTTTGTGATGCCGGATGTTTGTCCGGCGTGCGGCTCTCATGCCGTTCGCGAAGAGGGTGAGGCGGTACGCCGCTGCACGGGCGGTCTTATTTGCCCCGCGCAGGCGACCGAGCGTTTGAAGCATTTTGTCTCGCGTCTGGCGTTTGATATCGAAGGGCTTGGCTCTAAAATTATCGACGAATTTTATGCCGAAGGATTGGTCAAAAGTCCGGCGGACATCTTTACGCTTGAGGCTCGCGATAAGGGCAGCCTTACGCCGCTAAGGAACCGTGAAGGGTGGGGCGATCTCTCGAGCCGGAATCTGTTCCAGTCGATTGCGGCGCGGCGTATGATTTCCCTGCCGCGCTTTATTTACGCTTTGGGTATCCGCCAGATTGGGGAAGTGACCGCGAAACGTTTGGCCGAGGCTTATAAAAACGTGAATGCTTTTATAGCTGCGATGCAATCGGCTTCGGATCGCGAGGGGGCCGCTTATCACGATCTTCTGGCTATTCCTGATGTCGGCGCCAGTGTGGCGGCGGACCTTGTTGATTTCTTTGCCGAAGAGCATAACCGCGCGGTCGTGGATGATCTTCTTGGCTCGGTTCAGGTTAATAATTATGCTCCGGTCGTCCGAAGCCAGTCAGCCGTTGCGGGGAAGACGGTGGTCTTTACCGGAACTCTGGTGACGATGGGGCGCGCGGAAGCCAAAGCCAAGGCTGAGGAATTCGGCGCCAAGGTTGCGGGCAGTATTTCAGCTAAAACCGATTATCTGGTGGCTGGAGCGGACGCCGGATCAAAGCTCGCGAAAGCGCGCGAACTTGGTGTTACGGTTTTAGGCGAAGAGGAATGGTCAGCTCTTCTCGAGAGCTGATCGGGAGAGCCTTTATTACGGCTATTTCTTGATTTCGCGCAGACGAACCAGAACAGCTTCGACTTCCGGCGGGTAGTCACGGCGCTCGACGAACTCTCCACCGCCGGAGTTGCGGGTCATCGAGAGTTCAAGGGCGCTAACCAGAGCGTCGGCAATTTTGATATCTTTTTGTTCAACGGCCAACTGCAGCGCGTAAAAGATACGGTCGCTGAGACGATATTTGCTGAGATTTGACTCTTCCATGGCGGACTCCGGATTTTATGGTACTGGCTAGACTATGAAGGTTTTGCCATTCTCTGGCTTATTAAAAACATTGTTTTCAAGAAAAGTAAAGAATCGCTCGATGAATTGGTTCCTGTATTGGTCCATTTCCATCACAATTTCATGTTCGGCGCCGTCTATAATCTGCAAATCACACTCAGGAATGCGATTTGCAGCCTTTTTGGATGCGCTATTGCTGACCAATTGGTCGTCTCCGGCAATCGAGACCAGCAGAGGCAAGTCGATTTTTTCCAGATATCCGGCTTTTCGCACGAGGCGGCAGGATTTGAGCGCGTCGAGTAACCATTTATTGGTGGGGCTACCTATGGCCAGATGCTTGTAATCCGGATGGGTAAAATAAGCCGCCTGAATCTGGCTGCGGACCGGATCATGCGAGAAAATCCCTTTCAGGCCGATGCGATCACGAAACTCGGGGGTCCAATTGCATCCTCCCGGGACATAGGCGGTCGGAAAAAGCGAGAGGTAGCTTAGATACGGCCACGACACTATTTTCGGCAAACGATCGACGGGTTTGATCCCGAGCATCGGGGCGGTGATGGCTGCCGCCGAGAAAATCGTCGAGCCGCGTGACGTTTTATTGTATTCGGCCAGATAGCGCAGAGCAAGGTGCCCTCCGAGCGAGTGCCCGAAGAGGATCATCGGCAAGCGGACATGATTGTTTTCCGCATCGATCGACGCCGAGAGGACAATCTCGTCAATCAGACTGTGCAAATCCTGTAGCAGGGCATCAAATCCTAAAGAATGGCGTTTATGTGGATTGTCCAGATAGCGATCCGATCCGCCTTGTCCGGGGAGGTCGATGATAATCGGTTTTATTCCGTGAGCGTCCAGATCGCGGCTGAATTCGTAGTATTGCTCCCCAAAATCTCCGAGGCCGCCGATGATCAGGCAGGTGGCACGATAGGTTTTTCGCGAGCGCGGCAAGCCATAGCGGACTTTGTGACCGTTGATGTTCTTCTTGCTCCAGTCCCAATTCGGGAGTGGTTGGAAGCGGGGATCATCAAAAATCGGGGTCGTGTCCGTCATGCGCTATTGGTTCGGTGGAGATCAGGCGGTTTGCTTGAGGGACCAGACGATCTTGTTGTCGGCGTTCGACTTCAACGCGATCGTCATGTTATAGGCACGAGCGGTTTGCCCCAGTATGTAGGGGTGCACCAACCGTGGATCAAGTTCGTCAAGCGGCAGGGTTCCCGCGAGGGCGGCTTCGACATTTTCGCGGATGACGGCGTCCGGTCCATCGGCAGTAATCAGGATTTCGGCTCCGGTACCCGGATCGGCGTATATGTTCCCGCCTTTCGGAAGGTTTTCGAGTGCCAGAATCAGGGCTCCCATAAAGATTTTGGCAACGCCTTTGGCTTTAATATCGATTCCCAAGGGGCCGTAAGGATCCCAACTTTGGCGGACTTTGCCGTCAACGCGGATCAAGGCGCCGAAGGCTTTTTGAATGTCTTCGGGTTTCAGATTCCCGTCGCGGCCACCGGCTCCGTAGGCAATCCGGAACGCTTGAAGGCGTGCCGATGCCGCATTGGCGCTATGGGCGATCAAATCGGTGGCTTGTTTGATGCCGTCCGGATCGTCGGCCATATCGGTCATAAATTCGATGCCATTATTAATGGCCCCAACCGGCGATACGAGATCGTGGCAGATTCGGGACGCCAGAAGCTCGAGCAACAGGGTCGAGTCTTTAGTTTGGTCAATTCGGGACGGTGTCGATGACATGGGAACTCCGGAACGGGGTCGTTGGTGTGTATATTAACCATTGCAGAAAACGGTTGATTTGCCAAGGACAGATAAAAGGTTAACGGCCAAAAATCGCCAGTCTTGTGGAAAATTCGGCTTCTTTGACAGGTTTTTCTTGGCTGGATTATACAAAATGATCTAGGGTGTGGCCATGGATGACATTACAGGAAAAAAATTCAGTCTTCAGGACTGGGTCACACGCCGCGCCGCGAACCAAATGGGCGGGACCGTGTCTCGTGCTTCACTAAACGAAACTGTACAGCCTTTGTCGATCAAGAAGGCTGTGAATGGAGATTATGGAGCGGATGAACCAACCGTTCCGGAAAGCGATGAACCCGTGATTAACTCGGCGTCGACACAATCTGTGTCAACTCCGGCAGCCTCCGCTCCGGCGGCTCCGCAAAACGAACCGGTAACATCATCCGCGCCGCAAGTTTCGGCATCGTCATCATCCGGCGCATCGTCCATGTCATCATCATCATCGTCGTCATCGGTATCGTCATCCAGCGGTTTTTCGGCAGCCGAATTGCTCGGCAAAAGCGAAGGTCGCGGCGCTCCGGTCCAGCAACTTCAAATCGTACGTTTGCTCAGCGAACTGGGTGAGCGCCTTCGCCAGAGCGAGAAAGAACGCGAAGTGTTGTGGAAGGAAGTCGAGACTTGCCGCAAGCAAATCAGCGAACTGGGCGACCGTAACAGCAAAACCGAAAAAACCTTTCAGACTCTTGAAGGTCAAGTCGGACAAAAAGAAGATTTCATCAAGTCCCTCCTTGATAAGCAGGCTGAACTGGAAGCGGCGCTCAAAGCGCAAACGAGCGAGCTCGAACAGCGTAAGGTCGATCACGAAAAACAGGAAAACCGTCTGGCCGAGAAAATCACCAGCATCGAAACCGCTACAGGTAGCGCAATTGTCCGGATTGAAGATGCTCTGGCCGAGAATAACAAACTATCGAAACGCGTCGAGCAGTTGTCGCAAGATAAAGCCCGCTTGGTGCGTAAACTCGAAGTGATGGAAGAAACCCTGACCCAGACACAGGAAACCCTGAAGGCCAAAGCGTTGGTGCTTTTGACCGATCAGGCTTTGGCTGCGCGGACTCCTTTGCCGCAACAACCGGCATGGACGGGGGATGATACTCTTAAAGTATCGCGCACTGCCGAAGATCGTGTTTCCGGCGTTGCTCCTGAAGCGGCGAAATCGTCCGGCCTCGTGTCCAACATCACGTCGTCGCTTAAGAGCAAAAAAGAAAAAGTAGCCGATATGAACAATGCGGCGTTTTTTGCGGCGCTGGTTGTTCTTGGAATTTCGGGCGGTGTCTTGCTGTTCAAGTCGGCATCGAACGTCTCGGTACCGGATCTCTCGTTCGGATCAAAAGCGAACAAGGCTGTTCCGGCTCAGGCGGAAACCGACCAGACATCGGGAGCTGATGAACAGCTCGAGCCGCCTAGTCAGGATGCCCTTATGTCCGATATCGCCAAACTGGCGAACCAGATCGAACCGGCCTCTCCGGCGGACGGCGCTGCCGATAAAGCAGGCACCGATAAGGGGGACGCGGCTGCCCAAGCGGCGAAGCCTGTGGCCATGGATGAAGCGAATGCCGCCGATCACGAAGACGAATTCGATAAGGCGATTGCGGCGGAAGATAAAGCCCTTGAAGCCTTTCAGGCGAATAAACCGAAGGCCGCTATTGCCCAGCGTTTAAAAGCTGATCGTGCGTTGCCAGCTGCTGTCAAAGATATCGAGACAAAGGCGTTTTCCGGTGATGCGCGCGCCCAGCATGATCTGGCTGCGGTCTATACAGCGGGTCATTCCGGTGTGAAAGTGAATTATGACCGCGCCGTTGAATGGTTCCGCGAGGCGGCATATCAGAATATTGCGAATGCCCAGTATAACCTTGGCGTGATGTATCATCAGGGCCTTGGTGTTCCGAAGGACATTAATAAAGCGATCGAGCTTTACCGTGTGGCGGCTGCTAACGATCATCCGGAAGCTCAATACAATCTCGCGATTGCTTATATCGAAGGTGTGGGTACTGAATATAATCCTCATATCGCTGCGGCTTACTTCCAGAAAGCGGCGGCAGGGGGCATTGTCGAGGCGGCTTATAACCTTGGTCTTCTTTATGAGAATGGGCTTTTGGGCGAGTCGCAGCCGGATGAAGCGTTATTCTGGTACTCTCTGGCGTCCGATAAGGGCAACGAGCAAGCTAAAAATGCTCTCAAACAAATCAAAACCCAGCTCAGCATGACCGATGCCGATGCCCAGCATATTGTGGCTCGTGTTGCCCAGTCGAAACAGGGATTTGTTAATGCGGACGGAAAACCGGCCCTTCCAAATCCTGCGCCGGTCTCGGTCGATAATGCGGAGCCTGCGGCCAGCGTTAGCGGCGCAGCGGGTATGGTTGACGGGGCTCTTGATGGGCCGGATGCCGTGACGATTTCACAAATTCAGGAGCACCTGTCCCGTCTTGGCCTTTATAAAGGAAAAGCGGATGGAGCGTTCTCGACCTCTACCGGAGAGGCTATTCGCTCTTATCAGAAAGTAAACGGCCTGAAAGAAGATGGTCTTCCGACCGAAACTCTTCTGGTTCATATTCTGGCTCAGGATAGCGCGGCGGATGCACCTGCGGCAGGGGACGAATAGAGTCGTTCTCTAAACCGATCCTATATTTGTCACGACAACCCACCAATCCGGATGGGTTGTTTTGATTTTGAGGGCGGCGTTCTCGCAATCGTTTTGGGTCGCATAAAGCCCAAATCCGGTCGCTCCGCTTCCCGAAAGGCGCGATAGCAGGCAACCGTTGGTTCCTTCTATGGCATTCAAGACATCGGTAATCACGGGGGCCGTTTCGATAGCAGGGCTGGTCAGGTCGTTTGTAGTCGAACTCTTCAGGAATTCGGCAAGTTCGGTGGATGTCAGGCCATGCGGCAGGTCGGGTGCGGCGTTCGAATAGTTGCCCATTCCGGTTTTTCTGTAAACGTCCGGTGTCGGGCAGTGCTCGCGTGGGTTTACCAAGAGGATAGGGGTGCGCGGCAATTTGATTCCGGTTTGGATAATGGTGTTTCCGGTTCCTTGCATACGGACAGCCCAGGGGGCGTAGAGACACGCTTTGATATCGCTGCCGAGTTTTTGCGCAATTGTTCCGGTGTCAATATCCGGATCAATGACGGATTTTATAGCGTTTAATAAAGCGGCTGCGTCCGATGATCCTCCGCCCAATCCTCCGCCTAAGGGGATGTTTTTAACAAGTTCGATCAAAAGTGGCGGGGCGGGTTGTCCGGCCATGTGATGAACTTCATCCAGAACGCGTCGGAGCAAATTCTGTTCGGGCGGGCCGCTTTGTTCCAGCTCGTCTTTGTATTCGCCTGAAATCCTGATCTGCGTCTTGGCTGAAGGCCGGAGATGCAGTTGATCGCCGAAGTCACAAAAGGCGACGAGCGAGTCAAGCAGGTGATAGCTCCGGTCATCTTTGCCGAGAATATGGAGATAGAGATTGATCTTGGCCGGAGCCAGGATGGGGGACGGAAACGGGCTTGGGGCGATCATCGCGTGTCCGTTTCTTAATTATTGTCGGCGACGTCCGGTTTATCGGCGGCTTTGCTGTCCGCGTTTGAACTTTGTTCCACAGGCGGAAGGCCGTTCTCGATCTTGGCTTCGATACGTTTGATTACGGCCTCATCCTTGGTAAAGGATACGGCGCGTTTCCATTGGAATCGGGCTTCGTTGTGACGTCCAACGCGCCAGTACGCATCACCCAAGTGATCGTTGATCTCGGATTCATAGGGTTGTAATTCGACAGCACCTTCCAGCATTTTGGCGGCATCGCTGAATTTGCCCATGCGGAAATACACCCAGCCGAGCGAGTCGATGATGGCGCCATCGTCCGGTTTGAGGCGTGCCGCTTTTTCGATCATCTCGGCGGCTTTGTCGAGATTTCGGTTCTGGTCGGCCCAAGTGTAGCCAAGGTAATTGAGAATGTAGGGTTGGTCCGGCTCGTAAGCGAGAGCGTCCTTGAGGTCTTGTTCGGCATCTTTCCAATTGGCGAGACGTTCATTGGTCATGCCGCGCGAGAACAGAAGCTGCCAGTATTGCTGCGGGACTTTGTTATCGAGAAGCTTGACGGCTTTATCGTAAGCGTCGAGTGCCTCTTTGTATTTTTCCTGTTCGCGGAGGATATCCCCGATCTGGATCTGGGCGTCGACATTTCCCGAGGTGTTCACCAGATTGGTGAGGACGCGGATGGCTTCATCTTTTTGCTTATCGAGTTCGAGCAGCATGGCGATCTGCCGTTGTTGTTCTTCGGCGTCTTGTTTTGACCCACTGGTGTCAATCTGGGTGATGTAGGAAATGGCATCGTCGTATTGTTTATTGTCGGCCGAGAATTGAGCCATCAGCTCAAGGCCATCGACATTCTTCGGATCGAGCATACGGGACATCTGGGCAAACAGCATCGCCGAATCTTTATATCCGTTTGCGAGAAGACGCGACGTGTCACGAAGAGCCGATGCCAAGCCTTGTTGTGGGGTGGTGTCCGGTTTGTCTGACGCTTCGCCTTTAGGGGATTTCAGAGCGGCAATCTTTTTGGTCAGATCATCGGTACGTTCCGGCAAAGCGTTGCGAAGGGCGGTGTAGATGGATTCAGCCTCGGCGGTTTCTCCGCGCCGCGCGAAAATATCGGCCAGCACGTCCAGTCCTGAAATCGGGGTCGGGGTCTTGGTGAAATCATAGGTGTCGGCCAGTTGCTTGATCGCGGCTTTGTCGTTGGTGTAGTCGGCGATCAGAACAGCTTGATAGAGAAAAGACGGTGAGTCTTTGAGTGTGCTAATATCGGATTTTCCGAGTCCGCCTTCGGCCCATGCCTTCATAAGAGGGACGATTGCGGTGCTGAGGCCATCCGATTTAATCGTGCCGAGGCTCTTGAGTGCCCCTTGATAATCGCTGGTTTTGATTTGGTCGAGGGCGACGATCAAGGTGGCGAGGGACTCGGTGTCTTTTTCGTTCGAGAGTTTCTTGGCGAGAGTTACAGCGTGGTCGAATTTACCGGCGCCCAGCGAGAGTGCCATAACGCGGCGCTGGATACTGCTGTCATCCGGTGTCTCTTCGAGGATATCCTCGAAATAACTGCTGGCGGTTGTCCAATCGTTTTTGGCTTGGGCGTGTTGTCCGGCTAGAAAGCTTCCGGATACGGTGTGGACGATTATATCATTTGACGGGGCTGGGTAAAAACCGATGACTTGCCCGTTGGAGTCTGTCGTTGTTTGAATTTCTGCGCCGGAGGCCTCATCGGACGAACTTCCTTTGTCGTCACAGGCTGTGAGACCAACCGATGTGAGGCCAAGCGCGGTGGTCAGCAGGAGAAACGTGCGAAGGGAGGTTTTCATCATGTCGGGGATTCCGTTGTTTCTTTAATCATATAATCGAGAGGGGGCGCGGGTCTAGCCCAAATCCTACATTCCGGTGTAATTTGGTCCGCCGCCACCTTGGGGCGTTGTCCATGTGATGTTCTGGCTTGGGTCTTTGATATCGCAGGTTTTGCAATGCACGCAGTTCTGGGCGTTGATGCGGAATGCTTTTTCCCCGTTTTCTTCGGTGATTTCATAAACTCCGGCAGGGCAATAGCGCTGGGCCGGTTCGGCCCAATGCGGGAGGTTCACGGTCAGGGGAATATCCGGATTGGCGAGCTTGAGGTGGCACGGTTGATCTTCTTCGTGGTTGGTGTTCGAGAGGAACACCGAAGAGAGGCGGTCGAATGTAAGAACGCCATCGGGTTTCGGGTAGGTGATTTGTTCCATGTTTTTGGCGGGTTTCAGGGATGCATAATCCGCGCCGTGATGGGCTAGTGTATAAGGAAGGCGCCAGCCGCCGATGGTCTGAAAAGCGGCATGGATCAATCCGGCCAAACGCCCCCATTTGAAGGCGGGGCGGATATTGCGGACTTTATAGAGTTCATCATACAGCCAGCTTTCGCGGAACAGTTCGGCATATCGGGTGCATTCGCTTTGCCCGCGTTGAGACAGCAAGGCTTCGGCGGCGAGCATGCCCGATTTTATCGCGGCGTGGTTGCCCTTGATTTTGGCGACGTTCATAAATCCGGCGGTATCACCGATCAGAACGCCCCCGGGAAAGGAGAGTTTCGGCAGAGACTGAAGGCCGCCTTCGACCAGTGCGCGTGCGCCGTAAGCAATCCGCTTGCCGCCCTTTAAGAGCTGGCTGAAATAGGGGTGGGTTTTATGGAGCTGCATCGTCTCGAATGGCGAGAGGTAGGGGTTCTGGTAATCCAGACCGACGACATAACCGATCGAGATTAGATTATTCTCCATATGATAAAGCCATGACCCGCCATAAGTCGCGCAATCGAGCGGCCAGCCCATGGTGTGGACGACATGGCCGGTTTTATGGTGTTCGGGTTTGATTTCCCAGATTTCCTTGATGCCGAGGCCATAGGTCTGGGGCGTGTGTTCATCCCGCAGGTTAAATGTGCGGATCAGTTGTTTGGTCAGGGAGCCGTGGCAGCCTTCGGCGAAAATGGTCTGGCCCGCATGAAGCTCCATGCCGGGTTGGTAGGCGGCGGTTTTCTCGCCGTGTTTATCAAGGCCCATATCTCCGGTGGCCACGCCTTTGACGCTACCGTCGTCGTTATAGAGAATTTCACTGGCGGCGAAGCCGGGGTAAATCTCGATCCCCAAGGATTCCGCCACTCCGGCCATCCATTTGGCTAAAGCTCCAAGCGAGATAATGTAATTGCCGCTGTTGTGCATTTGGGGTGGGGTCGGCAGTTTGATCTGGCCGGATTTGGTCAGAACCAGAAACTCGTCGCTGGTGGCGGGACAGGTCAGCGGGGCACCTTGGGTTTTCCAGTCGGGCAAGAGCTCATCGAGGCTGCGCGGCTCAATCACCGCTCCCGACAGGAGATGGGCGCCGATTTCTGACCCTTTTTCCAGAATACAAACGGTAACGGACGGGTCGATTTGTTTGAGGCGGATGGCGCAGGCGAGGCCCGACGGGCCTCCACCGACGATCACAAAATCGTAGGTCATGCTGTCGCGGTCGGCTCGGGACGGGGAGAGGGGCGTCGTCATGGGAAAATGTCCAATATAGTTTGTGGATGGATGGGTGCGCCGGAGTTGCGCTCACACACTATATATATAGAGTAAAGACCGTTCGAGTGAAACCAAAAGGAGCAGGTTATCCATGTCCGGTGTTATGGCCCAAGACGTTGCGTCGGCCTTGCAGTGGTATATTGATATCGGTCTGGACGAGGCGATTGCCCCGATCCAGAACAACCGTCTTGAGCGTTCTCCTGTAACCCTTAGTGTTTCTGCGGGCCATGCTGCCTCTGATGCTGCGCCGCCGAAACGGGATGTGCTTGGTGCGGCCGAAGGGATCGAACAAGCGCGGGCTTTGTGCGAGGGGGCCTCTTCCCTTGAAGATCTTGCGAAGGCCATTCGCGATTTCGACGGCTTGGTTATTCGAAAAACCGCGACCAATATGGTGTTTGCGGATGGTGTAGCCGGAGCCGAGCTGATGGTTGTCGGCGAGATGCCGGACTCGGATGATGACGAGACGGGCCGTCCGTTCTCGGGGGAAAGCGGCGCTTTGCTTGATAAAATGCTGGCGGCGATCCAGATGGGCCGCGCCGCCGAAGACGGGCGGAAAGCGGTCTATATGACCCATGCGCTTAATTGGCGTCCGCCGGGAAACCGCTCGCCAAGCGCGGCCGAGACCGAGATATCCGGACTTTTCCTCAAGCGCCACATTGAATTTGCCAAGCCCAAGGCTCTGCTGTTTATGGGGAACCTTCCGGTGAAGGCGCTTCTTGGCGGAAATGATACGCTGACCAAGCTGCGCGGAAAATGGCTCGACTACAACGGTGTGCCGGTGATGGTTACTTATCCGCCATCGTTCCTGCTTAAAACTCCGGCCAAAAAACGCGAAGCGTGGGATGATCTTCAAGCCCTTCGTGATCGTCTTTCCCTTCTCTAACCCTTGCTGTTTTTGATTTCTTGCGTTTCAAGGCCGATTTTCCGGCCTTTCAAGTATTTGTTACTTTGTTTTCAAGTAATTCTTATCCTGTGTAAGTATGGTTTTACTGTATTAAATAGAATTAAACCGTCCTCCGAATAGTTAATAAATCCAGCCCATGTAAATAGTTAATGTTCACAGGCGGCCTATCTTTAAATACATGGTATTTATTTTAAAATTCAGCAGCTTAGCCTTAACTGGCTGGGCGATTATTTTTTGGAAATCATTTTTTTCTGGACTTTATTGGTGGTGATTGCTAAATCATCGCCGCTATGCACAACGACGAATATATACGTGGCGTGCGATTGGTACTTACCGTCGTAGGCTTGTTGAGCGGTGTGGTGTGTGGAGCTGCCGGAATTGGCTCGGCGATGGAAAAGGGTGTTGTCCTTCCATCCCAGAAGCCGGATCTGATCCTCGAGAGTTCGGACAGATCAAGAGCAGCCACAGAAACGTCCACTTCCGAGACTAATAATTCCCTGCCCGAAGACAAAGTGGCAGAGAGTAAACTTTCGGCTGGATACCACCTGGTCTCTAAGGCAGTCCGTGAGCAACTTCGCCAAGGACGCCCGACTTACGCCCTCAAGTTTATGGGGCGTGATCCATTGGCGCAAAAACTCAAACATTCCGAATTTGACCGTATCAAGGCCCAGATTGCCCAATCCTATCTGATCGAGGGCAAGATCGAGCGCGCCGCTGAAGTTTCGGCTGAAGTTGTCAAACGTTCTGGAAAATTGGTTCCGTTGAGCGGCTGGGTGGCTGGTCAAGCGGCATGGCGGAATGGTCATTTCGATAAGGCAGGCGAGATGTTTGCTTTGACCGCGCGGTCGAAACAGGCGTCCGATTGGCTTGCTTCAGGCGCTGCTTATTGGGCCGCCCGTTCCTATACCCGTCTGGGCCGCACGATGGATGCCTCGAAATGGCACGAGAAAGCCGCTCAATACCCGAATACGTTCTATGGATTGATCGCGCTTAAGGCGATGGGCCGTCGATATGATTTTAACCGCGATATTCCGTCTCTGGATGACGATATCGAGGATCGTCTGAATGCGTCCCCTGAAGTACAGGATGTACTGCGTCTTGCGCGCGGCGGAAAGATGTCGGCGGCGATCAATGGATTGGCCCAATCAGGATGGATGTCGACCCCGGAAAAGCGTCAGCAGATGCTTGCTTATGTTCTGGAAAATAAAGTTCCGTCGCTGGTGCTGTATATGGCCCGTATGACCAAAAGCGAGGATGGACGCTTTTATGATTTGGCCCTTTATCCGGAAAGCCCGTGGGAACCTCATTCCGGCTATATGATCGATAAAGCGATTGTTCACGCACTTATTCGTCAGGAATCCCGTTTTAATCCGCATGCGACCAGTTCGCTCGGGGCGACCGGCTTGATGCAGCTTCTGCCATCAACCGCTAAATATGTTGCTCGTAACGATACGGTGGCTCTTACTGATCCTGCGACCAACCTCGAGATTGGCCAGAAATATGTCAGCCAGTTGATGCGTGATCCTGTTGTAAACAATGACCTGTTCAAAATGGCTGTGGCTTATAATGCAGGGCCAGGAAATCTGACCCGTTGGCAGAGCCAGCTTAAAGATATGGATGACGATCCTTTGCTCTTTATCGAGAGCATTCCGTCCGGAGAAACCCGTGCGTTCGTTGAGCGTGTGATGCTCAATTACTGGATTTACCGGATGCGCATGGGCCAAGATACACCGTCGCTTGATGTGGTGGCGTCGCTTGATCGTCCGAACGTTATCGAAGTGGCCCAGTCTATGAGCACCGGACTTGTGGCCTTGGCCTCCGGCCGCTAGACTTTTCCCATCATCAGGCTTCGGCCTCGGGGTCGTACGATCCGATCAGCTCAAGCGCGGTGCTGTGAAGCTGCGGATCGCCGCAGGCGATTACGGTGGCATCTCCCTTCAAGGTTTTCGGGCGGCCTTGCCAGTCGGTGATTTTTCCGCCAGCGCCTTCGATCACCGGAACGAGAGCAATGAAATCATAAATACCCAGTTGGCTTTCGGCGATGACATCCATAAAGCCGTTTGCCATCAGGCCGTAGAAATAACAATCCCCTTGAAGTACCGGATAGCGCGTGGCGGCCTCGAGGCGCGTGAAACGCTGCGGATCGTTCTTGCTGATCTGGGATGGGGAGCCGGTTCCGAAGATGGCGTTCTTCATGGCAGGGCAGGTGCGACTGCGAACGGGCGACCCGTTATAGGTGGTCGGCTTTCCGCTTTGCCCGATCCATCGTTCTTTGGAGATCGGTTGATCGATCAGGCCAAGGATAGGGGTGTCGTTGTGGCACAGGCCAATCAAGGTTCCAAAGGTCGGGCGGCCGATGGTGAAGGATTTGGTTCCATCAATCGGGTCGATGACCCATGTGAGGCCGTTTTTGCTCTCGATGATTCCGAATTCCTCGCCCAGAATACCGTCGTCGGGTCGTTTGGCACGGATCAGGCTCCGGAGGGTCTCTTCGATTTCGCGATCGGCCTTGGTGACGGGGCTGTCATCGCTTTTGCTGATGATGTCGAGGGGGGTGCGGAAATAGCGCGCGGCGATTTTTCCGGCTTCATCGGCCAGTTCGATTGCAAACGCCAAAAGGGCTGCCTCGTTCGGGATGGACATAATTTTTCTCCGTTTTCTTTCGGTTCGGGAAGTATGCCCGTCGATTGGGGGGTAATCAAGGGTGGGGCGATAAAAGAGCTTTGAAAAATAAACGGTTTTCGTCTAATCTGCCAATCCTAGCTTTAAGAGAGATATGATGAAAACAGTTAAGGATGTTCGTTCCGAATTTCTGGCCTATTTTGCCAGCCAAGGGCACGAGGTTGTGCCGTCCAGTTCCCTGATCCCTAACAACGATCCTACCCTGATGTTTGTGAACTCGGGTATGGTTCAGTTCAAGGATATTTTTACCGGTAAAGAAACCCGCCCATACACCCGGGCAACCACCGCGCAAAAATCGGTTCGTGCGGGCGGCAAGCACAACGACCTCGACAATGTTGGCTATACGGCACGTCACCATACCTTCTTTGAAATGATGGGGAACTTCTCGTTCGGTGATTATTTCAAGGATGATGCTATTCCCTTCGCGTGGGATGTTGTGACCAAGGTCTTAGGACTTTCTCCCGAAAAACTTTGCGTTACGGTTTACCATGATGACGATCAGGCTGCGAATATCTGGAAGAAGGTTACCGGATTTTCGGACAGCAAAATTATTCGTATCGATACCAACGACAATTTCTGGATGATGGGTGATACCGGCCCATGCGGCCCGTGCTCGGAAATCTTTTACGATCATGGCGATAAAATCTGGGGAGGTCCTCCGGGTTCTGCCGAGGCTGATGGCGACCGTTTCATTGAAATCTGGAACCTCGTGTTTATGCAGTACGAGCAAATGGCGGATGGATCGCGTATTCCTCTGCCGAAACCGTCAATCGATACGGGGATGGGGCTCGAGCGTGTGGCGACTGTGCTTCAGGGCGTTCATAACAACTATGATATTGATTTGTTCAAATCGATTATTACCCATTCGGCGGATTTGACCGGCGTTTCGGCAACCGGTGATATGGTGGCCTCGCACCGCGTGATTGCCGACCACTTGCGCGCGGCGGCTTTCCTGATCGCCGACGGTGTGATGCCGTCCAACGAAGGTCGCGGTTATGTTCTGCGCCGGATTATGCGCCGCGGTATGCGCCATGCGCATTTGCTCGGAGCTAAAGATCCTCTGCTTGTGCGGTTGTTCCCGACGCTTCAATCGATGATGGGGGAGGCTTATCCGGAGCTTTACCGCGCTCAGGCGCTCATCTCGGAAACCCTCCGCACCGAAGAAACCAAATTCAAACAGACTT
Organism: Alphaproteobacteria bacterium; assembly: GCA_051715325.1. Classification (GTDB taxonomy): domain Bacteria; phylum Pseudomonadota; class Alphaproteobacteria; order Micavibrionales; family Micavibrionaceae; genus UBA1573. The sequence goes on along the minus strand of JBPXJO010000034.1, from coordinate 179,944 downwards.
TGGACCGTGGTCTTCGTCTTCTTGATGATGAAACCGCGAAGCTCGGTGATGGCCAGACGCTTGCGGGTGATGTGGCATTTAAGCTTTATGATACCTATGGCTTCCCGCTTGACTTGACGCAGGATGCGCTCAAGGCTCGCAATATTTCCGTGGATATGGACGGGTTTACTAGCTGCATGGAACGCCAGCGCGCTGAAGCGCGCAAAGCGTGGTCGGGTTCCGGCGATGTGGCGACCGAGAAAGTCTGGTACGAACTTGCCGAACAAAATGGCGCGAGCGAGTTTCTCGGCTATGACCGCGAAGCTTCCGAAGGCCAGATTGTGGCGATTGTCAAAAACGGAGCCAGCGTAAGCGAGGCTGCGGCTGGAGACGATGTCCAGATTTTGCTTAACCAGACCCCGTTCTATGCGGAATCGGGCGGACAGGTCGGTGATACCGGCGAGTTTGTTGCCGATGGCGTACGTGTTGCGATTTCGGACACTCTTAAGAAACTCGGGAAATTGTTTGTTCATGTGGGCCGTGTCGAGCAAGGTTCGATCAAGGTTGGGCAAGGCGTTGATGCGCGTGTCAGCCATGACCGCCGTGCGCGGATCAAAGCGCACCACTCGGTCACGCACCTTCTTCATGAAGCGCTTCGTCAGACGCTCGGCGATCACGTTGCGCAAAAAGGCTCGCTCCAGACTCCGGATCGTACCCGCTTTGACGTCTCGCATCCGAATGGATTGTCGTTCGAGCAAATCCAGACGGTTGAACGTTTGGTCAACTCGGAGATTTGGGCGGATACGCCTGTTGTGACACGTCTTATGGATCTTGAAGAAGCCCAGAAGTCGGGGGCGCGTGCGCTCTTTGGCGAGAAATATGATGCGGAAGTTCGTGTGGTCTCGATGGGACGGGCGAATGCACAAGGCCATATTCCGTTCTCGGTCGAGCTGTGCGGCGGTACGCATGTGAGCCGTACAGGCGAAATTGGCCTCTTTAAAATTGTCTCCGAGTCGGCTGTGAGTTCCGGCGTGCGCCGTGTTGAAGCGGTTGCCGGTGCTACGGCCCTTGCTTATCTTGAAGAGCAAGAGGGCCGTTTGCTTGAAGCGGCTGGTCTTCTCAAGGCGAGTGCGCCGGATGTGGTTGACCGCGTGAAGGCTCTTATTGACGAGAAGAAAAAGCTCGAGCAAGAACTCACCAATCTGCGCCGCAAGATGGCTACGGGCGGTGCGAATGATTCTGGCGTTGCTCCGAAAGAGATTGGCGGGATCAAATTTATCTCCCGCGTGCTTGAGGATGTTCCGGCCAAAGATTTGAAATCGATGGCGGATGATCTCAAAGCCAAGATCGGTTCGGGTGTTGTGGCGCTCATTGCGACTTCCGAAGGGAAGGCCTCGATTGTGGTGGCTGTCACCGAAGATTTGACCACGAAGTTTTCGGCGGTTGATCTGGTTCGTGCCGGAGCCGAGGCTTTGGGCGGCAAAGGCGGCGGCGGACGTCCCGATATGGCGCAGGCTGGCGGTACTGATATCTCGGCAGCCAATGACGCTGTTGCTGTGATCGAGAAGATGATCGGCTAGGGTCAAAGCCCACATTTTTGGTCGCTTTATAAAAGCTGTAAGTCTCGACCCTAATATATCCGCCAAAACAAGAAAGCCGCCCGATGGGTGGCTTTTTTTGTTTGGGTATTGCGATTGATTAAACAGCGGCCAATTGGCGGATCGGATGCACTGTGGCGCTTTCGCGTTGTTGGCGCAGGGTTTCGGCGCGTTCAAAGACCATGCCGGTATGGTGGGCTGCGGTCAGGAAGGAATCGCGGGATGTTCTTTTGTAGTTGCCGCTTTCGAAGGCGTGTACCAAGCTGTTATCGCGAACGTAGGTTCCAGTTGTTTCATCCGGACGCAGTAACACCATTTTTTTGCGGTCATCGTGCGGGTATTCTATGGCAACGAATGGCTGGTTATCAACTTCGCCAAAGGTGCGTTTTTCAAGGAAGCGATCCAGTCCGGCGTTTGTGGCTGCCAAATTATGGACGGCGATGCGGCGCATCTGGCATTCCCGGTTTTCGCGCTCGAGGCGGCCAACGGTATTGTAAGCCAGATCGCAACCTGATTCATACAGGCAGGCTTTCAGGCTGCGTTGGCGGCGGTAAATCCCGTGAGTTTCATTCTGGGCTTCCAGCATGTCGCTTGACCAGATTTGAATTTCGGTGTTGAGGGCGGCCCCGTTGAACGGGATCGCGTAAATGATTTTAGCGCGGCGTTGACCGCTGCTGGCATCCGGATTTGCGAATTGGTCCAGATAATCAAGGACGCGCGAGTTCGTCGCCGGACGGAACAGGTCGAGTGCGCGCTGGATTTGAGACGGTTTATTGCCGATCAGCGCAACACGCAGTGCATCGTTGATCAGATCAACATTCCCACCTTTTTCTGTGGTGGCTTTTTCGGTGATACGTCCCAAGGACTTAACGCCAGGATCATAGACGCGCATTCCGGATTTGGTCGCGTAGGTTTTTATTTCGGTGATAAAGCTGTCGTGAGCTGCCGTGGCGAGCTCGATCAGCTCTTTTGCATTGTTAACAGGTTGACGCGGCTCGTTCGGGACGATTTTCGACCCTTCGGAGATTTGGAATGAGCGTGTCAGATCCAATGGACGTTTTCCTGTTAAGTATTCTACGTTGCTATCCGTTCTTGACATAACACCTTAATATCCCTGTAATTTATTCTTTTTTTTGTATATTTCCTAAAATGGTACGCTGCGGATCGCTAAGGCGTCAACCAAAAAATCAAGTTACCCTTAGAGTTTTTAGCCTTTTTGCAACAAAAGCAAGGAAATTCTATGCTTAATCCTCATAAAAGTCATGCATAAAATGCATAAAAAGAATAGCGCTTGTGTTTTTTGAGGGGAATCCCTATAAGCAGGGCACAAAACAGCCCTTTTTGAGGGCGCGACCATAGAGGAAGAACACATGGCTTTGGAACGTACCTTTTCGATTATTAAACCTGATGCAACCCGCCGTAACCTGACCGGAGCAATCAACGCCCGTTTCGAGCAAAATGGCCTGCGTATTGTCGCCCAGAAACGTCTCTGGATGACCGAAACCCAAGCCGGAAAATTTTATGAAGTCCACAAAGAACGCCCATTCTACAAAGATCTGGTTTCTTTCATGACCTCTGGCCCGGTTGTGGTTCAGGTTCTGGAAGGCGAGAATGCCGTTCTTAAAAACCGCGAGATCATGGGCGCGACCAATCCGGCGAACGCTGCTGAAGGTACAATCCGCAAGGATTTTGCCGAGAGCATCGAAGCCAACTCGGTTCACGGCTCGGACAGTCCTGAAAATGCTGCGATTGAAATCGCTTATTTCTTCAGCGGAACCGAAATCGTCGGCTAAGATTTTTTAGCTTGGCTGCTATGATTATGAATTGTTTGACAGGGATAGCCTCTTTGGGTTATCCCTGTTATAACTTATAAAAATAACAAATTGAGGTGTGTGTTGGTCGAAAATCGTGTGTCGGTTAGTTGGCGTGTCGATGATAGTTTGAAATACTATCAGCATGTGCGCTGTAATGTTTTCCCAAGAGTTCGTGCAACTTTATCGGCTGTGAGCGCTTTCGGTGCGGCGGCTTCTCCATCTCCCGTCATTCAGGCAACGTTTGCGACTGTTTCCGCCTTGTGCGCCGGTAGCGCCATCTATACCCATTTTAATCGTGATGCTTTTGGTTTTAGCAATGCCGTCTGGATGCGCATTGCCAAGGACAATCTCCAGGCTGCCCGTCAGGAGGCCGACAATTTTGTCGAGAGCGATGCTCCTGTTGCTCAGGGTGCGCAAAGTTCCCAAGGTGTCCAGACGCTTGAGCTGAATCGTTCCTGATTAATGAGAACAGCCGCCATAACATGAACGCCCCTTGCGGGGCGTTTGTTGTTTTGATCGTGCCGGCTTATGGCGTGATTACGCTTCCATCGCTTTGACGATTTCTTCGGTCATCTTCTTGGCGTCGCCGAGCAACATCAGGGTGTTGTCGGTGAAGAAGAGCGGGTTATCGACACCGGCATATCCTGCGCCCATCGAGCGCTTGACGAAGAGAACGGTTTTGGCTCGTTCCACATCGAGAACCGGCATCCCGTAAATCGGTGAGGACGGGTCGGTGCGTGCGGCGGGGTTGGTAATGTCGTTGGCGCCGATGACGTAAGCGACGTCGGCTTGGGCGAAATCACGGTTGATGTCCTCGAGTTCAAACACCTCGTCATAAGGAACGTTGGCTTCGGCGAGAAGAACGTTCATGTGGCCCGGCATACGTCCGGCAACCGGATGGATCGCGTATTTGACTTCAACGCCGTGGCTTTTGAGTGTGTCGGCCATTTCGCGCACGACGTGCTGGGCTTGCGCCACGGCCATGCCGTAACCCGGAACGATAATGACTTTTCCGGCGTTCTTCATGATAAAGGCGGCGTCTTCGGCAGAACCGATTTTTGCGGCTTTATCCGAGTAGTCGGCTGTTCCGGCGGCGGCCTGTTCGGCACCGAAGCCGCCAAGAAGGACGCTGACGAAGGAGCGGTTCATGCCTTTACACATGATGTAGGAGAGAATGGCTCCTGATGCCCCGACGAGCGCTCCGGTGATAATAAGGAGCGGGTTCTGAAGCGTGAAGCCGATACCGGCTGCGGCCCAACCGGAGTAGGAGTTCAGCATCGAGACAATGACCGGCATATCCGCGCCGCCAATCGGGACGATGAGGGTGATGCCGAGGATAAGGGCGAGGCCAATAATCATCCAGAAGAGGGCGGCACTTTCCGACAGGCAGAGCAGGGCAATCAAAGCGACGAGCGCCAAGCCGATGGCGGCGTTGATCATGTGTTGTCCGGCAAAGCTCAATGGTTTTCCGGAGATCACACCTTGCAGTTTTCCCCATGCGATAACCGATCCTGTAAACGTGATCGCGCCGATCGCAACGCCCAAGGACATTTCAATCAGGGAGGACATATGGATGTTTCCCGGGCTGCCGATGCCGTAGGCTTCCGGATTGTGGAAGGCGGCAACCGCGACGCACACGGCCGCCAGACCAACCAGCGAGTGGAAGGCGGCGACGAGCTGCGGCAGGGCGGTCATCTGGATTTTAACGGCAGTAATCGCGCCGATAGTCCCGCCGACGATGATACCGGCCACGATCAGCCCGTAGGACTGGATGGCGGGGGTCATCAAAGTGGTGACGATGGCGAGGGCCATGCCGAACATTCCGAAATTGAGACCTTGGCGCGCACTCTCGGGGTGCGAGAGACCACGCAGGGCCAGAATGAACAAGACGGATGATACCAGATAAAGAAGGGGAGCGAATTCGGTCATGATAGATCGGGTGTCCTCGGCTTAGGATTTCTTTTTAAACATAGCGAGCATACGGCGGGTTACGATGAAACCGCCGAAGATGTTGATGGAGACGAGCACTACGGCGCAAAATCCCATCAGTTTGGAAAAGCTGGTGTCCATCGGGCCTGCGGCGATCAATGCGCCGACGATAATGACCGATGAAATGGCGTTGGTGATCGCCATGAGCGGCGAGTGGAGCGCCGGTGTGACGCGCCAGACGACATAGTAGCCGACGAAGCAGGCGAGCACGAAAATGGTGAGGCCCATGGTCAGGAAGTCGTTGCTGTGCCCTGCGGCGAAACTGTAAGAGGTCAAGTCGCTCGACAGGCGGTCGGCCTGCGCCGAGAGCTGTTGTGCCAGAGACGAGACTTGCTGGGCTTGGTTGGTCAGAGCGGTTTGCGGGTCGGCCATGATCGGTTCCTGTTCTCGTGATTAAGCTTTGAAATTGGGATGAATGACGGCTCCGTCCTTGGTCAGGACGGTGGATTTTATAATGTCATCGTCCATGTTGAGGGCGATGGTGCCTTCTTTGGAGACGATGATTCCGAGCAGGTTCATCAGGTTGCGGGAATAAAGGGCAGAGGAGTCGCTCGCGATGCGCGACGGAATATTGCGGATGCCGAGGATTTTCACTCCGTTGACATCGACGGTTTCGCCGAGTTTCGAGAGCGCGCAGTTTCCGCCTTGCTCGACCGCCATATCGACGATGATTGATCCCGGCTTCATCGATTTCACCATCTCTTCGGTAATCAGCACAGGGGCCGGACGTCCGGGGATAAGGGCGGTGGTAATAACGATGTCTTGTTTGACCAGAGTTTCGGCAACCAGTTTGGCTTGGCGCTGTTTGAAATCGTCAGACATTTCTTTGGCGTAGCCGCCTGCGGTTTCGGCTTGTTTGGTTTCATCGCTTTCGACCATGACAAAGCTTGCGCCCAAGGACTGGACTTGTTCTTTGGCGGCCGGGCGCACATCGGTGGCCGAGACAATCGCGCCAAGGCGGCGTGCGGTCGCAATCGCCTGAAGTCCGGCGACACCGGCTCCCATCACGAAGACACGGGCGGGGGGGACTGTTCCGGCAGCGGTCATCATCATCGGGAAGGCGCGGCTATAGACAGCGGTGGCTTCGAGGACAGCCTTATATCCGGCGAGGTTGGATTGGGACGAGAGAACGTCCATTGCCTGCGCTCTGGTAATGCGCGGAACCAGTTCCATGGCAATAGCAATCGCGTCGGTTTTGGCGATAGTCTCGAGTTTGGCTTTATCGCCATAAGGGGCGAGGAGGCCAATCAGAAGAGTCTCTTTCTTCATTTTCGGGAGAGGCGAAGGGCTTTGAACGCAGAGGATCACATCGGCGTCTTTGGCGGCTTTATCGTTGTCGCCCACCATGGTCGCTCCGGCAGCGGCATATTCGCTATCCGGATAAGCGGCGGCCATACCTGCGCCTTCGACAACCGTAAGGCTGAAGCCTTTGGCGATGTATTTTTTTACGGTCTCGGGGGTTGCCGCAACACGGGATTCGTAGGGGGCAGTTTCTTTCAATACGGCAATGCGTATGGCCATCTTGTGTCTATCTCCAGAATTCGTTTGAGACGGGCAGTCTGCAACATTCCGGAGGGGATGAAAAGAGGCTTGCCGGATTCGGCAAAGTTATCAACACAAACAGCTTTTTTTGAGGGCGGTTATTTCAGGATATCGCTGAACGCGCTGATTTGAAGGAGAAGGGTGGTGAGTTCACGTTCCGGAAGAGGTTTTGTAAAATAATAGCCCTGTCCGCCGCGGCATCCCATTTCGCGGAGTTTGAGGGCTTCTTCCTTATGTTCGATTCCTTCGGCGATCACTTCGATATTGCGGGCTTTCGCTTCGTTGATGATCGTTTCGATCATGGCGAGGGCTCCGTCTACCTTGAACATATCGCGGATGACCAAATGGTCGATCTTGACAGTGCTGATCGGAAAATCGTCCATATATTTCATAAAATCATTCGGATCGCCGAGGCCAAAATCGTCGATCGCAATGCGAAGGCCGGTTTTGCGGCAGAGGCCCAAAATCATTTTGGAGTTTTCGCGCTGGTGTTTCAAAAGTTCGCCGGTGATCTCAAGTTGTACCTGAGTGGGGCGGACATCGCTTGCGCTGATAACATTGTACATTTCATCAAGGAAACTCTCGTCGGCGAGGTCGCTCGGGGAGAAGTTCACACTCATATATATATGTTCGTTGTGGCCGACGTGGCTTTCAAGACGTTTTAGAGCGCGGATGGCTTCCTTGAGCGCCCATTTACTGGCCTCAACGATGAGGCCGGTCTGTTCGGCGACCGGAATGAAAATGCCAGGGGAAATGAAACCGCGCTGCGGGTGATTCCAGCGCATCAGGGTCTCGAATCCCGAGACCAGACCGGTTTTCAGGTGAACAATCGGCTGGTAATAGAGGGACAGCTGGTGATCCAGCATGGCGTGCTGGAATTCACGCGCCAGTTGGACCGGTGGAATCTTGTCCGGCGGAATAGAGGTGTCGATCGGGGTGGTCTGTTCTGAAGTCGTTGTATTCATAGAATAAATTCGCTTTTTTGACCTGTAATTAACTCCCCTATCATGACCGAAAGGGTTTAGTGAAACGTTAACAGCAGGGGGGAAGTATCGCTACCCCCAAAAAGTCACATATTCGGCCTTTTATATCCTTGACAGGGGGGCAGCCAACCTTGTAGTGTCCGGTCTCCGAGAACAGGTCTTTGACCAGAATAGATAGTTAATTATAAGGATTTTAGCGATGAAAGTCGTCAATTCACTCAAAACACTGAAAACCCGTGACCGTAACTGCCGCGTTGTCCGTCGTAAAGGCCGCGTTTATGTGATCAACAAGATGAACCCACGCTACAAGGTTCGTCAGGGCTAGGAATTTTTCTGAATCAACATCGCTGTTTTAGCGTGTTGCTTTCGATCTTTATTCCACTTATAAATATTTTACGCTTCCCGCTGTTCTTTGGTTGACGCGGGAAGTTTGTTATCGCCTGTTTTGATCTCTCTTTGGTCGTGGTTCATGTTCGCCCGTTTATTCAGTATGCTTTCCGCCGATATGGCGATTGATTTAGGTACCGCTAACACTCTGGTGTATGTGCGCGACCGTGGAATCGTTCTGAACGAGCCTTCGGTTGTGGCGATTTCCACCGAGGGCGGGCGCAAGACGGTGCGCGCGGTTGGCGCCGAAGCCAAACAGATGATCGGTCGCACTCCCGGCAGTATTCAAGCGATTCGTCCGCTTCGTGACGGTGTGATTGCCGATTTCGAAGTCACGCAAGCGATGATCAAGCATTTTATCCGTAAAGTTCATAACCGCCGGACATTCGTGTCGCCGAAAATGGTGATCTGTGTTCCGGCCGGATCAACGACGGTCGAGCAGCGCGCGATTATTGAATCCGCCGAAAGCGCCGGAGCATCCGAGGTTCACTTGATCGAGGAGCCGATGGCGGCCGCGATTGGTGCGGGGCTTCCGGTAACCGAGGCTTCGGGCTCGATGGTGATTGATATTGGCGGCGGAACATCCGAGATCGCGGTGATTGCACTTGCGGGTATTGTGTATGCGAAGTCGGTGCGCTGCGCCGGTGATAAAATGGATGATGCGATTATCGCTTATATTCGCCGTGTTCATAATTTGCTGATTGGCGAGACGACCGCCGAGCGGATCAAAAAAGAAATCGGATCGGCGCTTCCTCCAGCGGAAGGCCCGGGGCGCACCATGGAAATCAAGGGGCGCGACCTTGTGAATGGTGTTCCCAAAGAAGTGGTTGTGACCGAGCGTCAAGTGTCCGAAGCGTTGATCGAGCCGATTGGCCAGATCATCGAGGGCGTTAAAGTGGCGCTTGAAAATACACCGCCGGAACTTGCGGCGGATATTGCCGAGCGCGGTATTGTTTTGACGGGGGGCGGGGCTCTTCTCACCAATCTCGACAATCTTCTTCGCCATATTACCGGACTGCCGATTACGGTGGCGGATGACCCTCTGACTTGTGTGGCACTTGGAACCGGTCATGCGCTTGAGGAGCTTAAAACCCTTCGTAGTGTGATGGTCGGCGGCTATTAAGCTGGCGGGTGTAACCGGTCATGGATATTTTTCTCGCTGCCTTTATTACTCTCTTTGTTATCGTTGATCCTCTCGGGACATCGGCGGTGTTCCCGTCGCTGGTCAAAGGGCAATCACCGCAGATGGTGCGCTTTATCGCGCTTAAGGCCTCTTTGGTGGCCTTGTCGATTCTCATTCTCTTTGGCATAGGCGGGGAAGCTCTCCTTCATTATCTTGGCATCTCGATTCCGGCGTTCCGGATTGCGGGCGGACTTTTGTTGTTTGTCACGGGTTTCCGGATGATTATGGGGTTTCACGATCCGGACCAGATCGAATCGGAACGCAGTATTTACAATGACCGCTCGGATGTAGCGGTGTTTCCATTGGCGGTTCCGCTTCTTGCCGGTCCCGGTAGCATGACGGCGGCGCTCCTTCATATGACGACAGCTTCTACCGTTGTTGATAAAGGTATGATTGTGGCCGCGATTATTCTGGTCGAGATCATCGCGTTTGTCTCGATGCTTGGAGCCGAGAGGCTTGTGCGTTTTTTCGGGCCAACAGGCAGTACTCTATTGGCGCGCTTGATTGGAATTCTGATGGCGGCGATGGCTATCCAGTTTATTATTGATGGATTTCATCAGGTTTCTTGATTGATCCAGCCAAAGGATCTCTGTTTTTTCCTTTGAAATCTCCCATTTTTCCGTATCTTTTTTATACTTCAAATTCGATCTTTATTTGATCCAAATTGATAGCTCGCTGTATTTGCAGGGCTTTTGCTAAGTATCTGTAATTTATATGGAAATTGAAATACCATTAACGGCCCATTAACTCTTTTTTTCTATTCTGGAGAGGTAAGGGTTGAGCTTTACATATCAAAAAACAAATTCTTGCTGGAACTAATTAAGGAGAAAAACATGACGAAACTTATTGCTCTTTTGCAATCCTATAAAGCACAAGAAGATGGCGCGACCGCGATCGAGTACGCGCTGATTGCTGCAGGTATCGCTCTCGCGATTGCGGCGGCTGTTTATGCGTTCGGTGACGTTCTGATCGGTCAGTTCGAAACCATGGGTGATACCCTGCAAAACGGTCCGCAGTAACAGATTTAACTGTTACGACTCGTATCGTATAGAGTTAGCGAGAAAGCCCGCCCGGTTGGGTGGGCTTTTAGCTTTTTTCAAATTTCACTTGTCCAAATTTATTCATCCCTATGATCGGCTTGGTATTTTTTCTATTCGGACTTCTTGTGACGCTTGGCATGTGCGGCATGGCGGCGTGGTCTGACTTTCGTGGCTTCCGAATTCCGAATTTATATTCCCTGGTTATTCTCGGGGCGTTTGTTATCGCGTTCGGAGTGCTTGCGCTCATGGGGCATGAGCAGCTTGTGTTTAAATCGCTGGGATCGCATGTCGGGGCGGCGGCACTGGTTCTCGCTGTGACGGGGCTTTTGTTTGTTATGCGTCAGCTCGGAGCAGGGGATTCCAAGTTTGCAACGGTGATTGCTCTATGGGTCGGGCTTTCCGGACTTGTGCCGTTTCTCTTTTACATGGCGCTGAGCGGCGGTGTGATCGCGGCGCTCTCGCTTCTTCTTCGCAAATATAAACCGTTTAAACATCCTCTCGAGGGAAGCTGGATTGCGAAGGCGCAAGAGGGGCATCCATCGGTGCCTTATGGTATTGCTCTTGCCATCGGCGCGGTGGCGGCATTCGCGTTTCAGGGATATTTCTCGCTCTCCCACTGGGAGGCATTGTTCTGAAAAATGTCTTTAAAAAATATTAACACATCAAGCGTTAGTGTAAGGGTGGCCGATTCTATTGGCTGTGCAATCAATCTTTTACGAACTGGACTTCATCATGAATAAGAACATTCTGATTGTTATGGGCGGCGGTTTTGTGGTGGCGCTTTTGGTGGCCATTATTGTTCAGGCTAGTTTTGGCTCGAAAAAATCCGGTGTTGTTGAAATTCTGGTTGCGGCCCGAACGGTTAATGCCGGTGATCCGGTCAACGAAAGTAATTTTAAATGGAAAGAGTGGCCTGAAGGGTCAGTCGTGAGTGGTGCCGTTGTTCGCGAGGGCACTAAAAAAGTTGAGGATATGGCGAAGGGCCGTGTCCGACGCGCTATGGAGTCGGGTGAGCCCCTCCTTCAGTCGGTCCTGACGACAGCTGGCAAGACCAACATTCTGGCGGCCAGTATGGATCCGGGCAAGCGCGCTATGGCGATTAAGGTTTCGGCTGAGTCGATGGTGGGCGGTTTTATTTCCCCGGGCGACCGTGTTGATGTGATCTTGAGTTATCAGGTGAAAATGTCCGGTCAGGAGAGCGACGAGATTGCCGACAAGGTCAGTCGTCATGCGACTCAAACTGTTCTGGAAAACGTAAAAGTTCTGGCGATTGACCAGAGCGCAACCAAAGAAGATGCCAACAAAGCCAAGGTGGGTCGCACTGTGACTCTCGAAGTTGACGGTAAGGCGGCCGAGCGTTTGGCTCTGGCCAGCGAGATGGGCGATTTGTCACTGGTTCTGCGCGCTCTTGGCGATGATAAAGTCAATGATCCGAAAGATACAAAGTCGTTTACCACCGATGTTGAGGTGAGTGATGTGCTTCAGGAGATAGGTAAAATCAAAAAGAGTTCTGGCGGAACTTCCAATATTGTGCGAGTCTATAATGGGCAAAACATAGAAAATGTGAATGTCCGTCATTAGATTCCTTCTGCGTTTCATGCGATTTTCTCGCGAATTTAAGTAACTGACTGTAAAGAAAGCATAAGATTATGTTGTCCACAGGTTTACGCACATTTTTGCCGCGAGGCATTTTGAATCGTGCCCGAATCATGTCTCTGGCTTTGGCGTCGATGGCTGTGATGGGTGTCATGTTCGGAGCGCCGTCGCCGGTTCTCTCGTCGTCCGATAATCTGATTCATCTGACAATCGGCAAAGCCGAGATCGTCGATATTCCTGGCCAGATTGCCGATATTATGGTGGCCGATCCTAAAATTGCGGATGTGTCCGCGCTTCAAAGCAACCGTCTTTATGTTGTTGGTCTCAGCCTTGGTGATACCAACATTATTGCCCTGGATAGCAAGGGCAATGTTATTACCAAAGTTGACGTTCATGTGTCGATTGATACCAAGTCGATTGAAGCCATGATCTCGGACGTGTTTCCGATGGAGCCGGGCGTTCATGTACGGATGATCGGCGATCAGGCGGTTTTGACCGGCTCGGTCTCGACTCCGTCTGTGGCGCAAAAAATTGCCCGCCTTGTGACCGCTCATATCGGCGAAGTCCAAAACAAGTCTATGAAAATTGACGAGGCGATCGAGAACCTTCTCGAAGTTCGCGGCGAGCAGCAAGTTACTCTTCGCGTTCGTATTCTTGAAGTATCCCGCGATGTGCTCAAAGAGCTTGGCCTTGAGACTTCGGCTAACGATCTGAACGAAGGTGGCACGTCCTTGTTCGGGCGTAATCCTCCTAGTAGCTCGAACAGTGTTATGGGAAGCGTTGGTGTGACGTCACGTACCGGCCTTACCGAAGACCCGTTCGGGATCGGCAGCTTGATTTTTGATACCGGTATTAACGGTATCGGCAATATGCAGCTTCTTCTCAATGCTCTTGAAAAAGACAACCTTGCTAACGTTCTGGCTGAGCCAAATTTGACGGCCGTATCGGGCGAGAAAGCTGGCTTCCTTGCCGGTGGTGAGTTTCCGGTTCCGGTTGGACGCGATCAGGACGGCAATATTGTGATCGACTACAAGCAATTCGGTGTGTCTTTGAACTTCAAGCCGATTGTGTTGTCCGAGGATCGTATCAGCCTCCAGCTTGACACCGAAGTCTCGTCGCTTGACCAAGGGAAGGGGATTACGCTCTCCGATATTCAAATTCCGGGTCTTGATGTTCGCCGCGCATCAACCACTGTCGAGATCAACTCGGGTGGTTCCTTGATGATGGCCGGTTTGCTCAAATCCGAAAATATCAAGGGTATGTCGGGCTTGCCGGGCGTTAAGGATACTCCGGTGATCGGTGATCTGATTTCGTCGAAAAGCTTCCAGCGAAATGAAACCGAATTGGTTGTCATTGTGACCCCTTATCTGGTTCAGCCTTTTGCTGATCGTGCGCAGGCCAAGCCTGTCTTTGAAAGCTTGAGCTCCAAACTCCCGCCACCTCCGCCGACCGCGGCTATGGCTCCGGGAGACAAAGGCAAAGCTGTCCCTCTTTATACGCAGGAACAAGCCGCTGAAGAAGTTGCCAAAGATACGGGCGACAATCTTCCGCCGATCGTGACCAGCCCGATGACCAAAGTTTTCTCCAAAAATATGAAGAAGATTTACGGAGAACGCGTCAAAAATCTTCCGGCAGGGGATCAAGCTTTCGGATATATGCTGGATTAGTCATTAGAGGACTCATATCATGAGAATAGCAGTACATTTGGTTAGTTGTGTGGCGCTTACCCTGTCTTTGGGAGCCTGTTCGATCATGGACACGCCAACATGGGTCAATCAGAATCGCGTCGAGGTTCGAGACGATCAATTCACCGATACTCTTGCGACCAGCGATATAGATGACGGAACGCTTCACGCGATATCCGTGTATCACTACCGCTATGGAAACGGCCCGTTGACGGCGGCCGTGTCGTACGATCCTAAATCATCATCCAATACCAAAGGAAAAGCAGAAGCGTCTGCCCGCCGTATCCGCGATGGCTTGATCGCCAAAGGGGTCAAGGACGTTCGTATTACCACTACCGCTTCACCCGGATCGGGCGCGGTATCGACCACTATTATTTCGTTTCCGGCTATCGTAGCCGAAGCTCCGACCGGATGCACGATGATGCCGGGTTATGATACTCCGGCATCCGCGCCATCGAATGCGGGCGTTGATAATCCGGATTACCGTTACGGCTGTACGATTGAAACCCTGATGTCCCGTCAGGTGTCCCGCCCGTCCGACCTTCTGGGCAAACCGGGATTCAACAGCAATGCCGACGGTCGTCGTCAGGCGGACGTGGTCGAGCAGCGCGGTTATTACAGCGAGACGATGAACCAGCCGCTTAAAGGCGAAAAAGCCTCGGGTAACTAGGATTTTCGGGCGTTTGTTAACCACTGGTTTATACTCGCTTCCTATAATGGGGCTAGGAAAAAATACAAAAGTCTATCGGGTATAATCAGGTTACTCTATGTCGGATACTGCACCTTCACCAACCAATGTTTTGCTTCCTGCGGCGCGCGTTGCTGTGTTTGCTCAGGATGCCGACATTCGTGCGATTGTGCAGTCGCTGGCCGATGATTGGCGCTTTGCCCGTGTGACCTTTGATATTCAAGAAGGAAACGTCGATACCGCGACTGTTTTTTATCAAAGCAATACGTCCCCGAATTTACTGATTGTTGAAACCGAAGAGATTGGCGGGACGTTTACCGAGAAACTCGAAGTTCTGGCGTCCAGCTGCGCCGATTCCACGGCGGCCGTAGTTATCGGCCCTGTTAATGATGTTTATCTATACCGCAAGCTTATTGATATGGGGGTCAGTGACTATCTGGTTCGTCCGCTTCAAAAGCATGTGTTGACCGAACTTGTGGCCAAAATTCTGATCGAAAAACTCGGGACCCCGGGAAGCCGTTTGCTGGCTTTTGTCGGGGCTAAAGGCGGCGTCGGTACGTCATGGATGGCGCTCATGTCGTCAGTCGTGGCTGCGGAAATGGGCGAGAAAACTGTCGTTCTCGACGCTGCGGGTGGTCGTTCCTATATGAGTGTTTCTCTTGGTTCTGAAGCGGTGACAACCCTACATGAGGCCGCACGGGCCAGCCAGTCGAGCGATCAGGACTCGTTTCGCCGTATGGTGGTCAAATCGTCGGATAACCTCTCGGTTTTGGCGACAGGTGCCGAGGCAATTCTTGATGATATGATCTCGCCGGAGCAGTTTGAAGGCATCATCAATCGTTTGATGGTAACGTATCCGTTGGTGATTGTCGATTTATCCGAAGCTCCGGTTGCCTTGGTGCGTTCGGTTGTAACACGGGCACATGATGTCGTTGTCGTGTCATCGACGACGCTGCCATCTCTTCGCGCGGTGCGCAGTTATATTCAGGAAATCAAGACTATCCGCGGCAATGTCGATCAGGGTATCCATTTGATTCTTAGCGGAAAGGGAGCATCTCCCGGCTTTGAAATCTCCGATGCCGATATTGAAAACGCACTAAAGATTACGCCGGCCTTGACCATCCCATGGGTCCCGAAAGTTATTGCCTCGGCGGAAAGTACAGGTAAACCGCTTGACGATGTTCAGGGCGGCAAAGACATTCTCGACAGTGTCCGGAAATTCATGTCAACCCACCTGAAACTCCAATCGGGTTCGCCGGTTGCAGCAACTGACGAGGCTTCGGCGTCGTTTCTTGGCGGGTTGCTGGGCAAAATCAAATCCAAATAGCAAGGCGCGGTCACTATGGGTTTTGGCAAGAAGACAACGACAGGCGGTTCAGGGGTATCAGTGCCCCCTGTGGCTCCGGCTCCGCAGCCGGCAGCTCCGGTTCCTGCGCCTTCGGCGTCATCTCCGCCTCCGCAAAAAGATAAGCCGTCCGAGATCAAAAAACCCGAAGCGGAAAAACCCAAAGTCGATACAAAAGTCGATACGGCAGCTAAAGTTTCCATTGATGCCGATTTTCTAGCGCATGATGAACCGGAAGTTGTTCCGGTCGGAAAGAGCGGTGAGGCTGCTGACTCGATGACAGTTCTTCGTTTGCAGCGGGCGCGCAACCGGATTTGGGCTGATCTTCGTGATGGTATCGATCTTAAAGCGCTGGCGCGCATGGACGCCAAGGCCGCACGCGAGGAAGTTAAGACAGCGGTCGAAGAGATTGCCCGTTTCCGGAACCTTGACCTTACTCCACTTGAAATGGGGCAGATCGCCAAGGAATGCGGCGATGATATGCTTGGATACGGACCGCTCGAAGTTCTGCTCGCCGAAGACGGGATCGCCGATATCATGATTAATGGCCCCGAGACCGTTTATGTCGAACGGAAGGGCAAGATCCAGAAAACCGACATCAAGTTTCGTGATAACCAGCACCTCGTGACAATCTGTCAGCGTATTGTGGGGGCGATTGGCCGCCGCGTCGATGAATCCTCGCCGATATGCGATGCGCGTTTGCCGGACGGGTCGCGTGTGAACGTTATTATTCCTCCGCTCGCTGTGGATGGCGCGTGTATGACCATCCGTAAATTTACCAAAGACAAGCTGACGCTTGAAAAGCTGCTTGATTTTGGAGCGATGACGCCGAGCTGCGCCAAATTGATTATGGCGATCGGGCGGTGCCGTGTGAATGCTTTGATTTCCGGCGGTACGGGTTCGGGTAAAACCACGATGCTCAATTGTTTGACCCGTTATATCGAACCGGGTGAGCGTATTATTACCTGCGAAGATGCGTGTGAGCTTCAGCTCCAGCAGCCGCACGTTGTGCGTCTTGAAACGCGTCCTGCGAACCTTGAAGGGGTCGGGGAAGTGACGATGCGTGATCTGGTCAAGAACTGCCTTCGTATGCGCCCTGAACGCATTATCGTCGGTGAGGTGCGCGGGCCGGAAGCGTTTGACTTACTGCAAGCTATGAACACCGGTCACGATGGATCGATGGGGACGGTGCACGCCAACAATCCGCGTGAGGCGCTGTCGCGTATGGAAAACATGATTGCGATGGGCAACCTCAATATTCCGACAGTCGCAGTGCGGGAACAGATTTCTTCGGCGGTGAATGTGATTATTCAGGTTCAGCGGTTGCGTGACGGGTCGCGTAAAGTGACCCATGTGACCGAGATTACCGGAATGGAAGGTGACGTGGTCACAATGCAGGATTTGTTTATTCTCGAGATTACGGGCGAGGATGAAAACGGAAAATTGATTACCCAGCTTAAGTCAACGGGTATGCGCCCCAAATTCTGGGATAAAGCGCGGTCGTTCGGTGTCGAGCGTTTGGTTCTGGATGCTATGGAAGAAGCTTATGGCTGATTTTCTGGCATGTAAGGTGATGTAGTTATGCCTTCGGCTGTAATTGTATTTCTGATTGCTTTGACGGTGTCGGTTATCCTCGGGATGATCGCTGCGCTGCTCATGACCAATCGAAAGGATACCCAGAAGCGGGCTTTGTCGATCATTGCAGGACAGGCGGTTCTGGGCAGTGAAGCGTCCGAGCATGATATTCGCGATAAGCGCCGTGCCGAAATGGCGAAGAAGCTTCAGGAAAATAACGCGACCCGCTCTAAGAAATCGGCTGAAATCAAAGACCTGATGATGCAGGCCGGATTTATGAATACGCCGGTCAAGAATTTCTGGTTTTATTCGATGCTCAGCTGTCTGTTGCTGACATTGCTGCTTCTTTTAACTTCGCAATCCAAAGTCTTGCTTATTCTCGGAAGCTTTATCGGGTTTTTTGGTTTGCCACGGTTGTTTCTTAAAATCAAAATCCGGCGCCGCCAGAAAAAATTCCTTGAAGATTTTCCGGATGCGCTTGAGGCGATGGTGCGTTTGCTGAAAGCCGGTATGCCGATTGGTGAGGCGATTGCCATGGTGGCGCGTGAATTTACGGGACCGGTGGGCGAGGAAATGGCCCGCGTGTATGAGGAACAAAAAATCGGGATTACCATGGCGGATGCCTGTCTTCATTCGGCGGAGCGTATGCCGATTACCGAGATGCAGATGTTCGCCACCGGTATTGCGATCCAGCAACAGACGGGTTCCAGTTTGTCCGAAGTTCTGACCAACCTGGCTCGCGTGATCCGTGCGCGGTTCCGCTTGAAGCGCAAAGTTCAGGCTCTTTCGTCCGAGGCCAAATCATCGGCGGCAATTATCGGTGCGCTTCCTATTCTGGTTGCGGGTGGTCTTTATGCGATTAACCCCGATTATATGTATCCGTTGTTTTATACCCTCAAGGGTAAGTTTTTTCTAGGCGGAGCACTGTTCTGGATGTCGATTGGCGCCCTCATTATGCGCCAGATGATCAACTTTAAAGTTTAGGTGATGGCCGGTTATGTTCTCGGAAGACATTGACCATATGATTATTCTGGTTGTCGCATCGATGGCGGCGATGATGACGTTTGTTGCGGTCGTTCTTCCTTTGCTTAACCGCACCGAAAAGAAAGAGCATTATACCAATGTCATCGAAAAGAAACGCCGCGCGTTGTTCGATCAGGCGAAAGATCAGCTTTATAATAAGAAAGCGTCGGTAAAAGACGAGAAGTCTCTGTCGACCAAAGAATCACTGGCTTTTTTCTTTAAGGTTCAGGAGCGCTTCGGGGCGTTGGGCGAGAAAGTGCGCGACCAGATGCTTCAGGCCGGTATTCGAGATCCGAAAGCGCCGATTATTTATCTTTTTGCGCGTGCGGCCATTCCTTTGGTTTTGATGCTGATGGCGTGGATTGTACTGGCCAACGGCGACAAAGAACTCAAGCCATTTACGATCTTCTTTATTATTGTGAGTATGGGCGCAGCCGGATTTTTCCTGCCGCGCGTCTTGATGAAAAACCATATCATCAAGCGCCAGCAAGAGATCAATCTGGTGTTTCCGGATGCGCTCGACATGATGCTGATTTGCGTTCAGGGTGGTATCGGTCTTGAGCAGACCGTGCATCGCGTCGGGGACGAGATTGCCGAACATAGTCCGATTTTGGCCGAGGAGCTTGGAATCCTCAGTGCCGAGATGGGAATGCTCAATGATCGTCGCCGTGCGCTACAGGATTTTGCCCGCCGCGTCGGGAGCGGGGCGGCCAAATCATTTGCAACAGCAATGATTCAGGCTGAACAATACGGGACATCGATCTCATCGGCTATGCGGGTGATTTCGGATGAGCTCCGCGATATGCGGATGGCGGAGGCCGAGCGTAAGGCGGCGTCGCTGCCACCGAAGCTGACTGTGCCGATGATCCTGTTTTTCCTTCCGGCGCTTTTTATCGTTATTCTGGTTCCGGCGTTTCTGGCGGCCAAAGCGGCTGGCGTTGGCGAATAAAAAAACCGACATTTATGTCGGTTTCGTTTTATCCTGTTTTATTGATTGTTATTCTGCTGGCGGTTTGTTCGGCGGCAGAGGCTCTTTTTGGCCTTGATATTCCGGAGGCTCGTTGAGGGTGCGGATGATGCGGATGTTGCGCTCGATCTCGACGCGGTTCGGGTCGATCTTCTTGGCATCATAGAGCATTGCGAGGGCTTTATCGGTGTACCCTTGTGCGGCGAGGTTCAAGGCCAGATTGTTCATGACCGGAATCTTGTCGTCGTTACCCCAGAGTTCCATAGCTTTGCGGAAGGCGGTTTCGCCCTCTTTGTATTTTTCCTGAGCATCAAGGGCGTTCCCCAGATTGCGCCAGGCGCGGTAGTTTTTCTCGTCCGCTTTGATGGCGGCACGGGCCGCGTATTCGGCTTTTTCGAAGTCGGCTTGCGAGAGGTAGACAGCTGACAGCTCGGTGTTGGCGAGCGTGGCAACGGTTTTATCTCCGGTCAACGGGATCAGGATGGCTTTCGCGGCTTTGTACTGTCCGGCTTCACGCAGGGCTTTGCCGTAGCGCGCGGCAATCATCGGATCTTTTTGGTTCTGGTTGTAGAGAGCCTCGATGCTCGAGAGTTTCTCGCGGCGGTCT
This sequence comes from Alphaproteobacteria bacterium, assembly GCA_051715325.1. GTDB lineage: Bacteria > Pseudomonadota > Alphaproteobacteria > Micavibrionales > Micavibrionaceae > UBA1573. Next base: position 159,943 of record JBPXJO010000034.1, on the reverse strand, counting down.
CCATAGAGAACCGAGTTTCCGCTCGAACGCGAGACGCTGGTTTCTGGCGATCCGGTTCCTTGTGGCGATGTTCCGCACGCGGTCAGGCCGGAGCTCATCAGGGCGAGAACAGACAGGTTCAACAAAAGTTTGGCTTTAGTCATTCTAGGTGGCTTTCCTTAGTTTGCTGGATTTTCTTGTTGCGGCTCTTCAACGCCGGTTGAGTTTGGCTGGACGTTGGTGCTTTCACTCACTGTTTCTTTCGGAGCCTCGGTGCTTTCTTTTTTCTCTTGAATCACGTTGACTTCGTGGCAGGTGTCCGGGCAGTAAAACAGGCTGTATTGTTGGCATCCGGTGGTTCCGTTGGCGCAAGCGCGGCGGATGCGCACATATTCGCTTTTCGGTGCGCCGATAATGACGTGGCGCTGCATAATGACTTTTCCATCGGCATCCAGAGCTTTGAAGTAGGTGGCTCCCGGCTTTTTAGGGATCAGAATAATCGATTTGTTGGTGTCCGGTACGGCGCGGAGTTGTTCATCGCTACCAACGATGACGTTTACGGCATCGCGATCGAGTGTGACGATCTCCGGTTTGTCCGGCGTAATCATGAGCGGGGCCAGCTCCTGATCGCTGGCTTTCAGGCCCTCAATCGGAGGGGCGTCAATAACCGATTTTTCGTCAATGGCTTCGATTTGACCGTCTTTGGTCATTTGGGCGATTTCATCCGAACCGGCGGCTGGTTCAACCGAGCTGAAAGTCGGAGTGCCGGCAATGCTGCTTCCGGTTTGAGGGATCAGAGCCGATGCTCCCCACACTCCCAAAGCCACGACACACACATAAGTGAGCGGGAATAGAAATTTTTTGCGGAACAGATCTTTGTTGTCCATATGAAAAATCCACGGGTTTGAATTGGGGCGGCCACAGGATGGGGCGCAGACGCAGTCAGTATAGGGTTATTCTTGGGCCGCGTCACGGGGTTTTTGCCGCTATAGTCATTCCTCTTAAGAATTCGACACTTCTACGAATAAAGCCGTTTTTTCAAAAACCTTCTCGAAGTACTAGCAGGTACATCGTCGTCGGTTTTTGAAAAAGCCGGTTATTCTCGATGAGTGTCCACTTCTTAATAGAAATAACTATACAAAAAAACCACCCCGAAGGATGGTCTTTTTAATAAATGGTGGGCAATACTGGATTCGAACCAGTGACCTCTACCATGTCAAGATAGCGCTCTAACCAACTGAGCTAATTGCCCTGCTTTCGCAACAGGTGGAGTTTTTAGCGGGATTTCGGGGTAAATGCAAGTGCAAAAGCGGAAACGCCGGCGAGGGCTATTTTCCTACTCTTTTGACTGGGTTTCCGCGGGTTTTCCGACGATGTCATTGACCTGAGCGACCAGATCATTGAGGTGGAACGGTTTGGAGAGGATTTTGGCAGATGGGGCCTCGTTCCCTTGGGCGGCGTTGTGGCCCATGGCGACCGCAGAAAATCCGGTAATAAACAGGATTTTAATGTGGGGGTGCATTTTTGTGGTTTTTTGGGACAGTTCGATCCCGTCCATCCCCGGCATGACGATATCCGCGAGGAGAAGATCAATGGTCTCGCCAATCGCTTCAACGGCGTAAAACGCGGCCAAACCATCGGCGCAGCTGGTCACGTGGTGACCAGCTTTTTCAAGCGCGAGCGTCAGGAATTGACGCATCGATTCATCATCTTCTGCTATCAGGATATGAGCCATGGCTCTTTTAAACATAATCTTGGGAGTCGTCCAAGAATTGTTGTGCGGTTTTCCCCCACGAATATTGGTTGTGGGCTTTTGCGGCCCGTTCGTCCGGTGTTCCGGGAGCGGTGAGGGCTTTGGTCATGGCATTTTCCAGATTATCTGATAGGGCGCCGAATACAGGTTCCGTTATAACCGATCGGGCGGCCATGGACGGGAGGGCGGCGATCGGGAGGCCCGAGCAGAGTGCTTCGATCTGAACGATGCCGAGCGTATCAAAGAGGGAGGGGAAAACAAAAACATCGCTGGAACGGAAACATTCGCCAAGGTCCGGTCCTTCGATCTTGCCGAGGAAGTGGGCGTCCGGATAGTTTTGTTTCAGGCGGCCAAGATCCGGGCCGTCGCCGATGACGATTTTTGATCCGTGCCATGGGGCTTTGAGGAATTCATCCAGATTTTTTTCTTTCGAGACTCGTCCGACACTGAGGGCAATCGGGGGGATAAAATCGTGGAAACGGGTTTTGGGACCGGGGTAGAAAATCGCGGGGTCGGCACCGCGGGTCATAAGTTTAAACGGGCCTTGAAATCCTTTGGATGTCAGGAGTTCGGCCAATCCGACGGATGCGACATACACTGTTTTTGAGGGGGCGTGGAAGCGGCGCAACGCGGCAAAGATCAACCTCTCGATGAACGGGCTGACACTTTTTAACCAGCGCGGCAGATGACGAACGACAAAATCGGCAAAGTTGGAATGAAAACAGGTGGTGAAAGGGATTTTGCGTTTGATGCACACCCAACGGGCCGTCCATCCTATCGGACCTTCAACCGGAATATGGATGCGGTCAGGTTTTATCGTATCGATCAAATTTTCGATTTTCTGGCGAGAACCAAAACCAAGCTGTACTCCGTGAAATAGGGGGGATCGGCGAGGACAATCGAGCGGGCCGAATATATGAACCTCATGCCCTTGGCTCACGAGTTCCCGTATCAAGTATTGGTAAGTACGAACGACGCCGTTGAGCTGGGGAAGCCAAGCATCCGATAAGATCAGGATTTTCATGGTGGTTGTTCGCTTCGGCTTGGGTTATGCTGGCGAGTGTAGGAAGGTTTTGTGCAAATGACAAGATACAGTGATTGGCTTCGTGCAGCGATGGTATCGGCTTTGGTCTTGAATGTGGCCGCGGGGCCAGCGTCCGCGCAGCAATCACCGGATGCTACTGCGCAGAGCCCGTCATCCTCCATTCCGCTTATGCCGATTGGAAAAAAATCGGATGGATCAAAGGCCACTGTTGATCCGAAGGTTGCTTGCACCCCTGTTTATGAAGAAATTGTGCCGATGCGGATTCCGAATTTTGATCAGGCGGCGCTTTGGAAACGGACGGTGGGCATTCAGGGCATTGATCGTCCTCGCGCCTTGATGCGTGTGGCGGACGGCAGTGTTATTGCTGTCGGAGAGAGTTTGAGTTACAGCGATAAAGCCGGTCTTGGCGTGCCGCGTCTCCAGATGGTGCGGATTGCCAAGGATGGGCGCGTTTTGACCGAAACCTACACCGATATTCCCCATTTGGTCAGTGTTACGGATGCTCTTCTTAAAAAAACGGCGGTTGTGATTTTATCCCATCTTGAGGAGAATGGTCATGGCTCGGCAACTCTTACATCGCTGAATGGCGCGGGTGTGAAGAAGGGCGAAGTTTCGATTAAAGACCCTAAAATTTCGATTGATCCGAAATCCCTTCAAGCGCTTTCGACCGGAGATTTTCTGGTGCTCGCCCAAACCAAGGCTAAAGGGCCGGCAGCGCTTCCGACCACTTCGCTCCTTTGGGTGGCTCCGGATGGAACCATTCGTCATATGAAGGACTATTTGCCGGGGGTCTCGACGATGCCTGAGTCCCTGCGCCGCAGCGCGGACGGAAGTTTTTTAATTTCGGGGCGCCTCCAGAATGAACAGGATCAGGATGCGGGCTGGTTGCTTAAAGTGCGTCCGGATGGGGAGATGGTGTTCCAGCGTCCTTATGCGCGAGGGCGTAATTCCACCATTCGTTTGGCAAACGGTTTGGCGGACGGCAGTGTGATTGCGGCTGGCGAGTCTATTCCTGCTGGTTCCGGCGACAAAGCGGCGTGGATTGTGCGCATGGACTTGGACGGTAATCCGGTTTGGCAAAAATATTTGACTGGAAAATACAGCTACGCGGTGAGTGACCTTACGGTGCTGGAGGATGGACGCGTTGTGGCACTGCTTGCGGCAACCCCAACCGAGTATGGCGGACGGCGATTTGCACGGGTTGTAACATTGTCGCCGGAAGGGGCGTTGCTTTCGGATGAATCATTCCTTGAAGGGTCGAACGCGATTCCGTTCCGGATTCTGGTCGAAGGCGACCGGCGGGTCGTTCTCGGGATGGCGGAAACCGGCTTTGCGACTGAAAAACATCAAGATGATCTTCAGTATGTCACCTATGATGCTTGGTTTATGGGGATTGACCCGCTTCCGGCCTATAATAACCCGTGTGCCGGATCACCTGACAAGGTGCTTGACGATTTACCGCGTTAGGCTTTAAGAACAGCGCATGACACTTTATTCCGTACCGACCGACGAGGATGCCAGCGAGATTCACCATGCCATTATTGGCGCGGTGGAGGCGGGGCTTCGCCTTGACAAAGCGGTTGCGGGTCTTTTGCCCGAGTTTTCACGGACGCGGCTCCAAAGCCTGATCGAAGGCGGCGAATGTTTGCTGAATGGTTCCCCGTGCACCACTTCCTCGCGTAAAGTCGAGGAGGGCGATCATGTTGTGATTGCGCTCCCGCCGCTTGAAGAGGCGCAGCCCGAACCCGAGAATATCCCGCTTGATATTGTGTTCGAGGATGATGATGTTCTGGTTCTCAATAAACCAGTCGGGCTTGTTGTTCATCCGGCGGTTGGTCATGCGACTGGTACGCTTGTGAATGCGCTTTTGTATCATTGCGGTGATAGTCTCTCGGGGATTAACGGCGTGCGCCGTCCGGGGATTGTTCACCGCCTTGATAAGGATACATCGGGTTTGATGATGGTGGCGAAGAATGACCATGCGCACCGTCATCTGTCGGAGCAGCTTCAGGACCGCAGTCTTTCGCGTGTGTATCATGCGCTTGTTTTCGGTGTTCCGTTTCCGCCAAAAGGGCGGATTGAAACGCTTATCGGGCGTCACCCGAGCAACCGTCTCAAGATGGCGGTGGTGCGCGGGGGCGGCAAGGAAGCGGCTACCAATTTCGAGGTGCTCGGGAATATCAATGATGCGCTGGCACTCGTGGAATGCCGTCTTGAAACGGGCCGCACGCACCAGATCCGCGTTCATATGCAGCATCACGGTTTTCCGCTCGTCGGGGACGAGCTTTATGGACATCAAATCACAAAAGCCACCTCGATTTTGAAACGGGGCGGCTTTGATGAAGCGGTTATGGCCGATGTTCTGGCCTTCCCGCGTCAGGCGCTTCATGCGGCTGAAATTTCATTTATCCATCCGCGGAGCGAGGAAGAAATGGTCTTCGAGGCTCCGCTTCCGGATGATTTCCAAGCGCTTCTTACGTCGCTTGGTGCGGACGATTTCTAGTTTTCTGTTATTCCTAGCGGCACGCGAGTTCGCGAACCGGAGCAGCTGGATGGGCGACGGCTGAGGCTTCGGCGCAAGGGGACGCTGGCGCGGTCTCCATAGCCACTTCTTGCAATAAACGCGCGGCGCGGAACGACGTGCTCAGAGCGCCTTCGCTCATAACGTCTTCGGTGGTGATACCAATTGTGTCAGGTTGTGTTGTCATTATTTTCATCCTCTTTTGTTCGCCGGTTATCCGGTTGAGGGCATCCTATCTAAATGAGAATGATTGTCAATCGCTATTGATAATTATTCTCAATAAAGTTACATCCTATTGTTTTTACTTGATTATATGGATGTTATTCGGCGGCGTGGATGGCGGCGCTTTTTGCTAACTCTTTGCTATCGATCAGGCGTTCGAGGAACGTGGTCGGGAACATCGGCGGCGTTTCGGCGAGGGCCTGATGGTAGATCACGGTTGCGGGGGTCAGGCCCGGCAGGGTGTTGGCCTCGATGATGATGATCTCGTTCGAGCGGCGGTTGAAGAACAAATCGATCCGCGCGTAATTGTCGATACCGAGTGTTCGCGCGACTTGTTCGAGGCTGCGGCGGATATGGGCGACTTGTTCAGGCGTGATGATCGATTTCGGCGGCGGGGTGAGGTTGATTCCGGTTCCGCCTTGAAATTTTTCTTCGAGTGACAGCGTGTCGCCTTCGGCAACGGTGATACTCGGATTGAGGGCATGGAAGGATTGGATTTTGACGGACGTCAGAACGCCGATGGTCAGTTCGACCCAGCCGCTTCGTTCGGTGTGGGTCATGGTGGTGTGGTGAATGCGGATGAGATCGGTCTCGATGAACGACTCGATCAAATATGTGCCGGAGCCGGAGCGCGACATCTCGACGATTTCGGTTTGGCCGTGGAAACTGTTGGGCGGAATATGCGGGGCTTTGTCCGCGATCAGTTTAATGTAGAGCTCGATATCCTTGGCTGAGCGGAGGTGGATCACGCCGGCCGAGCAGCCGTCATTTTGCGGCTTGATGATAAAGGTATCGGTTTTGAGTGTGGTGCAGAGGCCTTGCCAGAAGTTTTGGTAATCCTTATCGCTGAAGCCCTTGAAATCCTCGGGGATGAGGCACGGATGTTTGGCGGCGGTGCTGACCTGCGGGATCGCGGCTTTGGTGATGGCTTCTCCGGTTGCGTTTTTATCCATGCAGAGGAACGAGGCTGCGGGGCCGGAGCCGTTATAGCGAAGGCCAGCCTGATCGAGTTTGGACTGGATCGTGCCGTCTTCGCCGATGCCGCCATGAAGTCCGAGAAAGATGAAGGCGTTCTGGTTTTGGCTTTGGGCGATAAACTGGTCGAGGGTCAGCGGTACCGGGCGCTCGAACGGGGTGTGCGGCGGCAGGGCCAAGGCTTTGCGAATGGGGGGCACCAGCTCTTCGAGTTTGGCGAGGACGGGCGCGGCGCTCTGGCAAGCGGCGGCAATCTCTTCGGTGGTGTGGAAGAGGCAGAACATATACGGGAGTTTCCAGACATTAAGATCCGGATCGAGGAAATAAGGCGCTGGAGCAAAGCGGCTCGATTGGCGCAGTTTCAGCCAGACATTGGTGCCGCTCATCAGCGAGACTTGCCGCTCGGCGGACTGGCCGCCAAAGAGGACATTGACCGGAGCGTGCTCGCCTGCGCTTTGCGCGATTGGCGGAGGTGTCAGTTTATAGCGGCGGCAAGCTGAGGCAATCGCCATGCGGATCATTTCGGCGTGCGAGAGGCCGATGCGGGCGCCTTGCTGGAACATGAAGCTGTTTTGTTCCATACCGGAGATCGGGTTGAAATCCGAGAACCAGATGGTTCCGTCTTTCATCAGCCAACCATCAAGGCGCGCGAAATCGCGCATACCGAGAAGTTTGAAAATCTTTTGGGCCTGTTCGCGGATGCGGGTGATCTCCTCATCGCTAAAGCGCGGCGGGCAATGGTAGGAGACCATATTGGTCGGCAGGTATTTGCGGCGGAAATCAAAGATCGCGTTATCGGCGTAGCTCATACTGATTTCGGACGGGATGAGTGCAACCGGCTCGCCGCTTTGGTTTTCGAGAATGACGAGGGTGAATTCGCGGCCTTCGCAGAAAGGTTCGAGAAGGCCGGTGCTGTCGATGGCTTTCGAGAAAATGCTGTTCTCGAGTTTATTCATGGCTTCCTCGGGACTGGTGACCGAGAAGACGCCGATGCTTGATCCTCCGGCGGATGGTTTCATGATCGCGCGGGAGAGTTTGTGGTCGGCAAAGAATTTTTCAACCGTTTCGCGGTTGTGCGGGTTGCCTTGGCGCAGTGTGACCGACGGCAGTGTCGGAAATCCGGCTTTGCGGAGGAGGAACGCGGCGCGGTCCTTGTTGAACATTTTCCGGCAAGTGTCGGCATTTGATCCGACATAAGGAAGGCCGTAATCTTCGAGCAAATCCTGTACGGTGCCGTCTTCGCCGAATGCACCGTGGATAGCGGGGAAGACCAGATCGAAATCGCCAAGGCGCGCCCCGAGTTCTTCCTCTCCCAAACGGGTGTGGGTTTCGGCGAGTTTGAAATCGAAATCGCTCGGCGTGTTCGAATAAATCTGGGCGCGGGAGAGTTCGTAGAAGTTTAGATGCGGGTCAACGTAAAACGGAATTACGTCAATTGAGCTGTCGCTCAGATGGTCGATCACCGAGCGGGCCGAGTTCAGGGAAATACCGCGTTCTTGCGATGGGCCGCCGCACAGAACTGCAATTTTGAGGGACGAATCAGATTTGGACATAAGTATTATTATATACATTGGACAAGCGAAATAAATACCTTGGAATCGTCCAAGTGAGTGTATAATCTCCAAAACATCTTTCGTACGGGGCTTTTCGCCCATTCGTAGTATGTTGTCATTTTTAAAGTCCTAACTGTGTGAGTTATGCCTAGAGCCGGAACACGCCGAACCAGTATTTTGAACCGCCGCGCCAGCCAGCGTGCGCGGATCGGATATTTGATGCGCCGCTTTGGTGCGGCGGCTTTGACGGTTTCCGTTTTGTTCGGTGGCGGGGCGTATGCTGTCAATTCGGGGTGGTGGGGCGAGACGGAAATCTCGATGACCGAATCGTTTCATGAATCGATGGAGCAGCACGGTTTTGCGGTCAATAACCTGATGATCGACGGGCGGGTTAATCTCGACCGAGCGACGCTGAAATCCGTTCTGAATGTCCAGAAAGGCCAGTCGGTTTTCGAACCGGATCTGGCCCTTTTGCGCGAGCGGCTCGAAAAACTGTCATGGGTCAAAAGTGCGGTGGTCGAGCGTCATTTGCCGGATACTTTGTATATCCGCCTAGAGGAGCGCCAGCCGATGGCTCTCTGGCAGCGACAAAACAAGCTGGCGGTGGTGGACCGCGATGGTGTGGTTTTAACCGAGACCGATCTCAAAAAATTCAAATCGCTGATGATTTTGGTCGGAACAGAAGCGCCGACTTATGCGCCGGAGCTTGTGTCGATGCTTCAGGCCGAGCCGGATTTTGCCAAACGGGTTGAATCGGCCAAATGGATTGGCGGCCGCCGCTGGGATCTGTTCCTTAAGAACGGTGTCGAGGTTCGTCTGCCGGAAGAAGATATGGGGCAGGCGATTAAACGTCTGGCTGATGCCCAGCGCGAAGCCCAGCTCATGGACCGCAATGTCCTTGCGATTGATTTGAGGGACCCTGCGCGCATTGTGGTGCAGACGGCGCCCGGGCTTGCCGAAGAATATCAGGCATCCTTTAAACCCCAGAAAAACATATAGGGGCGGGAATGGCTGCGGGTCTTTATTCCAAAGGTTCAGTGATTGCGGCGCTCGATATCGGGTCGAGCAAGATTGCCTGTTTTATCGCTCAGGTGCGGGACGATCACGGCAATATCGATGTGATCGGTATAGGGCATCAGGCGTCGCAAGGAATTAAATCCGGTACGGTGGTTGATCTTGATAGCGCGGAAGCCGCAATCCGTCAGGCGGTGCATGCGGCCGAGAAAATGGCGTCCGATGTGACCAAGGGCTATCCGCTTCGCGAAGTGATTGTCAACGTGCCGGGGATTCATACCCGTTCGAGCCTGATGAATATGGGCGTCCAGATTATGGGCGAGTCGGTGACGGATAACGATATTCGCCGCGCTCTAGCCAAGGCTCAGGATCAGGCGATTGGCCATGACGTCGAGCTTATTCACACCATTCCGACGGCGTACCGAATTGACGGGCATGACGGAATTCGTGAGCCGCGCGGCCTGTTTGGTCAGCATCTTGATGTGGATGTCCACATGGTGACAGGCTCGATGGGGCCGCTTCGCAATATGGCGAGCTGTATCCAAAGTTCACACCTTGATATTACCGCGCTGTGCTCCGCGCCTTACGCGTCGGGTCTTGCGTGCCTTGTGGATGATGAAATGGATATGGGCTGCACCGTTGTTGATATGGGCGGCGGGACGACTTCGATTGCGGTGTTCTTTGGTAAAGAGCTGATTTATACCGATGCGATTCCGGTTGGCGGTCAGCACGTTACCAGTGACATTGCCAAGGGCCTTAATACCTCGCTTCACGCGGCCGAGCGGATGAAAGCGCTTTACGGGAGTGCAATCGCGACAGCGACGGATGATAAGGATCTGATTGATGTCCTGCCGCTAGGTGAAGACGATCATGTCCAGCCTAATCATGTGCCGCGCTCTTATCTTGTCAGTATTATTGCGCCGCGGCTTGAAGAAACACTCGAACTGGTTCGGGCGCGGCTCAATGATTCAGGGCTTGGGGCTGTTGCCGGACGCCGCGTGGTGTTGACTGGTGGAGCCAGCCAGATTCCGGGGCTTCGCGAGCTCTCGCAAAAATATCTCGAAAAGCAAGTCCGCCTTGGTCGTCCGCTGCGGTTGCCGGGTCTGGCGGATGCCGTGTCGGGTCCGGCGTTTTCGACGACGGCCGGTCTTTTGCACTATGTCATGGAGCGCTCGGATGAGATGCCCGCCGAAATCATGGCGAATGCGGATGCGGGGAATGTCTGGCAGCGGGTCCAGATGTGGTTCCGCGAGAATTGGTAAGCGTTATTTAGCGCTTGTGAATTCTTTTTCTGTTTGTTTCTTTTCCTTTGCAAATTGATGAATCGTCGGTTTAGACTGAGTGAGTGATTCGTTATCGTCTCTCGGTAAAGGATCGGAAAACGCGCCGCACATTTCCCCCAAAAATTCAAAAAATTTTCTCATGCCCGGATTTCCCGGGTTGCAACCAAATATAAAAAACGCTGCCTCGGAAGGAGTTCCTTTCAATGATTAACATCCGGATGAATAACGTGGATCACTCGTCTAAAGCCAAATTATCTCCTAAAATTACTGTTGTTGGTGTCGGTGGTGCCGGTGGTAACGCCGTCAACAACATGATCACGACCAACCTCAACGGTGTCGATTTTGTTGTCTGTAACACAGATGCTCAAGCTCTGTCCGGTAATCTTGCTGAACATAAAGTCCAGCTCGGAACCGCTGTGACCGAAGGGCTTGGCGCTGGGGCCAAACCGGAAATCGGTAAGGCCGCGGCTGAAGAAAGCCTTGATGATGTAATGCAATATCTTGATGACGCCAATATGGTGTTCATTACCGCCGGTATGGGCGGCGGAACCGGAACCGGTGCGGCGGCTGTGATTGCCAAAGCGTGCCGTGAACGCGGTATCCTGACCGTTGGTGTTGTAACCAAGCCGTTCCACTTCGAGGGAACCCGCCGGATGCGTATGGCGGAAGACGGATTGTCCGAGCTTCAGAACTACGTCGACACATTGATCGTTATTCCAAACCAGAATCTGTTCCGTGTCGTGAATGACAAAACCACGTTTGCCGATGGTTTCAAAATGGCGGATAGCGTATTGCAATCAGCGGTTCGCGGCGTGACCGACCTTATTGTTATGCCTGGTCTCATCAACCTTGACTTTGCCGACATCCGTTCGGTGATGCAGGAAATGGGCAAAGCCGTTATGGGCGCTGGCGAAGCAACGGGCGATAACCGTGCGACCGAAGCGGCTGAAAAAGCGATCAGCAACCCGCTGCTCGATGATGTGTCGATGAAGGGCGCTAAAGGCGTTATCGTTAACATCACCGGCGGTTATGATATGACACTCTTTGAAGTGGACGAGGCCTGTAACCGTATCCGTGATGAAGTTGATCCGGATGCCAATATTATCTTTGGTTCGACCTTTGATGAAACCCTCGAGGGGACAATTCGTGTATCGGTTGTTGCGACCGGTATTGATGCGGAAATTTCCGATAAGAAAACCATTCCGTCTTCGCGCGGCTCGGTTGGCGGTTTCTCGGTTGAACGTGCGCGCGCTCGCGCTGAAGCCTATCAGGCTCAAGCCCCTGTCGCGGCTCCGGTTCAACCTGTGGCCCAGCCTGTTACGGTCTCGCGTCCGGTTAACCAGCAGCCGACTTCGTTTGCGGCAGCGGCCCGTCCGGCGGTTCAATCTCCGTCCCAATCCTACTATCAACAAGAACTTCAAGTTGCCGAACAAGCGGTTTCTCCAAAAGTAGCGGTTGGCGCCGAGCCATCCGGTATGCGCGGGACCCGTATGGGCGAATCCTACATTCCGCCGCAGCCAGTCGAGGTCGCGGGCGGTTTCCATTCGTCCGATCTTTACACGCCGCAAGCTGTTCAGCCGCGCAGCTATCAGGCTCAAGCGCCACAGTATGTTCCTGCGCCGCAAGCTCCGGTTTATCAATCGGCCGCGATGGTTGATCCTGTTCAGGCTCCGGTTTATCAGGAAACTCCGGCAGCAGCGACCCGCAAGAAAAGCCCGAGCCTCTTCGAGCGTATTACCAGCGGTTATCGTCGCCATGAAGCTCCGGCTGAGGATTTCCGTGCGGATGTTCCGGTTGAAACTCAAGATGCTGGCGCGGCAGCTGCTGGTCAACATTATGCCGGCGGTCTCGGGCTTCGCGCTCCTCAGCGTTCGGTTGCTTCGGCTCCTTCCCAAGGACGTCTTAATATTGACTCGCCGTCAGCGCAAAAATCGGAAGAGGATGAACTGGATATCCCGGCTTTCCTTCGCCGTCAGACCAGCTAGTTTTGTATAGCTGATTGATCTTTAAGTGTTATTTGTCCCTCGCCGCATCAGGCGAGGGATTTTTCTTGAAGGATAATTGGCTTTTCGCTATTGTCGCCCAAATTACATAACAAAAGGATTTTTAAATGCGCGTAACTATGTCGGTGATTCCGTTGGCTTTAGCGTTCGGTGTGGCCGGAGCGGATGCGGCTTCGATTAAATTCCAACCAGTGGCGACCTATACCGAAGGGCAAGGGGCGAAACAAGTCGTGGTAACTTATGGCGTTGATGATAAGGGTACCGCTCATTTCAATGGCGTTGTCCAAGGGACAAGAGAGCGTGGTAAGTTGTTTGCATTGTGTCAGGATGTGCACCAATACGCCGCGATGTGGAAAGACGATAAATTCCGTAAGGGTGTTTATATGGAAGCAGCTCGCTCGATTTCGGATGCGGAGATTGCTCATAATTCAGCTGATGCCATATTTGGTGCGCTCAATGTTTCGAGCCAGGTCTGTATCAGTAAGGGCTTTGTTCCGAAATTGGCGCGTTAGGAATTTTGGAAGCAATCCAGTTTAAAACGGGCCGATTGGCCCGTTTTTCTTTTTAGGTGCTCACCATCGCGTGAGAGAACGGGATGACTTCGACAAAATCGCCCTTTTTCAGGTCGGGATTTTTGTCGATCTTCACGAGGCAATCGGCTTTGGCAAGTTCGGTCAGCATAAAGCCATCTTGGGCGGAGACCGGAATGGCTTGGTAGGTTCCGTGGCGGTCAATACTGAGTGATGCGTGGAGATAGGCGACGCTTGTATCGTGCTCGTCAACACTGCGGCCCAGAATGGCAAATTGTTTTTGCGGTTCGGCCACGCCGACCATGCGGTTGATAATTTTCTGAACGTAGATCGAGAAATAGATGCTTGAGGATGTCGGGTTTCCGGGCAGGGCGCAAATCGGCATATTTAGATATCGGCCAAAATACATCATATCGTTACGGTTTAGCTCGATCCGGAGGGTTTTGAGTTCGTCGACCATTCCCTCAAGGGCCTTTTGCATCAGGTAATTGGCTCCGGCAGAGGTTGCGCCGGTTGTTATCAGCAAATCGCATCCGGCGGCTTCGCGGATACGCGCTTGAACTTCTTCGATGGTGTCTCCTGATACGCCGAGGATAATCGGTTCGCCGCCCGATGCGGCAACGTTGGCCGGAATGGTGTAAAGCGAAGATGCGGTGATTGGGTTTTTGTCGGTGCTGATGCCGGGAAGGGAAAGCTCGCTGCCGACGGCGAGAATGGCGACGCGGGGTTTGCGGACGACCGGGAGCCAAAGGAGGTGCATGGTTGACGCAAGCCCAACCAGACGCGAGTTCATAATGGTTCCGGATTTGAACGAGACCGTGTCGGTCGAAAAATCCATACCCTTCGGGCAAATATTCTCGCCTGTTACCGCTTGTGCGGTGATGGTGACGGTGCCATCGCCATTGTCGATGGCGTCGCTGTGCATGACCAGCGTGTCGGCGCCATTGGTGATATTTCCTCCGGCGCTTGTTTTAATCGCGCAGCCGGGGTGAAGGGACATGGTGTAGTGACGGGCGGAGCTTGATTCCCCTTGGACAGTAAGGGTAGCGGGAACGCTCATGATGTCGCTGTAACGAACGGCGTACCCGTCGGTGGTGGCCACATCGAGAAGGGGCATACTGGTGCGGGCCTTGATCGGCTCGGCAATCACGCGGCCTAGTCCGTTGGCGACGGTTACATATTCGCGGGGAAGTGTTTCTATGGTTTCCAGAATGGACAGGAATTCATTGGTCATAATTTTTAACCTCGGGCAGACTTTTAATTTATACCCGAATATCCTTTATGGCCTATTAATAAGGGAGAGGGCGCTGTGTTCGGTTGGTCACGCTTTGGGCCATGGCTCCAGCAGTGCGTACAGGCTGACCCCTGTTGCGACAGCAAGGTTGAGACTGTCGGCACGGCCGTTCATGGGGAGGCGTATGCAATAACTGGCGGCTTCGCGGAGTTCGTCGGACAATCCGGCTTGTTCGTTGCCCATCAGAAGGAGGAGCGGTAGGCGCGGCGTGCGTTCCCTGAAATCGACCGAGGTCTGGAGGGTTGTTCCGACCAATTCACCGGGCCAGTTTTTGCTCCATTCAATGAAATCATCACGTGAAGTTGTGTAAATCGGCACGGAAAAGATTGATCCCATTGTCGCCCGAACCGTTTCCACCGAGTAGGGATCGCAGCATTGGTCGACGAGGATGACTCCGGCGGCGCCGATCGCGTCAATGGTGCGAATGATGGTGCCAAGGTTGCCCGGATCGCGGACTTGCTCCAGAACTACATAATTACGATACGTTCCGTTTTCGTTTTTTATATTATTTAAATCAATATCTTCTATTGATTTTAGCTTTTGAGCGAAGACTCCGATGACGGCCTGCGGATTTTCTTTTCTGGAAATCTTTTCTAGGACTATATCGTTAACTTCTAATGGAAGACCCTTGCATTTGTAACAATACGCTACGCACTGTTTAATATCTTCTTGGTCTTTTTTGTCGGCATGGAAGGCCAGATATTTGAGTTCGGCTCCCAGTTCCATGCCTTCAATAACTGATCTTAGTCCTTCAACCAGAAATAGTCCGGTTTCTTTGCGATATTTCCGTTGCTCCAGCGCTTTGATGTCTTTGACAATCGGGTTGGAGGGGGATGTAATGACTTTTGGCGGCAAATGGATGGTCGACATAATTAGGCTGCCCACCGTGCATAGAGGGACGTCGAGAGGAATCGGTTTCCTTCTTTTTGTTCAATCAACAGTTCCCCGCTCTCAATTGATCCGCCTCGGGGGCCGAGATGGTCGGTCAGCACATTGCCGAGGGTGACGGAAGAGAGACGCATCGCGTAGGCGGTCAGGATCATAAAACTTGGCTGATCGGACAGGAGGCTCACGCAGTCTTTTACGAAATCACCGAGGTCGGTTTCAATCTGCCAGCGCTGGCCGTCAGGGCCGCGTCCGAATTTAGGCGGGTCGAGGATAATCCCGTCATATTTGCGGCCTCTCCGAAGTTCTCTTGCGACGAAATCCTTGGCGTCATCACAGATCCAGCGGATCGGGGCTTCGGACAGGTTGCTTGCTTCCTGGTTGTCTTTGGCCCATTGGATCGCCTTTTTCGAGGCGTCGAGGTGGGTGACGGTTGCCCCATCCTTGGCGGCGGCCAGTGTGGCGGCGCCGGTATAGGCAAAGAGGTTGAGGATATTGAGCGGGCGGCCATGGGTTTTCTGGGCGGCGCGGATTTTTTCCGATACCCAGGTCCAATGGGTGAGTTGCTCAGGAAAGAGCCCCATATGGCGGAACGACATCAGGCGGCAGATAAAGGTGACGTCGTCCCATTTGACTGGCCAGCTGTCGGGGGCGTCTTTGTTCATGATCCATTTGCCGGTGTCGCCGTCATCGTCGCCGGTGTTGGTAAAGGTGGCGTGGGATTTGGCCCATTCGCCTTCGGGGAGGCTTGGCGCCCATAAGGCTTGGGGTTCGGGGCGATCCACCCTTATTTTTCCATATTGTTCCAGTTTGCGGCCATAGCCTGAGTCAAGCAGTGTGTAACCTTCCCACGGGCGGGTGACCAGCGGGACAATTTGGGGCATCATCAGATCGGAAGGGCTTGCATTCATCATTAATGCCCTTATAGATAGCTGCTGGTTAAAACACAAGGACAGGATGAGCGAGCCGATGCGTGTTGGGATTTACCCGGGAACCTTCGACCCTGTGACCAAAGGTCACCTTCATATTATCAAGCGTGCGAGCCGTATGGTCGATCATTTGATCGTGGCGGTGGCTGATAACCAGAAAAAAGGGCCGCTTTTCTCGATTGAGGAGCGGCTCGCCATGGTTCGCACCGATATTGCCAATTTGCCCGATAAAGGCTGTCCGATCGAGGTCGAATCGTTTCAGGAATTGCTGATCTCCTATGCGCATCGCAAGGGGGCGGCCTGCGTTTTTCGTGGGCTTCGCGCGGTTTCGGACTTCGAATTCGAGTTCCAGATGACCGGAATGAATGCGAAACTGGCGCCCGATATCGAGACCGTCTTTCTGATGGCGTCCGATAAGTGGCAGTTTGTCTCGTCTTCGTTCGTTAAGGAGATTTGTTCCTTGGGCGGGGACATCTCGGATTTCGTGACTCCGTCGGTGCTGGATCAACTTTTTGAAAAATTTAAAATCTCTGCTTGACGGGGTGAAATTCTTTCCGTATTTTGGCCCAACTTTTCGCCCCCTCAGGTGGGCAGAGTGACTTTGACCGCGTAGCTCAGCCGGTAGAGCAACTGACTTTTAATCAGTAGGTCGTGGGTTCGAATCCCACCGCGGTCACCAGTTCTATCTTTTCTTCTCGTAATATGGTTATGTTGAAACGGCTTTTGGTGCGAACTGAAAGCCTTGTTTGATTGTAGTGTTCCGGCGTTTGCCGGATGAAGGATGAATTATGGCGACCACCCCACCTAAAGAACCATCGTCGGAATCGCGTTTTCTCAAAGCGCTGCGCGGGTACTTCCTGACCGGTATTGTGGTGACGGCTCCGGTAGGTTTGTCGCTTTACTTTGTCTGGGCGCTTCTGACATGGGTAGATGAAAAAGTTACCGAGATAGTTCCGATCCATGTCATTCATAACCAGTCGATCCCCGGCTTTGGCGTAATCGTTGCGGTTGCGTTTTTTATGCTGGTCGGGCTTTTGACCCGTAATTTTATCGGGCAGCTGCTCCTTGATTTTTCGAATTACATTATGGAGCGCGTGCCGGTGGTCAAGACCATTTACGGCGCGTTGAAGCAGGTTCTGGAAATGGTAATGGGCCAACAGGCGCAGGCGTTTCGCGATGTGGTGCTGGTCGAATGGCCGCGTGACGGGATGTTTATGATGGGCTTTTTGACCGGAAAGACCGAAGGCGAAGTTCAAAACCTTACGACCAGCGAAGTTGTTAATGTGTTTATTCCGACGACGCCGAACCCGACATCGGGATTTCTGGTTTTTGTTCCGGCGGAGAAAGTCAAAACGCTCAATATGTCGGTGGATGAAGGCCTCAAGATGATTATCTCGGGCGGGATGATTACACCGAAATATGAGAGCGGCGCTGTGCCGCCTGTTACCCCGAGCGCAGGTAACTGATCGCCTGATCGCGTTCGAAGAGATAGAGGAGCGTGCGGAGGGCTTTGCCGCGCTCGCTCTCAAGGTCGGGGTCTTTTTCAAGAAAAAGCGCCGCGTCCTGACGAGCCGATAGCAACAGGTCGCTGTGGGCGGCGAGGTCGGCCAGACGGAAATTTTCAAGACCGCTCTGGCGTGTTCCTAAAACTTCACCACTGCCGCGCAGCTCCAGATCTTTTTCGGCAATCACAAATCCGTCTTCGGTGGCGCGCAGGGTCTTGAGACGTTCGCGCGCGGTTTCGCCAATCGGGTGGCCGTAGACCAGAAAACAGTAAGATTGCTCGCCGCCGCGTCCAACGCGTCCGCGCAGCTGGTGGAGCTGGGCGAGGCCGAAACGCTCGGCGTGTTCGATCACCATGATGGTGGCTTCGGGGACGTTAACGCCGACTTCGATGACGGTGGTGGCGACGAGAATGGAAATATCGCCATTTGCAAATTTTTCCATGACCGTGTCTTTGTCTTTGGGTTTCATGCGTCCGTGGACAAGGCCGACTTTATCGCCAAAGCTTTGCTGCAACAGAAGGTAGCGTTCTTCGGCGGCGGCAAGGTCGAGGACTTCGGATTCCTCGACGAGCGGACAGACCCAATAGACGCGCACGCCTTTACCGATTTGTTCTTTGAGCCGCGTAATCATATCTTCAAGCTGGTCTTGGGGCAGCAGGCGGGTGTCGATGGGTTTTCGGCCTGGGGGCTTCCCGAGCAGGCGCGAGACATCCATGTCGCCGTAGGCGGTCAAGGCCAGCGTACGCGGGATCGGTGTGGCGGTCATGACAAGGACATCGGTGCCGCGTCCCTTGTTCGAGAGCTGCAAGCGCTGGTGCACGCCGAAGCGGTGCTGTTCATCAATGACGGCAAGGCCGAGATCGGCAAATTCCACGGCGTCCTGAAAGAGGGCGTGGGTGCCGATGATAATTTTGGCTTCGCCCGAGCGGATTTTCTCGAGAAGCTGGTCTTTGGATTTTCCCTTATCGCGGCCCGTCAAGGTGACGTAGGGAATTTCGGCGGCGTCGAGATAGGTTTTGAGGGTTTGTTCATGCTGGCGGGCGAGAATTTCGGTCGGGGCCATCAGGGCCGCTTGTGCGCCACTATCGATGGCGTTCATCATCGCCATGGCGGCGACAATGGTTTTTCCCGATCCGACATCACCTTGCAGCAGGCGCAGCATCCGGTGCGGGGCGGCCATATCGTTATCAATCTCGCTAATGGCTTCGGTTTGGTATCGGGTCAGCGGCCATGGCAGGGATGCGAGGAGTTTTTGGCGCGACGGGCCATCCACGGTGAAGGGGCGGCCCTTTAGCTTTTTTTGCTTCATGCGGATGATCGCAAGGGTCAATTGGTTGGCGAGCAGTTCGTCATAGGCGAGGCGCGCGCGGTGGGGGGTATTCGGATCAAGATCGTGTTGTGATTTCGGTGCATGGAGCGCGGCAAGTGCATCGTTCCAGCCGGGCCAGTATTGCTGTTTTTTATGGTCGGCGCCAATCCATTCCGGCAGTGCTGGCACGGTGGCGAGCGCGGCGCGAATGGCTTTCCGCAGCGGCTTGGTGGTGAGGCCAGCGGTCAAGGGATAGGTTATCTCGAAAGTTTCGGGATTGTCGGCATCCAGTTTATCGGGATGGATGATTTGTTTGGCGGTACGGAATTCTTCGACTTTGCCGCAGATGGTCACGGTGCTGCCGATAGGGAACTGGGTGTCGATCCAGTTGCCTTGGGCGTTGAAGAACACGAGGTCGATAAAGCCGCTTGGGTCTCTGGCCCTGATGCGGCTCGGCTGGCCACGGCGCGGGGCGGGTGTGTGTTTATCAATCGTAACCGTCAGAATGACGGTCTCGTCGGGCCTGGCGCTTGCGATGTCGGGGGCGTGGACACGCTCGGTTACGGCGGCGGGTTTATGGAAGAGGAGATCAACCATCTTGATCCCGCCCAGAAGCTTTTCGTAGAGCTTTAAGTATTTCGGGCCGACACCGCTCAGCGTTCCGATGGAGCAGAACAGCGGGTCAAGAATAAACGGACGTTGGCCGGATGGTGAGGTCATGCCTCTTGTTTAGCAATTTTCCGGCCCAATTTCACGGCAAAAACGCTGATCCCCATCATAACAAGGCCCATGACGATCAAAGCGACCGGCCAGCTGACCATATCGGCGAAATATTCGTCGGTGTAATAGCCAAGATAGGCCAGAAGCGCAATCACGCCAACGGTGAGAAGCGTGCGGCTGGCGGTTAAGGTGCTGAGGTAAATCAGGGCGGCGGCGACGCCGATCAGGAGGCTATCCCAATGTGAATTTCCGAACATATCGAAAGACGCGGCGGCGACCAGCGATGCACTGATAAAATAGAAGAACGGGGCAATCGCGCCGTGCGCCGTGCGGGAAATGCTCCAAGCGGTGATAAGGCCGCTAAGGCCCAGAACCATCGGGCCCTCGGGGGCGTCGAAATCGAACCATGACATCAGGCTGTAGAGGCTCGCGTAGAAAAAGAAGGTGGTGAAAAAGAGGAGCGATGTGCGTTGGCTCAAGGCGAAGGCTACGCTCATCTGGATGGTCATAAAGGAAAAGACGAAGGTTGCGGCTTTGGCGACTTCACCGCTCTTCGGGAGATATTCGTCCATAAAGACAAAAAGTCCAGTTGGCTCGAGCGCGGCGGCGATCAGGAAAAGCGGGGTTGCGGCGCGGGTGAATTTCGGGTCGCCCATGGCGAAGAGGCCGATGAGGAACGCGACAAATCCGCTACCGAGCGAGATCACGACGCGGGCGAGGCTTCCGAGGTCATCCCAGATCATACCGATATATACGCACAAGCCCATAAAGACGAAGGCTCCGCCGATGTAAATCAAAACGCGCTGGAGAAAACTTCCGGCTTCCTGATCCTTGATCTCGTGCGGGAGGGTTTTTGTGTTGTAGAGGGCAACCAGATCCTCACGGGTCAGGCGGTGCTCACGGATAAGGTCGGTGATGGTCTCTAAAGCTTCGGCGCGCGTGGTCATGATGGGCAAATCCTAGTTCTTGTTTTTAACCCAACCGATAAATTCGGGGTTGCCGTAAGGGGGGGTGAATTCTTCCAAACGAATAACGGTGCGGTCTTTGGTCAGGGCGGGGCCGGAATAATTATGGTAGCCGATGAAAATATCGGTAATCAGCGAAGAATGGCGATAGTGGTACGGCTCGAACACATAGCCTTCAGGCGAGACATTGTCGCCGCTGAGACTCAGCTGATCCAGTCCTTCGACGGCAAGGGTGGTCACAGTTTCGTCTTTGACGTTGGCCTCGAGTTTTTCCGATGTTTTGGCAACTGGATCATAGATAAAGACGACGGCGCGGGGAAATTCTCCGCTTCCTTGCGGAGTCGGATAAGGCGAAAATGTCAAAACGGCATGGCCGCTGTCATCGACTTTGGCGGTAATCCGGCCTTTGGGGCTGTAATTCTGGCTGAGGACAACCAGCTTGGTTGGCGGCGGGGTGACTACTTCTTCGGGGACGGCTTTTGCGAAAGCCAGAAGGCCAACCAGAAGGAGCGGCAGGGTGAATCCGGCCACCAGAACACGATTTTCCTTGAAGAAAGCCAAAACGGGCATAAAGTACCTCCACCAACTGAAATTACGGAGACAGTATGCCTGAAGCCGCTTCCCAAGTCGAGATGCCCGAAACGCTGGAAAATTGGCGGAAACGCCTGACATTCCGGTCGTGGCACCGCGGTACCCGCGAGATGGATTTGCTGATGGGCTCGTTTGCCGAGGCTTATATCCCCTCGTTCGGGGAGGCCGATCTGCGTATTTATGAGGAAATTCTCTCAACCAACGATCCGGATGTGTATGACTGGATTATCGGGCGAAAAACCGCTCCGGCAGAGCTCCATTCCCGCGTTCTGGACTTGCTTTTATCGCACAGCTTTGCCAAGTAATCAGGCATGACCACAGTTCCTCTTTCCAAGACCGAGGCTCTTGCCGCACCTCGCCTCCGCTTCGGGCTTCCTGAAGGGCAGGATGCGCGTTATCTCGCCGACAAGGCGCGTGAGGCCTCGCGCACGCAAGCGGTGGTGGTTCATGTCGCGCTTGATGATGTGCGGCTCTCGGTTCTAACCGATCTTTTGGCGTTTTTTGCGAGCGATGTCGAGGTTGTCGTGCTTCCGGCGTGGGACTGTCTTCCTTATGACCGCGTCTCGCCCCATGCCGATCTTGTCGCCCAGCGGGTGGCCGGTCTTTGCCGTTTGCTTGAATGGGCGGAGGACGGGCTTTATAAGCCGCGTATTGTCCTCACCAGTGTGAACGGCCTTGTGCAAAAAATGATGCCGCCTGAAAGCTTATCGACGGCGCGGCTCGTGGCGCGTAAAGGCGGACGGCTTAAGGATCAGGATTTGCTCGCGTTTCTGGCCTCGAACGGGTATGTCCGCACCGATACAGTGCGTGAAGCGGGCGAGTTCGCAGTGCGCGGGAGTATCATTGATATTTTTCCGACCGGATATGAGTCGCCGGTGCGGCTTGATTTGTTTGGGGATGAGGTCGAGAGTATTCGAGGCTTTGATCCGGCGACGCAGGTGACGCATACCCATCTGGAGCGGTTCGAGCTTTTGCCCGTGACCGAATTTTTCCTCGATGAAGCGTCGATTGCGCGGTTCCGCTCGGGCTACCGCGAACGGTTTGGCGTTGCGGCTTCGTCCGGCCCGCTTTATGAGGCCGTCTCCGAAGGGCGGCGTCATGCGGGGATGGAGCATTGGCTCCCGCTTTTTCACGAGCGGATGGTGCCGCTGCTTTCCTATATCAACGCGCCGCTTCTTTCGTTCGATCATCAGGCCGAACAGGCGCGCGAGGAACGGCTCACGCAAATCCGTGATTTCTATCAGGCGCGGCGTACGCTTGATGAAAGCTTGCTCCAGAACAAGAAAAAGAAATCGGGCAGTGATGTCAGTTTGAGCGGTGTTGCGTATCATCCGCTGGCGCCCGATGACCTCTATGACATGACGGACGGGGTGGCTGGCGTGGCCGAGACGCTTAGCCCCTTTGCCGGAACGGACGAGGACCCTCATCCCTATGCCGCGCGGAAAGCGCGGGATTTCGCCGATGTGCGGGCGCTCCATGACGGGCAGGTTATTCCGGAATTCGGGCGCTATGTGCAGTCGCTTCAGAGCGAGGGGCGCAAAGTGCTGCTCGCCTGTTATTCCCAAGGATCGCGCGACCGTTTGGGCGTGATGATCGAAGAGGGCGGCGGCGGTCATCCTTATCCGGTAGATCACGGACATCAAATTTCCAAACTCAAAACCAGCCAGATCGGTATGACGCTTCTTGCGCTCGATCACGGGTTTGTGGCGAATGACATTGCGGTGATTACCGAGCAGGATTTGCTCGGGGACCGCCTTGCGCGCAGTTCCAAAAAGAAGCGGAAGGCTGACAATTTCCTTCGTGAAGTGTCGAGCCTTGCGGTCGGTGATCTGGTTGTTCACGTCGATCACGGGGTCGGACGGTTCGAGGGGCTGGAAACCCTCAAAGCGGGCGGACTTCTCCATGACTGCCTTAAAATCACTTATGCGGGCGGTGACCGCCTGTTTGTTCCGGTTGAAAATATCGACCTTCTCTCGCGCTTCGGGAATGCCGAAGGCACTGAACTCGATAAACTCGGCGGGGCGGGATGGCAGGCGCGAAAAGCGCGGGTCAAGAAAGACCTGATGGCGATGGCCGAAGGGCTTCTCGCGATTGCGGCGAACCGGATGCTCCGTCAGGCCGATGTGCTTGATCTCGATCACGGGCATTACAATGAATTTGTGGCGCGTTTTCCTTATCAGGAAACCGACGACCAACTGCGGGCCATCGAGGATACGCTCAAAGACCTCAAATCGGGTCAACCGATGGACCGGTTGATTTGCGGGGATGTCGGGTTCGGTAAAACCGAAGTGGCCCTTCGCGCCGCGTATGTGGCGGCAATGTCGGGGGTTCAGGTGGCCATTGTGGCACCGACGACGCTTCTCGCGCGTCAGCATTTTGCCAATTTCCGCGCGCGTTTTGCCGAGATGGGTCTTCGGGTCGAGCAGCTCTCGCGCCTTGTGCGTCCGCATGAAGCTAAAGTGGTCAAGGATGGTCTTGCGGATGGTTCGGTGCGGGTGGTGATCGGCACGCACGCTCTTTTGTCCAAGGATGTGCGCTTTGCCAATCTTGGGCTTGTCATTGTCGATGAAGAGCAGCGCTTTGGCGTGAAACAAAAAGAGCGGCTTAAAGAACTTAAAAACGCAGTTCATATTCTTACTCTTTCGGCGACGCCGATTCCGCGGACGCTCCAGATGGCCCTCAGCGGGGTGCGGGATATGAGTTTGATTGCGACGCCGCCGGTTGACCGCCTCGCCATTCGTACCTTTGTGATGCCTTATGATCCGATGGTTTTGCGCGAAGCGATTATGCGCGAGCATTACCGCGGCGGGCAGACATTCTATGTGTGTCCGCGGATCAAGGATATGGAAGATCTCGAAGAACAACTCCGCGAGCTTGTTCCCGAAGTCAAAGTGATTTCGGCGCACGGGCAGATGCCGCCGACTGAACTTGAAGACCGGATGAACGCCTTTTATGACGGGCAATACGGCATTTTGCTTGCGACCAACATCATTGAATCGGGGCTTGATATCCCATCGGCCAACACGATGATTGTCCACCGCGCCGATATGTTCGGTCTCTCGCAGCTTTATCAAATTCGCGGACGGGTGGGCCGTTCCAAAGTGCGGGCCTATGCCTATCTCACGTATCCGGCGTCACTGCGGTTGACCGAGGATGCGCAAAAGCGGCTCGAGATTTTTGAAACGCTCGATAGTCTCGGGGCCGGGTTCCAGCTGGCTTCCCATGATCTTGATATTCGCGGGGCGGGGAATTTGCTCGGGGATGAACAATCGGGCCATATCCGCGAGGTCGGGATCGAACTTTACCAGCAAATGCTGGAAGATGCGGTGATGGTAGCGCGGGCCACACAGAACCATGCGCCGGTTGATATTCGCGCTGAATGGAGCCCAACGCTCAATATCGGGTTATCGGTGTTGTTGCCGGAAAGTTATGTCGCGGATTTGGGCACAAGGATGAGCCTTTACCGCCGCTTGGGCGAGCTTGCATCCGATGATGACGCCGAAAGCTTTGCGGTCGAGCTGATTGACCGGTTTGGCCCGATGCCTGAGGATGTCTCGAACCTTCTTGATATTGTGCGGATCAAAATGCACTGCAAAGCGGCGGGGATTGTCCAGTTTGACGCGGGGCCGAAAGGCGCTGTGATCCAGTTTTACAACAACACGCCGCCCAATCCGGAAGGCTTGTTCAAATGGCTGTCCGGTAAGCCCGGAACGGTTAAGGTTCGTCCGGATCAGAAAATCTCGGTCATCAAGGCGTGGGAAAACCCGAAAGAACGGCTAAAAGGCGCACGGGCTTTAGCGTCCGAGCTTTCGGCGCTCGCATAAATATATTGACATAATTACTTGTTGAGCCTATAACCGCCCGATAATATCATAAATCGAGAGGTGTGGTGTGTCCAATTTGCGTCAAGTTGTTCGTTTGTATGCGGGGGATGCGGCCCGCGCTTTCATGTCCACTTATATTGGCGGTCTTTATAAAGATCATAAGGATGATGCGCGATGGGATGTCAAACGCCCGACTTTGAGCGCCTTGTTTGCCGACTATGCCTCCCGCGCGAGCGGCGATGTTCCGCGCTCGACTTACCGGATGGAGCAAGAGCTTAATTTGGCCGTTTATGCTGTGGATCAGGTGGTGGATGCTCTCGTTTATTCGCAGGGGCAGGAGCAGGCTGTCGCGGGTATTGTTCATGATCTTCTTCGGGACTATTGGCCGGAATGTCAGGTGGACGAATGCCAATGCAGCGTTGATGCGCGAATGCACTTCAAGGCGATCCATGTTCAGGCTCTGGTCGATGATCTTTCAGTTTCAGACTCATCAGGGCAAGGGTCGCCAGTTCCTGCGGGACCATCTCTTCGCCTTGTAGCCTAATTCCTATTTTACTGAGTTATTTGTTGTGATCCGGATGGAATATTCCGGATTACGACGCATTTATGGGTCTCGATAGCTTTGAGAACATCTTTGTGGTTCGAGAGATCGAAACGGCGTTTGTACTTCTCCGGTTTGTCGTAGGCGAGGCTGATCTTGCGAAAGTCAGCGCACTCTTTCGGGGCCGATGTGGTCGTATAAACGGCGAAGGCGTGAGCCTCCTGATCGACAAACAAATTGGCAAGACTATACACATCAATCGTGAACGTTTTCGGGGTCTCGTCGACAATGTTGGCTTTGACTTGCTCGAACGGCCGGGATGGCGTAAGGGCAACGTCTTTCGCTTCCGCGGACGGGGCCATTATTCCGGTAGCGGCAAGCCCTCCGGCTGCGAGGGTAAGTAAGATGGTTCTGATATGCTGAATGTCCATCCCCCTATTTTACAGGAGCGGCAGAAATCTGGCAAAAAGTTAGTGTGCATCTGCTCAATTAGCCCTTTTCCCGCCTTGGGGGGCGTGTTACCATATTCTTATGTACCACCTGAGTCACGGGGGAGCTGATGGCCCAATCCTATTTGCAAGACTGTATCCTTGATGCTTTGGTGCGCGCCAAAGGCAATCAGAACAAGGCGCAGAAGATCATCGCTCTTCAGGCGATGGAAGATCCCCAGCTTCTTCAGGCTCTCGCCAAACCACATTTGACCGGTATTGTTGCGCATGCGGTCGGGCGGATTGCTATTCAGGAAAACGCCAAGAAGGCGGCCGAGCGGGATATGCCCGATAAACCGGTGGTGGGTGGTGCTCTGGCGCAAGACATGAACGGGTTTGGTCTTGATCTTTTAAAAGCCTTGGGCGGACCGAATGTTCCGAAGTTCGGAATGGAAGATGCGTCGCCGCGGCTTGGTAAGAAACAGGCGTCGCTTCAGCATGTAAATGCGCTCAAGATGATGGCCAACAAAAGCAAATCCCCTAAAAAAACCTAACGAAACTTTTTATTCGAGATGCCTCTTTCTGATTATGTACGGGCCGAATTCATCAAAAATGCGGGATGGAGCGGGGCTGTGGGGGTTCCAGTCGGTGAAGACTGGTCGCTGCGTAAATTTTTCCGCATCCAGAAAGATGGCCGAAGCGCGATCCTGATCCAGTCGGTTCCCGATGATGATCCCCGCAGCGTGATGGGGCATAAGCTTGGCGACTTTGTTACGATTTCCAAATATCTCAATTCGATTGAAATTTCGGCTCCGCGTGTTCTGGCTCAGGATCTCCGCAAGGGCTTGTTGCTGGTCGAAGATTTCGGGCTTCATGACTTTGCTTCGGTGATTGTGAACGAACCCTATCGCCAGAAGGATCTTTATCAGGTGGCGACGCGCTGCCTTATTCATATCTATAAGAAAAGCGATTTTGTTCCGATCGATTTGCCCGACTATTTTTCCTACTATGTGCACACAGCGCGCCGCCGCGTTGTTGATTGGTATTTTCCGGCGGTGCTCGGGCGTTCCAACAAGAGCGGCTTGGTCGATGATTACGCCAAGGTGTGGTATGCGATTGAAAAGGGGTTGCCGCAACCGGTCCGCCGGTTCCTTCACATTGATTTTCATCCGGGCAACCTGATGTATCTTCCGGATCGGCACGGCATCCAGCAAGTCGGGTTGATTGATTTTCAAGGGGCGGTGATGGGGCCGGCTCCGTATGATCTTGTGAACTTGCTTGAAGATGCGCGGCGCGATGTTCCGGTAGAGATTAAAAAACACTGCCTTAACCTGTTTCTTGCGTCCCTTCTTCCGGAAGAGCGGGAGTCCTACGAGGCTTGGTATCCGGTTCTGGCCGCCCAGTTCCACTTCCGTATTATCGGACAGGCGATCAAACTGGCTCTTCGCGAGAAGAAAACAAAACTGATCGATTTGCTGCCGATATTGCAGCACCACATTCGCAAGGACCTCGAGCATCCATTACTATTGCCGATGAAAATCTGGATGGATGAAGAGGGAATACGCTTTAAAGGCAATGAGACGTTCGATCTGGGTAAAATCGGCGACTATATTGCTGACGATGCCTATTAATCGCGCTTTTTAACCGTTTTTTCTTCGGGAATCCGTGCTTTCTCTTGCGCGGAGAGCGGTTTTTTTCTAATGTCGGCGCTGAAAATTCCCACTTTGAAAGGATTGTGTCATGTCGTCGCTGATCGCGAGCCGTTTGGGCCGTATTAAACCTTCTCCTACTATCGCTGTGACCACACGCGCCGCCGAGCTTAAAGCGGCCGGTAAGGATGTGATCGGTCTCGGGGCTGGAGAGCCGGATTTCAATACGCCGGATTTTATCGTTGAAGCGGCGCACGCTGCGGCCAAAGCCGGACAAACCAAATACACCGCTGTGGATGGTACTCCGGCACTTAAGGATGCGATCATCGCCAAATTCAAGCGCGATAGCGGTCTTACCTATGAACGCAGCCAGATCACAGTCGGAACGGGCGGCAAGCAGGTTCTTTATAACGCCTTGATGGCGACTCTCAATCAGGGTGACGAAGTGATTATTCCGGCGCCGTACTGGGTGTCGTATCCGGATATGACCCTTTTGGCCGAAGGAACTCCGGTTATCGTTGAATGCTCCGAGGCGAATGGTTTCAAGCTTCAAGCGGCTCAGCTCGAAGCTGCGATTACGCCTAAAACCAAATGGCTGATCCTCAATTCGCCGTCGAACCCGACCGGTGCGGCTTATTCTTTTGAGGAAATGAAAGCCTTGACCGATGTTCTGGTCAAGTATCCCCATGTGTACATCATGTCGGATGATATCTACGAGCATCTGGTTTATGACGGATTCAAATTCTGCACTCCGGCGCAGGTTGAACCAAAACTCTATGACCGCGTGCTGACTTGTAACGGAGCGTCCAAGGCGTATGCGATGACCGGATGGCGTATCGGTTATGCGGCCGGCCCGAAAGAGATCATCAAGGCGATTGCGGTGATCCAGTCGCAAAGCACGTCGAACCCGTGTTCGATCTCGCAAGCTGCGACCGTGGCGGCGCTTAATGGCGACCAGTCGTTCCTTAAAGAATGGTGCAATGTCTATAAAGGTCGCCGCGATATGGTGGTCGAGATGCTTAATCAGGCTGAAGGTGTGACCTGTAAAACTCCGGAAGGTGCGTTCTATGTGTATCCGTCATGCGCGGGCTGCATTGGCAAAACCACTCCTGAGGGAAAGGTCATTAAAACCGATGAGGATTTTGTGACTTATCTGCTTGAGACAGCTGGTGTGGCTGCGGTTCACGGCGAGGCGTTTGGTCTTTCGCCTTATTTCCGCATTTCTTATGCGACTTCGACCGAGGCGCTTAAAGAAGCTTGTACCCGTATCCAGAAAGCCTGCGCGGCGCTCAAGGGTAATGCGGCGTCAGCGGCAGCCTGAGTTACGGAAGTTTAATATCATGTGATGGCGGGGGCGCTGTAACGGCGCTCCCGTTGTCGTTGGCGTGGGTTGATTTCCGGCGGAAAGTGTCGGCCAGTTTGCCGCCGAGCCATTTGGCGGTAGCCATGATGTTTTCGGTCGACAGGGCGGTACGAGCGTAGGTGGCGGTTAGTCCCAGTTTAGCGCTGATACCGTCGATGATCGGGCGTTCTTTTTTTGGTTTGGGCGGTAGAAAACGGTCGATATCGGAGTTCAGGCGTTCAAGGGCTTCATCGAGCTCGACGGACAGGGTTTCTTGTGTGCTGCGCCAATGGCGCGTTTCCCCTTCATGCTGGGCAAGGTTGGCCAGAAGACTGCGGCCAAGGCTGCAGTACATATCCTTGCGGGCCTTGATGTCGCGGAGGGTGATGAGGCAAATGCGGCGCAGCTGGAGCGGGTCGCTTTGAATCGGATTGTAGGTGGGATGTTTCTGGTCATCATCCGCTATCAGGACGTCGAGATGGTGATCGAGTAAGGTTTCGAAATCCACGGTCGGAGTCTGGTAATCGCGACTGAGCAGATAGGCCTCTTCGGAGCGTTTGAAGATGGTTCGCTGCATGGATCTGATCCAGCTTTTGTAGGAGAGGGCGCTGCTGTTGGCGAGTAGATGCTCCATGGCTTCCGGTGATGGCGAGAAGTTACCGAGCCGTACGAAAGTGGTGGCGATGTCGGGGTTGAGGCGGCGCAGTTCACCGATATAGATTGACGGATTTTGGTCCATAGTCGGGTCGACAAATTTGCCGTCGACATGATTAATCGAGGCGAAATTGAATAAGGTCGGTATTGCCGAACCGGCCAGTACGACATCACTGAAACTGGCTTGGGACGATTCGTAATAGCAGAATCTGTTTTTGCCAAAGTTCGGCACCTTCATAATATAGGTGGCGTGCTGGTTGTAATCGGCGGCAACATTGTAAAGGCCGGCGCTGAAGCCGAACGGGACGTGTTCGATTGTGTCTTTGCCGACCAGCATATCAAGAGACTCGGTCAGGGCGTCGGAGGTCAGGCGTACGGCCCCGTGATCTTTGCTGTTGAGGGTGGCGTGAAATGCTTGCATCAGGAAAAAACGGCTGGTCGGCATACCTTTCGGGGCGGTGTCGATAAAGGTTCCGATGAGCTCGCGGGCCGAGAATTTCTGAAGGCCGGCGACCAGAAATCCCCCGCCTGAGTCGAATATAATGCCGCCGGGGAAGAGCGAGGTGATCCGGCGTCCGGTCATCTCCTCCAGAACGGCCATTTTGATGAGCTGGGAGAGGACGGCAACGCCGCCGCCGGTCGCTCCGAGAATTGGGTAGGCTTGCGGTTTTGATAAGTCGCTGAGCATAATGTGAGGCTATCCCCTTGTTTACATTATGTCAATATTTTCCCAGGATCTATTCTGTTGTTCCCAACAATTTATCTTTGATCCGGCTTCCCAGTGTTCTTTTGGTGCTGCTCTCGGTTCGGCCAAGGTCGTAATTCCGGACCAGAAGCTCGCACATTTCATCGAAGGCTTTGCGGTTTTCTTCCAAAGTCATCTCGAAGAAGTTTTTGAGGCGGCGAATATTCTCGGGGGAGGCGTCGTCGATGTCGGTGCTCGGGAAATCCGAGAGGTAGGGTCCGGAAACGAGTGATTTGTTATAGACGAAGATGTTCCTGCCGACATCCATGCGGAAGGCATCAATGAGGGCGCTTTCCGACGCGTGGAAGAAAATGTTGATGAGCGGCATATCGTTGCTGGGGTCAACAACGCCCAGCGAACCGAAGCGGTTCCAGTCGTCCTTGCGGTAGGATCGGTTCGAGTATCCGGTGCCGAGCACGATCATGATCAGGTCACGGTCGGCTGGAATATGGCGCCGTAATGCTCCCATATAGCTGATGCACGGATTGTCGTAGACGCTGCCGTCGATGCCGGCGACCTGATGAACAGGGCCGCCGTCGTGATCCTGCATCGGGAACGGGTAACAGGGAAAATAGGTCGGGGCGGCGGTACTGGCCATTACCGCGTCATAAATATCAACGACCGGTGTGGATGTGGTGTTAACGGCTCCGTCGAAATGGATATTCTTGAGCCAGATGGCGTGTCCGCCTTCATTCATCAGGTTGTTGCGCTCGTGCGCAATCGGGTCGCCCGGGTTGCCTTGATTGGGGCGCGCTGTGAGGTTCAGGGTGTCGCTGTCGATGTTGTAAACCGGGATGATAAGACTTTTCAGCGAGTCTTTGAGTTTGTGACGTCCATAGAGCGCGCGGAGCGAGCGGCCGAGATTAGCGTGCTCGTAATGGCCGTGTTTGAGCAAGTCGCCGAGCTGTTCAATCCGCATGGTGCGGTTGTTGAAATCGTGGATCATGCTGCGGAAGGAGCGGAATGAATCGCGCGGAAAAATATGGATGCCTTCGCGTTCATAAAAGCGCACCATGTGGCGGGCTTTGAATTTCGGTACAGCGGGGTCGTAGGGGCTCGGAATATTGAGCGCGGCGTTCAAAATTGATCCGGTGGACGGGCCCATGAAAATATCGACCATATCGGCCATATGAAGGCCGGTGACATCTTCGATTTTTTGCATGAAGTGGGCTGGGATCAGGCCGCGCATTCCGCCGCCGTAATTGAACAGGGCGATAATCGGCTTTTTGGGCGAGGCTGGTGCGGCGGGCATAACGGGGGTACCGGATTTGGATTAGTGGCGGCTTGGCCGCGATTCGACTTTGTTTATCGTACCCAAAACCCGCGCAAAAAAAAACCGGGCTCAATGCCCGGCGAGTTGAACAGGGAGGTTTTACGTCTAAAGAGACGTAAAAGAACCAAAGTGGTTCTGGGCGCTCTTATATGCGCGAACATGATTTTGTACCAGCGTTTTGTTTGAATGTCAGAAATGCTTTTTATGCATATCTTGGATTGCAAGGGTCTAATATAATAAAATCTTTATTTATCAATTAGATATGCTGAGTGCGGAGCGTGCGATCCGTTCGACTATAAAATCGCGGAAAGTCGAAATCCGGCGAGAATGGCGTCGTTCTTCGGGGTAAACGAAGTAAATTCCGACAGATTCCCTTGGGACATCCGGTAGAATTTCGACGAGGTCTTTGCAGGACTCGGCCATAAATTTCGGGATAACACCAATACCGGCCCCGCTCTTGATTGTGCCGTAAATGGTCGATACCGAGTTGATTTGAATGACGCTGCTGTTATCGGCGAGCGAAATTCCGGCTTTTTCAATCAGCCAGTTTGGGTTTTTGTACGGAACCAGTGACTGATCGGGGTAGGCGATCATTGTGTGCTTTTTGAGGTCGTCCAGTTTTTTCGGCGTGCCGTGTTTTTTCAGGTACGAGCTGTGGGCGCAGATGGTGAAATGGATGGTGCCGACCTGGCGCTGGATCAGGTCAGATTGCTCGGGTTGATGCAGGCGGATGGCGGCATCGGCTTCACGCATACCGAGATTGAAAATGCGATCATCAAGCAGCAGCGAGATGGAAATGTCCGGATGGGCGCTGGTGAATTCGGGCAGGTGCGGCGCAAGCCACGAGGTCGCCATGAATTCGGGCATGGTTAGGCTCAGTGGGCCGCCTTGATCATCGCGCGCATCGCTTAATTGGCCTTCGATCATCACCATCTTGGCGAAGATTTCCGAGGTGGTGTTAAAGAGCATTTCGCCTTGTTCGGTCAGGATCAGGCCGCGGGCGTGACGGTGAAACAAGGTGATGCCGAGATCTTCTTCAAAAGACGAGATATGACGTGAGACCGCGGATTGCGAGAGATTAAGAGTCTCTCCGGCGTGGGTGAAACTTCCGGCCTTGGCGACCATGTGAAAAATACGAAGTTTGTCCCAATCCATGGTGGCCCTCACCGGTTATTCTGCTGCGTGTTTCAGGCTGTGACCGTTGGCGGCGATAAAGCGATCGGCTTCGAGCGCTGCCATACAGCCCATACCGGCGGCGGTGACCGCTTGCCGGAAGGTTTTGTCCTTGACGTCTCCGGCGGCAAAAACACCGGGGATCGAGGTGGCCGTCGAGTCCGGCGCGGTCAGGATATAGCCTTCGGCGTCGATGTCGATTTTACCTTTGAAAAGCTCGGTCGCGGGTGTGTGGCCGATAGCAACGAAGACGCCGTCGACGTTGTAATCGCTGGTGGCGCCGGTCTTGAGGTTTTTCAGTTTAATTCCGGTGACGCCGATCGGGCCATTGGCCGGATCGCTGCCCGGAGGATTGCCGAGAATGTCTTCGACGACGCTGTCCCAGATAACCGATACTTTCGGATTGGCGAAGAGGCGGTCTTGACCGATTTTTTCGGCGCGAAGTGAATCGCGGCGGTGAATGAGGGTAACTTTGCTGGCGAACTGGGTGAGGAAGAGCGCTTCTTCAACAGCCGAGTTGCCGCCGCCGATAACGGCGACTTCTTTGCCGCGGTAGAAAAATCCGTCGCAGGTGGCGCAGGCCGACATCCCGAAGCCGCGATAGGTCGGCTCATTGGCGAGGCCAAGCCAGCGGGCTTTGGCACCGGTACAGATGATAATGGTTTCGGCGGTGTAAGTGGTGCCGGATTCACCGATAGCGGTGAACGGGCGTTTGCTGAAATCGACACTCGCGATCATGTCGGTGCGGATGTCGGTTCCGACATGTTCGGCTTGGGCTTTCATTTGCTCCATCAGCCATGGCCCTTGAATCGGGTCGGCGAAGCCGGGATAGTTTTCCACGTCGGTGGTGATGGTGAGCTGGCCGCCCGGTTCCATTCCGGTTACGAGAACCGGATGAAGGTTGGCGCGTGCAGCGTAAATAGCGGCGGTGTAACCGGCCGGGCCTGATCCTATAATAAGGACATTGGTCGAGATATGTTCTTTTGTCATGATAGTATTGATTTAATGCGGCTTTTTGCGTTGGTAAAGCCTAATTCGTGAAAAGCCCACTCTTTTCCCGTATGGCGGCGGCAATTTTGCAGGAATCCGCCAGAGGCGTGTAGGTCCAATGCTCGATTTTTCCGTCAAATGATCGCAAAGCACCTTCTTTGGCGATGTTCTCGACCAGACTGGCTTGCCGTCGCGAGAGGTTTGCGAGCGGGAGAACGTAGACCGGTTTTCCGGTGGTCGCGCCTTCCGATAGCATCGATGTACTGTCGTTGGTCGCCATGATGACATCGGCGTAGGCGAGCATGGCGTGATACGGGTTGGGTGTTTGTTCATCCCAGAAAAAGACATTGGGGTGTTTGAGAGCCGCGCGTAAATGCTCCGAGTTTTCGGCTCCGGTGCGGCGCGATGTGGTGATCATGAGCGCGTGGTCGTTCTGGAGCGGGCGGATTTTCTCGATGAGATTGTGAATATCGGTTTCGCCGATGGTGAAGGTCTTGGTGCTGCCGCCGATCAGGATGGCGATGCGCGAGGTTGGTCTGGATTTGAGCCATTCACCGAGGGTTGATTCAAACTGTTTCTGGGCTGAATTCAGCAAAGCGGGTGTAATCCGGTTCGGATTTGCGGTTGTCACGATCACATTTTGCCCCCGCGTGGGGTCGTGAGCGGGGAGCGCAACTAGGTCAAATTGTCGCGGGTTGATGCGCGGATCCTGAATTTGAATCGAGTACGTTTTTCCCTTACTTTGTTTCTTGATAAAGCGAGATGCCGCAATACTCTTTCGTCCGGACGTAATTAGAATATCCGGCCATGGTGGTTCCGGAAACGGCAGAAACGTGCAATTGTATTCGAACCCCAACCATGGCGAGAGCGCAGCCCACGGTTGTTTCAATTTGATGCGTTTAACCTCAAGGTCGATGTCTCCAAGGCATTCCGCGACCCCGAGACACTGGTTCTCGGTGCCGATCAGGCCTTCGGTTATGATCCAGACGAGGGGTTTTTGAGGGGTCATCTTATCTCAAAGTATAGGGGGTGTGTCATTCCGTACAGTTGTAAATTTGTTTCAATTTCTTGAAAATATAGTATATACCGACGCGCTAAAAGAAGGGAAATAGGAAATGAAACCTTTGGAAGAAGAAGTTGTTGTTCTGGAACGTACCATTCGCGTACCCCGGGTTGTCAAATTGGACAAGATTGACCAGCGCATTTTGAGTGATTTGCAAAATGATGGACGGATGACCAACGTCGAGCTGGCAAAACGTGCCGGCATCTCGGCCCCGCCGTGTTTGCGCCGCGTCCGTAACCTTGAAGAGGCCGGATTGATACAATCGTATCACGCGCGTGTCAATCACTCGGCTCTCGGCTATCCTGTCACCGTGTTTACCACGGTTAAACTGAATTCGGTTGGCGAAGGCGAACTGCGCCGCTTCGAAGGTCAGCTTTCCAAGTGGCCAATGATCCGTGAAGCTTATGTGATGACGGGCGAGAGCGATTTCCTGCTCAAGATCGTGGCGCGCGATTGGGATGATTATCAGGATTTCCTGACCAACAGTTTGCTTGAAAGCCCGAACGTGGCTTCGGTCAAATCGTCCTTGTCGGTCAAGACCTCCAAGTACAAAGCCGGTGTGCCTATTCTGGATGAATAGGCGCTCGCGCTTTTTTTAAATCACATGATGGATTAGAGCAAAGACCCCAGAGCGATCTGGGGTTTTGGCCCCATATGGGAGATGACTTCGGACGCGGAGAGTGAGCCGAGGCGGCCGCATTCGAACAGGCTTTTGCTGTGGGTGAGGCCGTAAAGAACCCCGGCGGCGTAAGCGTCTCCGGCTCCGGTGGTGTCGACCAGTTTGGATGGCGGGATCGCTTTGATGTGAACATGTTCATCGCCGCGGCGTAGAGCCGATCCGTTTTTGCCCATGGTGATGATGGTGAGATCGCAGACGCGCGCGACTTCGGCGTGGGCTGCCTCGACATCGTCCATTCCTGTGAGTTCCTTGATTTCGGCTTCGTTGGCGAAGAGAATATCAACGTGATCCTTGATTAAAGTTTTGAAGTCGTCGCGGTGACGAATGACGCAGAACGAATCCGACAAGGTAAGCGCGAGCTGTTTGCCGTGTTTCTTGGTGTATTCCGCTGATTTGAAAAAGGCTTGTTTTGCGGCTGGTTCGTCGAACAGATAGCCTTCCAGATAGGTGATTTGCGAGGCGGCGATCAGGTCTTCGTTGATGTCGCTTTCGGCGAGCTGGGTCGAGGCGCCAAGGAAGGTGTTCATGGTGCGCTGGGCATCCGGTGTGACGAGGATCATGCACTGGGCGGTGGATTTTCCACCGATCAATGGGGTGCTGTCAAAATGCACGCCGATCGAGCGCATATCATGTCCGAAAATTTTGCCCAACTGGTCATCGGCGACTTTACCGATAAAGGCGCCTTGTCCGCCAAAGGAGGCATAGGCGGCCATGGTGTTCGCGGCCGATCCTCCCGAGACTTCGGTGGCGGGCCCCATCATGTTGTAGAGGGCGTTAGCGCGTTCCTGATCGATCAGGGTCATTCCGCCTTTGATCATCCCGAACGGCTTTTGGGATTCAATAAAATCATCGGTGGTGGCGGATAATACATCCACGATAGCGTTTCCGATGGCTGTTACCCCGTAAGTATTTGTCATTGTGAGCCGTTCTCTTATCGTCTTGAAATGGTTGTTTAATAGGATTATGTGTGTAGCATGGTAAAACGAAAAGGCCAACAGAAGAAGACGTCCGCGCGCTCACTCACGCACCATGATATTCATGAGGCGGCCTTGAGGATTGCGGCCAAGGAGCCGTGGGAATTTGTAACGCTCGCCGAAATTGCCGAAGAGGCGGGGGCAGAGCTGCCGGATGTGACCGTATTTTATCCGGATAAACCGGGTTTGCTTCATGATCTGGTGCGTTCGCTCGATGCTGTGGTTCTGGCGTCGTTTGAAGCGGATTCACGTTCCTCGTGCCGTGATAATCTTTTTGATGTGTTGATGGAACGGTTTGATGCAATGAATGCGGATCGCGCTGCTCATATTTCGTTTCTGAAATCCTTTGCCTGGAATAATCGTGAGAAATTCGGCGATCTTCGTTTTTACGGCGATCAGATTTCGTCGTATGCGTCGGTTGCGGGTATTGATGTGGGCGGGATTCGCGGGCGTTTGATGGTCAGCGGTATTGCGGCGGGTTATCTCTGGGTGTTGTTTGTCTGGATGCAGGATTCCACATCCGATATGGGCAAGACCATGAAGGCTCTCGATCAGATGCTCGGGCGTCT
The DNA here is from genome assembly GCA_051715325.1 of Alphaproteobacteria bacterium. GTDB lineage: Bacteria > Pseudomonadota > Alphaproteobacteria > Micavibrionales > Micavibrionaceae > UBA1573. Next base: position 122,963 of record JBPXJO010000034.1, on the reverse strand, counting down.
TGAATGGTTTGGCCGTTATTCCGGCCTGCTTTCCGATCAGGATGCGGCTTAGCCGGTTTATCGTTTAGGCGACACGCATGGCGTGGACGAAGCCGTGATTATCTTCCCAAAGTGATTTCAGGATCGAGACAAGGCGCTGGCTGTAGTCCGGTGTGTGGAGTGCGGTTGCGGTTAAGCGCATCCGCTCGGTACCGCGCGGGACGGTCGGGTAATTGATCGGCTGGATATAAATGTTATGCGCGTCCATGAGCCAATCGGTAATGGCTTTGCAGCAGACCGAGTCGCCGACGATAAGCGGCGTGATGTGGCTTTCGCCTTTGAGATAATCCAATCCGGCTTTATCGAGTTCGGCTTTGAGGGCGGCGACGTTGCGGCGGATGGCCTGACGCTCCACTTGCGAGGTCTTGAGGTGTTCGACGCTGGCTCGTGCTCCGGCGCAAAGGGCAGGCGGAAGGGCGGTGGTGAAAATGAAATTTCCGGAGTAGGAGCGCACGGCATCCACAATCGAGCTGTTGGCCGTGATAAATCCGCCCATCAATCCGTAGGCTTTGCCGAATGTTCCTTCAAGAACATCGATGCGATCCAGCTGGCCTTGTTCTTCGGCGACACCGCCGCCGCGCGGGCCGTATATGCCGACAGCGTGAACTTCATCGAGGTACGTCATCGCGCCGTATTTTTCGGCAAGATCGCAAATCTTTTCAATCGGGGCGATATCGCCCTCCATCGAATAGACCGATTCAAAAGCGATCAGTTTGGGTACATTGACCGGCGCATTTTTGAGCAGTGTTTCGAGATGATCGAGATCGTTATGTCGGTAAATGAATTTGGTGCCTTTGCTTTCGCGGATGCCGTGGATCATCGAGGCGTGATTAAGTTCGTCCGAAAAAACAGCGCACTCCGGTAGCAGTCTGATAATGGTCGAGAGTGCGCCTTCGTTGGCGGTGTAGCCCGAGGGGAAAACCAGTGCGGCTTCTTTGTGGTGGAGATCGGCGAGCGAGTCTTCCAGTTCGACGACGTAGCGGGTTGTACCGGAAATATTGCGTGTACCGCCTGCGCCTGCGCCCGAGCGATCAATAGCGTCTTTCATGGCGTTCAGTACAACAGGATTTTGGCCCATACCGAGGTAATCGTTGTTGCACCACACGGTCACTTCGCGGGTGCTGCCGTCAGGTGCGTGATAGAGGGCTTTGGGGAATTCTCCGGCGATCCGTTCCAGAGTGGCGAAGACGCGGTAACGGCCTTCGTTTTTCAGGTCGTCGATACGGCGATCAAAATAAGTGCGGTAGTCCATGGGGCCTCCGGAGGATGATGGCTTACTATATTCATGGTTTTTCCGATATTCAAATGAAATGGCCCTTCGGGGTGTAAATGATAATGGTTCTCATTATCTTCTGGCGGCGCATTATCCTTTAGCTTTTTTTGCTGTCATTATTCGATATTAATGAATCCCGTATTATAATATTCTACTTTCTTAAATTGTGGAGACATGAAGTATGCTGAATATAAAAGGTTTTGTTGCTGTTGCTGCTTTGGGATTTTTCTCGATGACGGGAATGGTGAGTGCCCAGTCGGCCCAACAATATACCGCGGATCTTGATGCCGCCAATCAGGCGATTGCGGCCAATCCTTCGGATGTGAGCGCCTATATCAAGCAATCAAATGCTCTCAATAATCTGGGCCGGTATGCCGAAGCGGCGGCTTCTCTTTCTAAGCAATGCACTCTCCAGCCCGACGAAGATACTCGCACACTGTGTCTTGACGAGTTGTCCGAGTATAAAAAAATTCATAGCCTGCCATAGACCAGCGTTGGGGCGTTTGAGTTTATTGCCAACCCATAACCAAGATATGATTTAAGCATGATTATCGTTTTCGGTTCTCTCAATCTTGATATCTCGATCGCTCTCGATCATTTGCCTGTTCCCGGCGAGACGGTACTCTCGACGACGTATCTTCAGACACCAGGCGGCAAGGGGGCCAATCAGGCTTTGGCGGCGGGGCGTTATGGCGCAAAAGTTGCGATGATCGGACGGGTCGGCAACGACACCTACGGGAAAAAACTGCGTGAAGATCTTAAATCCAATGGGGTGATGGTGTCGGGTGTGGCTTATTCCGACACCCTGCCGACCGGATGCGCGATGGTGGCGCGGGACAGGATCGGCGAGAACCAGATTATTGTGATGTCGGGGGCGAACCTTGAGGCTATTCACGATCAGGTTCCTGATGAAATATTGATCAAGCAGAATGTCTTGCTGATGCAGATGGAGCTTCCTCTGGATCAGACACTGACCTTGATGGAGCGGGCGCACACGCAAGGACTCACAACTATTCTCAATCTGGCTCCGGCGGTCATGATTCCGGCCAAAGCATTGGGGCATCTTGATTATCTGATTGTGAACAGTATCGAGGCGCGGCAGATTGCGCAAAAACTTCAGCTTCATGTTGATAATAATGCTTTGAAAATGGCGCAGGCTTTAGCGCTTCAGGGCCAGCTCACCTGTATTATTACGCTCGGGTCAAAAGGTTCGGTGGCTGTGACCAAGGACGGTGAAGCTTGGGGGGTACCGGTCATGCCGGTTGATCAGGCCGAGATTGTCGATATTTCGGGAGCAGGGGATGCGTATTGCGGGACTTTTGCCGCGGCGATTCATGACGGGCAGAGCTTACCGGAAGCGATGCGTTATGCCAGTATAGCCGGAACCCTGACTTGCCTTATGGCCGGGACTCAGGCCGCCATGCCGTTTATCGACGACATCAAGCAACGTCTTGCGACCATGCCTCCTGCAGAAAAGCTCAAACTATAATTTTCAGTTTTCTTGTTTCTTTTTCTTGCCAAAGGCTAAGAAATTTCCTATGAAAATCCTGTTTTCATAAAAATCAGGTTTTACCTGAGTATTAACAGGGCATCATGGATCTATCATCTCTCGCCGAGCAGGATATTGTCCTTCAGCGTTACTACCATCCGGAAACGGGTGAGGAGTGCGTTGTGGCTTTGAACGACATTCTTCGTTTGATTGAAAATGGACGGTCCCCCGATCATATTCGTGAACGGCATCCGGTTCTTTTGGATGCACCGCTGCGTTTGGCCAAGCTTGTGAGTGAAGGTAAACGATTTATGCTCGATGCGTGGCTTGATGATACGGGCACCAATCGCCAGAATTTGCGTTTGATGGTGGATGACAGCTTTCCTGACGAGTTTGTGAATTTTCTACAAGATCAAGTGGGGTTTGCGGTTAAATATAGCACTTTGGCTGGATTTCCGCGCCCGTCCCAAGGGAAAGATTTGAAACGCGCTTATAACCGCATGGTACGTATGACGGGTGATCGGAGTGCTAATCCGGATGATGCGTGGGGTCGACCTGATCTTTTCTTGATCCGCGACCGGTTCGGGCCGGATGCCAATCAAGGGCTCTCCAAGCGTGTTGGCGAGCTGGCTAAATTGTTTAAACTTTCGGCGCAGCCGCGGGATGATGTCTCTCCCCAACCGCTGGTGGCCATTCTCCATTGGGCTGATGGCTCACCTGATGATCAATTGACCGGATTGATGCGTAAGCTTTCCGGTTATTTGCCGCGCATCCTTGATGATCGTGCTACGCGCATGATCTATGCCGGAAGTGACCTCGGGATTTTTCCGCCGGTCAATCAGGAACGCCATCTTAAAATCTTCAGACCCAAAGCGATGGGGGCGTAGATTTTACCGTGAGTTATGCCGCGTCCTCTCCTGCTCTTTATGAACGACACGCTGCGTCGGCGGATGGCGGTTTATCTGAGTCAAATTCTCAGTCCAAGGGGCCGATCTTGCAACGTCTTTATACACTCCAAGGGGAAGAGATTCATCTGACGATGGAGGATATTCTGGCGTGGCGCGATGGTCAGGTTCGCCCCGAGATTCAACGTTTGCAGCGCTATGTCTTTCCGAAGCTGCGCGGCCTTGTGACCGAGTTCAATGATGCGGCTGCGCGCCAACAGGTGGCTGCGGCGCATGAACGACGCCGCTATAACGGGATCAAAACGTTGATCGATGAAAATATCCGTCCCGATGTGGTGTTGCCGATATTGTGGGATGTACTCGGGCCAGCTTGTTCGGTTTCGACCTTGAGCATGAAGGGCAAGCCGGATAGTGAAGTGTTTAATCAGGCCATGCGTCACGGATTTGATACGATTGTCACCAAAGATAAAGCTATGGAGTGTGAGGACACCGATCTGACCGGAATTGCGCTTCGTCATTTCCGCGATACGCGTCATCGTGGTCGCCGGACTCGCAATAATTTTCCGCTTATTGTCCAGTTTGATCTGCGCAATCGCGGGAATGATCTGATGCCGGGTTTACTTTCCCGTTATTATAAAAAAGTCGGGCAGGCTGTGATTGATCGCCGTACACCCTTTGTCCGGTTATCGCCTCATAACGGTTATGAAATGGCGCATGAGATTGTTCATATCGAGCAGCTGCGCCCTTCGGCGACACTCGAAGTGGCCCTCTAAATATCAAAAATCCTCTTGTTTATCAGATGGGTGTGGACGCCTTGATAGGCCCGTTTGCATCGCACACGGTTTTGCGCTAGTGTTTTTTCATCGCAATTTGATTCTTGATAATAGGTTGAAGTGATGACAGCGAAAGCCCTGTCCAGACAGGACATCATCATGAATTTTTCTTCTCCACCCGGCATCGACGATCTGGGTGGGATGGCACGTCAAATTCTTGAATCATTGCCGGATGAACTCGATGGAAAATGCGAAGACCTGCAATTGGTTATCGAAGAGTTTCCGGATGAGGTTGCTGAACAGGATCTTGAACTGACGTCTCCTTACGAACTTTTGGCGCTGTATCACTCGGGCCGCGAGATTGCCCCGGGAGTCGAACGTAAAGTGGCCAATGACGATGACAAGCTGGTTCTGTATCGTCGCCCGATCCTTGATCTGTGGTGCGAGACCGGCGAGGATATCGGTGTGTTGTTGCGCGAAGTGATTATCGAAGAGATTGCCCGCGCGTTTGATTTTTCCGATGATGATATTGCCGACATGGTGCGCCGCCACCATCAGGGTCTTTTCTAGACTTTAGTCTGCCGCGTCTAGCAGCTTTCCTGCCGTTTCAGAGTTTCTATGTCCAATAGGCCGTTTTGGCTCAGAAGGGTCACGGCTTCGAGCGATGCGCTCTTTTTGGAGTGGTCGGGGTCACCGATATAAAGATGGCGGATGCCGTAGCCGATAGCGTTGACCAGCTCGCGCGGGGTCGGCAGCGTGGAGAGCCAGATATGGTTTTCGACCAGATCAAGGCCGTATCGTTTCGCGCCGATAATCAGGCGGTTCAGCGGTTCGAGATAAAAATCATATTTTTTGTTGGGGCCTTCGTTGCTGTGATCGTCCTTGACGGTTTCGGGCGAGTAGCCGATGGCCGGATGGGTTGAGGCGATCAGGGAATAGATATGCCCGTTATCGTCGGTCGCAAGCGCTGCGCCCCACCGTGGATGTTTGACGTGCGCTGTGTCGATGCAGTGCTGCAAGAGGTCTCTGGTGACCGGTGCGGGTTGCTGTTTGACTTCAATCGGATAAAGTTCGGGGACGATGAACTGGTTGGGCGGCCTGTAAATCGGAGAAACCGTTCCGGCTTTACGGTTGATTTCGTAGATGGAGATTCCGGCGTGGGCCATAATGCTCAAGGACATATCCTTGAACTCGTCGCCGCGTCGTGCGGCAAAGTCTTTCTGGAAGCCTTTGTGGTCGATGTAGACCGTTTTGATTCCGGCTTCGGCGATGGCTTTGGCGCAGTTGGGGCAGCAGGGGTCGGTGATGGCGATCTGGGCGTTTTCGGTCTTTCCGTGATAGCCCATGATGCAATTGACTTCGGCATGGACGGTTCCGCTGCTGTCGCCGATGCGGACGTTTTTACCAAAGCTTGTTAGAATGGCGTCCGGCCACGAGTTGGTGCGGGCGCACATTTGCCGCCCGCTAAAGAGGCACGCGGCGACTTTGCTGTCGGGATGCGGACTGGTTAAAACGATGTCGACGGCGGCCTGCGCTGCGAGAAAATGCGGGGCAGGGAGCGGGGGAGTGTCCGGGATGTCGGTGTCGTTGGTCATCGTGACGCGTATCGTATCAGCTTTTTACCGATTTCACGAGATGCCCGAGGCTGTTTTTTCCGCCTAAGGGGCGTCCGCCTTCGTGCGTGAGGCATTTCGCGGCGCAGAGGGTTGCCAACTCTCCGGCAGCCTTGATTGGCCAGCCATGCGCCATGCCATAGAGAAGGCCGCTTGAGTAATGATCTCCGGCACCTATGCTGTCGATCAGTTGATTTTTATCAAGCGGGATGGCGGGGATGAAATGGGTGTCACCGTTTTCGAATGCCCACGATCCTTCGGCTCCGTCGGTGATGGCGCCAAAGCGGAATTTCCGCGAACAAAGTTTTGCTAATTCCTCGGTTGAACCTGTGGTCTCCAGTAATGTTTCGGCTTCGGTTTTGTTGCCGATAAATCCGGCGATATCCTTAAGCAAGGGGCGGATGACGTCGCCGTGAAGATCGAGAAGAGTTTTATCGCCCAGATTAAGGCAGGCTTCGCCTTGATGCGCGTTGAGGAGCGCGAGGGTTGTTCGGTAAAGTTCTTCGGCTTTATGTGCTCCGAAGGTGTATCCGTCGATGTAGAATATGTCCGTTTTTTCGATCAGATCAGTTGGTATGTGCTCTAAGGCCAAGAGTTCGGCTGCACCGTTATAGCTGGCGTAGGTTCGATCTCCGTCGGGCGTGTTAAAGCCAAGAACCTGACATGTGCCGTTCAAGTGGTCGTTTATGGCGCTGATATGTGGGATGACACCGTTTGAACTCATGGTTTGTCTGAAGGCGATGCCGTCGCTGTCTTCTGCGACGATTGAAATGAAGTGGGGGGCAAGTCCCAGTGCCGCTAGAGCGTGGGCAGTGTTGGCTCCGGCGCCGCCATGGGTGGTGCGCGGGGATTTCATATGCCGGCGTATTTCTTTGATCTGGTCCAAACTATCATAGTGGGTGCAGATGGATTTCGGGATGTTCCAGTTTGCGAGGTCAGTAACCGAGCAATCGGCTATAATATCAATGCAGGCATTGCCGATGCACGTTAGGGTTTTAGGCATGGTGTGGACGAACTTTCCTGCGACATTGAATCTTGTTGCTTAATAGCGGTTTTAACATTAAAAGCGGCTTAAGAGGGGTAAGTACATTCATTTTATAAGTTTTTTTCAGAATTTTCTTGATTTCGGTCCGTTGAATTGGGTATAACTTCATATCCGATAATTATGAAAAAGGAATTCCGTGGTGGCGCGTAAAGCTCTTAAAAAAGCATTTGGCACTGGCTCACAGCAAAAAAACCCTGATTCTGACTCCCCTTTACCTTCACTCGATTATCTCCACAGCGTCGTCTCCGCCATCGTAAGCGGCAAGAAACCGATTGTTGATCCCAATAGCGCGAAGGGCCGCTGGGTGAGTGATTTGTTCCGTTTGATGGAACGGAACGAACTTATTCCCGAAAACTGGGATCAGTTTATTTTGAAACCTGGGCAGAACATCGTAGCTGGTATGGGGCGCGGGGATATTTCGATGTCTGTTCTTTGCGCGCCGCTTGCCAAGAATGGCGCGTATTGGGCCAAGACTCTGTCGGCATCGCAAATCAATAATTTTCATGTGCTGGGCTGTGACCCAGCATTTCGCTATCAGGGGGTTGATGCCGATCAATCGAGCGTTGCCGAATGTTATATCCTTCCGGAAGGGGATTTCGACGCTCTCAACCAGTTTTTGAATTTGCTTCGTCACAATGTTGAAAATAGCTCGGCTCCGAAATTGATTGCGGTTGATAACCGCACAGGGTTCTGGGCCAGTTTGAAAGCCCAACTTCCGGATGAACACTGGACCAAGCTGGGGGTTACGTTTGCGGCAACCGAAATGGATGCCATGACGTTCTTTACCAAACAGTCGCTTCCGGAAAATCTGCTCCTGCATCCGATTAAAGTCGATCATCCTTTGGCGTTTCGCGGAGCTGACGCCAATCCTCTGATTTTGATCGGAACCGGCAATGCCAAGAAAATTGCCGATTTTCTTCAGGTCAAAAACAAGCATGCGCCGCTTCTTGAATGTCGGCCGTTCCAGACGATCATGGGGAGTTTTCATGAGCCTCCGGAAATGAGCTTGACCTGTCTCGGAAATGCTCGCGAGAAAATGGAAGAAATGCTGAATGTGGTCTATGACACACCGCAGTCGGCTGACGCTTTGTTTAGCGCTTATAATGGCCGCCCGATTGTTCTGGTGGCTAATGATACTGGCGCGCGTGTCCGCTTGGTGGATGATGCGGGTGATGTTGTCCCGGTGAACTGGGTTGAATGTCCGGAGCTACAAAAGGCGCGCGGGTTTATTGCCGAAGGTAAAGAGCAATGGTGGCCTGGCCCCGAGATTAAAATGGTAGCGAGCGCGATGGGGAAATCCCAAGTGTTCTACTCCGAAGTTCTGAAGGCGATTAAAGAGCGCGTTGAGCAAGAGACCGGAAAAAATCTGACGATCCAGTATATTGATGACTCGGTGTATCTGTTTGGTGTGCTGGGTGGGAAACGCGAAGAAGTGAAACTCTTTGCAACTAAGGGGATGCATAAAGACGGTATGGTCTTTTCGCCAAGTCCGCTTGTCGGGGAAATTGATTTCGAGAGCTTTTCGGTTCCGCTGGATGACAATCCGGAGCGTAAGACGCGTGCGGATCTCGGCAGTGACGCCTTGCTGCGTAACAGCTCGACCCTTGCCGGTATTACGACGTTCCTCAATATTGCCCAATTCCCGAAACCGGTGTCGCTTGATCAGGAATTCCTGAAGCATACGACCGGTGCGCGTGTCTTTACGCTCAAACGGCCAGCGAATGACCGCTACTATGCCGGAACGATCGGTGATTTTGGTGTGGACAGTCGCAGTTCAGGCTTTGAGGACTTCAAACGGATTGCATCCAATTACGGGATCCAGCGTCGTCGCCGCGGCGATCTTGGCGATATTGAAGGTTTTGATAAATATCTCGCGTCAGTGGATATGCTGCTTTTGGGTGGGGCTGGCGATGTCAATCTCAGTCCGGTTCAGCGCGCGGCGTTTTACTCGCGTGTAATGGTGGCGCTTCAGACCAATCATCCGTCGCTGTCGGGCAAGCCGGTTGTTATCGTCGACGATGAAAAGATGGATCCGGTGCTCAAGTGGGTTCTCTCAACACAAGATTTCCTTTATAACCACAAGCTCTTTGGAATGCGCAGCGAGGAATGCTTTACGTTTGCGGACAGCTTGCGGGTTGGCCTTGGTCTTGCCCTGCGTGAGCTCAATGAATATGTACGTCCGGTTTCGTACCATTCCTCTTATGCGCAGACGGGGAACGACGAGCGCGATCGCCCAAGCGTGGCGATCCTCGGTTCGGCTAGCACTTATGATCCGCACCATATCGGTTTGGGACATCAATTCGGGATTGAAATGGCCAAGCGTGATCTTCACCTTCGTCATGGCGGCTGCAGCCGCGGCGTGGTCGGCGGTACGGCGGATGCGTTTGCGTCTTATCGTGATGAACACGGTAAGGGCCGTATGACCGGTGTTCAGTGCCACGGGCTCTTGCGCCTTGAGGGAATGAATGAGGGTAACGACTGCGTTAAAATCTATGACGGTATCGGTGGTCGTAAGCTTGATATTTACCAATCCGATATTCCGGTCTTTCTAGCGGGTGGATGGGGAACCTATGAAGAGTTCTTTGATTTGCTGGCGATGATTGACGCCGGTAAAGCTCGCCCTCATCGCGTTATTGTCGTGGATTATCCGTTTGACTCGGCTCCGGATGAAAGCACCTATCAGCCGCTCCATTCGATTCTTTCGCCTGAAGATATTGTGCGCTACAAACTGACCTTCGTGGAAAGTGTTGACGAGGCTGTCGCCCAGATTGATCAGGATTTACCGAAACTCCATTATCGCTATGCGACTAAACCAAAAGCCGGTCCGGAAGGGCTGATTGAGCGTAAACTCGGTTAAAAACGGGCTGATCTGCCCAGTTGCATCCTTCCAAAGAATGGTTAGAATGGGGCCGGTTATCGACCCCATTTTTATTGACCTTTTTTACCTTTTCTAAGCGGAGTTTCTTATGTCCAGTTCGCCATCTCCTGCGGCTTCCTATGACCTTATTATTATCGGTGCTGGCCCCGGCGGTTATGTATGCGCTATTCGTGCGGCCCAGCTCGGGATGAAAGTCGCGTGTGTTGAAAAACGCGCAACCCTCGGCGGGACCTGCCTTAATGTAGGATGTATTCCATCGAAAGCTCTTTTGTCGGCGTCGGAGAAATATCATGAAGCCAAAGACGAGCTCGGCAAAATGGGCATCAAGATTTCGGGCGTTAAACTCGATCTCGAAGGCATGATGGGTCATAAGAATGCGGTGATCGAGTCCAATACCAAGGGAATCGAGTTTCTGTTCAAGAAAAACAAGGTCGATTGGCTTAAAGGGGCCGGTAAAGTCGTTGCCGCCGGACAGGTGGATGTCGGCGGAACTGTGTATGCCGCTAAACATATTGTAATCGCTACCGGATCGGATGTTGCGGTTCCTCCCGGTATTACTCTGGATGAAAAGCGGATTGTGTCGTCGACGGGCGCGCTCGAACTTGATGAAGTGCCGAAGTCGCTGGTCGTTATCGGTGGTGGTGTGATCGGTCTTGAGCTTGGCGCGGTCTGGGGCCGTCTTGGCGCTCAGGTGACTGTGGTCGAGTATATGGATCGTATTCTGCCGACGATGGATGGCGAACTGTCCAAAGAAATGCAGAAAATTCTGACCAAGCAGGGCATGACCTTTAAACTTTCGACCAAAGTGGCCAAAGCTGAAGCCGATAAAAAAGGTGTGACGCTTGAACTTGAACCGGCTGCGGGCGGTAAAGGCGAAACAATTAAGGCCGACATTGTTCTGGTTGCGGTTGGGCGTAAAGCCTACACGGATGGGCTCGGGCTTGATGCCGTTGGCGTCAAACGTGACGAGCGTGGCCGCGTGGTTACCGATGCGCATTTCCAATCTTCGGTTCCGGGCATTTATGCGATTGGCGATGTGATCGCTGGTCCTATGCTTGCCCACAAAGCCGAAGACGAGGGCGTAGTTCTCGCTGAAATGCTGGCGGGGCAGTCGGGTCATATCGATTACAATCTTATTCCAGGGGTTGTGTATACATGGCCGGAAGTTGCCAGTGTCGGACAAACCGAAGAGCAGCTTAAAGCGGCTGGCATTGCCTATAAAACCGGTAAGTTTCCGTTTATGGCGAATGGCCGCGCGCGGGCGATGAATTGCACCGACGGTTTTGTCAAAATACTTGCGTGTGCGACGACTGACCGTGTATTAGGCTGTCATATTGTCGGACCGGAGGCCGGAACACTCATTTCCGAAGTGACGGCGGTCATGGAATTCGCCGGAAGCAGCGAAGATATCGCGCGGACGTGCCATGCCCACCCGACTTTGGAAGAAGTGGTCAAAGAGGCGGCACTCGCCGTTCTTGGACGTCCGCTTCATATATGATAGACTGGTAGGATCATGATGAACCGCGCGCCTTCTGCTGCTCTGTGTTTACCTCACCCGAAAATGGGGCTGAACCAGCGCGGCAGCGCGCTCTTTCTTATTCTGATCGGTGTCGCCATTTTTGCAGCCCTCAGTTATGCGGTGGTCGAAGGGCTGCGCGTTAGCGAGGGAACAACGAATGCGGTCAATCAGGATAAGGGGCAGCTCGAGGCGACATCGGTTCTGGATTTCACCTATGCGGTGCGCTCAGCGGTACAGCAAATGCGCGTTGATGGTGTTCCCGCGGCCAATCTTGATTTCGTTATTCCGGGCGATGAGCCTGCGTTCTCGACCGCGCCCCATACCAGCAAAGTGTTCCATCCCCAAGGCGGTCATGCGTCTTATACCGCTGTTTGGCCAGCTCTTGATGATCCGACGCAGGCGACGCCGACCGCGTGGAATTTTCTTTCGAACGCCGTCGACGGCATTGGCGGTAGCGGTAACGAGGTTATCTTGACCCTGATTGCCGTACCGGAAAGAACGTGCAGCGAGCTTGATCGTATTTTGATTGGCACCACCACCATTCCATCGGTATCGGGTGACATCAACGGGATGTTCAGCACCGGCTCTACGACGATGTCGGCGGTTAATTGCGCGGCGTGCGAAGGAAAAGCCGGAGCCTGTGTCGAGAATGGCGGCCTTCGTGCATTCTATTTCGTGCTCGACCGCGGGTGAGCCGATTTATAAATTTTAATCAGTTCTTCGGCGTTCACTTCGGTATAGCGCTGGGTCGTGCTTAACGAGGCGTGGCCCAGTAATTCCTGAATCTCGCGGAGGTTCGCTCCGTTCTCCAATAAATGTGTGGCAAAGGAATGGCGCAGCGCGTGCGGCGTTGCGGTTTCCGGCAGGCCGAGCGCAACGCGCAGGTCACGCATGGATTTTTGCGCGACGCCCTGATGGAGACGTTTTCCCTGTTCGCCCATAAAGAGCGGGCGATCCGGCGTTTCGGCAAACGGGCAAGCGGCGCGGTAGCGCGCGAGAGCCTCTTCGACCTGAACGATTACCGGAACCTGACGTTCCTTGCGGCCTTTCCCCATTACGCGCAAAAACCCTTCGCGCGGGAGATCGGCAAGATCCAGCGCCAGCGCTTCGTTTATACGAAGGCCGCAGCCATAGAGCAGCGTAAAGAGCGCTTTATCACGCAGAGTTGTCCAGCTTTGTTCGCCTTCGAGTGTGTCAAGATCAACCAAACGAAAGGCTTGCGGGCGTTCGAGCGGGCGCGGGAGTTTATGCGGCAATTTCGGCGTGCGGACATTGCCGATATGCGCGTTGTGAAGAACGCCGTTTTTATCGAGCCATTTGAGAAAATTCTTGATCCCCGAGAGCGAGCGGGCGCGGGACGAGGCCGCCAAACCATCCATCGCGCGGCGCGAGAGCCATGAGCGGAAATCGGCCAAACGCGCCGCCGATAGCGCGTCCAGATTCACCGCGTCGCCCGTGTGGTCAAACAGAAATTCGATAAATTGCGCGAGGTCGGTGGTGTAGGCGCGCAGCGTATGGGGCGAGACATTTTTCTCGACCTTGAGCCAAATTGTCCACGCGGCGATCCGGTCGGCGAGGTCGGGCGCGGCGGCGAGGGCCAGCCGATTATCTAATCGCTCGTGTGTAGCCATGCGCGGAACAGACGTTCGATAACCTGCGCGAGAAACGCAATTTGTTCGGTTCCCTGACCGGGCTGGAACAGATCAGGGTCGCGCGAGCCAAAGGCCAGAATGGCGGGCGGTGTGCCGATGCCGATATTGATACGCAAAAGAATTTGCGAGCGGACGAGCGAGGCGCCCGAGCCGTAAATCGTTTCCACGCCGCCGATGTCCGACTGGAGCAAAATCATTTTTCCGCCGAGCCATTTTTCAACCGTACCTTCCGGAACCAACCGAATGCCCGAATGGGGAATATGCGGAATACGGTCGCCGTCACTTTCGACCACCAATGTGGTGATGTCGACATTCAGAAGCGCGGTCAGATCACTGGTCAGCGCTTCGATAAAGGATTCAAAGCTTGAGGAATCAAGAAGGCTCAAGACGGCGGTATGGATGCGCGTCTGGTTGTTCATGTTGTAACGCGCGGTTTCGACGACTTCGCGGATGGTTTCAATCGCTTCGGTTTTATCGGCTTTGAGCCGTTCGATCAGATAGGCCTGAAAATCCGCAACGTTGTTGCCGTCTTTTTTGCGTTCGCGCGGCGAAGCCGGTTTCTGGATCAGGGCATCGAGCAGTTCGGGGTAATCTTTGCTCGCTTGAGGGTTATCCTTGAGCCACGCGATGACGTCCGATGCGCTCAAATCCCGCTTCGGCTCTTTGGAGGCGGCGGTGGGGTGTTCGGGCGGCGGTGTATCGGTCACTATAGTCATCCGGTCATTCAATCTGGCGGCTTAAAGGTTATCCCCCGAGTATACCATGATTTTCCCCCAAGGTCAGGCGAAATTCGGGGCGAATTGGCGGGAGGTTTGTCCAGTTCGTTTGACGCGGGTTTTAAAGGACGGACGGGTTTCCGGCTTGCCCGAAGGCCATAGGCGATTTCAAGTTCGCCGACGAATCGGCCCCATGCGGCCAAGGCGCGGCGGAACGATTTTCCTTCGCGGCTGGCAAGGCCGTGTTTCATGGCATTATAGCGCGAGCGGGCTTTGCCTGAAGGTGTGCGCGGGCCGGTCGATTTGGCCCATGGCTGCTGCGTGCGGATGAGGGCGGATTGGGCCGCGCGTGATTGCGGAGTCCAGCGCGGCATGGGTGTTAGTCGTGAGGCGGGGAAACGGAAGGGGGAGCGGTGGCACTTTGTTTTGCCTTGAGGTGCGCGAGCAAGCGGAGCGAGCGGAGGCACTGGTTCTGCGTGTGACAGGCGGTGCGGAAATTCGCGACATCCTCGTACCGCGTGTGGGCGCGGTTCAAAAGATAATGATAGGCGATGTCGAGCGTGTTGATCTGGGCCGCGAGAATATCGGTCAAAGCGTCGCCCGTCATCTCCGAGGCCGGTGCGGATTGAAGAAGCGGCGTATCCGGTTTCAGTTCGAATTTATGGTTGTGATGCTCGATGGCGAGGGCCATCTGCGTCATGGTTTTGAGCGATATAAGATGACGGGCGTCGTCAATGGTGGTGAGGTCTGTGTGGTGGATTTGCGGGGGCGGGGCGTTTGCGTCACTCATTCGGGGGATAGTAGGATATTATTCCTAGTTTGTCAAGGGGTTTCCGATTTGTCATTTGAACATCAGACACGAATCGGTCTTGGGGGATTTATACAATTCACCACAGAGGACACGGAGGACGCAGAGTTATTTTAAAGGTTCGTCATCACCTGACGTGTTCGGGTGATCCAAGTAGAGGATGGATTCCCCGAATGAATCGGGGAATGACGGTGGTGTGGGGGGGGGAAGAGAGATCCTTCGCTTTCGCTCAGGATGACAGGGGGCGCCAAATTAGCTATTCGTCTTCGCCGCATTTTTTGATCAAAAAATAGTAGTTATTCTGAGGGCCGATTTTTCCTTTAAGGCAAATTTCGTCCGCAGAAATTGCGTATGATTGTTTTGTGGCCCTGATCGGAACATTCATATTTATGCCGAAGACTATTCTATTTTGTGAATTTATAATAACAAGGCCGTCTTCATCATCACCAAAATAGTCATTATAGATTTTATAGTTTTCGGCATCTGCTGGAATTATGTTTGATTTAATGCCGTGCTTCATAACATCCGCGATACTTGTATAGCCTCCATTAACAACTAACGCTTGATCCCAATCAAACGGTAGGAGGCCCTTTAAAGAGGCTTCATTATCGATGAAGTCGTTCTTTTTTGAATGTTCCAAAAATATTTGTTTGGTTTCTGTTCGCCATTGGTCGATAGATTTTGCGTTCTCGTCAAAGGCTACGGGGTTTGATTTCAGGAATATGAATAGCAGCACCCCCAGAATGAGTGCTCCGTGAACGAGCATGGTTTTGTTTCTATTCATAGTGTTGACTGCTTCTTCATTATGCTGAAGGTTTCTGAAATATTAGGCCATTATTTTTATGCTGTCGATATTGTGACCCAAAGAAAAAAGGCCCGATGGGCCTTCTTTTTTTGTTTCTCTTTAAGCGGGGCTTATTGCGCCGATTTTTGAATCGCTTCGCCAGCACGCTCGATGTCGGCTCCGGCGCCGCGAACGGTGTTGTCGCAAGCGGCGAGGGCTAGGCTTGATACCATCAGGGCCGAGAGAGTCAGAATACGAATTGCAGTCATGGATTTTTCCTTTCCTGTTGCTCTGTCAAATTAAAGTATGGATTGTCCGGTTTTTTTCCAGTCTTCGACAAACGCCGCGAGACCTTTGTCGGTCAGCGGGTGGTTGTAGAGCTGTTTAATCACCGAAGGCGGGCAGGTCACGACATCGGCGCCTATTTTCGCGCTCTCGATAATGTGCATCGGGTGACGCACCGAGGCCACCAGAACTTCGGTCTGGAAATTCGGGTAGTTTTGATAAATGCCGACGATGTCCTGAATGAGGGTCAGTCCGTCTGATCCGATATCGTCGAGACGACCGACGAACGGCGAGATAAACGCGGCTCCGGCTTTGGCGGCGAGGATGGCTTGCGCGGCCGAGAAACACAAAGTCACGTTAACCATCGTGCCTTCGTCCGAGAGGCGTTTGCAGACTTTAAGACCTGCGGGCGTGAGCGGCACTTTCACCGCGACGTTGTCGGCGATATTGCGGAGCTTGTCGGCTTCTTTCCACATGGTCTCGTAATCGGTCGAGGCGACTTCGGCGCTCACCGGCCCTTCGACGATTCCGCAAATCTCTTCGATCAGCTTGATAAAATCCTTGCCCGATTTCAAAACGAGCGACGGGTTGGTCGTGACCCCGTCCAAAAGGCCGGTGTCCGCCAATTCGCGGATTTCGTTGGTGTCGCCTGTGTCCACAAAGAATTTCATAATACGTCCATCCGGGGCTTGTGTAATTTTCCTAAGGAGGGCATCATGCCTGTCTCGCCACAGGAAATCAAGATGCGGTTTTGCTCGGTTCTGGTCACATCTCCGGTTGAAAAAACCTATGATTACCGCATCCCTGACGGGGTGGCGGTCGAGGCTGGGTCTTATGTTCTCGTGCCGCTCGGGGCGCGCGCCGTTCATGGCGTGGTTTGGGCGCTTTCCGATCAAACCGATGTTCCGGAAAATAGAATTAAAGACGTTTTGAGCGTCTATGACTTGCCGCCGATGGGCGCGGTGATGCGTTCCTTTATTGACTGGGTGGCGCAGTATAATCTCGCTCCGCGCGGGGCTGTCCTTAAAATGGCGCTCTCGGTGGCTTCGGCACTCGAACCCGCGCAGCCGCTGACCGGATATGTGATTGCCAAAGATGCGGACGGGTTATCGCCCGCGCATCAGGCGGTGGTGGATGCGCTTAAAGACGGGTTGCCGCGCCGCCTCAGCGAACTTCAAAAAGATTCAGGCGCGGGAGCGTCCGCGATCAAGACCCTCGTTAAGCATGGTGTTCTCGCCGCGATTGATATTTTTGCCAAAGCGCCGTGCGCATCGCCCAAGCCCGATCATATCGTCCGCGCGCTCACCCCCGATCAGCGGGCGGCGTCGGATGATCTTATCGCGCAGGTCGGGGCGGGAGCTTTTCGCGCGACGCTTCTCGATGGTGTGACCGGATCGGGGAAAACCGAAGTGTATTTCGAGGCGATTGCCGAAGCGATCAGGCGCGGGCAGCAAGTTCTGATTTTGATGCCCGAGATTGCGCTTTCAAATGCGTTTATCGGACGATTTGCCGAGCGGTTCGGGTGTTCTCCGGCGCTGTGGCATTCGTCGATGACACCGGCGCAGCGGCGGATGACATGGCGCGCGGTCGCGACAGGGCAAACCTGCGTGGTGGTCGGAGCGCGCTCGGCTCTTTTTCTGCCCTTTGCCGCGCTTGGCCTCATTATCGTCGATGAAGAGCATGACGCCGCGTACAAACAAGAAGAGGTCGTGATTTATCACGCGCGCGATATGGCGGTGGTGCGCGCCTCGCTTGAAAAAATTCCGGTGGTGCTGACATCGGCGACGCCAGCCCTTGAGACGCTTCAGAATGTGATGGACGGGCGCTACGGGCATCTGGTTCTTCCCGACCGATTTGGCGGTGCGAGCAAGCCCGAGATCAAGGTGCTTGATCTGCGGAAAGACAAGCCCGAACGCGGATCGTTCCTCTCGCCCGTTCTTAAAGATGTGATGGTGGATACGCTCGCGCGCCATGAACAGGTGTTGCTGTTCCTCAATAGAAGGGGCTATGCGCCGCTTACTCTTTGCCGGACGTGCGGACACCGGATCGAGTGTCCCAAATGTACCGCGTGGCTGGTCGAACATAAACGCACGCACCAGCTTCATTGCCACCATTGCGGTTATGCGATGAAAACTCCTAATGCGTGCCCGTCGTGCCATGATGCGGACTCGCTCGTTGCGTGCGGGCCGGGGGTCGAGCGGATTGCCGACGAGATCAAACTCCAATTTCCCGAAGCGCGGACGATGGTGATGGCGAGTGATGTGCTCGATACCCATGATAAAATGGCCAAGGCGCTCGCGGCTATTCGCGCAGGCGAGGTCGATGTGATTATCGGCACGCAGGTGATCGCCAAGGGCCACCATTTCCCGCAAATTACCTGCGTCGGGATTATTGATGCCGATCTGGGGCTTTCGGGCGGTGATCTGCGCGCGACCGAGCGAAGTTTCCAGCTTCTTCATCAGGTGGCGGGCCGCGCCGGACGTGAACAGCTCAAAGGCCGCGTTTATCTCCAGACTTTTAATCCCGAGCAGCGGGTCATGCAGCTTTTGGCCGAGGATAACCGCGACGGATTTCTGGCCGCCGAAGCCGACGAACGCCGCCGCGCCTTTATGCCGCCGTTCTCGCGCCTCGGCGCACTCGTGATTTCGGGCAGCAAAGAGGCCGAGACCAGAGACACCGCATTGATGATCGGGCGGGATGCGCCGCGCTTCGAGGGGGTGCGCGTTCTTGGCCCCGCACAGGCGCAGATGTACCGTATTCGCGGCAAATACCGCCAGAGGATTCTGGTGCAGGCGGATAAACGCGTGAATATCCAGAAACTCATCAGCGAATGGCTCGGCGGGATCAAGGTTCCGTCATCGGTGCGCGTCACCGTTGATATCGACCCGCAGAATTTCCTTTAGTAAGGGGAGAAAGATGAAAAGGGGATTAAAGATAGTCGGAATTCTGGTCCTTGGGCTGGTGCTGGTTACAGTCTGGTGGAAAGCCCAGTTCCCTTCGACCTCGTGGCGCTACAAAATAACGATAGAGATTGAAACACCCGAGGGGATTAAATCCGGCGCGGCGGTGCGGGAAGTGCGAGCGTGGAAAAATGCCGCCAAGCTGATTAATCCGGATGTTGCCCCTATTGAGTACGAAGTAATTGGAGAAGCTGTCGTTGTCGATTTGGGAAAACGCGGAGTTTTGTTCGGGTTAATAGATTGGGATTCGTATGAAGAAGTGGAATCTTCATTTCCGGAGATCGCTTCAAATGTTAGTGAATATCTTGAATATTATGAGAGACTTGAGTCTGGAAGCCGATCTACGCTTAGAAATAACCAGCCCAAAATAGTGACTTTTGATAATATTGAAGATCCTAGAACAGCAAAACTCGTATATGAAAGGAAACTATACGGAAATGGACAGGTAGATGTTAACAATTTTCAAAATATTTTTGGTAAGGGTATAGACCTAAAACAAATTACAATTGAGATTTCAGAAAATCCAGTTTCCTCAGGTATTGAAAAGAAGTTGCCCTTTCTAAATTCACCAGAAAAATTTATCGAGTGGCGCAGATCATTAAAATATGGGGATCCTCTTATAATGGATCGCAGTAATTTTATAAGAAAGGGACAATAATGGACAAGGTGCTTTTTAATGCTACTCTTTCTATGGATGCATATCGTGGCTATAATGCCGCAATACCTTTACGAGAAATACAATTGGTGAGGCTACTATAGTTATGGATTCAAGCGTACTGCTTGACAGGTCTATCCAGTGAGGATTGGGTTTTCTCTGTGTTCAGAATTTTTCGAGAGATGGAGATGGCAAAGGGATTAAAGATAGTCGGAATTCTGGTGCTTGGGCTGGTGCTGGTTACAGTCTGGTGGAAAGCCCAGTTCCCTTCGGCCTCGTGGCGCTACAAAATAACGGTTGAGGTTGAAACCCCCGAGGGGATCAAAACCGGATCAGTTGTACGGGAGACGCGGGCTTCGACAGATATCCGTATAGGAGATGCTGGAGGTGGGGCCGCCGGAACGATTGGTGAGGCAGTCGTTGTTGATCTTGGAAAACGTCAGTATTTGGTTGGATTATTGCCTGAGGGGGATGATTTATCCCTTGCGATGGGTGGATTGCCGCCCGGCACACGAGAGGGCATGACCTATTACAGTCATCTCAAGGAAGGAAAAGCCAGTCTTATGATGAAGGGCTTTTTGCCTCATTTTGTTACGTTTAAAAATCCTGATGATCCGATGACTGTGGAAAATGTGGATGGTCAGGACTTAGCCAAAACATTCGGTGAAGGTGTGGCGCTTAAGGATGTCACAATCGAAATCACCGATGCCCCTGTGACGTGGGGGGCGCTCAATACATATCTTCCATGGTTGGAAGGGTTGAAGGGGGCTTACTTAAATGGAAGCCATTTGGGGAGCAAGGATGTCCCACTAGGATTGCACGCTGGAAATTTTCAATATAAAGGGATTAGAAAATGACGGGCGGCTGGGGATCAAGCGAGCTATTCCGAGCGGATGTCGAGGGTGACGGGGGAGTGGAGATTGAGCAGCGGATCGAGCGGTGATGACCAGAGTCCTGAGGTTTCGTCATAGACAAATCCATGATCGGCATAAAGTGTGGCGGCGGGCGCGTTCTTATCGGTCGGGATAAAACGTCCGCTTACGGCTTTGGCGCCGTTTTGTGATGCGCCATAGGCGAGGCATTTGAGGAATGCGCTTTCCGCGCCGCGGCCTAGAGCGCGGCAGCTCATCAATAATGTATCAATATTAAACGTTGTCCCGTTGCCCCGCTCTAGAATCGCGAGGCCGACCAGACCGTAATCACCGAATTTATCAAGGAGCGTCATGGTGAATACCAGATGGCGTCCGTCCGCCATCAGGGTGCGCAGCTCGCTTTCGCTGCGGCGGATGGTGGTGAGGTTGAACTGGTTGGTTTTACCGATAAGCTGTACCGCGCGGGCCATCTGGCTTTCGTGCAGCGGTGTGAAGGTCATGTGCAGATCGAGCGATTTGAGAAACTCGTCGCGGCTTAAGCCCGTTTCGGCGTTCTCGCGGGCTTCTTCGGCCTGAAGCATGGCGGTGCGGGTGCGGTCCTCCAAGGTGAGGGCCGTCACCGGAAAGAGATTCCGGCGATCAAGAACAAACGGAATATCGGGAAGTTCTTCGGGCAGGCGAATGACGGTGACACCCGGCAGGCTAGCCGAAACTTCGGCGCATTCTGCGGCGCTATCGTCAATAAATACGGCGCTGTCCGGTGTGAGATGCATTTGCGCGGTGATCGCGGCAATCATTTCGGATTTCGGGTTCCAGCCGACCTGCATCGCGGCAAAATCCTCTTTGCGGAGGATCATGGCGTCGTGGGTTTCAAATACCGCATCAATGTCGGCGGGATTGTTCTTGCTGGCGAGCGCCAGAATGACGCCTTGTTCCTTGAGGCGTTTTAAAACTTTCTGGAATTCGCGATAGACGCGGCCCGGATAATCATCCGAGAGCGCAATGCCGCCAAGCCCGTCTTCGCCGATCACGCCGCCCCAGAGCGTGTTGTCGGCATCGACGATCAATAATTTTTTGGGTAGCGGCAAAACCAGATGGCGCGCGAGGTCTTGGCCAACCAGCGCCCAGAACGGTTCGCTCCACGGTTGGCGGAACATCATAAAGCCGCGATTGTCGAAGGCTGCGTTTGTACCAATGCGGTGGACGAGGTTATCGAGGTCAATCAGTTCAAGGCCGTTTATTCCCGCAAGGTCTTGGCGGATTTGTTCCACGCGGCGATTCCAGAGGCTTTCTTCGCGGCTGGTGAGGTTCGGGAGCTGCGGCCGCGGCGGCACGGCCACGAGAAGGGGCATTACGTGCGCTTTACGGGCGGCGCGTAGGGCGTTTAACAGTTGGCTGATCGCGTCATCAAGGCGGTCGGTATCGCCAAACGGATCGCTCACCAAATCTTCGATGCGCCAGAGAATAACGAGGGCATCGGGCGTTTGACCGCCCAAAACGGCGGCCGGATTGGCAAGAGTCTGGATGATCTGGCCAAAGGGGGCAAAGCGGATTGAAGGATTTTTTACGCCGCTATCAATCAGTGCGGTGCCAAGGTGCGGAGCCAGAGGTTCGGCGACAAAGCTAGCCGTGACGCCAATAACGCGAGACGGTTCCTGTTTTCCGAATTTGGAGAGGAATGATTTCCAGCGCAGGATCGGGTTGTGGGCGGTATCAAACACCATGGTTACAGCTTTACTTTTTTCTCAAGCAGGACTTCGCGGGCCGCGCCGATGGAATCCATGCGCGCAATGTCTTTGCTGGAGAGGCGGACGTTAAAGGTTGTCTCGATCGCCGCAACCAGATGCATACTGGCGAGGCTGTCCCACTGGCGCGTTGTGGATTGCTTGGTATCGTCGGAGAGTTCCGCTTCCGGAATGTCGAGGACGATGGAAAAGACGCTTTCAAGTAAACCGGCCATATTATTCTCTTTACCTCTCTAGTGCGGTGGACCAACAAGGATATAGTAGGCCGCCAGAAAAAATACCAGATGCACCACATAGATTTCCATCCCTTTGTGGCCAATGAAACTGACCAGTTTTGAAACCGGATCTTTCGGGCGACGGACAATCGAGTTCATAATCAGAGCACGGAAATCGTACATCAGCCAAGCCACAAACGCGCAGCCAGCCGCCATGATCGTAAATTCAAGCGGGTTGAACGGGAAAATCAGTTCGGTGAATATGATGTAAGAAATAATCACGAAAATATAGTAATTGCGCGGCGAGACGATGCCTTTGACTTCGTCGCGGTTGCGGTTGATCCATCCCGCCATGCCGAGCATGACCCCCATGGTCCCGTATTCCATCCAGAAATTGAGGATCGGCGAGAGGATCAGGAAGATGATGTTAAAGGCGATAAAACGTTCTTTGCTTTTGAGCAGGAATGACATCATCGGCTCGATAATTAGCCGAAGAATGGCAATTACTCCAAGAATGGTCGACCATGTGATGCCAAGGGCAAAATGGTAGGCCGCCGATGTAATCGCAGCGCCAGCCCACAAGCCCAGATCGGATTTGCGTGACGAGTTATACCCAATGGTCAGCAAAAAAATAAGTACCGTGATCCGGTCGGGAATACGGAGCCACATATCCTCGCGCATGAACAGAAAGAAAAAATGCGACGCCACCATATTGACCACAGCGATGGCAAAAAGATCGTAGCTGGTCAGGTTTTTTTTGATATAAGCGCCGACACTTGAAAGCATTGTTTAGAGTCCATTCGTTATCGATTGGCGGTTTTAAGATGCAGCGAAGCGTTCATCAGGGTTTTGGTGTAGTCTTCGTTCGGATCGTCCATAATCTGGCTGGCGGGGCCGTATTCGACCATTTTTCCGTCTTTCATCACCATGATGTCATGGGCCATGGCGCGCACCACTTGCAAATCATGGCTGATAAAGAGGTAAGCGAGGTTGAATTTGCTCTGGACGTCCTGAAGCAACTCGACGACCTGCGCCTGTACCGAGACATCGAGCGCCGAGGTTGGTTCATCCAAGACAATCAAATCGGGTTTTAACACCAAAGCACGCGCAATCGAAATACGCTGGCGCTGGCCGCCCGAGAATTCATGCGGGTAGCGGTTCTGGAGGGATGGATCAAGCCGGACATTCTGGAGCGCTTCGGCAATCAGATCGTTCCGCTCGGCTTTGCCGAGATCGCGGCGGTGAATATCAAGCCCTTCGCCGATAATCTGGCCGACGCTCATACGCGGGGAGAGCGAGCCGAACGGGTCTTGAAAGACGATCTGGAGTTTGGCGCGGAGGGCGCGGAGGTCATCGCCTTTGAGGCCGGTAATGTCTTTGCCGTCAAAATTGATCGAGCCGCTCGAGGAAATCAGGCGGAGGAGGGCGAGGCCCAATGTGGTTTTGCCGGAGCCTGACTCACCGACAATGCCGAGTGTGTGTTTGCGGCGCAGTTTCAAGCTGATGTCATTGACCGCGTGAACCTCTTGCAGGGTTTTGCCGAAGAGGGATTTTTTAACCGGAAAACGAACATGGATGTTTTTGGCTTCGATCAAAAGCGGCTCGTTCTGATTGGCCTCTTCCTTGAGCGGGCGCGGGCGCGACGCCAAAAGCATTTTGGTGTAATCATGGCTTGGGGCCGAGAAGAGCTGCGTTTTCGCGGCGTGTTCGACAATCTCGCCGTTTTTCATCACGCAAATGTCATTGCACATTTTCTCGACGACTTTGAGATCATGGCTGATGAGGATCAGCCCCATATTCATCCGTCCGCGCAGATCATCAAGCAGTTCCAATATCTGGGCCTGTATCGTCACATCAAGCGCGGTTGTCGGCTCGTCCGCGATCAAAAGATCGGGCGTGTTGGCAAGGGCCATCGCGATCACGATCCGTTGACGCTGGCCGCCCGAGAGTTCATGCGGGTAGGAGCCCAAACGATCTTTGAGTTTCGGCAGGCCAACCAGTTCGAGGAGTTCGAGGACCCGCCGCTCGATTTCGGTTTTGTCGCCCAAGGGATTATGAAGTTCGATCACTTCGGCAATCTGGCGGTAAATCGTGTGTAGCGGATTGAGCGAGGTCAGCGGTTCCTGAAAAATCATGCCGATTTTATCGCCGCGAATGGATTGGAGTGTTTTCTCGCCCGCGCCGATCAATTCCTGTCCCTGAAACCGGATCGAACCGTTCGGGTGGGAGGCCAGCGGGTAGGGGAGAAGCTGGAGCAGCGAGAGGGCTGTAACCGATTTTCCCGATCCGGACTCGCCGACGAGGGCGAGGCTGCTGCCCTTGTCGAGCGAAAAATTTACATTCTTAACAGCGTCAAAAAAACCGTCCGGCGTTTTAAAACGGACGGACAGGTCGCGGACATCCAGTAAAGGCGATTCGGCAGCAGGGGTACTCATGTCCGCATTAGAGGGCATAGTCCCGACGAGAACAAGAGAGATTTTGCCCTTGAGCCTCTCTGTCCACGGTCTTACCCATAATATGGGCGGCGTAGGATTTTTCAGGGTCCCAGCCCGTATGAACCGGCGTAAAACCGTTGTTGGCAAAAAGCTGGAGGCTTTTATGATTGTCGGCGGCGACTTTGGCGATCAAGGTGACCGGCGTTTCGAACTCGGTCGCCCAACGGGTGATTTCAGCAAAAACTTCCTTTAAAACCCCCCGTTTCCGGTAGTCTTCCCGCGTGCAGACCGATTGAAGCAACACCGTAGCTTGGGCTTTCGCGTTAAAAGCAGGGGAAATGGTCGGTTCGCCGCTCCGTTCGGCCACAGTCAAGGCCACCAGTTCCTGATCTTCGTTATAGAAGCCAAATACGGCGCCCCCGTCGCGGTCAAGCCGGATCAGATCAAGGACCGATTTCGGCTTCAGGAAGTGGGTTTCATCGATGCTCAAGGTGGAGCGGACCCGATCGATCAGATGACTGGCCTCACGCATCTGGTCCAGAGACAGACGTTTGACTTCGGGAAGGTTTTTCTCGGCCCTAAGGACGGTTTTCTCACTCCAGATTTTGAACAGACTGAGGGAGGCTGCTTCAAAAGGGTGGTGTTTGTATGTAAGGGTGGGCTGTAACTCGCTCATCTGACCTGATCTTTTCCGCTGGTTTTGGGGGCTTTGCCTTGGGGCTCGGTGCGGATCAGTCAGGTATTTTTTTTATAATATCCCGCGTTCCGCCTATAGTCGTCGTGCGGAAGGTCGGCGCAAAGATGCGTAAGTTGCGAGCAAGTTCGTATTCATGTCTTTATGGAGCCAGAAAACAGGGAGTTCTGTCAATAATAAATTTATTGCAGGTGCGAAGTTTTTCGCATTTAGACCCGTTCTTGCCAGAATTGCTTGATCTGGCCGACCGTATCGGCGAATTCTTCGGCTGAAATCGGCTTGCGGAGGTATTTGTCGGCCCCGACCGAGAAGCAGTAGGAGACATCGCTCTCGTTGTTCGAACTCGAGAGAATGACCACCGGAATTTTCCGCAGACAGTCGCTGTTCTTGATAATGGTCAGAACTTCGCGGCCATCAGTGCCCGGCAGGTTGAGGTCCAGCAGTACCATCGACGGGAATTTCGAGGAGAGGGCGTCTTCGCTGCAGAGGGATTCCAGAAATTCGACGGCGCTATCGCCATCGCTGCAGTGATGGACCGACGGTGAGAAATCCGCCTTGCGGAATGCGCGCGAGAGAATCTCGACATCAATCGGGCTGTCTTCCACAACCAGAATGTAATTCGATGTTTTAACCGCGTCTTTTCGGATGATGCTTGATATCATGGGTAATCACGCTCCTTACTCAGTGTAAATAAAAATGTGGTCCCTTGTCCAATTCCGGATTCAATCCAGATTTTTCCGCCGTGCTGCTGGACAATTCTTTGGGTAATGGTAAGACCGGAACCGGTTCCCCCGCCGTAATCATCCCGACCATGCAGACGTTTGAACATTTTAAAGACCGATTGGTAGTGTTTTTCAGGGATGCCGATGCCGTTATCGCTGACATAGAAGACCGGCCCGTTTGCGCCCGTACCATCGCCGTCTTTCATGCCGATGCGGATTTCCGGATTACCGCTTTTATTGTATTTGATGCCGTTGGTAATCAGATTGCGGAAAATCTCGCCGACACGGGCCTGATCGCAGTAAAATTCCGGCAACGGGGTTTCGATAATGATTTTGGCCTTGGTCTGTTCGATATGCGGTTCAAGAAGATCGATCACTTCGTTGAGCGATTCTTGCAAATCAACAGGGGCCATTGATAGTTCGGTCCGCTCCAGCCGCGAGAAATAGAGCAGTTTTTCAATCAGACTGTCCATGCGCTTGGCCATTTTCATCAGCGTCGCGATGCGGTGACGGCCTTCCTCGTCGAGAATGTCGGCGTAGTCTTCGTCCAGAAACTGGGCAAAGCTATACATACCGCGCACGGGCTCTTTCAAGTCATGCGAGATGATATAGACAAATTCATCCAGCTCGGTGTTGCTCTTTTCAAGGGCGCGGGTGTATCGCCCGACTTCGTTTTCGTGGGTCTTTTGGGCGGTAATATCGCGAATGATGCCGACAAAGAAATGGTCTTCGCCTTCGATAACTTCACCGATGCTCAGCCACATCGGAAAGGTCGTGCTGTCTTTGCGGCAACCGACCACTTCACGGCCAATTCCAATGATTTTCGGAGCGCGCGAGGTCAGGTAATTGACAAGATACTGGTCGTGTTGGCTGCGGTAGGGTTCCGGCATCAGCAACGTCACGTTGCGGCCAAGCGCTTCGGACGGTTTATAGCCGAACAGTTTTTCGCAGGCCTGATTGAACGAGAGAATATAGCCTTTGGAATTAATAACGACAATTCCGTCCACCGTGTTGTCGAGAATCGCGTGCAGCTGTTTCCGGTTGAATGTCTCAGTTTCGTAGACGGGATCCATCATTTTTCCTTCCTAAAGCAATCAGAAGAATCGGACGCCCATATCTGGACACGAAAAAACATATTAGTAAACAAGTATATGGGGGGCGTTTTTCAAATATTATAAAAAAATTCCAAAATTGGTGCATTTATGTTACAATGAAATATAATCCAGAATAATATTATTTCGTAATCCCCTCGGGGATTATGTCCTGCGTAGTGTACTCTGAACATAAAGGGAGGTTGCTATGACAGTCATTTCGGAGCGCGTTGAACAGTCCAGAATTAACATTGCCCACGGTCCCGATCCCGGACGGTCGCGTTACAGCGTTCCCCGCGATCTGGTTGTTCTTTTGGTCGAAGACACTGATGCCGATGCGTTTATCGTCGAACGCATTCTGGGCAAATATTTGGCCCCTGAATGCAAAGTTATACGGGCCACGTCTCTTCAGATGGCGGACGATATTCTGTCCATGACCAATGATCCGCATATTATTTTGCTCGATCTCGGTTTACCGGACTCTCAAGGGCCGGAAGATACATACAAGCGTATGTCGGTTTATAAATCACGTTACCCGATTGTTGTTCTGACCAGCATCGACGACCATGCCACCGCGCTTAAAGTCATCAATAGCGGTTTGCAGGATTTTGTCTGTAAGGGCGATATCAGCATTCGCCCCGATTTGCTGTGTCATGCTGTGGAATTTTCGTTGATCCGTCATGCCGATATGAAAGGCAATATTTCGGATTTGAAACACGAGATCGAAGAGCGCGACGAGCTGCTCTTTTTAATGAACGGTGGTTATTCTGCCGGTCATAAAGCCTAACCCCCTTAGAGATAACGAATTCCGAGTTTTGGCGCTCGAGAGTTCGGGTGTGTTGTGAAACACAATAAAAAAGCCAGGATGTCAGGGTCCCTTATTAAGGTGTTGTTAAACTTGCCGGATTAATCTCAGGTTGTTACTCATCTGAATATTTGCGTCTCTGTGTCCGTGGAATGCCAATTCAAGCGGAGGCCAGTAGCATGTCACACCACATTCAAAAAATAGTTCTGATTGAAGATTCGGATAGCGATGCGTTTCTAATCGCACGCGTTATCCGCGAATATCCCGGCGTTGGGTCATCCTATATCCAGCGTTTTGAAACCATGACCGATGCCCGCCGTTATTTATCGTCCACCGAGGATGATGTATCGGTTGTCTTGCTCGATCTCAACCTTCCCGATACCGGCGGTCCGGAAGACACATACCGGCAATTGCGTGAAGCCGCGCCATCTGTTCCGGTTGTCGCCCTGACTTTTAGTTCGGACCATGAACTTGCGCTCGGACTGATGCGGCAGGGAATCGAGGATTTCGTCAACAAGACCCATATTCTCGAACAGCCCGAATTCCTGTGCCGTGCGATTGATTTTGCTATCTGCCGCGCGCGTCAGGTTCGCGGAGCGATCAAACGCCTCTCGGAAGAGCTGTCCTATAAAGAACAGCTCCTCAGCCAGATGGTGAATTAGGGTTGTCTATGCGGCGTTTTTGTCGAGCGGGAGTACCCGCTCGGTGATTGCCGTGAAATAGGTGATGACGTTCGGGATGATGCTGTCGTTAAAGTCGTAGTTCGGATGGTGCAAGCCAAAATTATGCGGGCTTGACGGATTGTCCGGTTCGCCCTGACCAATCCACGCGTAACATCCGGGACGTTGACGCAGCATCGCGCCAAAATCTTCGGCGCCCATGCTCGACGGGAAATCCGTTATCACTTTATCTTGCCCGAACAGCGAGGCGGCAATGCCAGCACAAAAATTCGATTGGGCCATGTCGTTGGTGGTCGGCTCGTAATTCCGGTTATATTCCAGTACGGCCGTTGCTCCGTGCGCTTTGGCGATGTATTCGGAAATTTCTCCAAGGCGGCGTTCGATGAGCTCGCGCACTTTATTGCTAAAGGCGCGCGCGGTTCCGTGAATGAGCGCTTCGGACGGGATGATGTTGTTGGCTCCGGTTCCGGCGTTGATGTTGGTCAGGCTAATCACCGCACTTTCCGCCGGATCGACCGAGCGCGAGACAATCGTCTGCGCGGCCAGAATAATTTCAGCGGCAACGACTACCGGATCAATTGCGTAGTGCGGCTTGGCGGCGTGGCCGCCTTTACCGGTGATGCGGATGATAATCTCGTCGGAGGAAGCCATGATTGGGCCGCCCTTGATGCACATCGTTCCGCTCGGCAGGTACGGCCAGTTGTGAACGGCGTAGACGCTGTCGACCGGATATTTATCAAAGAGGCCTTCTTCGATCATTTTGTATGCGCCGCCGCCACCTTCTTCGGCTGGCTGAAAGAAGAGGTGGACGGTTCCGTCAAAATTGCGGGTCTCGGCCAGATATTTCGCGGTGCCGAGCAGCATCGAGGTGTGCCCATCGTGGCCGCAGGCGTGCATTTTCCCCGCTATTTTAGAGGCGTGAGGGACTCCGCTGGTCTCATTAATATTGAGCGCGTCGATGTCACCGCGAAAGCCGATGCGTTTGCCGCTGGCGGTCGTCTTGCCGGGAATGGTGGCTACAATGCCGGTCTTGGCCCAGCCGCGTTCAAAATCAATGCCCCATTCGGTCAGTTTGCGGGCGATCAATTCCGAGGCGTAAATTTCTTCATAGGACGTCGCCGGATATTGGTGAAGCTCGTGGCGGCAGGCTTTGACTTCTTCGGTGACACTGTTGAGGAGATTGTTGCGATCTTGGGACATGGTTGTTTCCTAGAGTTTGGTCTTACGGGGGTCGAACGCATCACGCACCGCTTCGCCGATAAAGGTCAAAAGGGTCAGCATGATGGCGAGCGAGAAAAAGGCTGTGCCGCCGAGCCATGGGGCCTGAATATTGTTTTTACCTTGGGCCAACAGTTCGCCGAGCGAGGGCGATCCGGGGGGGAGGCCCAGTCCGAGGAAATCGAGCGAGGTCAGGGCGGTGATCGATCCGGTCAGGACAAACGGCATCATGGTGATAGTGGCGACGACCGCGTTCGGGAGGATGTGGCGGCGCATCAGGGTGAAGTTGCCGACCCCCAAGGCCCGCGCGGCACGGACATAATCGAGATTGCGGGCGCGGAGAAATTCGGCGCGCACCACATCAACCAGATGCGTCCATGAGAAGAGGAGCAGGATCAAAAGCAGCGTCCAGAAGCCCGGCACGAACATCGCCGAGAAAATAATCAGGATATAGAGGCTCGGGAGCGAGGCCCAGATTTCAATGAAACGCTGGGCGACAAGATCGACTTTGCCGCCGTAAAACCCCTGGAAGGCTCCGGCGCAGACGCCAATCAGCGACGAGGTGATGGTGAGGGCCAAGCCGAACAGGACTGAAATCCGGAAGCCATAGAGAACGCGGGCGACGACATCGCGGCCTTGGTCGTCGGTGCCGAGCCAGTTGTCGGCGGTCGGTGCGGACGGGGCGGGAGTCGGCAGATTGTAGTTGATGGTGTCGAACGAATAGCGGATCGGCGGCCAGATGATCCAGCCGTCTTTGGCGATCAGGTCGGTGACGTAAGGATCGCGGTAATCGGTTTCGGTTTCAAAGTCGCCGCCAAAGGTGGTTTCGGGATAGGCGACAAGGAAGGGTGTATAGAGGTCGCCTTTGAAACTGACGAGCAGGGGCCGCGAGTTGGCGATGATGTTTGCCGAGAGCGCGATCACAAACAGGCCAAGGAACAGCCAGAGCGACCAGAAGCCGCGTTTGTTGGCTTTGAATTGCGCCCAGCGCCGACGGGTGATAGGTGAGAACTCAGGCATGGGGGCTCGCTTCGAAATTGATGCGCGGGTCAACGATTACATACAGAACATCGCGGATGAGCGTCACGGCCAATCCGATCAGCGCGTAAATATAAAGCGTGCCGAGAACGACCGGATAATCACGGTTGATGATCGATTCATACCCCAGAAGCCCCAAGCCATCGAGCGAGAAAATCACTTCGATGAGGATCGATCCGGTGAAAAAGATATGCATGAAGGCGGCCGGAAATCCGGCGATCACGATCAGCATCGCGTTCCGGAAGATGTGCCCATAGAGAACTTTGCGTTCCGGCAGGCCTTTGGCGCGCGCGGTTAAGACATATTGCTTGCCGATTTCATCAAGGAACGAGTTTTTGGTCAGCATGGTGAGGCCCGCAAAGCCCGAGATCACCATAGCGCAGACCGGAAGGGTCATGTGCCAGAGGTAATCGAGGATTTGTTTCCACCACGGGAAGCTGTCCCAATCATCCGAGATAATGCCGCGCAGGGGGAAGAGTTCGAAATAACGGCCGCCGGCAAAGACGATAATCAGCAAAATTGCAAAGAGGAACGACGGGATCGCGTAGCCGATAAAAATCGCGGCGGATGTCCAGATGTCAAAGCTCTGGCCGTCTTTCACGGCTTTGCGGATGCCGAGCGGGATCGAGATCAAATAAATCAGGAGCGTTGACCAGAGGCCGAGCGAAATCGAGACCGGCATTTTTTCAAGGACGAGATCGGTGACTTTGATGTCGCGGTAATAGCTCTCGCCCAAATCAAAGCGGAGGTAATTGCCGATCATGGTGACAAAGCGTTCGGGGGCGGGTTTATCAAAACCGTAGAGTTTTTCGAGTTCTTTGACGAATTCGGGATCAAGACCCTGCGCGCCGCGATAGCCGGAGTTCTGTCCGGTCATTTGCGCGTTCAAGGCACCGGTGGCCATATCGGCATTGCCGCCCGAAAAGCGTGAGGTCGCGTCTCCGCCATGACCTTGCAGCTGCGCGATCATGCGTTCAACGGGGCCACCCGGTACAAACTGGATGACCACAAAACTAACCAGCAAAATTCCGAAGATGGTCGGAACCATCAGGGCCAAACGGCGGAGAATGTAATTCAACATTCCGGCATTGAATCACATTACGGGCGGATATTCCAGCCTGTCACCGACCAGAGTCCGTTTTTATCCCGCGTTATAATTCCATAACATCCGGTTCCGAGTTTGGGCCCAAACTCGCGCCCGTTGGTGGTGAGGCAGAGGGCAAAGCGGGCGATGCCGTTGCTGGTGATGGCGAGGGTGGTGGCGCCGTCTTTGAGGGCGGCGTTATCGCCTAAAAAGTTTTTCCACGCGAGAATGAGTTCGGTCGGGCGGGGTGACCAGCCTTCCGGCATCACCATATTTTCGTCCCAGTTTTTGAGAGCGGCTTCGCCGACGCGCTCCCTTACATGATCGTCGGTTTTATTCTCGTCCGGCCCGTAGTCGATTTCATTGAGGAACGCGAGCGGTTCGGACGGGCTGTCGCACGCCATTGCGACACAGGCGAGCCGCGCGGTATCGATGGTGCGGCGAAGCTGCGAGGTCAGAACGCGATCCGGTTTTATATTCTTGGATTTTAAATGGTGGCCAAGGCGGAGGGCTTGCTCTTCGCCTTCCTCGGTTAAGGGGAGGTCGGTGCGCGCGCCGACGCGGGTGGGGGGTTCGGTGCTGCGGAAGGTGTTGCCGTGGCGGGCGATAATCAGTGTCGTCATTTTTGTCTTTGCCTTACTTCCATTCTTCTTACTCTAAATCGACTTGTTTTTCTCGCAAAAATGACCGAATGTTCACATAATTGTGGGGGTATGATGCTTGCCATCTCCCTTTGTAGTTTTTTTTGTTTAGAGCAGCACATATTACCGATGCTAGATTGAAATAAGCCACAGAGAATGTTTGATCAACGAAAGCAAGCCCGAAATATATACAAGTCTATTCTGCTTGTGTCGTTTTTTATAATTCTGGTACCGGTTTCCTGGTTTGTTTATGAAGCCTATATTAAAGATCATAGCATCACATATCATTCTTGCGGTGGTGATCTTCCTATATCTGTTCCTTTTGATGTATCCAAACGGGGCGAGTCACTTTCTTGCGATTTTACTGTAAAGGAGCGGGGCCGCTATACAATTTACCTCGTCTATCTTCGGCAAAATGACGTGCGTGTTTTATCATCGGACTATCTTGATCGGATAGGAAAGGGCATCACACTAGGTTCCAAACTATATGGTCCGGAGGGAAAGCTGATTATCCCTGTTACATCGGGCGTTCAAAAAATAGACAGCCATGATTCGGACGGTTTTTTCGCAGATATATTGACGACGACATATTCAGCCGGAACTTACCGGCTGGACATCGAGAGTCTTGATAACGCTCCCGAGGTTGGACATATAAAAACGGAACTACGAATAATGAAAAGCATATCAGTTACGAAGTGATGACGTTACAAGTGCGCCAGCAGCCTAAATAACAGAACGACAGATTTTTTTAGTCAGGGGGGTATATACTCCCCTGACCTTTTTTATCTTTTGTGGTTGTGATGGGCGCGAGTTGTTTGCGCGTTGCTTCGATGTCGCGGCGGGTGGGTTTTGAGTAGGGGTAGATTGTTCCGGCTTCGAACACCGCGCGGGCTTGGTCGTTCTGGCCTTTGAGCAGGAGCAGCGTTATCAGCATTTTTCGGGCGGGCCAGTAGGCCGGATTGCGGGTGAGGGATTGCTCGAGATGGGGGCGGATCGCGATCAGGTTTTGCGGATCATCGAGGAACCCCATTTCCGCGCGAAGGAACGGGATTTCCGGATTGAACGGGCTGACCCGCTCGGCGTCCGCCAAAAGCGAGAGGGCTTTTTCTTTGCCGCCCTCGACCGGCTGCGGGATCAGCACTCTTGCCGCCATGATCTTGCAATCGGGGAAATCCGGATCGGCGCGGGTGAGGCAATCACCCAAGGCCGCTTCGTAGCGCGGTATATCGCGCAGATGGAACGCGGTTTTCACTTCCCTGAAAATCAGAAAACTATAAAGAACGCCGACGCTGAGCCAAAGCGATGCGATGAGGACTAATGCCAGCGGGAGGGCAAGGGCCAGATTTTTTTTCTGTTCTGCCGTTTCATTTATGGTGCTGGTCTTCATGAGGGCGACGCCCATCAGGATCAAAAACGGCAAGCTGTGGAGCGGGTAGGTGAGGTGCATGGCAACGAACAGGGCGGACAGAATCGCGGCAGCGGTTTTCCGGTCTGTACTTAAAGAGTTATCGCGGCGTGCACGGAGCACGCGGGTCAGACCTACCGCGAAAAGGGCGTAGAGAAGAAGGCCGGAGATCCAGCCGCTTTCAATCGCCATCTGGAGCGGTTCCATATGCACCATGAGGCCGAGCGAGTTATCTCCTGCAAGGCGATAAGGCGGATAGGCCAGATGAAACGTTCCAAGGCCGAAGCCGCTCACGGGATGGACGGTTGCCATGGTGAGGGATGCGTCCCAGATGGCCAAGCGTCCGGCTCCGGCGCGGGGTAGATCAGCCCAGCGGTCCGCAAATCCGCTATAAAGGCTGGCCGCAATCAGGGCTGCGGCCAGAGCTGCGCCGAGGATACGGGTTTTGTTGTCCTTGAGCAGCGGGCGGAGCATTGATGATGGTGTTAAGAGCGCAAGACTCGCGCCGCCTGCAAGAAGAGCCAAAAACGCGGTGCGGCTTTCGGTGACGATGAGCCCCGCGAGCAAAACCGGTAAAGCCCAGATGGTGCGTTTATCCTGCACCGAGGCCAAAGCCGCAAGGGCCAGAAAGAGGCCAAGCAAGTTGCTGTCGTTAAAGAGGAGGTCGGGGCGGGTGATGTGATCGACGAGGGCGGCTTTGAGCGCGGCGAGCGCGAGGAGGGTTCCGGTAGCGGTGAGGCCGCACCAGAGGCCTTTGGTTCCCGAGGTGGCGGTGATGATCGCCGCGAGCGGCAGGCTTGAGAAAATCAGCCATGTGACTTTCGAGGGGAAGGGGATCGGGCTTAAGAGGCTTGATAGCCCCCAGACCAGCCAGAGCACCATGAGAAGCAGCACAAGCGGGTCACGGAGCGGCAAGCGCAGGAGCCGCGTCCCGAGCAGCAAAAACGCCGCCATCAGCATAAAGGGAACAAGGATCAGAAGGTGGTCGCCCGATTGCGGAACAAGGCCCACCAGAAGCGGGAGAAGAAGCGCCAGAGTTCCGGCGGCGTTATGCGAGAAGTTTTTCAGCACGGTCGAGGTCTTCGGGCGAGTCAATTCCGGTCATGGCGGGGCGGCCTGCGTAATCTACCACCACCGCCTGAATGGTCATGCCGTTCTCGAGCGCGCGGAGTTGTTCCAGTCCTTCGAGCGTTTCGTAGGTCGAGGGCGGCAGCGTGACATAGCGGTCGAGGCTGCTGCGTTTATAGCCGTAGAGCCCGATATGGCGGTAGACCGGAGAATTCGGCGTCGTGCGGTCTTCCTTGCGGATGGCGGGAATGATGTTTTTGGAGAACCAGAGCGCCTGACCATTCGGGGCGAGGGCGGCAGTGGTTCCTGAAAAGGGCGTGGTTTTCTTGCTGTCGCGTAAGGCGTCCAGTTCCGCCCATGACAGCGATACGACGGGCGTTACAATATCCGCGTTCGGGTGCGCTTCAAACGCATCGATCATAGCACCGACAAAATCGGGCGGAGTGAACGGGGCGTCGCCCTGAAGGTTAATCACGAGGTCGGGCTTCGGGTCAAGCTGGAGCGCGGCTTCGCGGACGCGGTCGGTTCCGGTCGCACAATCCGGCGGGGTTACCAGAACCGGAATAAAATGTTCGTGGCAGTAAGCGGTGATCCGTTCATCATCGGTTGCAACATGAACGGTCACATCCGCGCGATCTTCGGCGACCTTACGCGCGGTTTCAACGACGTAATGGAGAACCGCTTTGCCTTTGAGGAGGGCCAGAGGTTTCCCAGGAAAACGCGTGGAGCCGTAACGGGCCGGAATGATGATCGCGGTTTTCATTATTTCTTGGCCCACCATGTATCAAGTATGGCCGGTGTTTTGCCCGAGAGTTTTTCCGGATGGTCGATATTCGCCCACCATGCCAAACGCCATTTATTGTACGACCAATTGGGGATCGCCAGATAATTCCATTGCAGAACGCGGTCGAGCGCGCGGCAGCTGGTGACGAGTTCATCGCGGGTGTCGGCGGCGATGACTTTATCGACCAAGGCGTCCACGGCTTCGTTTTTGAGGCCGATATAGTTGCGTGATCCCGCAACATCGGCTTTGGCTGAGTACCAGAAATCGCGCTGCTCGTTGCCGGGGCTGTCCGATTGCGGAATAACCATCGTGGTCATGTCGAAATCGAAATTCTGCATCCGGTTGGTGTACTGGGCGTCGTCAATCACGCGGAACGTCGCTGCAACGCCAAGGCGTTTGAGATTCTGGGTGAAGGGAAGAATCCAGCGCTCGAACGCGGGATTGCTTTCGGTGAATTCGAATGCAAGGCGCACACCGGTTTTCTCGTGAACACGAATACCATCGGCTCCGAGTTTGTATCCGGCGGCATCGAGAATATCGGCGGCCTTTTTAAGATTGGCGCGATTGTTGCCCGAGCCGTCGGTCTTTGGCGGGTTGTATTCGGTGGTGAAGACTTCATCCGGAATTTTGCCGCGGAACGGTTCAAGCAATTCCAGCTCGGCTGCGGACGGGAGGCCCGTTGCCGCGAGATCCGAGTTTTGGAAGTAGGAACGGGTGCGGACGTAGCTGCCAAAGGCAAATTGTTTGTTTTCCCATTCGAAGTCGAACGCGTAGGCGAGGGCTTCGCGGACTTTCGGATCGGCAAAGACCGGACGGCGAATGTTATAAAGGAACCCTTGAAGTCCTGCAGGGCGGTCGTTTTCGATTTCCTGCTTGATAATGCGCCCGTCCGCAATCGCCGGTGCGTTGTAGGCGGTTTGCCAGAGTTTGGCTACATTTTCCTGCTGGATGTCGAACTCTCCGGCAAAGAAGGCTTCGAGGGCAACGTTCTGGTCGCGGTAATAGCTGAAACTGATCTTATCGAAATTGTAGCGCCCCTTATTGATCGCGAGGTCCTTGGCCCACCAATCCGCATTGCGGGTGTATTCAATCGAGCGGCCCGGAACCACCGCCGAAATTTTATAGGGGCCGGAGCCGACGGGAGGGGTCAGCGTGCTTTCGGCGAAATTCTTGCCGTCCCAGTAATGTTTGGGGAGGATCGGCATCTGGCCGACAATCAGCGGTAATTCGCGGTTGTTCTTGGCGGCAAAATTAAAGGTGACTTTAAGCGGGCCATCGGCTTTGACGTCGGCGACATCGGCGAAATAGGCTTTGTAGAACGGTGCGCCTTCGGTGGTCAGGGTTTTGAAGCTCCAGACCACATCATCGGCGGTCAAGGCTTCGCCATCATCCCACTTGGCATTTTTATTGAGGTTGAACGTCACCGAGCTTCGGTCATCGGCCAGCTCGGCGGTATCGGCGACATAACCGTACATGGTGAACGGTTCGTCATAGGTCTGGGTCATCAGGGTTGGCGTGGTCAGCTCACCAAGGCCGCTCGCGGGAGAGCCTTTGACAATATAAGGGTTGAGGCTATCGAAGGTGCCGATGGCCGAGAGGCGCAAGGCGCCGCCTTTCGGGGCATCCGGATTCACGTAGTCGAAATGGGAGAACCCTTCTTTGTATTTGATATCGCCATAGAGCGAGAGCGCGTGTTGGGGGGCGGCGGCATTCGCGGGCAGCGCAATGATCGAGGCCAGCGACACAGCAAGGAGGGAAGTTCGGGTCATGGAATTGTCCTTAGGTAAAAAGCCGGGGGCTAAAATTTACGCAACTTGTTTGCGGTAGGCCATCTCGAGATCGGGTTTGCCGAAGAGATACCCTTCACCGTAATCGATTTCGAAATCGAGCAAGTCCAGAAGATCGTGTTCGGTTTCGAATTTTTCAACAATGAGCTTAAGCCCCGATGAATCGAGACGGGATTTGAGACGTGCCAGCTCCATCTCGCCCGAAGCCGAGGTACACAGCGAGGTCAAAAGCGCGGAACGCAGTTTGATATAGTTGATGCCGTATTCGGCCAGTTTATCATCATCGAAATCCAGCGAGGTGATATTGTCGAGCGAGAAGCGGCAGCCGAGCTGGCTGAGGCCATCGATGATGCGGATCAGCTGCGGGTTGGCTGTTTTGAAATCATCGTGCTGGAGCTCGAAAATCAAATGCTCGGCGAGGTCACGGCGCGAGCGCAGGAATTCAAGCAGGTCGGCCATAAATATCTTGTTGCGGAAACTGCGCAGCGCCACGTTTACAAAATAGCCGATTTTAATGCCGCGACGGGCGTCGGCGCGGATCGTGTCAATAACGTGCGAGACAAGCTGGTGATCGACATTTTCAATCGACTCTTCTTTTTCGGCGAGCGGGCGATAAGTGTCGGCAGGCAAATAGATGCCAGCGCGGGCGCGGATACGGGCAAAGAGTTCGAGATAGGCGATTTTGCGCGAGGGAAGTTTGACAATCGGCTGGGCAAAAATCTCGATGCGGTCATTCTGGACGGCATGGTGGATGAGTTCGCTCAATACCGCGTCGCTGTAGTCGGGGATCGGTTCCTCGTAGGCTTCGGCGTGCCGGCCTTCGGTATTCGGCGAGCTCATCAGGATGTCTTTGTATTTCTTGGTCTTCTCAGCGCGAAGCTCGAGATCGCTGTTGGCTTCGGCGTTGGCCGGTTTTTGCTTGGGCATAAAACTCGACGGACGCATCCGGTTGCCCATTTTCTCGAACGAGCGTTTTACCGCTTCGACGGCTGACGCAGGGGCGGCTGCCGGAGCTGACGCTGCTACCGGTTTATGGGGGGCTGCAACCGGTTCGTTCAGCACATTGAATTTGCGAATTTCTTTCTGCAGGGTCAACGCGGTTTGGACCATGTCGTCTTTGAGTGCTTCGACGTCGCTGCGGGTGCGGGCGATCTCACGGGTGATGCGGTCTTGCTGTTTTCCGAGCGTCTCGACTTTGGACGAGATTTTATTTTCAATTGTCCGTCGCGAGAGCATCTCGTAGCCGAAGGTTCCGGCGAGGACAAAAAATCCGGTCGCTGACCCCGCGGCGATGCCGCCAAAAAGCTGCGCCAACGATACCACGCACATCAGCGAGCCGCAGGCATACACTCCGAGCCAGAGGGACGGGTAACGGGTGAGATCATCAAGCGGTTTTGACACGGTGCTGTTCTCCGGCGCGATCTGTTTCTGTGCGGTGATCGGCTCCGACCGCGTGTTCGATACTCGGGAAGCCGTCACGAATGAGACAGTGGCCCAGTTCGTCGTTAATCCGGCGGATCAGGGACGGGCCCTCGTAGACCAGTCCGCTATAAACCTGAATCAGCGACGCTCCGGCTCGTATCTTGGCATAGGCATCCATCCCATTGCAAATTCCGCCTGCGCCGATGATCGGGAGTTGTCCACCGGTCAGACGGTACATCGCCCGTATCGTTTCAGTGGATTTGTCTTTAAGCGGCGCTCCGCTCAAACCGCCCTTTTCGGCAGCGAAAGCTTTCGGCAGGAATTCGGGGCGGGCGAGGGTGGTGTTGGTCAGGATCACACCGTCGACTTTTTGTTCCAAAAGTACCGCGGCAATGTCGGTGAGTTGTTCTTCGGAGAGGTCGGGAGCGAGTTTAACGAGAAGCGGCGGCGGGTTGCTCGATCCGCAAGACAGGCGACGTTCGGCCATCACCGCTTCGAGCAATTCGGTCAAAGGTTCTTTGTCCTGAAGATTACGAAGACCCGGCGTGTTGGGCGATGAAATATTGATGGTCAGATAATCGGCCATCGGTCCGAGCAGACGAATAAGCGCGGTGTAATCCCGTGCCGGATTGGTCTGGTCCTTGTTCATGCCGATATTGATGCCGAGAACTCCGTTCGGGCGCGGCTTGGCGGCGAGGAATTTTTCGAGGTTGCCTTTAAAGGAAGCGGCGCCGTGGTTCGGGAAGCCCATGCGGTTGATAACCGCTTTGTGCTCGGGGCAGCGGAAGATGCGCGGGCGCGGGTTTCCCTCTTGCGGTTTGAGCGTCACGGTTCCGGCTTCGACAAAACCAAATCCGAGTGCCATCAAGCCGCTCAAGGCTTCGCCGTTCTTGTCAAAGCCAGCGGCCAAGCCAACCGGATTGTGAAAGGTGCGGTTCATCAGATGTTGTTTCATCTGCGGCTGGTTGCGCATCGGGTAGAGGGAACGCAGCAGCGCGGTCGGAACTTTGGCGAGCGCCGTGATCGTCAAACGGTGGGCGTCTTCGGCGTCCATGCGGAACAGGAGAGGTTGCAGCTGCTTATACATTCTAACTTAATCCCGATCCTAAAGGTGTTTGAGGCCTTCTTTCAAATAGGTCCAGCCGGTTACGAGCGTCAGCAGGGTTGCCGCTGCCAACAAAGTGTAACCGATTTCAATATTGAGCGGCAAAACCGGCACGCCGTATTCGCCCATAATCAAAAAACCGAGCGAAAACATTTGCGCGGTGGTCTTCCATTTGGCGAGGTTGGATACCGGAAAGGTGATGTTCTTCGGGCCGAAAAATTCGCGAAGGCCCGAAACCAGAAATTCACGCGAGAGAATAACCAGGACCGCGACGAGCCCCCAATCGTTGAGATGCCCGTTGGCCACCAAGGTAATCAAAACAGCTGCAACGAAAATCTTGTCGGAGATCGGATCTAGAAACTTGCCGAAATTCGATTCCAGTTTCATCTTGCGGGCGATGAAACCGTCGAGCCAGTCGGTGATGCACCCGACTGTATAAAGAGCCAACGCCGACCACGCGGCCCAGCTTTCCGGAATCAGCATCAGGATGACAAGAACGGGCAACGTCATCAGACGTCCCACAGTGAGGATGTTCGGTAAGTTTCGCATTTTCCTTTTCTAGGGCAGGTGTGCAGTAAATTCAACTGCTTATACTGAGTTATTCAGCGTTATTCAGCCCAAATAAGGAAGGAGACTAGTCGTCGAGGCGAAGGGGACCGCTTGCGGAATCGGTCAGGTTTTCAAGATTGATGTCGAGACAGACGTTAAACTCGGTCAAATCCAGAGTTTTTTCAGCGACTTTCGGCATCATGATCTTGTGGGTGATGCAGTATTCGATCAAGGACGCACTGATGAAGTCGGCGGTCAGGTTGATGTATTTCTGCTCGAAGGTCTTTTCGTCAAAGAAGGTGAGGGTAATCGCCTTCGGGGTTTCCTTGACGTTATAATCGCCCTGAATCGGGGCTTTGAATTGTTTTAACGAGTGGAACTCGTATTCGGCCGAGCCTGCATAGCGGGCGCGGATGATCCGGCCTTCCGGAAAACGCATACCATGAGCGGCTCCGTAATTGCGGATTGCCGAGGTCGTTTCACTGTGGGAGAATATCAGACGGCGAATTTCTGTTGCCATAACTGTTTCTTTTGCCTTGTTTTTTTGTTTTCAGGTACTAAAGACGCAGTGATAGCGACTCACGTCCTATTGATTCTTGAATCTACCTGTTTTTTTAGTTTTTGCAACACGCGGCGCTTCAAGTTTTTGTTAACGTTTACCGCGTACATTTGGGAAAGACGTTCCTGGGGGGAAAACCGGGGGCGCCTATGGGTATCTTATAAAAAAATACTACATAAAATGTCATGATCTAGGTTTTCACAATTCACGAGAATACCGGTTACCAGATGGAAGTTATTGATTTAACTAATAAAGAAGAGGAAACGTCCGGCGCATTGGTCGCCAAGACGTCTCTTCCGGCGCGTCCCGATCAGGTTCGCCCGCGCGCTCGTCGGCCGGATGGTCACGAAGTAGACCGGCGCGGCCATGGGGACCTGTCCGGTTTTGATTCTGGTGGCGGATATGGTGAGTCATCCGGCGGCGCCGATGGTCGCGGACGTATCGGCGACCGTTTGGTTGCCCAGGGCATTATTACAATCGAACAGCTCAATGTGGCTCTTCAAGAGAAGAAAATCTCCGGCAAGATGCTCGGGCAGGTTCTGGTTGATCTCGGCTTTATCGAAGAGTCGGTGCTGATCCAGTTTCTGGCGGAATCCGGTGGTCACGAGGTCTTTGATCCTAAAGCTACAATTTTTGACGGAGAGGCTCTCTCCCTTATTGATAAGGAAACCGCCAAGAAGCTGCGTGTTCTTCCGGTTTCTTATCAGGACAACGTGGCCGTCGTGGCTATGGTTGATCCTTATGATATTGTCGCCACTGACGGGCTTCGCCGTATTTTGCCGAAAGGCTCGGAAGTTCGCTGCCTTGTGACGACCCCATCCATTTTGTCGGATGCGATCGATGCGGCTTATGGATACTCGAGCCTGATCGACGACATTCTTAAAGAACTTGATGACAGCAAGGCCACTCCGGATGATGTGGCCAAGGTGTCCGAGGATAAAGCCTATAGCCACCCGATTGTCCGTCTCGTTAACGCTTTGATGATCGATGCGGTCAAGACTGGCGTATCGGACCTTCACTTTGAACCGGAAGAGAACTTTGTTCGTCTTCGTTACCGTCTTGACGGTGTTCTCTTTACCGCCCAGATCCTTCACAAGAAGCTCTGGAACGGTGTGTCGCAGCGTATCAAGATCATGTCCAAGATGAACATCGCGGACAAGCTTTCGCCTCAGGATGGTCGTTTCAACCTTAATATCGGGGACCGCGAAGCGGACTTCCGTGTGTCGTCGCTCCCGACGGTTCATGGCGAGAATATCGTTCTTCGTGTTCTGGATAAAAGTGCCAGTATTAAGCCATTGGACAAGCTCGGATTTAGCGAGGTTAACCTGAAGCGTATCAAGGCAGCTCAGGCTCGCCCCGAGGGTATTATTATCGTAACCGGCCCGACCGGTTCGGGGAAATCGACCTCGCTTTATTCGATGATCAATGCGATCAATAAGGTGGAGATCAACATCCAAACCCTTGAAGATCCTGTGGAATATTCGCTTCCGATGATCCGTCAGACTCACGTCCGCGAAGGGATTTTGACCTTTGCTGACGGTATTAAAGCTCTTCTCCGTCAAGACCCTGACGTTATCTTTATCGGTGAGATCCGTGACGGGATGACCGGCGAGATGGCCCTTAAGGCCGCTATGACCGGACACCAAGTTTACACAACTCTTCACACCAACGACTCGTTCGGCGCTATTCCGCGTCTCGTGGACCTTGGTATGAAGCCGGGGATGATTGCCGGTGCGATTATCGGGGTGTTTGCCCAGCGTCTCGTCCGTCGTTTGTGTCCGGAATGTAAAGAGCCGCATACCCCGACACCAGAAGAATGTCACATTCTCGGGGTCGAGGCCGATAATCCGCCGACTATTCACCGTCCGCATCAAGGCGGGTGTCCGGCTTGCTCCGGTCAAGGCTATAAGGGGCGGGTGGCGATTGCAGAAATTCTCCTTATGGATGAGGATCTTGACGAGGTTATTGCTCGTAGTGGCACAAAAATCGAAATGAAACGTGTTGCCAAACAAAAGGGATTCAAAAGTATGCGAGATGATGGTATCCTCAAAATATTGGAAGGCATCACGAGTCTGGAAGAACTCGCGGGCGCCGTCCATATTCATCCGGATTAGATCGCCTGAAACTCCCTGTTTTTGGCGGTTTTCCCCGAGTCTTAGTGGAGGCCCACCATTCAACCGTATAAGTACAAAGCTTATAACGCCAAAGGACGCCCGATTCGCGGCGTCGTCTCGGCTGCGAACGAAGTTGACCTTTATAACCAGCTTCAGGCGTCGGGCATGGTGCTGGTCAGTTGCCAGCCGGTGAATGCCCGTGGCAGCAGCGGTTTCGCGCTCTTCCGTCCTAAAGTTAAAGTTCGTGACCTGATCCAGTTTTTTATGCACCTCGAGCAGATGCAAGCTGCCGGCGTGCCGATGCTTGATTCGCTCGCGGACGTTCGTGATTCGGCTGAAAACCAGACCCTCAAGGATATGATGACCGACGTTTATCGCGCCGTGTCCGATGGGGCTGCTTTGTCCGAGGCTTTGGCTAATTATCCGAAAGTTTTCTCCAATCTCTACATCTCGCTGATTAAAGCGGGTGAGGAGACCGGTGATCTTCAATTGTCATACTCCCAGCTCATCAAATACCTTAAATGGGTTGATGATATGCAGAGCAAGATTAAAAAAGCGACCCGTTACCCGACCATTCTTCTGGTCGTGGTGGTTTTAACCATCGTGGTCATGATGGGGATGGTTGTTCCGCAGATCGTCGGGTTTATTAAAAACCTCGGTCAGGATTTGCCGTTCTATACCACATCGCTCATGGCGACGTCCGAGTTTTTCCAGGAATATTGGTGGGCAGTTCTGGCGGCCCCGATTGTGGCGTTCGGTGTTTATAAGGTCTTCCGGAAGAACTCCGAAGGATTTGCGTACCAAATGGATACGCTCTTCCTTAAGCTGCCGATTGCCGGTCCGCTTATCCGTAAAATTTCGATTGCCCGTTATGCCCAGACGTTTGGGGCTCTGTTCTCCAGCGGTATTGATGTTCTCGGATGTCTCCGCGCTGCGCAAAATACTGTGACCAACCTTGCGCTTCTTGAAGCGCTTGAAACTGTTCAGGCTCAAGTCCAGACCGGT
The DNA here is from genome assembly GCA_051715325.1 of Alphaproteobacteria bacterium. GTDB lineage: Bacteria > Pseudomonadota > Alphaproteobacteria > Micavibrionales > Micavibrionaceae > UBA1573. Next base: position 78,531 of record JBPXJO010000034.1, on the reverse strand, counting down.
TCGCCGCTGTCGGCGGCGTTCGGGGCGTCCGGAGAATTCCCGACGCTGGTAACGCGCATGATTAAAATCGGTGAGGAATCAGGTAATCTGACGCCGGTTCTCCAGCAGGTTTCCGAATTTTATACCCGTGACGTCGATGAGGCGGTTCAGGGTCTTATTACCATGATCGAGCCGATGTTGACGGCGCTCCTTGGTCTTATGATTCTCTGGATTGCTGTTGCCGTGTTCGGTCCTATATACTCAAGCTTCGAAAAAGTACAAATGTAAGAGTAGGTTTCGCTATAATGTCCGCTCCTCTACCTTCTTTCCTGTTGCCGAACCGCTGCGTTCTCCTGATTATGGACGACGGCGTGTCGGTGTACCGTGTCGCCAGCAAGCAAAGCCAGTTTCTGGTCTCGATCATGTGGCGCGATCCGGCATTTGAAGAAAAGCTGGCGGATGCCGTCAATCGTAGCGGCGCATCGTCGGTGATGATCCTTAACGACGCGGTCGAGCAGCATTACCGTAAGGAAAAGGTTCCGGTTATTACCATGTTCGACCGGGTAAATATCGTCCAGCGTCGCCTTAATGTGGCTTTTCCGAATTTCTCGATGCGCGCTGCAATGGTCCTTAAAGAGGGAACTAAAGCGCTCAAGGCCGCTGGTGGTGGCGCTTCAGCCAAAGGAGCCAAAGAGACAACCAATAAAGGTGATTTGTATCTCTTTGCGGCTGTTCCGTCGACCGAGTCATTTGGCCGTGTGATGCTCGCTCTCCAGAATACCGATGTCCAGATTTCCGGTTACGGGTTGTTGCCGGTTGAATCGACCGGCATGGTCGATATGCTGGTTAAAAAGATTGCCCAGAAATCCTTCGGTGTCGGTACGGCGCGCTGGTCTATCCTGATTTCCCAGCATCGCGGCGGTGGTCTTCGCCAGATCGTTGTGCGGGATGGCGAGTTGGCTTTGACCCGTGTTACTCCGGTGGTCGAACCTTCCCCGGAAAACCCAGGGGTGTGGGCGGCCGATGTTTCGCAAGAACTTCAAGCGACTTTGAGTTATCTGGCGCGTTTCGGTTATACGCCGGAAGACGGGTTGGATATTCTGGTGGTCGGTGACCCGACCTATACCGAAGCTCTTGAGAGCATGATCTATGCACCATGCAATTATATGGTCCTTAAGGTTGCCGAGGCGGCCAAACATCTTGGTCTGAAGTTGACTTCTGATGCCGATGAGCATTTCTCCGAAGTCCTGCACGCCGGATGGGTTGGCAGTAAACTGGTTATTGATTTACCGCTGGCCTCTCGCGATATCCAGACACTCCAGCAGCCGCGCTTGGTGGCTCAGGTTGTTATGCTTGTCGGTGCGGTTGCCGCGTGCGGCGCGTTGGGGATGGCGGCAGATGAGGCCCTTAAAATGTACCGCGCCTCGGTTAATCTTGAAGTCGCCATGATCCAGAAACAAAAGATCGAGAATATCTATCAGGAAGAGTTGATCCGTAAGCAAAAGATGGGGATCGATGTTCCTCTGGTTAAAGGATCTTTGGCTATCAGCGATTCAATCAATCTGGCCAAGGTTGATCCGTTGTATTTGCTTGATATGATCTCGCGCGAGCTCGAAACGATACGTCTCGATAAATTCGAATTCGTCAATGAGGGCCTCGAGCCAATCAAGTCTAAATCAACGGATCCTGTTGTTGCCGACCGTAATACCCATATCACCCTTTATGTCAGTTTTGCCGGATCGATCAAACCCAAAGAGGGGAATGAGGAAATCGACAAGCTGGTCGGTCGCCTGAACGAGAAAATGAAAGATTCCGGTTACGTGGCTGCTGTGAGCAAGCCGCTTCAGGATTTGAGTTTCCGCGGTGTGGCTGAAAGCGAATTCGGGTACACAGCGACCCAACGTAAATCGGACGACCGGTATCATGCCGAAATCGTCGTGAAGAGAGTGGCTAAAAATGGTTAAGGGACTTTCCAACAAAGTTGTCTATTTCATTCTCGCGCTGCTCGCGTTCGCGGGCGGAGCCGGGTACGTCGTTTATGATTACGTGATCCCCGAGCGCGAGCAGGTTGAGCAGCAATTGGCTACGACCAAATCGGCTGTACAGGCCAAATATGATGAAGTGGCGCGCATGAAAGAAGAGTTTGTGCTTCTTCAGAGCCAGCTACGGACATTCAAGGACCTCGAAGCTCGCGGTTTCTTTAATGACCAGGATCGTGCGACCGCAATCGAAAACTTTTCCAAGCTTTCGACCCGAGTCGGTATCCTCAAGGCCAAGCTCAAGTTTGACGCTGGTGCGGTTGTGCCAAACGATATGGCAGATCAAGCCAGCCAGATCGTCGTCAAGAGCCGTGGAACTGTCGATATCGAAAGTCTTGATGACGTGGATGTTTATTCTCTGGTCAAGTTTATGCAAGAACGTTTCCCGGGGAGTGTCGATATTACCAAAGTCAGTCTCGAGCGCGCGGAAGCGCTTAACGCAGCCATGCTTCGCCAGATCGGTTCGGGCAAGCCTGTTCCTTTGATTAGAGGGGATTTCCAGTTCGATTGGCGCACTATGACATCTAGCAACAGCTCAGCACCTGCTGCGGGAGGAAAATAACATGACCGCTCGTTCTCTTCCGTTTGTCCTGTCCCTTGCGGCGGTGTCATTTTTTCCGCTGGCGGGTTCGGCGCAAGATGCATCCGTGGCTCCGCCTGTAGGGACGCCGCCTCCTGCTGAAGCCCCAGCCAAACCAATTTTCGGAACGATTGACTCGGTGTCCGGTCTGTCTCAGGATCAGCTCCCTCCGGAAGTCAAAATCCTCCAGAGTATCGAGAAAGAGATCAAGGCCAAGTACAAGAAGCAGGTTTATTCTCGCTCCCAAGTGCCATCGCTGTTCTTTACCACATCGCAATATGCTCTTCTTCGCGAAGCGCGCGTTGGTTTCAACACCCGCGTTCCGACCATGCAGGACCTCAAGGACTCGGGTGATCCGAATGATCCGAACTACCGTCCGCCGCATTCCCTGCGCGAAGTGTCGTTGGCCGGTATCTTGTACAATAAAGAAAATGACTGGGTCGTTTATATGAACGGAACCCGCATCACTCCGGACGCTATTCCGGCGGAAGTGGTCGATATCAAGGTGTATAAGGACTTTATCGAGTTGAAATGGTACGATCAGGTTACGGCCCAGATTTATCCGATCCGTTTGCGCCCGAACCAGCGTTTCAATATCGACAGCAAGATTTTCTTGCCCGGACGTACCCAGTCGTGAGCGACGTTGTCCCAAACCCTAGCGCGATTCATGTGAACGACCTGCGCGCCGGTTATGGTGCGCGTGAGGTTCTTCATGGTGTTCATCTGAATGTTACAGCCGGAGAGACGTTTGGTCTGATCGGGCTGAACGGGGCCGGCAAGACTACATTGGTTAAAACCATTCTCGGCTTAAAGGATCCGATGTCCGGTACGGTTGATGTGTTTGGTCGATCGACCCAGAATGCCGCTGCCCGCTACGATATATCCTATTTGCCGGAGCGGTTTGATCCGCCGTGGTTCTTGACTGGCGGTGAGTTTATCGATTTCGCGGCCTCCCTTTATGGGCGGGGCGTATCGAATGATGAAAAGAAGCGGTTTTGCAATCTGTTAGCGCTTGATCCTGATGTTTTGCCTCGTCGGGTTCAGACTTACTCGAAAGGAATGCGCCAGAAGCTCGGATTGATTGCGACGGTTTTGACCGGATGCCAAATCCTGATTTTTGACGAGCCGATGAGCGGACTTGATCCTCTGGCTCGCGCCTTGGTTAAAGGAATGTTCCTTGATCTTAAAACACAGGGCCGGACGGTGCTTCTTAGCAGTCACATCCTCTCGGACATGGACGAGATTTGCGATCGCGTAATGGTTGTGCACCAAGGGGATACGCCATATCTCGGGACTACCGAAGGGATGAAGACCCAAACGGCCCAAGAGACGCTCGAGAAGGCCTTTCTAAAAATTATCAACGCCGAATCAATGCTTCTAGGCAAAGCAGCGTAAATACGATACAATAAGGCGCTTCGGGTGTTCTGCCCGAACGCTTTTCTTTCTGTTCCATTTATCCGTCCGGGTGATCTGATATGGCTAACAACGACAACACTAACGATCCGAACGAATTCGAGAATTTGTATTCCTCGACCGACGAGACCGCGCCCGAACGCCGTAACCGGGATGCCGCCGATGGCGATATCGTCGACGCACCCTATTCAGCTTCCGATGATTTGTCCGGATTTAATGATCTGGATGACGGTTCGGATGAAGACGGAATTTTTGCCGCTCCCCAGAACGAGACCAAGCGTCCGAAAAAATCATCCTCGACCGGTTTGCTCGCGGCTGTTGCGTTTCTGGCTGTTGCCGGAGCAGGGGGGTATTTTTACCTCAGCGATCCTGCCGCTATCGAAAAAATAAAACATAATCTGACCGGCAGTGTTGCCGGTGAAGATGTAACTTTGCCGTCGTTCCAGATGGGCGAGGTTGCGGCCACGACTGCACCAACCGATTCAGGTGCGGCTCCGGTTCCTGCGCCTTCTCCGGATGATGTGAATTCGGCTGGCACCGGTGCGGCGCCATCGCCGCTTGACGGAGCTGATATGCCACCGCAGCCCGAGCCGATCGCCGATGCGAGCTCCAATTCCGGTTCGGTTCCAACTCCAACTCCGGCTCCCGCTCCTGTAGTGGAGGCCAATGTCGCTCCATCGCCGGATGCTCCGGCTCCTGCCGCTGTTCCTCCGTTGACTCCTGCGGATGTTGCTGTGCCGTCGCCTGACGTTGTTCAGCCGATTGCTGCGAATGATGTTCCTCCACCTGTGGATCAGGCGGTTGCTCCTGTTCCTGCCGATACGGCTCCCGCTGTTCCGCCGTCCGATGCTGTTTTGCCTCCACCAACCGAAACGGTGGCCGCGCCGCCTCAAGCCGATGCTCCGGTGGTTTCGACTCCAAAAGTTGAAAATGCCAAAATTTTCAAGCCTAAGCCTATTGAAGATAAAGGTCCGACCCTTCTTAATGATGAGGGTGTTGATCCGACCAAAGTAAACGTGTCTGATTCTGGTCCTGCCGACGGTTCGGCCACTCCGGCCGAAAATGCAGCCGACATGAAAATTGCCGAAGAGAAAGAGCAAGCGACCAAATATTTTGATGCGCCCCCGGGTGATATCATGTCCCGTCTTCCGGCTCCGTCTATGGACCCCAAGCGTGGAAAAACCGAGAGCCTGATTATCGTGAATTCGAATTCGAAAACGAAGCCGAAGCCACCTAAATCGCCATCCCATTCCTCGTCCTCGATGAACCAGAAGGTTGTGATTGAAACCACCAGTCTGGAATCCAAGATCGTTTCGGCTAATCGCGCGCTGAAGTTGGCCCGTTATGATGCGGCACGCCAGATGTATGACGAGCTTTATTCGCTTAACCCCCGCGAGCCTCGCGTTTTGATGGGGCGCGCCGTCCTCTTCCAGAAGCTCGGCGAAAATGATCGCGCGATTTCTACTTATGAAGAGCTGTTGGCGATCAATCCGAATAACGCCGAAGCGGTCGTGAATTTAAGCGGTCTTGTGACCAAGCAAATGCCGGCCGTCGCTCTTGAAAAATTGCTTAGCCTTCGTGCCCGTTATCCGGACAATCCTGCAATTGCCGCGCAGCTTGGTGTAGCTTATGCCAACACCGGCAATCTTGAGGATGCTTATCGTTACCTTTCTCTGGCGTCGTCGATGGAGCCGAATAATGCCCAGCATTATTTCAATTTGGCGGTTATCTCCGAAAAGGCGGGTAACTACGCGCGCGCCGTTGATTTTTACGAGAAATCCCTTGAAGTGGACGCTACTTCGAGCGGGGCCAGTGCGGTGTCGCGCGATATGATCTATGATCGCCTGACCCGCCTTCGCGGAAACTAGTCGCCGCGGGTTTGTAGGGTATTTATGTTTCAGTCGACACTACCGGTGGACGCTTTAGGTCTGGCGCTGCTGTCCTTCTGGTTCTTCTGGATCGGGGCGTCGATGGGCAGTTTTGCCTCGGCGATATCTTACCGGGCTTTGCGCGGTGAAAGCTGGATCGTCAATCAATTTACCCGAAGCGATGAACGGCAGGGCGGGGCGGCCCGATCCCGTTGCCCGAATTGCGATCATCAGCTTGGCTTTATGGACCTCGTTCCGGTTCTGTCGTGGATCGGTCTTCGCGGCAAGTGCCGATATTGTCGTAATCCGATCAGTGCGATTTATCCTCTTCTGGAGTTGATCTCGGGGCTGACGGCGGCGATTTTCTTTTGCCTTGACGGGCGGTTCGCCGTGTCTCTTGTCTTCGCTTTTCTTATTCCTTTTGTCGTTGCCCTAGGGGTTTCGGTTGTGCGCGAGCCGCAAAAAGTGCCCCGTTCTCTGGTTGTTATGGGTTTATTATCGTTGGGGGGAATGGTAGTCTTGAGTCTGGTCTAAAAATATTTTCAGGCCCGATGGAAAGTCGCCAAATATTTACCTTCCGTTTGTAATTTGTCAGTAAAAATAGTGTGCGGGTTTAAAACCTCTGGAGGACCGTTATGGATATTACTCAACTACTTGCATTCGTGATGCAGAACAAAGCGTCGGATTTGCATTTGAGCGCTAACAATCCTCCGATTGTTCGTGTGTATGGCCAGTTGAAACGCCTTAAATCCGAAGCGCTCAGCAATGAGAGCATTCGCGGTATGCTCTATTCGATCATGACTGACGATCAGCGCGCCGAGTATGAAAAGAATCTCGAGCTCGACTTTGCTATTTCTTTTGGCGAGAAAGCCCGTTTCCGTGTGAACGCTTTCACCAACCGTAACGGGGCGGCGGCCGTGTTCCGTACCATTCCGTCTGTTATTCCATCGATGGAAGAGCTTGATCTTCCGCCGATCATGCGCCGCTTTGCCGAACTTGAAAAAGGGATCGTCCTTGTGACCGGTCCGACCGGTTCGGGTAAATCGACAACGCTGGCCTCGATGATCAACCATATTAACGAGACGATGCCGAAACACATCTTGACCGTTGAGGATCCGGTTGAATTCTTCCATACATCCAAAAAAGCGCTGGTCAACCACCGCGAACTTGGAAACGATACGCAAAGCTTCTCGCGCGCGCTGAAATCCGCTCTCCGTGAAGACCCTGACGTTATTCTGGTGGGGGAGATGCGTGACCACGAAACGATTTCTCTGGCTTTGACCGCTGCTGAAACCGGTCACTTGGTATTCGGAACCCTTCACTCGAGCTCGGCCGCCAAAACCATCGACCGTATTATCGACGTGTTCCCGACCGGCGATAAGGAAATGATCCGTGCGATGCTGTCAAGCTCGCTTCAAGGGGTTGTCGCCCAGTCGCTCCTGCGTCGTAAGGGCGGGGAAGGCCGTGTGGCCGCCTTCGAGGTTCTGGTTGGAACCAACGCGGTTCGTAACCTCATTCGTGAAAACCAGATTCCGCAAATGTATTCGATGATCCAGACCGGATCGCGTTACGGCATGGTGACCATGGAAGATTCCGTGAACAGCTTGCTCGATCAGGGGATTATTGACGAGGAAGAGGCACGCGCCGCATTGATGAAAGCTACTGATGAAGGCGGGAGTGAGCATGAAACTTCCTCCACATCCAAAAAATCGGCTCCAGGCCGCTCCGCTGAACCGGATGCGTCGGCTGCCGGCTCTGAAGAAGGATACTCGTTTTGAGCGAACCGCTGATTTATTCCCTGTTGCTGCAAATGGATCGGCAGAATGCTACCGATCTCTATATGACGGTTGGCGTTCCTCCTACTCTGCGTGTCGATGATCGTCTGGTGGCTGTATCTTCTCAAGTGCTCGATACGACCATGATGAATGATATTCTTTCCACCATTTTGACCACGCGCCAGCGCCGCGATTTTGAAATGAAAATGGAACTGAACACGGCGATCGATATGGGCAGCCATGGACGTTTCCGCGTGAATATCCTTCAGCAGCGTCAAAATCCTGCGCTTGTGATCCGACGTATTATCTCGCGGATTCCAACGTTTGATGAATTGCGATTGCCGCCGATCATGAAGCAGCTTTCGATGCTCAAGCGCGGGTTGATCCTTGTGACCGGTATGACCGGTTCGGGGAAATCGACCACTCTGGCGTCGATGATCGATTACCGGAATTCCCACACGCAAGGGCATATCATTACTATCGAAGACCCGATCGAATATTATCACGAGCACAAAAGCTGCGTCGTGACACAACGGGAAATCGGTGTAGATACAGAGAATTACGCGATTGCGCTCAAAAACGCTCTTCGCCAACGTCCCGATGTTATTCTGGTTGGCGAGATTCGTGACCGTGATGTGATGGAGCAGGCCCTTACCGCTGCCGAAACCGGACATTTGTGTTTGGCAACCATTCACACGAACAATTCGTACCAAGCCATTGAACGGATTGTGAACTTGTTTAGTGAGGATATGCACCAGCAGATCCGGCTTAACCTGTCGACCAACCTGCGCGGGATCATTTCCCAGCGCCTTGTGCCGACCATCAATAATAGTATGACGGTGGCGCTCGAGGTGATGCTCAATCAGGGGCTCGTGAAAGAGCTTATTCTGGAAGGCAAGATTTCCAAGATCCGCGATGTGATGGAGGCAAACCAGAATATCGGTATGGCGTCGTTCGACCAGTCGTTGCTCGCGCTTTATTTATCGGGCGTTATCACCGAAGAGACGGCTATTGCGCAGTGCGATGTCCCTGGCGATATGAAAATTAAAATGCAGCAAGTCAAGCTTGGGGCAGGTGGTTCAGGGCTCTCGTCCATGGACACGTCGCTGCTCGTAATGTCCGAATAAATTTTCTTTATCGGCTTGCTATAGTAATTCTCTGAAAATTGAGGTAGAATCAGTTCCGTTGTTGCATTTTTCTATCGTGCAGCGGTCCCACCACAACCTTATTTTCTAGAAGAGTTTTTATACCATGGCGCTGAAACCCTTTTGTCTCAAGAGCACGGTAACCAGCCTCGTTGCGCTGACCGTCTTCCTTCCGGCCACCGGTTGTGATCTGGCGAATAACCACACGAAAATGGACCGCTCGACCAATAGCGAGTTTCAGGATTTCCGCGATATGATGTCGCCGCGTGAAGCTGGCCTCGGGGATGCTCCGGTAGCGGAGGGCGTGCCTGATCTGCAGCCATACGTCGCCGACGATGTCCAGAAACTTCCTCCAATGCCGCTCGTTTCGATCGCGATTAACCAGAGCATTCCTCTGCGTGAAGCTCTGTTCGAGATGGCTAAACAATCCGATTTCGATATCGAGCTTGATCCACGTATTCAAGGCTCGATCATTTTCACCGCACGCAACAAGCCGATGGATGTCGTTATCGACCGCATTTGCGAGATCGCCGGTCTTCGTTACAAATTTGATGAAAACACCCTGCGTATCGAACTCGATACCCCTTATACCAAAAACTATAAAATCGATTACCTGAGCTTTGTCCGTAAGAACACCAGCTCGATGAAAACCGACGTGAGCGTTGCCAGCAGCGGCGGCGAAAGCGGCGGCGTTAAAGGTGGTTCCCAGTTCCAGGTTTCGAGCGACTCGACCGCCGACTTCTGGGGTGAGCTGGATGTCAACCTGAAACAAATCCTCGATTCGAATGCTTCGGGCAGCTACCTGAAAACGTCGGATGATCCGCAAATTGCTGTGAGCACACCTGCTCCGGTCACTCCTCCGGTTCCGCCAATTGATGCGGCCGCTATCGGCGAGGGCGGGGCTTCGGGCGCGGCTTCGGTTACTCCGCAAGCCGGCGAAGAGGTTTACGTTTCCTCCCCTGTTTCTGTTCCATCGACCCCGCCGGCGACCGTGGATGCATCTGCGACAGCGACGGCTACCCCTCCATCCGACGCAACATTGCCGCCGGTTCCGTCTTCGGCTCCTGCTGCCGTGCCTTCATCGGCTCAGCCAGCTCCGGTCAGCATCAGCGAGGGAGCTCCAACCGCGCCTGTCACCAACCAGCCGCCGACTCTTCGTATCGAGTCGCTGCCAACCAGCTTGTCGGGCGGCTCAACCGGACAAAACTCGGTTACCTTTACTCCGAGCTATTCGATCAACAAGCAAGCCGGCCTGATCTCGGTTTATGCGAACGAACGCTTGCACAAAAAAGTAACCGAGTATCTTGACGAACTGAAACGCTCGTCGACGGCTCAGGTTCTGATCGAAGCAAAAGTTCTCGAAGTTTCGCTTTCGGATGAATACGCGACCGGTATCAACTGGGACTTCCTGAAAACATTTGGCGATATCGGTTTGTCTGCAAACTTTGCCAAGCCGGCTTTCGGTGTCGCATCGAGCAACGCAATATCGTTTAGCGTAAGTGGCGATAGCATTACCTCTCTTGTTGATGCAATCTCGCGCTTTGGGACAGTCCATGCACTGGCTAGCCCGCGTTTGACCGTTATCAATAACCAATCGGCTGTGCTGAACGTTGCGCGTAACCAGGTTTATTTCGAATTGAAAGTCCAGCGTGACACGACGTCGGATGGAACCAACACCAACGTCAGTACCGATGTTGATTCGGAAATCAAAACCGTTCCGGAAGGTGTCCTGATTAACGTTCTTCCTTCGATCAACCTTGATAAACGCACCATTGCGATGCAGTTGCGTCCGACTGTGACGAAAATTTCCGAATATGTGAACGATCCGTCGGTTACGTTTGCATCGGGCGGTACAATCGAGTCCCCGATTCCGGTTGTGAACGTTCAGGAAGTTGACTCGGTGGTCGATATGCGTTCCGGTCAACTGATGGTTATGGGCGGTCTGTTGCAAGACTCGTCGACATCTAACCGCGAAGGCGTTCCGGTTGCTGGCGAGATCCCGATTTTGGGCGGACTTTTCCGCAATCAGGGTGGCAATATAAGAAAATCCGAATTGGTGATTTTCCTGAAAGCGACTATCCTGAATGATGCCAATGACAGCATCCATAATACGGACCGTGAGTTGTACAAGACATTCAGCCAAGACCGTCGTCCGGAAAAACTTTAATTTCCGGTAGGGTCTGATGTCCTTACACGTTATACGCTACGTTCTCAAAGCGGCGCTTCGTGACAAAATGGTGTGGGGTCTCCTCGCCATTTTTGTCCTTGGAGCCTGTCTTTCCTTTTTCTCCGGCTCTGCGGCGTCGATCGAGCAAGATCAATTTGTTGTGGCCTATATGGCGGGTGGTCTGCGCATTCTGGCCTTGATCGGATTATCATTGTTTGTCGTCTTTTTTGTAAGGCGCTCCTACGATTCCCGTGACATCGAGTTCCTGCTGACCCGTCCGGTTTCGCGCGGGGGATTTGTTCTCTCTCTTGCTGCAGGCTTTACATTTTTGGGATTGATTTGCGGCGCGTTTCTTTCGCTGATCCTCGGTCTTTTGTCCATGCATTATGGCGAGCAAGACGGGGTTGCTCTGTGGAGCCTTGGCGTAACGTTTGAATTTGTTATTGTCTGCAATATGGCGTTCTTTTTTTCCATGGTGTTAACGTCTCCGGTGACGGCTGGTCTCGGGACGCTCGGTTTTTATGTTCTCTCGCGGCTGATGGGCGGGTTCTTGTCGATTGCCTTGCATCCGGCGATGGCGACCACGGACGGCATGAAGCTGGTTGTCGGTGTGACCAAAGTTGTTTCTCTCATTATTCCGCGTTTTGATTTGATGGCGCAAACTTCATGGCTGATTTATGGCGGCCCACGCTTGCAAGATTGGATCTTTGTTGTGGTGCAGGCCGGCGTCTTTCTGACGCTCGTTTTGTCAGCTACAATTATTGATCTGCGCCGCAAGCAGTTTTAGCGGGGAGGGGGGATCGCTATGGCCCAATCCACGTTTTTCTGGTTATCTCGTCCGGTTCTGGTGTTTGCCGTTGCGTTTTCCGCACAATTAGCTCTTTGGACGTATTCTTCTCGCGAGCATCCGAACTGGGCTAATGTTCCCGAGCCCCCGAGCCCTGTGGCGGTGGCGGCTGCTTTTCTGGGTGATCGCGAAGTCGGCTATAGGACTAGTGTTTTGGCCCTTCAGGCGTTTGGTAATGAGACCGGACGCGATCACGCCCTCAAAGATTACAACTATGATAACGTGGGCAAATGGCTGATGATGACGGACCAACTCAATTCCGAGTCCGAATACGCGCCGTGGCTGGCCGGTTATTATTTCGGTTCGACCCAAAACCCCGAGCAGCTCTATCCGGTGATCGAGTATCTCCGGAAAGTCGGAAAGTATCCCGAAAAGGATAAATGGCGCTGGCTCGGGCAGGCTGTGTTTCTGGCTAAGCACAAACTTAAAAATGACAAGCTGGCACTAGAGCTTGCGGATGAGCTTGCGGAGACCTATCGCCCGGGAATGCCGGCTTGGCCGCTTCAGATGAAGGCGATTGTCGCATCCGAAATGGGCGAGAAAGATATGGCGTACGGTATGATTGTCGAGATGCTGAAAAATGATACGGTCGGCATGGACCCGACCGAGGTCAATTTTATGGTCGATTATCTCTGTAATACCATATTAAGTCCTGTGCAAAAGAAGCAGGATGAACTATGTAAGGGTTTATGAACCTGTCCCTGGCCAATACGACCTTGTCTTTTTCTGATCTCTTTTCGATCATCGGGCTAACACAGTGTGTGGCGGTCATTGTTTATATCCTGTTTCGGGCCGGACATTGGCGACATGTGATTGTTCCGGTTCTGTGTTTCGGATTTTTGCTGGTTTCCTTTGCCCTTGATTTCGCGTCGACTCGTTTCGTATCGAACTTTTACGCCCATATTATTGTTCGTGATGCGATCTGGATGATGATTCCGGCGCTATCGGTTCTCCTGATTATGCAGATTGCCGATCTTGGCGTTCTTCCGCGCGCGCTGTTCTGGATCAATATTCCGGTTTTGCTGTTCGGCCTCCTTTTGGGGTGGGGCGGGGGTGCTTTTCTAGGTGATCAGGATTGTTCGGTGGCGGCAGTGTGTAATGTCGGTGAACGTTCGCAATTTATGGGGATCGTGGGTGCGCTTCTTGGAACCTTGTCGCTGATGTCGGTCTGGCTCGGGCGTGATACGCTTAATCTTTTGCGGCAGGAGCGTGAGGCCAAAGGTGAACGTTATTGGCTTATCATTTCGCTCATTGTTATTAACCTTGCGTTAATTTCTCTGGGCTTGTTTCACGTCTCCGGAGCTATTGACGGAATCAGTTTTTTGCTGGTGCGCGATATTCTCGGTTGCGGGATGGTTTATCTGGCGTCGACGTCTCTTTTTCGCATTTACCCGCCTTCCGTCCGGTTGGACAAAAAAGAGCCGGCAATTGAAGTTTCCAATGAAGACAAAGGATTGGCCGATAAACTTCAAAGCTTGTTTGATCTCGAGAAAATCTATCAGGAAGGTAATTTTTCCCGAACAGCTCTGGCGCGCGAGCTCGGTGTTTCCGAAACCCGAGTCTCCCGTATAGTAAGTCTCGCTTACGGTAAAAGCTTGCCGCAAATTATCAATGAGAGACGCGTACAGGATTCTCTTCAGCTTCTGGAGCAGACGGATGCCCAGATTTCGCTGGTCGCCGAAGAGGTCGGGTTTAATTCGGTGCCGACGTTCAATCGGGTTTTCAAGGATATTGTCGGCCAATCGCCATCCGAATACCGGAATTCCAGAAAAATATCCGGTTAGTTTATATAATACCTTCTCACTCTGACAAATTGAGGATGTACGTTCCGTATAGTTACTCTTTTTTAATAAAAAATAGGTCATTCTGACACATGCGGGATAGTCTTCTGGCTATTTTTGTATATACTGTTGGAGCCTTCGACGTGAGTCACTGCAAAGCGGCGTTCGTCGCGGGGGGTATCTATAAATGTCATCAATCTATATGGAGTTCTCAATGACACAAACTTCACTCAAAACACGTCAGTCCGAGAGCGGTTTCACTCTCGTGGAATTGGCGATCGTGATGATTATTATCGGTCTTCTGATCGGTGGTATTCTGAAAGGCCAAGAACTGATCAACAACGCTCGTGTTTCTTCGACAGTTGCTCAAGTTAAAGCTGTTGAATCCGGTCTTAGCGGTTTCCGTGACAAGTACGGCGGAATGCCAGGCGATATCCAGACCCCAACCACCCGTCTGCCAAACTGTGTGGCTGCAACGATGTGTGCTGTTGCTGGTAACGGTGACGGTTTCGTTCAAACCGGTACGGCTAACAATCCAGGTGCTGCTGCTACGGCTGCTCAAGAAGCTGGTGTCGCTTTCGTTCACCTCGGTGCTGCCGGTTTCCTCGGGGGTGTTAACCCGGGTGCCACCGCTCTCGGAGCTACCATCTCTCACCCATCTACCCCTCTCGGCGGTGTATGGAACTTCGGTTATAGCAACGGCGTTGTCGCTGCAACCGCTTTCGCCGGTGCTGCTGGTGGACTTCAAGCTGGCCATTATGTAGTGGCTGCTAATACGGCTGGTGCTGTTGCTGCCGGTACGACTGTTCCGTTCCAGCCAGTTCAAGCTGCTGCGATCGACCGTAAGGTGGATGATGGTATGCCAAACACCGGTAGCGTTCGTGCGATCGGTACTGCTGCTGGTGGTGCTGCTGACTGTACCCTTGGTACTACAGCTGCTAGTGCCTACCGAGAAGTTAACACTGCCGTTGTTTGCGGTGTTTTCTCCAAGGTCCAGTAGTCACGATTTTATAGAATTCGAGAGAACCCCGCCGCGTGCGGGGTTCTTTTTTATCTGAATAGTTTGTAATATATCTTGTAATATTATGTCAAATATGCTTGTATTCTATTCCAACAAGACTCATAATGTTTTTTTCAAGTCTAAGGGGCGGGGGCAGGTATGCCGCAACAAGCTGCAAAGCGTGAACGCAAAGACAAATTTTCCGGTGTCAAATACCGCCATGTTATTGACCAGCGGAGCGGTGAGGTCGTTGTTCTCGAAGCCGAACGCCCGCGCTCGGGCGTCCTCGATCAATCCGCCATCTTTTATAATCCCGATGTTCATAAAGGTCATATTGTCTGTCCCGACTGCGAAGTTGCGGGTATGATCCATATCGATGCCTACACGCAAGGCGGGAACAATATTCAAGTCCGCAACCATTTCAAAAAAGCGAACGGAGCGGCCCACGCGAATGGGTGTATCAGTGATCTTCGCGCCGAAGAGGGGAGCGATCCATCTCCGGATGATAAAGATTATTCCAAGGGGCCCGTCATATTTCTGAACACCCTCCACCGCAATGCGCGCGAAGCTTTCTTTAATTCAGCCTCGGGGCAGCGCGAGTTTAAACCGTCTTTGGTCATTCGCGACGAAGAAGGAAAAATCCGTCTCACCAATGCCGACCTTGCCGACCGCGAGCGCTTTACCGCGAAAACTCCAGCGGATCTGTTCCGGATTATGAAACGCCTTTCGCCTGAACGCCTCAAGGATGCGCAAATTATTCATGGTGATACGGCAACAGCTTGGCGCAAATTCCTCATCCGTCACTCCAAGCCATCTGACGGCCCGCAATGTTCGGGACGCGGCTCGTTTAATGCCGGAACTTTTGCACGCTTTATCGCTCTTGCTGATGACCTTCTCCATGGGGAGCGCCACCCCGTCATGCTTCATTTCAATGCCTCTGCCCGTCAGGTTCGCAGCGATATGTTCAAAGGGAAACCGGAAGTCAAATACACTCTTCCTGCTTTTACGATGCCTGATACCGTGAACGGGAAGGGCTCAATCCGCGTTGTGCCTTTGGTTTGCGTGACCGATCCGGCGGCGTTTGATACTGTCCGCGCCGGTGGGGATTTGTTCGCGCTGTCCCGTCCTTACCTCAAAGCGCCGCGCCATGATGCGACGCTTCGTTACATGATTTTCAATATCGATCAGGCTTCCCATATCAAGCCGATGGCGGTCAATGATCTGGCGAGCGCGGTCGGGACGAGGATCAAAGAACGCGCCCCTAACTGATTTTTGTCATATTTCAGGCATTTCTGCTGAATTTTTAGGGCGAACCCCTTGATTTTTTACCCTGAACGGTGAATGTTCAGGGTATTAAATTTTTCAAATCTCGAATCAGGACATTGACCGATCATGACCCAAATCCTTGTGCCAACGCTGGGTGAATCCGTAACGGAAGCTACTGTCTCCAAGTGGCTGAAAAAAGAAGGCGAAGCTGTTACCGCTGACGAGCCGATTTGCGAGCTCGAAACCGATAAAGTGACTTTGGAAGTCAATGCTCCGGCAGCTGGCGTAATTGCCAAGATTACATTCGGCGAAGGATCAACCGTTGGTGTTGGTGCTGTGCTCGGTGAAATTTCAGCCGGTGCTGCTGCTCCGGCGAAAGCAAATGACTCGGCTCCGAAAGCCGCTCCGGCTCCTGCGGCTGCTGCCGCCCCTGCCGAGAAGCTGGCTCCTTCGGTTCAGAAAATGGTCGGGGACAATAACCTCAATCCGGCGGCGATTGCCGGAAGCGGGAAAGACGGACGCATCACCAAGGGTGATGTGATCGCCCATATGGAAGCTCCAAAGGCGGCTCCGGCTCCGGTGGCTGCGCCGAAACCGGCCGCTCCGGTAATGCCGCGCGCGATTGGCCCACGCGAAGAGCGCGTGAAAATGACCCGCCTGCGCCAAAAAATTGCCGAGCGTCTGAAAGAAGCCCAGAACACGGCGGCGATGCTCACCACCTTCAACGAAATCGACATGACCGCGGTCATCGATATGCGTAATGCCTACAAAGACCAGTTCGAAAAGAAACATGGCGTCAAGCTCGGTTTCATGTCGTTCTTCGTTAAAGCGGCGGTGAATGCGCTTCGCGAGATTCCGGCAGTCAATGCCGAGATCAACGGCGATGACATTATTTACAAAAACTTCTATGACATCTCGGTTGCTGTGAGCACCCCGCAAGGTCTCGTGGTTCCGGTCGTGAAAGACTGCGATGCCAAATCCATGGCCCAGATCGAAAAAGATATCGCTTCGCTCGGAACCCGTGCGCGCGATGGTAAAATCACCGTGGACGAAATGTCCGGCGGTACCTTTACCATTACCAATGGCGGCGTGTTCGGCTCGCTGATGTCGACCCCGATCATCAACCCGCCTCAAGTGGCTATTCTCGGGATGCATAAAACCCAGATGCGCCCGATGGTGATGCCAAACGGCGAAATCAAAGCCCGTCCGATGATGTATGTGGCTCTGTCTTATGATCACCGTATCATTGATGGCCGCGAGGCTGTGACCTTCCTCGTTCGTATCAAGGAAGCTCTGGAAGATCCGCAGCGCCTCATTTTGGAAGTCTAATTTTTTTCGGGCTTTTTGAACGTGAATTGAGTAGGATGGGGGCATGCAAATTGCCCCCGTTCTTCGTTTGGGCCCTGATAAGGATGCCCTTAGCCGAATTGCCCGCCGCCCGTTTTACGGGGAGGCGGTTCCGGCATCTCAGCCACAGGCTCCAGCCGCTATCGGAGCGCTCTATACCGAAAAAGGCAAAATGGATGATGCTGTAACGGCCGCTATTGGCCGCACTATTCGTGAATATGCCTGATTTACCCTCCCTTGATATTGCTTTGATGCTTGCTGAAGATATTCCGCTGCTGCATGCGGCTGCCGGTTCCCATGTGCTGGAGAGCGATTATTTCGAGACGGCGTTTACCGAGCAGAATGACGGCAAGCGCCATGTCCTGATCGCCCGCCGGAACGGGGTGATTTGCGGCTATGTCCATTTGAACTATTTTCCGCGTTATACGCTGTTTCGCCGCCTGTCGATCCCTGAATTTCAAGATCTTTATGTACTTCCCGAGTTTCGCCGGAATGGTGTGGCGCAAGCCTTGATTGCAGCGTGCGAAAAGCTGGCCCGTGAGCACGGCGCCACTGAAATCGGTCTCGGGGTCGGGGTTGGCGGTGATTTTGGCCCAGCCCAGCGGCTTTATGTCCAGTGCGGCTATGTCCCCGACGGGTTTGGCGCGGTCTTCGAGCGCGAGCCAATTTCTGTGGGCGAAGTGCGCCCGATTGATGACCGTATTTGCCTGATGCTCTTGAAGTCCTTAGAATAGGGCACTTGTCCATACAAGTTTGTTTTGTTCACGTTCACGGTAAGCGGAGGCGCATCATGACGAAATGGGTTTACAGTTTTGGTTCGGGCAAAAGCGAAGGACGCGCGGAGATGAAAAATCTCCTCGGCGGTAAAGGCGCAAACCTCGCCGAAATGTCCGCCATTGGTTTGCCTGTTCCTCCCGGGTTTACCATTACCACCGACGTGTGCACCTATTTCTATCAAAACGGTAAATCCTATCCGTCCGAGCTGATGCTTCAGGCAATGCAGGCGATGGCCCAGATCGAAGCCAGTGTCGGCGCGCAATTTGGAGACCGCCTTAATCCGCTTCTCGTTTCGGTGCGTTCGGGCGCTCGGGTGTCGATGCCCGGGATGATGGATACGATCCTCAACCTTGGTCTTAACGATCAAACAGTTTATGGTCTTGCTACCCAGTCCAAAGACGAGCGGTTTGCGTGGGATAGTTATCGCCGTTTTATCCAGATGTATGGTGATGTTGTTCTTGGCGTCTCCCATGATGAATTTGAATCCATCCTTGATGACCATAAGCACGAGAGCGGATGGGAAAGCGACACCGATGTGACCGCCGATGGCTGGAAAAAGATTGTTGCGGAATATAAAGACCTCGTGCAACGCGAGTTGGGGCGCCCGTTCCCGCAAGACCCGCAGGAGCAATTGTGGGATGCCATCGGTACGGTGTTTACATCGTGGATGACTCCGCGTGCCGTTACGTACCGCAAAATCCATTCGATCCCCGAGGATTGGGGAACCGCCGTCAACGTGCAGGCGATGGTGTTCGGCAATATGGGGGATGATTGCGCGACCGGTGTCGCTTTTACTCGCGATCCGTCCACCGGCGAGAATTATTTTTACGGCGAATATCTGGTCAATGCGCAAGGCGAGGATGTGGTGGCCGGTATCCGCACGCCGCAGCCGCTTTCGTCCCAAGCGCGGCGCAACCAGAATTCCGGTCATTCTTCGATGGAAGAGTTGATGCCCGAGGTGTATTTCCAGCTTCGCGATGTGCGCAAGACTCTGGAAGGCCATTACAAGGATATGCAGGACATCGAGTTTACGGTGCAAAAGGGCAAGCTTTATATGCTCCAGACCCGCAATGGAAAACGCACCGCTCAGGCTGCGCTCAAAATCGCGGTTGATATGGTCGGCGAGAAACTGATTACCACGGAAGAGGCTTTGATGAAAATCGATGCTTCGACCCTCGATCAACTCCTTCATCCGATGCTTGATCCTAAAGCCCCGCGCGATGTGATTGCGCGCGGTCTTCCGGCCTCGCCGGGGGCTGCGTCGGGCAAGGTGGTTTTTTCTGCTGATGAGGCCGAAGAGCGGGCCAAAGCCGGAGACGAGGTTATTCTGGTGCGCGCTGAAACGTCGCCTGAAGATATTCACGGGATGCACGCGGCGAAAGCCATTCTCACGACCCGCGGCGGGATGACGTCGCACGCGGCGGTGGTTGCGCGCGGTATGGGCCGCCCGTGTGTGGCTGGTGCTGGAACGATTCATATCGATATGGCGCAAAAAGTTTTCCGCGCGGGTGATGTGACGATTGCCGAAGGTGATGTGATTACGATTGATGGAGCCAAGGGCGAAGTGATGCGCGGCGCGGTTCCGATGCTTAAACCCAATGTCTCGGGCGATTTTGCGACCGTGATGGGATGGGCGGATGCGGCGCGGCGTATGAAGGTGCGCGCCAATGTCGAAACGCCGATGGATGCCAAAGCCGCGCGTGATTTCGGTGCGGAAGGAATTGGCCTGTGCCGGACCGAACATATGTTCTTTGATCCCGAGCGGATTCAAAATGTGCGCGAGATGATTTTCGCCGCGACCGAAGAGCAGCGCCGCAGTGCGCTTGATAAGCTTCTTCCGGCTCAGCGGGCGGATTTTCAGGATTTATTCCAGATCATGAAGGGGCTTCCGGTTACGATCCGGTTGCTCGATCCGCCGCTTCATGAGTTTTTGCCGCAGAGCGCGAGCGATATTGCCGCGTTCTCGAAAGCAGCGGGTATCGCGGAATCTGCGGTTGAACGCCGTTTGTCCGAGCTTCATGAGGCCAACCCGATGCTCGGGCATCGCGGCTGCCGTCTCGGTATTACCTATCCTGAAATATACGAGATGCAGGCCGTCGCGATTTTCGATGCGGCGCTCAAAAGCGATGTCGTGCCCGAAATTATGATTCCGCTCATTGCGACGCGGGCCGAATTGTCGCGTCTTAAGGCCGTGATTGATGACGTCGCAGCGCGCATTTATGTGCGCGGTGGGAACGTTCTTCCTTATGTGGTCGGCACGATGA
Organism: Alphaproteobacteria bacterium; assembly: GCA_051715325.1. Classification (GTDB taxonomy): domain Bacteria; phylum Pseudomonadota; class Alphaproteobacteria; order Micavibrionales; family Micavibrionaceae; genus UBA1573. Next base: position 58,283 of record JBPXJO010000034.1, on the reverse strand, counting down.
TCGAGTTGCCGCGTGCGGCCTTGATGGCGGCGGATATTGCCAAGGATGCCGCGTTCTTTAGTTTCGGAACCAATGACCTGACGCAGACTACGCTCGGGATGAGCCGCGACGATGCCGGAAATTTCCTCCCTGATTATGTGACCAAGGGGATTTTTGCGAAAGATCCGTTTGTCTCGATCGATCAGGAAGGTGTCGGGCAGCTTATCGAGATTGCCTGCGAGCGTGGACGCGCCACCCGTCCCGATATCAAGATCGGGATTTGCGGTGAGCATGGCGGTGATCCATCGTCGATTGATTTCTGCGAGCGTACCGGACTTGATTATGTGTCCTGCTCGGCGTTCCGTGTCCCGATTGCGCGGCTAGCGGCGGCGCAGGCGGCTATTCGCCAGCGGCAAACACAAAAAATCAAAAGCGCGGCTTAATCAGGCCAGCAGGACTTTGAGAAAATCGTCTTCATTGTAGACCGAAGCTATGGCTTCGGGGGCCGGCGGTGTGGCGTCGGTCAGGCGTCGGTGAATAACCGGAAGTCCGGCTGCAGCTGCCGAGGTCACGCCGTAAGGGTCATCTTCAATCGCGATGCATTCGGATTTATTGACCGCACTTCCTGTCACGCTTTCCATGCGGGCATGGGCGGTCAGGTACGGGGCCGGATCGGGTTTGCGGTTGGGGTAGTCTTCTTTGCATAGGGCAAAGGCGAAGTAGGGCATCAGGCCTTTGTTGGTCAGCATCGGCAGGACCGAAGCGGTACGGGCGTTGGTCACGACACATTGAAGGGCGCCGCGATCTTTAAAAACATCGAGCGCGGTCTGGACGCCCGGGCGGAGGGGAATCTCGAGAATTTTGGCGTGATACCAATCGTCGATTTCCTTGAGATAAGTGGTCATCTCGACATCAAATCCCAATTCTTTGTTCATCATCCGCCAGTTTTGCTCGCCGTTATTGTGATAGAAGGCTTCGCGGTAGGAAGGGGCGAGAGTGAGGCCGTATTTTGCCGTCACCGCAAGGTGTTTCTGCCAGTGCAGTTCGGAATTGTCGAGGAGGGTGCTGTCACAGTCCCAGAAGATATATCGGCGAGTCATCGCTTTGGTTTTCCCGTCGTTCGCGTTCGGTGTCGTTGGTCATCAGTATCAGGCCGACATTGCCGCAAGACGAGCGCATTTGTCCATAGGATTCGATATCAAATCCCCGTTCCGGAGGGTTTCCCGAGCGGAATTCTGCGGGAACCAGATGTTTTTTACCGAGATTGCGGTTGTGCATACGGGCGACCAGTTCTTGCCCGACGTAACATCCTTTGGTGTAGGAGACGGGACCGACATCGAGATTGAGCTCCGCTAACGTTGAAAAACCAATCTCGGCATCGCGTGAGCCATCGGGGATCCCGTGGCGAATACGGGCGATGTCCCATGTGCTGCGGTCGGTTTCGGTGCCGTTCTCGGGTGGAGATGGATGGCGGGTGCCGTCGCTCCAGATGTAGGACGGGTGGTGCGGTTCCAGTGTGATTGTTACGTTTGCACGAAGTTTATAAAGGCTCAGACGGCGGTGCAGATCGCTTGCCCGTTCATTGCCTTCACAGTCGAGCAAATATCCTTCGTCGCATTCGGTCACATAAAAATCGTGGAGGAACTTTCCTTGCGGCGAAAGCAGGCAGGCGTGAAGGGATGTTACAAATCCCAATTTGTCCAGATCGTTGCTGATAATATTCTGAAGGAAATTATGCGCGTCGGGGCCGGTGACCGAAATGAAACCGCGACTATTGTCGGTGACAAAGTGATTGTGGGGGATGAGAGTGTCCGGCATCGTTCCTGGTCTTTATTCGAGAGGCAAAACTTCTGGCGCGGCTTTACCAAAGAGCCAGCCCTGACCTTTGTCAACGCCGATCGAGGAGAGCAGGTCCATTTGTTCTTGCGTTTCGATCATTTCTGCAACGACATATACGCCCATTTCATGGCACATCTGGGTCATGTTTTTGACCATCGTCGAATCGCGCCCGTTGGTTGTGATGTTGCGGACATAGGAACCGTCGATTTTGATGCCATCGACTTTGAGTTTGTGGAGATACTGGAACGAGGCTGCTCCCGCGCCGAAGTCGTCCAGACAAACCGGATACCCTTTGGCCCTCAGCTTCTGGATGTAGGCGTCGACTTTATCAAGGTCTTTGATCTCGCTCGACTCGGTGATCTCGAACATCAGATTTTTTGCCGCATCCGGATATTCATCGAGAGCCGAGATCAGTTTGGTCACGAATTTATCATTCTGGATCGAACTGCCCGAGAGGTTCACGGCAATCTTGCCGATCTTTTTCTTGCGGTTCTGGTCCGAGTATTTAAGCGCTTTACGGCAGATGGACAAGTCCATGTCCGGCGCAATCCCGATATCCTCGCCCATCGTAATCATTTCAAACGTAGTCGATGGGTCGTTGAAACGCACCAGAACTTCATGGTGAGAAACCTTGCGGGTTTTCATGTCGAAAATCGGCTGGAAGTGCAGGTTGAAATCCTGATGCGAGAAAATCCGTTTCAGATTGCTGATCTTGATGGTGTTTTCTTCGAGGAAGGACGAGAAGGAACTTTGCAAATCATCACCCACGGCATCCAATCCTCCTTTTTCCATTTTCTTGATGGTATAAAGGATGGCGCGCGAGGCCTCGCGGGCCGAGAGGGCGTTCAGGTCGCCTTCCATCGTTTTCGACTGAACGTCAATCGCGTCTTCAATGTTGTAGCGGCGGGCAATCTCTTTGATTTTTTCTTGAATTTTTGAATCGGAGTCGTGCGCGTCTTTGACGAGAAGATATTTTTCGTCATCGACTTTTACGGCGGTGTCGCCTCCAATCGACGATTCCATGACGAGCTGGGCAATAGCGGCGGTCAAACCATCCCAGCTGTTGGCATCGAGCTTGCCGTTGGCGTTTTTCATGCCCGCGAGCTGCAAGACTTGTACATCGACATTCTTTTTGCCGGCCACCAGTTCCGGAATACGGCTGCGGAGGAGGGTTTCAAAATCATCAATCCCCGGAATTTTCTGCAAGTTGCTGGAGCGGTTAAACTCGATGTAGCTGAGCAGGGCGTCGGCTTGAGAAATCGTAAAATAAATCGGCCCGTCTTCGGTCAAAGACATTCCCGAGAGGAATATATTCTTTGGCGCAATTTCGCGGTCGCGGTTTTGAACCTTGAGCAAGAATGGGCCTTGTTTCGATTTGGCTTTCGAATTGCGCGCGGTGGTGCGGATCATTTCCTGATCTTCGTCGGCAAACAGCGTGTAGAAGCTTTGCCCGACCAGTTCATCGTCTTCGTAACCAGTGACAGCTGTTACTGCCCCGGCCAAGAATTTGATTGTGCCAAGTGAATCCACCTCCACCAGCATATCCGATGCGGCAAAAGCAAAAGCGAGAAAACGGTCGCGCGAAAGTTTAAGTGACGAGTCAGTCGACATGCGGACAATTTTATCCAATTCAGGTAAAGCATTCGATAAGAATTATTGAATGAAATCAGGTTGTAATCAGCGATATTTAATTACATAAAGTTTTATCTATTTTTGTTTCATGATTCCGGAATTAGATATGATTCCCATAATCAAAATCCGGGGTAATGATAAAATCGACAAAGGCGCAGAAATTATCCTTTTCTTATGCGGCCCGATTGATTAACACGGAAGGCAAGAGTTTAACCGAGGATGTTTTGTATGAAAAAAGTACTGGTCACGGGCGGCGCGGGATATATCGGATCGCACACGGTTCTGGAGTTGATCGGGGCCGGATACGAGCCGGTCATCCTTGATAATTTTTCCAATTCCAGCCCGTTTATCATCACCCAGCTTGAAGAACTATCGGGGCGCAGTCTTACGGTCGCTCAAATTGATCTCCGTGACGAAGTGGCTGTGCGGGATTTTGTTGCCGCGAACAGCGATATTCAGGATGTCATCCATTTTGCCGCTTTCAAAGCGGTCGGGCAGTCGGTCGAGCAGCCGCTTAGCTACTACCACAATAATATTCACGGCCTGATTAACCTGCTTCGGGCGTTTGACGGTCGCGCGGTTAATTTCGTGTTCTCGTCGAGCTGTACGGTTTATGGCGAGGTCAGCCATCTTCCGGTGCGCGAGAGCGAAGAGGTTAAGGCGGCAGCGTCCCCGTACGGCGAGACCAAGATTATGGCGGAGCATATTCTTAAAGATGTGGCGAAGGCCAATCCGCAGCTCAAGGTGATCTCGCTCCGTTATTTCAATCCGGTCGGGGCGCACGCGTCGGGAAAAATCGGCGAGCTTCCGATTGGCGCGCCGCAGAATCTCTTTCCGGTGATTACCCAGACCGCTATCGGCAAGCGCGCAAAAATGACGGTTTTCGGGCAGGATTACGATACGCCGGACGGCACGGCGATGCGCGATTATATTCATGTGGTTGATCTCGCCAAAGCGCATATTCAGGCGCTTCGTTTCATGGACGAGAAGGCGAACGATGTATCGTTCAATGTCTATAATATCGGAACCGGAAACGGGTATACGATCCTTGAAGTTATCACCGCGTTCGAGCGCGAGACCGGCGTTAAACTTCCGTACGATATGGGCGGACGCCGCAGCGGCGATGTGCCGAAGATTTACGGCGATGCCGGACTGGCCGAACGCGAACTTTTGTGGAAGGCCGAACTCGGACTTAAAGAGATGATTATCTCCGCGTGGGCGTGGGAAACCTATCTTGCCGAGAAAGCCAAATCCGGTGCGACCGGAGCGGCGTAAGCGGGAGGCGGGGGATGCGGATTCTCTCTATCGGTGTGATTACCTGTAACCGCCCTGAAGGGCTGCGGCTCTTGCTTGCGAGTCTGGCGCGGCAAACGATCTCCGAAGCCAACGCGGCGGACTTCTCATGGTATGTTCATGTGACCGATAATGATCTGAGTGGCGAGAATCCCAAAGTGATCGCGGCTTTGCGGACGCAGTTTCCGGCATTTGATGTGCGCCTTTCGGATGAACCGGTGCGCGGTATTCCGGCGGCGCGGAACCGCAGTGTGATCGAAACACACGATGCGGATGCTTTGATCTTTGTCGATGATGACGAGGAAGCCCCTGACGGGTGGCTTGATGCGATGATGACGATGTGGCGCGCGACGTCCGCGGATGTCATTACCGGTCCTGTCGATGCTGTGCTGCCGGAAGGCGCTCCCGTTTGGGCCAAGGCCAGCGGCGTTTTTGAAAAACACCAATCTTATCCGCGCGGGCATAAGCTCTCTAAGGCATACACCAACAACACTCTGGTGGTGCGCAAAGTTCTCGATCATATCGGGCCGACTTTTGATTCATCGTTCCAGTTCACCGGATCGAGTGACCTTCATTATTTTTTGCGTGTGGTTCAGGCGGGGTTTACCATCCAGTGGTGTCCCGAGGCGCGTTTGTTCGAGCATGTGCCGATGAGCCGTATTCGTGGATTGTCCGGAGAGGTTTCCGGAGCGGCAGCGGGGAGGCCCAGAGTTTGCTCCTCCTTCATCCGCGTGTCACCGCGATGCGGATGGCGTTTGGAAATGCGCTGGCGCGGATCGGATTGGGCGGCGCGCAAATTCTCTTGAGTCCGATTACGCGTTGGCGCGGGCTTATTGTCGGCTCCAAACGCGTTGCGAGCGGGCTCGGGGGTATCCTCGGTCTCTTCGGCGTGTCCCATCAGGAATATCTGAATATCCACGGGAAGTAGTCTTTTATACGGGGAAAAAGTGGTGCCTAAGGCCGGAATCGAACCAGCGACACAGCGATTTTCAGTCGCTTGCTCTACCGACTGAGCTACTTAGGCATCCGTTTCGGTGGGGAGTTTATAATCAATATTATCGTCCTTGTCCAGTGTCGATTTTAGGGCTTTGACCCAAGGTGAAATACGGGTATCTTGCTGAAATGTCTGAAAAAATCCTCTTTATTACCTCAACGCGTGTCGGCGATGCCATTTTATCGAACGGTATTTTGAACTATTTGTTGACCCAATATCCCGATTCGCGGGTCACAGTTGTGTGCGGGCCGCTGGTATCAAGCCTTTATGAGGGGGTTCCCAATCTCGAGCGGATTATTGCCCTCAAGAAACAGAAATGGAAAAAACACTGGATCGATCTTTGGCGCGATGTGTCCAAAACGCGCTGGGATATTGTTGTCGATCTTCGTAACTCGGCAGTTTCCCGCCTCATTCGGGCGGACGCCCGTTATATTTTTGGCCCCCATATCGATCAAGGGCTTCATAAAGCGATTCAAAATGCCATGGTGATCGGTCTTCATCAGCCGCCACCAGCCCATGTTTGGTTGACCGCCGCCATGGAGCGGAAGGCCCGCGACGTTATTCCGGATGGAGCGCCCGTTCTCGGGATCGGGCCGACCGCCAACTGGATTGGCAAGACGTGGCCGGTGGAGCATTTTATCGATCTGGTTAAAATCCTGCGTGATCGTGAAGCACCGTTTTACGGGTGGCGCGTTGCCGTGTTCTCGGCTCCTGGTGAGGAAGAGGATGCGCTTAAACTGCTGCGCTCTATTCCCGAAGAGGCCGCTATTGATGTGATTGCCAAGGGCTCTCCGGCTGAAGCTGTGGCGTGTCTGGCGCGTTGCTCGTTTTACATCGGCAATGACTCGGGGCTTATGCATGGCGCTGCGGCGGCCGGCGTGCCAACGCTTGGTCTGTTCGGACCAACATATTCCGAAATTTACGGCCCGTTTGGTTCCAAAACCGATTATGTGACTACGGCTGAAACTCCTGATGAACTGACCGGTTACGAAGGTTTTGACGCTAAAACTGTCGATCGTTCGCTTATGGGCGGGCTTGCTGTTGATACGGTGGCCGAGGCCGCTGTCAAACTCAAGTTCGAGACGGATTCCTGAGTTGTTCGTATTTAGGATTGGGAGATTCTTCGGTCGTATTCCTCCCTCAGAATGACAGGTGATTGTCCCATGAAAAAAGCCCCCGATCGGGGGCTTTCATTCTTATTGGTTGAACGCACGGGCTTTCGGTGTGTTTTCGTACACTTTGGTGCGGTATTTCTCGTAGCCGATCGTGTCGAGGTAAGTGTCGCGTGCGCGTTCGTCGGTTTTGTAGTTGACGTATTTAACGCGTTCCCAACCTTTATAGGTCATGCAGCCTTCAAAATCATGGAAGTCGTACATTTCGGTACGCATATATCCATCGCGTTCCGGAGTGTCCCAGTTGCCGAGGCGGGCCTCAGGGGTTTCAGGGAGAATACGGTTGGCGTTTTTGTCGTAGGTTTCAGCCGGAACGGCTTCTTTAATTGCGCCCATACGTTCCATCTCGTTCACAATCGCGGTGCAATTGGCGAGATCCTGGAAGAGCACTTGCTGGGCTTTCGGGCCGCGTTGGTAAATTGCGTCGGTGGTGTCGACGCGCTGCCAGTAACGCCCATTTTCGTCGAATTCTTTTTTCATCTCGGTGCTACAGGCTGTGAGAGCCAAAACTGCGGTGCAAGACAGAGCATAGAGCTTGATTTTTGTCATATTATGACCTTGAAAGGGTTAGTGATTCCAGTTGTGTTACCGTAACAGGAGTTCGTGATTTTCTCAATAGGTTAAAGTCTTCAATCCGGTTGCCGTGAGGACGGGATGTTGCTACCGGCAGCCCACCAGCTTTCCATAATATTTCCATAAAGGGCGGGGGTTTCCGGATGGCGGAACGAGTTCCAGTAGGCCAGAGAATCATGGTTGCTGTAAAACAATGGGACCGCATAACTTTCCCAAGTCAGAATCCGGTCGAGTGCCCGCGTGTCGGCGACCATTTCTTCCCTGGTTTGGGCGTTCGGAATGGCGGTAATGATTTTTTCGATCGCCGGATGGCAAACGCCGGCATAATTAAACCGTCCATTTTCCTTGGCGGCCTGACATCCCCAGTACAAGGCTTGCTCGGTTCCGGGCGAGAGGGTGTTCTGCCAGAAATGAAGAACCATGTCGTAGTCATATCCGCTCAGACGGTCCTGAAACGCGGCCGCATCGAGCGTGCGAATGTTCACTGTGACGCCAAGGCGCTCGAGCGCTTTCTTGTAAGTGATTGCGAGTTTCTCGTCTTCGGCGTAGCCGAGCAAAATTTCGAAGGTCATGGCCTGACCGGTCTTCGCGTTCACACGTTTGCCGTTGCTGATGATCCATCCAGCGTCTTTTAAAAGAGTGTCGGCTTTGATCTGGTTTGCGCGTAGCGCCAGCATATTCCCGCTTGGCGGCGCGGTCCATGCCGGACCAAATACATCGCTTGGTAATTGGCTGCGGAACGGATCAAGAAGCGGGTTCTCGAGTGCTTCCGGCTCTCCGGTGGCGGCGAGCTCCGAATTGGGAAAGTAACTGGTCGTGGTTGCGTACTGGCCATAGAAAATATTCCGGTTGATCCAGTCGTAATCCACCATCATCGATAACGCCCTGCGGACATTCCGGTCGTCAAAGGGCGGGCGGCGCGTGTTGAAAATAAATCCCCACATCCGCTCGACACGCTGGTGACGGATTTCATCTTTGGCCACCATTTTGCTTTGTACCGCAGGGAAATTATATTCCGAAGCCCAGCGCCCCGGATCGGTGTCCTGCCAGACATCAATATCTCCGGCTTTAAAAGCCTCGAAAGCCGAGGTCTGGTCGCGGAAATAATCCATCACGACTTTGTCAAAATTATATTGTCCTTTGTTTACAGGAAGGTCTTTGGCCCAGTAGTCGGGATTGCGCGCGAAGACAATCCTGCGGCCCGGATCAATCCGCGCGATGGTGTAGGGGCCGCTGCCGAGCGGCGGCTCGAGCAGCGTTTTATTAAAGTCCCGTTTTTCCCACCATGCTTTCGAGAGTACCGGCATCATCGTCAGAATCATCACGGTTTCGCGGTCGTAACCGGAGCCAAGATCAAAGCGGATCGTATGCGCGTCCGGCTGTTTGACCGATTTCACCAGCTTATAGACGTTGCGCATATTCGGACGGCCATTGTCTTTGAGAATCCGGAAAGAAAAATTAACATCGGCGGCGGTGATCGGCGAGCCGTCACTAAAGGTGGCTTTGGGGTTGAGGTGAAAGGTGATAGCGGAACGGTCTGGCGGAATATCAAATGATTCGGCAATCAGAGGGTACATGGTAAAGGGTTCGTCCCACGAACGAGCCATCAGACGGTCGTAGACCAGATTGAGCCCTTGGGCCGATTTTCCCTTGAGCGAGAACGGATTGACGGTATCAAATGTACCGAACATGGCGCGGCGAAACGTCCCGCCTTTGGGGGCCTCTGGATTTGCGTAGTCAAAATGGGTAAAGTCAGACGGCATTTTCGCGTCGCCCACCATCGCCAGACCATCGGCTGTGACCGGTTGGAGCGCGAGTGCCAGCCAAGCTGCCGAACCCAGTAACGTTATTTTGAGTAGTCGTCCCATGTGCCCAAGCGTATCAGACCACGCTTCATCATCCAACCCTGAAAAAGCCGTTCCACGGGTGCGCGTTGTGCTGGGTAGTTTTATGGAGCAGCCGACGGGCGGAACCCAAGTGTTCTATCTGCCGGAGAACCTGTCGTGGGAGGGGCATCTCAACGGGCTTATTCTGGAGCGGGCGGGCGAAAGGCTCGATCACTATATTCTCGATACAATTATCAAACCCCGCCGCGGTGACGTGTTTGCAATACCTGAAACGGTGAGTTCGGCGCCGCGTCTTCTTCTGGCGATTCTCCCTGACTGGGATGATGGCCTCGGCGATGAAGAGCGGTTGCTTAAAAAATGCACCCGATCGATTCTCGATCAGGCCGAAGCCAGCGGCGCGTCTTCGCTCATGTTTCCGGCGCTTGGCGCGTCGTCCCGCGATATTCCGCCCAAACGGGCGGCCCGCATTCTTCTGAATGTGATCGCATCCTATCCGTTTAGCGGACTTTCCGAGATCGTGATCGTTTGCAAAACCGTCGATATTTTTAACGCTTACGGCAGTTAAGCCGCAATTGCGGCGGCGCACATAAAGTTATCCACACCTGAATCTGGGGTAAACCCCTTGTTTCCTCTGCTGTTAAGGAGTCGTTAAACGAATCCCCCAAGGATGAGGTTATCGCGACATCACTGGCTTTAAGACACACGCGAGAACAGGGAGGTTATAATGACCGTTTCATACGACACCACCGCTCACCGAATGGATTCAACCCGCATTGTTTTGCCGTTTCCGCCCGAAGATGCGCCGCACCTGCGTCAGGAAATGGATATTTATGTCCGCTTTATGCGCCAGCTCCGCAGTGTCCCGTGTTCCCAAGACGAGATTAAAATTCTGGTCGCGATCCAATCGGTCGCCGATATGATGGCGATGGGGGATGCGTTTGTCGCCCGTGTTCTGGTTGACCTTGGGCTTCGCGCACCGCGCCTCTCGTTTCCCGAGAGTTACCTCGAGCACGTCGATGCATCGCTGATGCGCAGTACCTATCATGTTTGCGCCGCCAGTCCGGCTTTGCTGGAGCTCAAGCAACACTGGAATTCTATCGGTGAAGACCGCCTTGCTGCGTTCCGCCGTGTCTATCCGTCCTTGACCGAAGGGCTGTTTACTCCGGCGAGCTAGATTGCTACTCTTCCGGCATGATTATGAATGTCGAGCATATTATAGGCCTCGTCGTGGCGACGGCTATTCTGGGGTTGTCGCCAGGTCCAGCTGTTTTTGCTACGCTGGCCCGTTCGCTCCGGCTTAGTTTATCCCGCACCGCCTTTTTCATTGCCGGAATTGTACTGGCGGATTTTGTTTTTGCGATGCTCGCGATGCTCGGCCTTGCGGTTCTTGTGTCCCAATATCATCTGGCGTTTATGCTCCTCAGTTGTTTCGGCGGGGGGTATCTTCTTTATCTCGGGATGATGGCGATTGCGGCATCATTTCGCGACGGCGGGGGCGGGATGTTCCAGCAAGACATTCCCGATGAGCGGCGCTTTCCGCTTCTGTGTAGCGGTTTTCTTTTGACCGCATCCAACCCAAAAGATTTGCTGTTTTTTATTTCGTTTCTTCCGGCCTTTATCGATCTCTCCCGCGCCGGAGCGGCCGATGTCGCTTTGGCGGCGTTTCTCATTATGGTGACGTTTACCGGAACGCTCACCTTCTATGCGCTGATTGCACGGCGCGCCAGCACCTATCTCGAGACATACGCGATCGGGCATTGGCTTGATCGTCTCGCCGGTGCGCTTTTGATCGTCGTCGGTCTTCTGGTTTTATTCGGATAATATCCTTTAAAAAGAAACGGCCCGAAGTTATTCGGGCCGTCTTTATTCTTTTGCGTGAGGGGCGGGATTAGCCGTTCACGATTTTCCCGCTGGTGTCCTCGAGTTTTGCGGTCATGGATTTGGTTTGATCCTTGACGAGCTGCGAGAGGATAACCTGCATCAATCCTCCATCCATGCCGGAGCCTGTGGCTCCTGTGACTTGAACATCCGGCGTGATTTTGAGGCCAGCGGAGGAGATCGCCTTGATGACCTCGACCATTGTTACCCCTTGAGCGGTCAGGGCATTGACCTGATCGTTGTAGGCTTTAGCCTGTGCTTCACCTTTGGCCTTGATAATACCGGCTTCGGCGTCACCGACCTGCGTGGTCTGCGAGGCTTCGGCTTCGGCGAGCATCCGGATCCGGTTGGCGTCACCCCGTGCACGCTCTTCGGTTTGACGTGCTTCGTGCTGGGCCACCTTGATACCGGCTTCGGCGGTGATAATCGCCACCTGAGCATCGGCTTCGGCTTTGGTTTTTTCGAACTCGATCCGGCGCTGTTCGGCTTGCTGTTTGGCATCGAACATCGACTTTTCCTGTTCCGCGAGGTTTTTCTGCTGGGTCGTCTTCATCAAGGCTTCCGGCAGGTGGATGTTGGTAATCATCACCGACACCACATCAACGCGGTATTTCAGGAGGTCGTCACGAACGGCTTTTTCGGCCATGTCTTGTTCTTCGGCGCGGTTTTGCTGGTAGGCAATTGCCGGAGAACGCGAGACCTGCGCACGGAAGATACCGTCGATCTGCGGGTGGATCACGTTGCTTTCCAGTTCCGAGATCGAGCCGAGTTTTTGTACCACATACGGGGCGTTCTCGGGCAAGATACGGTACTGGCAGCGGACTTCCACCTGCATCGGGAAACCGTCATGCGAGACAACCTGAAACGGATCGAAGGTCATGCCGACGCTGCCGTCGCTGCGGACCCGTTCTCCGCTCCAATCCAGCGAGCGCATGGTGGTCGGGATGATGATCGCGACGTAGGCGAGAGGGTTGATGTTGTACGCACCTGGGCCGAGAACTTCCTTCTGGATACCACGGAAACCGTGCGGGACAACGTGGCGGGTTTTGGCGTCTTTTTCCCAGAGTTCGGTGTCATCGCCATCCGGTTTGTATTCGGACGGGTCTTTGCCGATGTTGGAAATCAAAACCGCAACTTCACCTTTGTTGACGCGGGTTTGCTCGCGGGTTGTGACCGAGAACAGATACGGGTTGATATAGTAGGTACCAGGGGTCAGGATACGTTCCTGAGGGCCGCGGTGACCACCGTTGGTCAGGAAAGCCTGTCCATCCTGAAAGTTGTTGTGACCTTCCGGAGATGGCACCACAACGTCGGTGGTTTTCATCGGCAGACCATCGAGGGCTTCGACAATACCGATCTGGTTTTCACCGATATAGATTGCATCCACCACCACGACTTTGAAAATCTCGGTGTTGATGTTGTAGGTTCCGGGACGAAGGAAGTCGATCTGCGGGCCTTTCTGGCCACCATTTTTCAGGAACTGGTCGGCGCGCTGGAAGCTGGTGTGGCCTTCGATGCTTTTGGCAAGCAGTTGGCCCGGCTCGAGCGAGGTGCCGTCCATCGCGGTAATCAAGCCAATCTGACCCTCGTCAACCACGGTCTTTTTGATCTTGGTGACTTTGAACAGATACGGGTTGATTTTAAACGTACCGTTAGTCAGGAAGCGTAATTGCTTCCCGCGGATACCGCCAGCCTTCAAAAACTCCAGAGGGTTCTGGTAGTTGTTGTGGGTTTGTCCGGCCGGATCATCGGCGAACACGCGTCCGGCGGGAAGGGCCGCACCGTCGGTGGCCTCGATAATTCCGAGTTCATCCGAAGCGATTGTGACGAAGTTCGGTTTGCTGACCACATTCATAATCGGCCAGAGAACAAAGTGAAGACCCGGAGCAAGAAAACTGGCTTTAAGGCCAATCTGCCCTTCGGAAGCAAAAACGCGCCCGGCATCGAGCGGCGATCCCAGAAAGCGCTGTTCCATGATGGCCAGCTCGTCCGAGCGGACATAGACAAAAAAGCGCGTAATCAGGTATCCGGCAGACAGACCGAGTACGATGTAGGTTATAAGTGATCCAAGTTCCATATATGCTTCTCCCAAAAAGAGCAAATTGTTATATATAAATGTGCTTTTTCTATATATACATATATATTATCAAGGGGCGGGATGTAATGACACAAAAAAGCGACACAGTATGTCGCTTTTTTGGTTAATGGGCTGTTAAGACGCGCGTAGGCGGCTCAACTCTTAGTCGTTAAAGCGGCGGTAGCCGACATGGTCGCCCGGATCGGACGGTTTATACGGTGTTACGTTGTCGGGGCTGAAGGGCTGGTCAAGGCCTTGGGCGTTGTCGCCGGTCAAATCCGGAAATGGAGTCGAGACCAGATCATTGAGCATCGACGAGAAATCGCCGCCCGATCCGCTATTGTCTTTGACCAGATTGTATCGGGACGGGGTCGGGTCGGCTTTGGCCGCCGCGATAATATCGCGCCATGCCCGCGCGGCAAGGCTGCCGCCTGTGACGTTCTTCATCGAGGTGTTATCGTCATTGCCGAACCAGACCACAGCAACAAAATCTTGCGAGAACCCATCAAACCACGCATCGCGATAGTCCTGCGTTGTTCCGGTTTTTCCGGCGGCAAAGAATGCGCCTTTTGCGCCTTGGCCGGTTCCGTTCTGGACGACCGAGATCATCATGTTGACGAGGGCGCGAATATCTTCGGCACGGAAGACGCGCGGAGCAGGTTCCGGCTTATATTCATAGAGGACTTTGCCGCTGTCTTTTTCTTTGACGCGCAGAATACCGAACGGGCGCACGGCGTAACCGCCGCTGTTGATTGTGGCGTAGGCTCCGGCCATTTCAATCATCGGCACTTCCGAGCTGCCGAGGGCCAGAGAGAGGTTTGGCTCAAGATCAGCGGTGATACCTGCTCTGCGGGCGACACTGATGACGCTGTCAACGCCAACAGCTTTGGCGAGTTTGACAGCTACGGTATTGAGCGAGAGAGTGAGGGCGTCAATCATACGGACTTCACCGTAATATTTGTTGCCGAAGTTGGTCGGGCGGTATTTGCCTTCGGTGATACGCGAGTCTTCGATGATCGTGTCTTCATTCGCGCCCTTTTCAATGGCAGCGAGATAGACGAACGGTTTGAACGATGAGCCCGGTTGACGGAGGCCCTGAGTCGCGCGGTTGAACTGGCTGTCGTTGTAATCGATCCCGCCGACAATCGCGATAATGCCGCCATCGGGGCGAAGGACAACGGAAGCCGCTTGCGAGACGCGCAATTTCTTGCCATCGGTGTCGATCATCTTTTTGAGGGTGGCTCCGGTTGCGCGCTGGACTTCAGGGTCCATGGTGGTTTCGACGATCACATCGGCGTTCGGTGTGCCGATCAGATCATCCAGTGTGTCGGCGATCCAGTCGGAGAAATAACGTTCGGTTTTCTCGTCAGCGCCTTTTCCGGTTTTGGTTAGTGTCAGTTTTTCAGCACTCTTGCGCTGTTTGTCGGTAATGTATCCGGCATCTTCCATAGCGCCCAGAACCACGGCGGCCCGTTCTTTGGCGGCTTTCGGATTGATGAGCGGCGAATAGCGGGTCGGCGCTTTGAGGAGACCTGCAATCGTTGCGGCTTCCTGCAGGTTCAGCTTGTTCACGTCCTTGCCGAAATAGACCTTTGCGGCTGCTTTGACGCCGTAAGTTCCGGCCCCGAGATAGACACGGTTCATGTAAGCGGCGAGAATTTCGTCTTTGGAGAGTTCATGTTCAAGCCAGACAGCGAGGAGGGCTTCCTGAATTTTCCGCTTGTAGGTTTTTTCCTGCGAGAGGAAGAGGTTCTTGGCAAGCTGCTGGGTGATGGTCGAGCCGCCCTGACGCACGCCTTTATGGGTGACGTTCACGAAAACAGCGCGCGCGAGGCCAATCGGGTCAAGGCCGAAATGGTAGTAGAAGCGGCGATCTTCGGTGGCAATAATTGCGTTGGCCACATTCTTGGGGAGATTGTCGGCGGAAATATTGCCTTCTTTAATGTCGCCATAGCGGGCAACAACCGTTCCGTCATTGGCCAGAACCGTGATCGAGGATTTGAGTTCGAACTGCGGGTTTTCAATCAGGCCCGGCAAGTCTTTGGCAAACCATGCCAGTACCAAGCCGACCAGTAAAATACCCCAAAGGCCCATAACGATGCACCATTTGAACAGGCGACCGATAAGAGATTGGCGTGGAGCATTATAGGATTGGCGATTGCGGGGCATGGGCGTTTACGTTCCTCGCTTTAAAGTAAAAATACGGTGGCCAGACCAAGGAAGGCAAAAAAGCCGATCACATCGGTCATGGTGGTCAGGAAGACGGATGAAGCAACGGCCGGATCGATTTTCAGTTTATCGAGCAGCACCGGAATGCTGGCGCCGAAAAATCCGGCAACAATCAAATTGATGTTCATTGCGGCTGCAATCACAGCGCCGATCCCCGGGTCTTTGAACCAGATTCCTGCGATCACGCCGATCAGGACAGCAAACATCATGCCGTTCAAGAGTCCCACGGCGGTTTCTTTACCGATAACACGCCACGCGTTGGCGCCCGAAATTTCATTGGTCGCAATCGCGCGCACCGCCACGGTCATGGCCTGTGTTCCCGCATTGCCGCCCATTCCGGCGACAATCGGCATCAGAACCGCTAGCGCCACGATTTTTTCAATCGTCGCGTCAAAGAGCGAGATCACCGAGGCCGCCATAAACGCAGTCAGGAGGTTAATCAGGAGCCAGCGCGAGCGGGACGACACCGTCGAGATGATGGTGCGGTACAAGTCGTCTTCCTTAACACCTGCCAGATTCAGCAAGTCTTCTTCGGCTTCTTCGTCGATAACGTAGATCACGTCATCGTAGGTAATAATACCGATCAGGCGCCCATCTTCGTCCACCACTGGCGCGGAGGCGAGGTTTTCGTTCTTAAAGACGGTGGCCACTTCTTCCTGGTCCATTGTGGCCGGAATGGAGTGGACTTCCTCCAAGGTCAGGTCGTCGATTTTGACCGAACGCTGGGCGCGGACGAGGCGGTTCAGCGGAATCTCGCCGACCACATGGTGCGCCGGATCAATGACGATGAGGTCATAGAAATCATCGGGCAGCGTGTCTTTGGCTGCGCGCAGATAATCAATCGTTTTGCCGACTGTCCAGAATTGCGGAACGGCGACGAATTCACGCTGCATCAGACGTCCGGCGGATTCTTCCGGATAGCTCAAACCTTCTTCGAGGACCATCCGGATTTTCGCCGAGAGTTTGCGCATCACGTCTTTCTGGAATTCTTCATCCAGAGTGGAGATCATGTCGAGCGCGTCGTCACTGTCGAGATCCGATAGAATACGGGCGACGTGATCGGGTGTCATGGATTCGAGCGCGGTCGTCCGCACATCTTCCTGCAAGATCGAGATCACATCGGCGTCAAAATAATCGCCAAATCCGAAGAGGAGCAGGCGGCGGTTTTCGGCGGTTACTTTTTCGATCAGTTCGGCTTTGTCGCTGATCGAGAGGTCGTCGAGCAGCTTTTGAACGCTCTCACCATCTTCATTGGTGAGACCATCGCAAATGGCCGAAATCGTCTCGTCCGACAATCCAAGAAAGTCGGTTGCATCGGTTTCCTCCTCTTCGCCCGGTGGGGACGAAGAGGGAATTTGGTCTTTTTCGAGATCGAGATCTTTTTCGCTCATGTGCCGGACCCTTGAGCCAGAGTTTTAAGTATGGTTCCTCTTAAATGAGATTTACCTAAATCTCAAGCAAAACCAAGCTCATCCGGCATCTTTTTTAAGCGGCGTCATCACGCAGGAACGACACGTTATCGCCTTCGCTGAAAAGCTGGGCGGCGACGGTCGAAACAGCGGTCACATTCAGAATTCCGCGGGTTGTGGCCGCGGTTGTCAGAATGTGGGCGGTTTGAGCCACTCCAAGGAGCAGAGGGCCGACCGGAATACAGTCGGACAGGACCTTGATCGCGTTGTAGGTGATGTTCGCGGCATCAACCGTTGGCATAATCAGGAGGTTGGCTGTTCCCTTGAGGGTCGAGTTCGGCATGACCAGATTACGGATTTCCTCGGACAAAGCCGCATCCGCGTGCATTTCCCCGTCGATTTCCAGATCCGGCGCTCTTGTGCGGATGTCGTAGTAGGCATCGCGCATTTTGAAGGCGCTGTCATGGCGGTGTGAGCCAAAGTTCGAATGGGATACCAAGGCGACTTTCGGGGTGATGCCCAAACGGCGCATTTCTTCAACTGCGAGCATGGTCATTTCAGAAATCTGGGCGACGCTCGGGTCCGGATTGATGTGGGTATCGCAGATGAAAATCGGGCCTCGGGTCGGATGGATCAAGCCCATCATCGCGGCGGCGGTTTCAACACCCGGGCGAAGTCCAATCACATCAACGATGGTTTTGAGGTGTTCGCGGTAAGGTCCCACAGTTCCGCAAATCAGGCCGTCCGCTTCGCCTTTGTGGACGAGCAGGGAGCCGATCACGGTGGTGTTGGTGCGGACGATGTTTCTGGCGTGCGCCGGAGAGACCCCGTTCCGTTCCATCAGTTTGTGGAAGGTGCTCCAGTAGTCGTTGTAGCGCGAGTCGTTTTCAGGATCGACCAGATCGAAATCCTTTTCCGGCTTCATCCGCAGATTGAGTTTTTTGAGGCGGCTTTCAACGACCGAGCGGCGACCGACCAAAAGCGGACGGGCGAGGTTTTCGTCGACCACGCTTTGAACGGCGCGGAGTACCCGCTCTTCTTCACCTTCGCAGTAGGCAATCTTTTTCGGATTGGCTTGGGCTTTGGCGAAAACCGGACGCATGATCGCGTCGGTGCGGTAAAAATACTGGGTCAATTGGTGCTTGTAGGCGTCCCAGTCCGTTATCGGACGGGTGGCCACACCGGTATCCATTGCGGTTTTGGCAACGGCCATCGGCAGTTCGACAATCAGGCGCGGATCGAACGGTTTCGGGATCATGTATTTTGGCCCGAATTCCAGCGTTTCTTCGGCGTAAATGGCGGCCACTTCCGAGGTCACTTCTTTACGGGCGAGAGCGGCAATCGCACGCACGCAGGCCATTTTCATGTCTTCGTTGATGGCGGTCGCGCCAACATCGAGGGCTCCACGGAAAATATACGGGAAGCAGAGAACGTTGTTCACCTGATTGGGGAAGTCCGAGCGGCCGGTACAAATTACAGCGTCCGGTTTCACGGCCAAAGCTTCTTCCGGCATGATTTCCGGCGTCGGGTTGGCGAGCGCCATAATCAGCGGCGCATCGGCCATATCCTTGACCATGCTTTGTTTCAAGGCTCCGGCGGCGGAGAGGCCGAGGAAAATGTTGGCCCCCTTGATCGCTTCGGCCAAGGTGCGGTCTTTGGTTTCGACGGCGAATTTTTCCTTCTCAGGGTCCATGCCTTCGTTGCGGCCTTTGAAAACCACCCCGTTGCGGTCGCAAACGGTGATGTTTTCTTTCGGCATACCAAGATTGTTGAGGAGGGTGAGGCACGCAATTGCCGCCGCTCCGGCACCCGAGGCTACCAGTTTTACATCGGTAATCTTGCGTCCGGTGATTTCCAGCCAGTTGAGAATGGCGGCCCCCGAAATGATCGCGGTGCCGTGCTGGTCATCGTGGAAGACCGGAATATTCATGCGTTCGCGCAGGGTACGTTCGACTTCGAAACATTCCGGAGCCTTGATGTCTTCCAAATTGATGCCGCCGAACGATGGTTCGAGCGAGGCAATGATCTCGATCAGCTTTTTAGGGTCGTTTTCGTTGATCTCGATATCAATCGAATCAATATTGGCGAATTTCTTGAAGAGAACCGATTTTCCCTCCATCACCGGTTTCGAGGCGAGAGCGCCAATCGCGCCAAGGCCGAGAACCGCGGTTCCGTTCGAAATCACCGCGACTACGTTGCCGCGCGAGGTGTAATCGAGAGCAGTCAGAGGGTCTTTTTCAATTTCTTCACACGCTGCGGCCACTCCCGGAGAGTAGGCCAAGGAGAGGTCACGCTGGGTGGCCATCGGTTTGGTCGGGACAATCGAGATTTTCCCCGGGCGTGGGAGGCGGTGGTATTCAAGAGCGGCGTCGCGCAATGTGTCTTTCACAGCGTGGTTCCTTGGTGTTCGGTCATTATTGGGTTTGTTGATTGATTACCGAGGCAAAAGACCAGAGAATCAAAAGTATTTCAAGTGGGAAGGCGTGGTGTCGTGCAGCAATAACTGCAGAGCTTCCAGTACAAAATCGGGGGGATTTGTGTAAATGGTGCGGCCAAGAAGACTCGAACTTCCACGGGCTAATGCCCACAACGACCTCAACGTTGCGCGTCTACCAATTCCGCCATGGCCGCGAATTGGGGTGCGCAGGTTCTAGCAAAATGCATCCGCTGTTGCAAGGAGAAAAGATTAGAGTTAGAGCAAAGAAATGGAATGGATTGAATCGCCAGACTTTGTGCCGTACCCCGACGCCGTTTCCGCGATGGAAACGCGGGTCGACGGGATTCGCGCCGGGGCGATGGGCGAGGCGGTCTGGCTTTTGGAGCATCCGCCGCTTTATACCGCCGGAACCAGCGCCAAGTCCGAAGATTTGCTTAATCCCCGCTTTCCGGTGTTCCAGACCGGTCGGGGCGGGCAATATACATATCACGGCCCCGGGCAGCGTGTGGCCTATGTCATGCTTGACCTAAAAACCCGCCAGAGTGTCCCTGACATCAAAAAATATGTCTGGCAGCTCGAGGAATGGGTGATCCGTTCATTAGCGACTTTTGATATTCGAGCCGAACGGCGTGAAGGGCGGGTCGGACTTTGGGTTGTAAATTCCAGAGGCGGTGAGGACAAAATCGCGGCGGTCGGTGTGCGTATCCGCCACTGGGTGACGTTCCACGGTATTTCGATCAATGTGAATCCTGACCTCAGCCATTTTGACGGAATCGTCCCGTGCGGCATTCGCGAGCATGGCGTGACGTCGGTTTCGATCATCAAACCCAGCGTCACTATGCAAGATATTGATGCGCAATTAAAAAGTAATTTCGATACGGTTTTTCCGGTTATTTAGTAATTCGACTCGGTTCGTATTTAATCGGCAGCCAAGGGCGTGACCCAATTTTTTGTTATTGCCGAAATTTCCTGAATCAAAATCTCAATATCTTTTTTTACCCTGTTGAAATTTATTGTTTTTTCTAAACTTCTTTCGTCCATATAGAGGTCCTTGCGGATTTCAATCTGGAGTGAGTGGCGACCGAGAGCCGGAACGCCATAACGACGGGTGATTTCCACGCCTTTGTACGGGGTGTTCACGGAAACGCGGTAGCCCATTTTTTGAAAAATGTCCTGAACTTGTCTGCGGAAGGCGATGGTACAGCTTGTTCCGTCGCGATCGCCTAAAACTATCTCCGGTTGTTGTCCCGGAAGGTAAAACGGACTGGTGGCGCTTGATGGCATAGAATGAAGGCTGAGGTGGTAATAACTACCAAACTGCTTTTGCACGCGATCGAGAACGGCTTCTAGGG
Organism: Alphaproteobacteria bacterium; assembly: GCA_051715325.1. Taxonomy (GTDB): domain Bacteria; phylum Pseudomonadota; class Alphaproteobacteria; order Micavibrionales; family Micavibrionaceae; genus UBA1573. Next base: position 37,572 of record JBPXJO010000034.1, on the reverse strand, counting down.
CGCTGTGGTACGGTCTGTAATAGGATGTGATCCTGTTATGAATATCGGTGCTGGTCAGCTTTCTATTATATAGATGTGTGCTGTCGCCGATAATTTCGCGGATCAGGCCGTGCCCGCCTTGAGCTCGTAAGGTGGGCTGGGTCGGGTGCGGCCAATCCGCCGGTTTGAGATGGTCGGGTATATCCGTTTCGGCACGGTTGGGGTCAATGTAGGTGCGGGGGAAGAGGGCCTTTAGAAACGGGACTCCTGCTTTGGCGGCCCCCTCTTGGGCCAGCAAATCCACATAACTGTCCTCATAATGGACCAGCTCGGCAAGCGGGCAGCTGTAACCAAAGTCGTCCGGATAGATGTTTCCCGAATGAGGGGAATCAATGACAAGCGGCGATACCGGGCTGTCCGCTTGTTGAAGATCGAAGATGTTCAGGCGTGTCTGGTTCATTTGTTCGGGCGGGCGGGGGTGATTTTTCCAATCCCGCGGCTTGTACCTCTCCTGTCTTTTATATAAGCTATCGTCCACGTTTTCATTATAGGAATTAGTATTATGCACGACATCAAAGCACTTCGTGAAAATCCAGCCGCTTATGACCAGAATTGGGCCCGCCGCGGATTGCCTGACCAGACCTCCTTTATTCTTAAGCTGGATGGCGAACGCCGCGACCTCCAGACCCAACTTCAGTCTTTGCAAACTCGCCGGAACGAAGCGTCCAAAGAAATTGGCGCTATCAAGGGGAAGGGCGGCAACGCCGATGATTTGATGGCCGAAGTTGCTGCGATCAAAGAAAAAATGATGTCGCTCGAGATTTTTGAGGCGGCGAAGGCGTCGGAACTTAATGATGTTCTCTCGGCACTGCCGAATATGGTTGCCGATGATGCTCCGGACGGTCCGGATGAGGAGCATAATGTTGAACTGCGCCGTCATAGCCAGCCTAAAGTCGGATCAAACGCCGCCAAAGACCATGTCGAAATCGGTGAAAACCTCGGTATGATGGATTTCGAGACGGCCGCCAAGGTGGCCGGTACGCGCTTTGTCATCGAGAAAGCCGGCATTGCCCGTCTCGAACGCGCATTGGCCCAGTTCATGCTTGATACCCATACCAGCGAACATGGCTATACCGAGATCAATCCGCCGCTTCTGGTGACAAGTGACGTTATGTACGGTACGGCGCAGCTTCCTAAATTCCGTGATGACCAGTTCGAAACCACCGACGGACGCTGGTTGATTCCGACGGCGGAAGTGGTTCTGACCAATATGGTGCGTGAAGAAATTCTGGACGAGAGCAATCTGCCGATCCGCATGTGCGCGATGACCCCGTGTTTCCGCAAGGAAGCCGGTTCTGCCGGTAAAGATACGCGCGGGATTATCCGTCAGCACCAATTTTACAAAGTCGAGATGGTGAGCATTGTTCTTCCGGAAAAATCGGAAGAGGAGCATCAGCGCATGACGAATTGTGCCGAGAATATCCTTAAAAAACTTGATCTGCCGTTCCGTACGATTGTTTTGTGCGCGGGAGATATGGGGTTCGGATCACGCAAAACCTATGACATCGAAGTTTGGGTGCCGTCGCAGGATAAATACCGCGAGATTTCGAGCTGCTCGAACTGCGGTGATTTTCAGGCTCGCCGCATGAAGGCGCGGTTTAAACGCAATGGCGCGAAAGACACTGAATTCCTTCATACGCTTAATGGTTCCGGCGTTGCCGTGGGCCGAGCGCTGGTAGCGGTCATGGAAAATTATTATGATCCGACTGACGGCGGTATCTGGGTTCCGGATGCGCTTAAGCCTTATATGGGCGGGATTACCAAAATCGTGAAAGCCTAACCATGCCTGTACGCCTTGCCCATCGCAACTGGAATGAGTTGTCGGTCTTGCTTGTCAATGACGACGGGATAGACGCCGAAGGGCTTTCTGTTCTTGAAGAAATTGCGCGCGCGACGTTTGGGCGTGTTGTCGTTGTGGCTCCGGCTCAGGAACATTCCGGACAAGCCCGCGCGATCAGCAACCGCAAAGATATTCGTATCGATTTGCGCGGGGAGGACCGCTATGCGGTTCACGGCACACCGACCGATTGCGTGATTTTCGGCTTGGGGCATGTGTTCTCGGGGAGCAAGCCCGATCTCGTGTTGTCGGGCGTCAATCATGGCGATAATGCCGGGCAGGCGATTACCTATTCCGGAACGTTTGGCGCGGCGTTTGAAGCCGGTCTTTCCAATATTCCGGCTGTTGCGCTCTCGCAGGTTCGCGGTGAAAACCGTAGTCTCGATTTCTCGGTCACGCGACGCCATATCGGTTCGGTGTTCCAATCCTTGCGCCAATCGGTCGATCATGCGAATTGGCCGGACCATGTGGTGATGAACGTTAATTTTCCGGCGGAAGACCGGCCCCAGTCCGCTATACGCTGGGTGCCGATCCAGCGCCACCCGATCTTTACCGGAGTCGAAGTTGATCCTTATGCGACCGATTCCATGGTGATCCGTTATAATTATGCCGAAATTCGTGATGGCGATCTGGATCATGATGTTTCGCTTCTGGCGCGAGGCGATATTACCGTTACGCCGGTTCTGACCAACTGGACGTGCCACGATACCTTGCGGAAGGTCCGTTAATTTCCATTTATGGCAAACATTGGCCGTGGACGAGTCCGGTCTTTTCCGTTATATAGATAGTAGATTTCCAAATCGGCTTTTTGGCCTGTTTTCCTTGCCCGTTTTCTTTTGCCTGTGATGTCGACTATGACGCCTGACCCATCCATTATCCGTTTGATTATCCATCTCCGGCAAGCCGGTATCATGGATACCGATGTCTTGAGCGCAATGGAACGTACTCCGCGCGATCAGTTTATTCCCCCCGCGTTCCAGATGCATGCCTATGAAGATCAGGCGGTACCGATCGGTTTGGGGCAAACGATTTCCCAGCCTTATATTGTTGCGTATATGACTCAGGAGCTCCAACTTGATAAGTCCCATTCGGTTCTCGAGATCGGAACAGGGTCGGGGTATCAAGCCGCCGTTCTCGCGCAGCTCGCGCGCCGCGTTTACACCATCGAACGGCACAAGCCCCTGATCGAGATTGCCGAGCAGCGTTTCCATGATATGAAACTCCGGAATATCACGACCCTTGCCGGAGACGGCATGAAAGGTTGGCCGGGCGAAATGACGTTCGACCGGATTATCGTCACGGCATCGTGCGCCAGCGATCCGCCGGTAGCGCTTCTTGCTCAAATGAAAGTCGGCGGAATCATGGTTATTCCGGTCGGCGATCAAGGACAAACGCAAGTTCTGAAGCGTTACAAAAAAGAGTCGGAAGATGTGTTTGCCGTACAAAATCTTTTGCCGGTACGGTTCGTTCCTCTTCTTCCCGATGTGCCGCGCAATAACTCCTATACGTCCGACGACATCGAGGAGCTGACGGCGTGAGACAGTCGGCTCTTATATTTGCAACTGTATCGGGATGTCTTTTGCTGGCGGCGTGTTCGCAATCGGGTCAATCGGTTTTGGTGCACAGCTACGGGCTAAATGTCTCGTCGCCCAGTCTCGGGATGCACACATTCCGCTCGGGCGACACGCTCTGGTCGGTGGCCCAGCGCTATGATGTCGATTTGCGCGATCTTCTCGAGATTAACCGTTTGAAGCCGCCTTATGCGATTGCGTCCGGAACACGCGTCCGCATTCCGGCGCCGCGAAGCTACGAGGTTCGTTCAGGCGATACGCTTTATAATATCTCGCGCCTTTTCAATTCAACGACCACCGAGTTGGCGCGTCTTAACCGATTGCCGGCTCCTTATAAAGTATCGGCAGGGCAAAAGCTTCGTATTCCGGCAACCAGCGGGAAATCTGCCGCGTATGCCGATAACCGGATCGCCGGTCCAGTGGCGGTCCCATCGTCCAAACCCGCATGGTTTGGCGAGCCGCCTCAGACGCAGGCGGCAAGGGGAGCTCAAGCTTCTCAACAGGCTGCGCGGCCTTCTTCCATTCAATCGGAAGTTTTGCCGCCTGTCGCTGGCCGATCTCCTGATCCTGTGACTGTATCTTCTGTTCCGGTTCCGGCACCTGTTCCGGCGCCAGCTCCTCAGGTTTCTAAAGACGCTCCGCTTCCTCCTTTGAGCGGGAGCGGGTTTATCGCTCCGGTCTCGGGACCAGTTCTCTCGGCATACGGGGTTAAGCCTGACGGGCTCCATAATGACGGGATCAATATCAAGGCTGCTCGCGGAACACCTGTGCGGGCATCTGAAAGCGGGACGGTCGCTTATGTCGGTGATGCAATTGAGGGATACGGCAAACTGATCCTGATCCGTCACCGAAATGGATATATCACCGCTTACGCCCATCTGGACAAAATTCTGGTGAAGAAGGGATCGGCGGTTAAGCGCGGGGAGGCCATAGGAACGGTCGGTTCAACCGGCCGTGTATCTTCGCCGCAGCTTCACTTTGAAATTCGCAAAGGCAAAGATGCGCTTGATCCGGCGCGGTATATCCGTATCTAGCAGAGATTAGAACTGGGAATCGCGTTCCAGTAGCTCTCTTTTGCGCTTACTGTCGGCCGCCATATCTTTGGCATCAATCGCCTGTTGTTCGAAAATCCGGAAAAACTTGGCTTCATCCTTGACGTACGTGGCTTCCAGTTTGATTTTTGTGAAGCGGATCAGGCCGGTTTTTTTCAAGATCGCTATTTTTGCCGGTGCATCCGGATAATTCAGGTACATCACAAAACTGCCCATGGCGTCAAAATTCCGGTCATCTTCGGTCAGCCCGCCCGGATCGGTGCTTACGCCCGGCGGCGGGGAGATGATGTCATTGATAAATTTTTTGTAGATTTTCAGCGAGTCCGGATCATTGATAACCCATGTCGGGTTGCTCAGCATACTGTTTCCCAGGAATACAACGACTATGCCATTTTGTGACGTGGAGACTTTCTTGATTTCCGCAGAATAACCGCCCCCCAAAACCTGCATTTCTGAATCCAGAAACTCGTAGAGGCGTTTCGGCGTGCTGTGGAAAAAATCCACAGGTTTACGCAGAACGCGCAGGATATAGCCCTGATCCGATATATAGATATCCGATCCCGAAATACCATCGGAGTTATTTTCTACCAGAAGAACGACATTCGGATCTTTTTGGGCAATCGGATTCTTGACCTTATCCAGTTTGGTCATTTCATCTATCCGGTCGAGAAGGCCGTACCATTGCGGGTTGTTCTCGAGTGGCCACTTTGTATCCAGATCGTAATCGCCGCCTTGGCCTTTTTGAGCATTGAAGCGCAAGAGATTCCCGTAAATCTGGCCTTTTTCAGTCGGAACGAACTCGCGCTGAAGCTCGTTGGCTCCGGTTTCCTGTTTTTTCTTGTCGGCAAACGCAGGAGAGGGCGAGAAAATCTGGTATCCGATCAAAAGAGCCAAGCCTGCCGCAAGAGTTTTTCGCGGCTTTTTAATCTCCCGATTTATGAGATTTTTGTATGACATAATTCCTCTTTACTGCCTGACTGAACGCTAAATTATACCAATATTTCATCAGGATATAAATAACTACTTAAAGAATTCCGCATAAGCCGCTAAAAATTGGTTTCAAGGCTTGTTTTTCCCATACCCGCAATTATAGTCGGCTGGCTTTCCATAGAGATTAAATTTTTGAACCTCTACTAACCACAAGACAGAAGGATCTGCCTATGTTTATTCAATCTGCCATGGCTCAGGACGCAAGTGCGCCAGCCTCGACATCTTCGACAACAACGTCCAGCGTCGGAACGCCGGCCCAGACTCCGCTTCCAGCCGGTCAACCATCCGAAGGTGAAGCCATGCTGATGAATATCGGTATGCTCGCTTTGCTCGGCCTGATGTTTTATTTGCTCTTGATCCGCCCGCAGCAGCGCCGTTTCAAGGAACACGCCAATATGATCCAGAGCATGGGCGTTGGGAGCAAAATCGTAACTCAAGGCGGTCTTGTCGGGGTTATCGACAAAATGATTTCCGACCATGAAGTCCAGATCGATCTCGGTAACGGTGTTAAAGTGACGATGATGCGTTCTTACATCATCGGCAAATACGAAGACTCGATTCCGTCCCAATCCAGTAAAGTTGCCAACGACGATAAAAAAGCCAAAAAGGATAAATCCTCGAAATGATGTATATTCCCCTCTGGAAACGTGTTCTTGCGATCACGACCATTTTGTTGTCGATCGCTTACACCGTTCCCAATTTTGTGTCCGAAGAAACGCGTACCGAATGGCAAGAAACGCTTCCGTCCTGGTTTCCGACCAAGGCAATGTCGCTCGGTCTAGACTTGCAAGGTGGTTCACACCTTTTGCTTGAAGCGGATATTGCCAGCGTGGTCAAACAACGGCTTGACGATATTGTCACCACATCCAAAACCGAACTCCGCAAGGCCAATATCGGCTATGACGCTGTGACGGTTGTCGATAACGGTGTTCACATCAAGCTCTTGAACGCCAGCGATGCCGATGCAGCGCGCAAAGTTCTTCGTGGCGCCGATGAAACGCTGGTGCTATCCGATAACGGTACCGAAGTTGATGGTGAGCTGGATGCGGCCGCTCTTAAAAAGATTACCGACCAAACCATGTCGCAATCGATCGAGATCGTTTCCCGCCGTGTGAACGAGACCGGAACCAAAGAACCGGTGATCCAGCGTCAGGGGGATGACCGTATTCTGATCCAGCTTCCGGGGATGGATAACCCCGAACGGGTTAAGCAGCTTTTGGGTAAAACCGCCAAGCTGACGTTCCATCTGGTCAGCATGACCGGAGAAGGTGCGGGAGTGCGTACTTTGCCGATGCGCGGCGAGAAGGGCAATAGCTTGCCGATCAACCGCCGTCCACTCCTGACCGGTGATATGCTGGTTAATGCCCAGCCAACCTTTCAGGACGGCGCTCCGATTGTGAGCTTCAAACTGAATGCTCTTGGTGCGCGCAAGTTCTGTGATGTGACCACTCAAAACGTTGAAAAGCCATTCGCGGTTGTTCTCGATAACGAGATCATTACCGCGCCGCGCATCAACGAGCCGATTTGCGGTGGTAGCGCTACGATTTCGGGAAGTTTTACGGTTCAGGAAGCTTCCGACCTTGCACTCTTGCTGCGGGCCGGTGCCTTGCCGACCTCTTTGACGGTGGTTGAAGAACGTTCGGTTGGTCCGTCGCTTGGCTCTGACTCGGTTGAAGCCGGTAAATTTGCTTCGCTTGCCGCGTTCCTGTTAATTATCGGCTTTATGGTGGTGTCGTACCGGTTTTTCGGTGTGCTTGCCAGCGTGGCTCTCTTTATCAATATGCTGTTCATCATTGCATTGCTCTCCATGCTTCAGGCGACACTGACGCTGCCGGGTATTGCGGGGATCATTCTCACGATGGGGATGGCGGTTGATGCCAACGTTCTGATTTTCGAACGTATTCGCGAAGAGATCAAAGGGGGCCGCTCGGTTCTCTCGGCTCTTGATACCGGATACGAAAAGGCGATGGCGTCGATTGTTGACTCGAACCTGACCACGCTCATCTCCGGTGCGATCCTTTATGCCGTTGGTACGGGCCCGATTAAAGGGTTTGCCGTGACCATGGCGATCGGGATTGTAACCTCGATGTACTCGGCGATTATGCTGACCCGTTTGATGCTGATTATCTGGGTTCGCATTAAAAAGCCAAAAACACTGAATATCTAAGAGGAGCGCTCTATGTCCTTGTTTAAATTTGCCGATGATCTCAAGATCGATTTTGTGTCCTACCGCTTTATGGCGTTTGCCATTACAGCCCTTATGATCTTCGGATCGGTTGGCTTGTTGTTCGGGAAGGGACTTAATTTCGGGATCGACTTTACCGGTGGTATTATGATGGAGGTCGGAACACCTGAAACGCCTGACCTCGCCAAGATGCGCTCTGACCTCAATGCTCTCGGGCTTGGCAGTATATCGATTCAGGAATTCGGCAACGCTAAAAGTCTTTTGATCCGTATTCCGGAACAAGAAGGCGGTGCCGATGCCCAGAAGCAGGCGATCGAGACGATCAAGACCACGCTTGACGCCGAGTTTGCGAGCGATACCGCTAAGGTCGAATATCGCCGTAGCGAGTATGTCGGGCCACAAGTAGGTGAAGAGCTCAAGACCTCCGGTATTCTGGCGTTTACGCTGACCGTTCTCGGGATCATGGGTTATATCTGGTATCGGTTCGAATGGCAGTACGGTGTGGCGGCGATTTTCTCGCTGGTTCACGATACCGTTGCGGTGATCGGGTTATTCTCGTTGCTGTGGATGAACTTTGACCTTGGTACGCTGGCGGCAGTGCTTCTGGTTGCGGGCTATTCAACCAACGATACGGTGATCGTGTTTGACCGTGTGCGCGAGAACCGGCGCAAATACAAGAAAATGCCGATGCGCGATATCATCAACCTGTCGACCAACCAGACTTTGATCCGGACCCTTAACACCTCGTTCACAACCTTGCTCTCGCTGATTGCCCTGTGGGTGTTCGGTGGCGAGGTCATCCGTGATTTTGCGAATGCGATGATTTTCGGGATTGTGATCGGAACGTTCTCGTCGATTTATGTCGCTTCGACCGCGCTGATGTACTTCCCGTTCCCGGACCAGTCGCACAAGGATGGCGAAGAAGCCGAAAATCCTTCCAGCGGAGTGACCGCCTAGGATGGTTGATATTACCCCATTGATGGCCGCTGACCAGAAAATGATCCAGTCCTATACGGGCGGTCAATTCAAGGTCAACGGTCAACTTTATTCCGGCGCGATTCTGGTTTTGCCGAAAAGCGTCTCGTCGTGGAGCAATCCCGCGATTGGATCGCGTGATCCGCAATTTGAAGGGTTGCTGGGACACATTGATGTGCTTTTGATCGGCGCGGGGGCGCAGTTTTCAGTTCTGCCGCCGTCCAAGCGCGCTGTTTATCTTGATCTCGGATTTTCTGTTGATCTCATGGACACGCCAGCCGCGTGCCGCACGTTTAATGTCCTAAATGCCGAAGGCCGCCGTGTGGCTGCGGCATTGATACCGGTATAACCTGTCCGTCCAATTGCAGAGGGCGGACAACTCCCATACGTTCCAGCCAGTGTTCCAGTGACGAATTACGGTCGGACGCCGATGGCAAGTAGGTTTTGCAAATCTCGAACGCTTTGTCACGTTGATCCGGCTCAAGATAATCGTATCCGATCTGAAGTATCGCTTCGTTGCGGTTCCTCATCTCGACGGCTTTTGCCCGATGTTCGATAACCCGATCCCAATCTGGTTTGATTGACCGGACATACCAGTTTGTGGCGTCCGTCTCATTGGCTTCTGGAGGGCGTCGCTGGAACCCTTGGCTCTGGGCGACATAAACCCCTTCCGGTTTTTCTGCTTTTTTTCCCGCTGCGTTTTGCCAAACTTCTTTAAGCTCGACCGTGACCAAACGCTCGCCCGTTCCGGCGGCCCGAAGGCTGACGATATGGCTGTTATAGTAGAGGCAGTTGGAAGAATAGCCATCGACGCAGTGTTTTTGCGCCGTTCCTTCTTCACGCAATTCTTGCGGTGTGGTCAGAGGCTCAATAACTATTCCGTTCGGGGCGGTCATTGTCTCTCTGAGTGCGGGCCACGAGAATGCACCTTTACCAGCCTCGTTGATTGAAATGGAGGCGATCTTGGATGAGAAGGTCGTAATCTCTTTGTGCCAACGATGGCTGGCTGCGAGAATATCAAAAAATTTCCGCCCTTGAATGAGCGTAATCGGCGAAAAGATTTTTTCGCAGGCATCCATGGATATGGCTTGGCCTGTGGCGATTAAATGCGGGTAGATGAGTTTTTCGGTCATGGCTTTTAGCCAGTCTTTGATATCGCGGATGTCACCGTGGGCACGGATAAGATCGGCGTAGTCTTTCCAGTTTCCGCCGCTTTCCTCAAGGAAGGGATTTATATTTGATCTGTTTGACGTGAAGCGCAAATAATCATGAAAGGTTTTCTGACAGGTGTCCAGATCATCCCAGTCTTGCGGCTTTTTCGGATACCAGTTCGGATTGACATGGGACAGAATTCGGATAAGAGCCGGAATATCCAGTATCCGGTTGGGCGGAAGATCTTCATTCCCGAGTTTTAATGCCAACTTTACGGCGGATTTGACAAACGGACCCGTGTGCCCAAGGCTTTTGGCAAAGGCCGTAGGAACAGAGCTTCCGTTATCGATGGCTTTTGTTATGTCCGGCATTTTGACGAAGTAATGGGTCATCACCGGACTTTGGGCGGCGATCTGCATGCGCCGTTCGTGCGCGGTTTTGTTGTTTTCGGCGTTCAGCCAATTATAGCCTACGGATGAGGCGGGGTAGCCGATTTCTTTGGTGGTGGCCACGATGTGCGGGTTTAAAAGCTCTGCAAATCGTCCTGCGACCAGCGCGCGGCGACGTTTTTCCAAGCGAAGTGTGACGTCCAGAAGCGACTCTTTCAGCTCTTCAATTCTTGTGGCGACGGGTTTTGTATTTTTTTGCGCATCGTCGGGGACAAGCTTTAATTTGCAGAGGCGCCGGTAGAGCATGTTGCGTATCAACTCGGCGGTTTCAGCGGCGCTTTTTTCACCGGTGTGTCTATTAAATTCTCTCAAATCGTTGATGTCGGTTTTGTTTCCGTCACCGATTTCATCACCGAACTGGAGTACACCTTGACGCCGTACCCGATCTTTTTTGGTCGTCGGTTTGAGCTTCCAGACTTCGCCGAGGCGAGTGAGCTGTAGGGCGAATGCCGCTTCACTGGAGCTGTTCTTGATGATGAGCGTGGTGTTTCCCGAGCGGCTATGCGTTCTGACAGGGACATGGTCGCGAATGTAATTGTAAACTTCGATCAGAAGAGCATCGCCGATTTTGGAGTGATCGATGTTTTCCCGAGCCGCCCATCGACGGATCGTTTTGGCAAAGTGAGATGCCGTGAGCCCGTTATCTATGTCTTGCTGGGTTCTGTACATACAATAAACCGCTCCATTGAACTAAAGGAGCGGTTTATCAAATTATGAAAATTAATGCAAGTTATTAGACGCCAGTCTAGGCGGTGATTGTGATCGGGCCTTTTTCCAGCATGGCGGCGGCGTATTCCCAGTTGGCGAGGTTGTCGATCCAGGCCTCGAGGAATTTCGGGCGCGCGTTGCGGTAATCGATGTAATAAGCGTGTTCCCAGACGTCACAGGTCAAGAGCGGGGTCTTGTTATCGGTGAGCGGGGTTTCAGCGTTGGCCGAGTTCAGCACTTCGAGCTTGCCGGTGACGTTATCGAGCACCAGCCATGCCCAACCGGAACCGAACTGGGTGGTTCCTTTGTCGATCAGGGCCGCGCGCAGGGCGTCATAGCCGCCGATATCTTCGGCAATTTTCTTTTCCAAATTCCCCGGCATTTTTTTACCGCCGCCGTTCGGGGCCATCGATACCCAGAACAGGTTGTGGTTATAAATCTGGCCAATCTGGTTGAAGAGTTTCTGGTTCGCTGCTTTTTTAGCAGCGACAGCGGCTTGTTCGAGGCTCATGGACTCAAACGGAGTTCCGGCAGCCAGTTCATTCGCTTTGTTCACGTAGGCCAAGTGGTGCTTGCCATGGTGAAACTCGAATGTCTCGGCAGACATATAAGGAACCAGCGCGTCTTTGGCGTAGGGGAGTTCAGGAAGCGTAAATGACATAATAAATTCTCCGGATCGATGGTGGGTCAAATCAGTCTCTTCCACTTAAGACGACTCATTGCGAAAAGCAAGGCCATAACGGCCTATATGCTGTGTTCCTCATAAATAAAAGAGCCGGACGAGTGCCCGGCTCTTTCTGGAATTCTGTTGAAACGGGTTATTCGCGGATGCTGTCGAGGAAACCGCTGATTTGCTTGCGCAGGGCTTCGACTTGCTTGCTCACGGTTTCGGCATCGTTCAAGACATCCGCCGCACGTTGTCCGCTGGTGATCGAGCTTTCTTTTACATCGGCAATCGTTCCAGTCATTTGCTGGGTTCCGCCACTGACCATGTTGACGTTGCGTCCGATTTCCTCGGTCGCGGCATATTGCTCTTCTACGGCGGCGCTTACCGATGCGGTTGCGTGGTCAATCTGCTCGACGTCGCGGATAATGCTCGATACGGCGGAGACACTGTTTCCGACCGCTGTTTGGATTTTCTCGACGCGCTCTTTAATCTCGTCTGTTTTCGCCGACGTCTGGACCGCCAGTTTTTTAACCTCATCGGCCACAACCGCAAAGCCTTTTCCCATTTCTCCGGCGCGTGCCGCTTCGATAGTGGCGTTCAACGCGAGGAGGTTGGTTTGCTCGGCAATCTCGCGAATAGCGGAGACGACTTCGCCGATCGATGCGGTCATTGCGTTCAGCTCTTCCACTGTGTGCGAGGCATTCTGGGCTTCGGCGTAGGCCGAGCTTGATTTCTGGCTTACCTCGGTGACTTGACGCGAAATTTCTTGCGATGAGGCAGAGAGTTCTTCGGTCGCAGCCGCCACAGTCTGGACGTTCTGGTTAATCAGGTTCGCCGATTCATAGACTTCGGTACTTCCGCCCAAGACTTGGTCGGAGAGTAGGGCCATATGCTCGGCGGTTTCTCTGGTTTTCTCGGCTGAACCTAGAAGAGATTGCAACATCGATCCAATTTGTTTTTCAAACAGATCGGCCAGTTGGTTCATCGAGTCGCGGCGCTCGCGTTCGTTCTCGGCTTTCGCGCGCTCTTTGTCGGCTTCGAGCTTGCGGACGTTCAGAGCGTTTTGTTTGAATACACCAAGAGCACGCGCCATTTTTCCGATTTCCGATTTTGAGGTCGTATGCGGAATTTCGAGATCCAGATTGCCCGAGCTGATTGCATCCATAGACCCATTCAGGTCTTTCAAAGGACGCGACAGAGACATGATCACGATCATATAGAACACCAATGATACGATGATGCCTAGAACCGATTGGATCAGAACATCGTCTTGTTGAGCCTCATAGGATGCAATACGGTAGTCCAGAAGTTTATCCAATTCATCATAGCTGGATTTCAGCATCGCGTAAGCAGAGGCGTGGGCATCGGTCCATGCGAGGATAAAGGCTTTTTGGGAGTAAGTACCTTTTGCGGAGGTGTCCACCAAAGCGGTTTGCATATCTTTGTTTTTAGATTGATAGGTGTCGAGCAAAGGGCCAACTACGGTTTTATAGCTATCGCTGGTTCCATAGAAATTCGGGTCTTCTTTGAATGAGGTATCCATGTCGGCGGCAACGCGGTCAATATCGCTTTCGCGGAGCATACGTGCCATCACTGCGGATTCAATTTTCTGCTCTTCATTCAACCCGCTAGCTTTTCCGAGTTCCGGAATCATAACTGAGGCGATGTTGGCCAGACGATCCAGAGTTTGAGGCAAAGCCAGAAGGGTCACGTCCATAAGGTAGTAGCTGTCGAGGTCCGGATCGAGAATAAGGTTCGAGGTGTCTCCCGAGTGGGCGATCAAGCCGCGAAGATCGGCAATGAAGGAGACGATATCTTCGTCCTTCATAGCGGCGCCGGATGCCGCCAAGGCTTTCCATTTGGCTTCGACTTTTTCGAGTTTAAGGTTATCACGACCGCGACTTGCAAGCCCTTCATCGGTAAACTGCAGATCGGTCCCGATTTGATCGTTGATGGTTTTAAGTTTGCCCATTTCGGCGTCAATTGTGGATACGACATTATCGTAACTTTTTGACGGGACATCAATTCCGGCTGCCGCCATGCTGGTCAGGGCGCGGAGAGCTCCGGCGTTATAGAGCATTTCGGCAACAGGACGCTGATAGGCATTTCCTTTTTTCTCTTGCTCGGCGAAAACGATATTGCTGCCGATGCTGGTGATGGCCTGATACATCGAAAAGATCAGAGTGAAAATAAAGAGCATGACGCTCAAGGTTGTACGGGTGCGGATGGTCAGGTTATTCAATATTTTAAACATAGGATTCCCAATGTGATGATTTTGGTTGACTCACTTTGTATATGCTGCACAAGTTTAGCATGACACATTAACGATTTCATAAAGATTATCCGCCGTATAGAAATTACTATCCCCATGAACTTTAACCTGTCCCAGCACGATCCTGACCGCCACTTTCTGTCTCTTTTTATATCGAAGCCCGAAGAGCGCGCGATGTGCGAAGTGCTGGACCACCTTAATTCCGAATTGGCTCATATACGCGAAACCGTTACGACCTCGCCTTTAGGTTATATCCGTTTGCAATGGTGGCGTGACGAATTGTCCGGCCTTTGTCAGGGCCAGAATTCCGAGCGGCATCCAGTTCTCGTCGGGCTTCAGGAGGTTCCGGGGGGGCGGCTTTGTTACGAGTCTTTTGACAGAATCCTTGATGCACGGGCAATGGAGTTTGACGAGATGGCATTTTCCAAAATGGAAGATGTGTGGGCCTATCTTGATGGAGCGCAGGGGCATCTCCTGATTATAAAAAATTCTGTAATGGGAGCCAACGTCAGTGACGATGTTCTCCTGTCGTTGTCGCGTTACTACGGCATAGTGGGGCTGGTGCGTTCGTTGCCGTATTATGCGAAAGCGGGTCGCAAGATTTTACCGAATCTTTTTCCCGAGGATATCGTTCCTCATAGCGAAAAGATGGTGAACACGATTAAGACATTGTGCGAGGAGGGGCGTGCGCTTCGTCCGGAGGGACGTTTGTCCCACCGCTATTGGCGTGCGACACGGTCACTGGCCGATCTTTATTACGGGACAATTGAAAAGGCCGGATATGATCCGTTTCATATCCAGCCTGTTCCATTCAAAGAGCTAAAAGTGTGGCTTAAATCGTTTTGATCCAGTCGGTAAGGTCGCTGATCGCTCGGGCGGCCATGACTTTCTTTTTCTCGCGGCCCCGTTCTTTGGTCACGATTTCCGGAAATAATCCGAAATTCACATTCATCGGCTGGAAGGTGGTGTCATCGGCGCCGCCTGTAATGTGGGCAATGATGGCACCCAGCGCTGTTGTGGCTGGCGGCATGGTCATCTCGCGGCCCAAACGTTCGCTTGCTGCGAGGCGCCCGGCGATCAAACCGACGGCCGCCGATTCCACATAGCCTTCGCATCCGGTGATTTGTCCGGCGAAGCGGAGGCGCGGTGCGGCCTTCATCTGGAGGCGGTTATTGAGAACGCGCGGCGAGTTGATAAAGGTGTTGCGGTGGATACCGCCCAATCTTGCAAACTCGGCATTCTCGAGACCGGGGATGGTCTTGAATACTTCGGTCTGTGCGGCGTATTTCATCTTGGTCTGGAAGCCGACAATATTATAAAGAGTGCCGAGGGAATTATCCTGACGAAGCTGGACAACGGCATAGGGCTTTTCAGGGCGGTGCGGATTGGTGAGTCCGACCGGTTTCATCGGTCCATAGCGCAGGGTTTCCGGCCCGCGGGAGGCCATGACTTCAATCGGCATACAGCCTTCGAAATAGGGCGTGTTTTTTTCCCATTCCTTGAACTCGGTTTTCTCGGCGGCGAGAAGCGCATCGACAAAGGCGAAATATTGCGCTTTGTCCATCGCGCAGTTGATATAGTCTTTTCCGGTTCCGGCGGGTCCTTCTTTATCATAGCGCGATTGGAACCACGCCTTGTCCATGTCGATGGACTCGCGGTAGACAATCGGGGCTATCGCGTCAAAAAACGCAAGAGAGTCTTCTCCGCACAGCTCGCGGACGGACGAGGAGAGGGAAGGAGAGGTCAGAGGGCCGGTTGCGATAATGACCGAGTCCCAATCTTCGGGCGGAAGGCCTGCGATCTCGCCGCGCTCAACCGTAATCAGCGGATGATCGTCCATGATTTTGGTGATGTTGTTTGAGAACTGGTCGCGGTCAACCGCCAAAGCTCCGCCAGCCGGAACTGCGCATTTGGCGGCTTCCTGCATCTGAAGAGAGTTCAGCATCCGCATCTCCTCGTGCAGAAGGCCGACAGCGTTGTAGTCTTTATCATCCGAGCGGAAGGAGTTGGAGCAAACCAGCTCGGCCAGTCCATCGCTTTTGTGGGCGTCGGTGGTGGTGTGCGGTCGCATTTCGTGAAGGATTACGGGAACGCCCATATTGGCGGCTTGCCATGCGGCTTCGGTTCCGGCCATGCCGCCGCCGATAATGTGAATTGGTTTCAGGTTCGTAGTCATTTCAGTTTTCCTTCGGCAAAACCGGTTGCGGCGATGTCGGTGCAAAGGTCAAACCATTCGCAGTTCCGGCATGCAGCACGAACCGAGTCGTTTTTAAAGCGGGTACGGAGATCGTTGAGCAGCTCGGGCGTTAGCTGGATTTTGCGGCCAACTGTTATGTGTCCGATTTGCGGAATTTTTTCAAGGTCGATGCAGGCCAGACGATCGGTTTCACGGATATCCGCATCGTGGCAGTGGCAGGCGGTGTCGGACGGATCGCACAGGCGCGGAGCGCAGACATCATCGGGTCCGCTGATAATCTCGATCCAGCATTGGCCTTGGGCCATGGCTTTGCTCATACGGCCTGCGAGGTTGTCAAAGTTTTCGACAAACAAGTCGCTGTAGCCTTTGCCGACATAGGTCAGCATACACAAAAGATGGTGCGGACGAAGGCGGATAACAAACGGATCAGACTGCGACATAGGCCATATCATTCCTATAAGCGGTCGGGGAAGTGATCGGGGCTTGACGACTCCAGCCTTTATGGCGGTTTATCCGGTCGGCAATATGATCGAGGATAACCCAGCGTTCGTTATCATGATGCGAGAAATGAGGCGGTAGTAACGGATGGTCGGTCGTCAGTTCCGGATGGATGCCCATAGCCAGTATGAGCCCTTTGCCAATTTTTTTTTGTAAAGCTGCGGTTCCACCTGTCGCGGCGTAGGTTATGAACGGCGTGCTGGAGAGTCGTTCCTGATCGGAAATGACAATTTCCGGCCCATTGATGTTGAGAGCATGAATGTCCCATTGATCCTGTAAACGAAGGCGGGCCAGTACGTAGTCGTCTTGCTCGGTTGTTCCGGGTTTGATACGGGTCACATGGGCAAACGCTTGACGCGCTGTGCCCGAGATCAGGCCGCAGCCGTTCCGTTCTTTCTTTTCACCATTCCGTTTGGTGTATTCGATCCGATCGAGCATATAATACGTCGCGGCGCAGAAGGTCATAAGAACCATTCCGTTCTCGATGGCCTGACGGACAAAGCCGGATTTTTGCGGCGTCAGAATATCCGGATAAGGGCTGTCTTCGTCAATGATGCCCGGTAAAACCAATATATCGAAATTTTCAAGGGCATGGGGACGTATGTGGCTTGGTTGCACCCTCACACATGTTGCATCCGGAAACATATAGCCCATCGCCTCCGATATTCCCTGTGTGGCAATACCTTGAGCGGTCAGCACGGCAATTCGGCGCTGGGGTTCAAACGGGGTGTGTCTGTCGGTCTTCATATCAGGGGGGGACCCTAGCAAATTCATGCGGGTTTGTCATACCTTACTCTTGTTTGAGGATAAAAATATGCTAACCTGCTGATATAGATAAGAAATTTATCATCAAATTGATAATCGGCAAGGTTGTATTTCTGGCTGTTGTCGGATTGGCCGTGTGGTTTTTCTGGCCAACGCCCAAATAAAAACAGGGCCTGAATTCAAGCCCTGTTTTTTAAATGCAGATTTTGTCCGGATTATTTCATCGACGGATGAATTCCGACTAGATTGTAGTTGGCAATAGTACGCTCTGCATAGTCATTGAGACCGATCGCTTTCGGGCGGTTCGTATCGATAATCTGGTCGACGGTTGCGAGTTCAACTTTGCGTGCGTCAGCCGGTGCGAATTCCGGATCAACCAATTGAATGTCGGCATCTTCCGGCAAGCTAATATGAACCAAACGGGTTACCGAGATGGTGCGCATGGCGTCATCAACATGGACCATGGCCTTGATCGGAGCGAGTGTTCCGATAATGCCTTGGAACGTTACAGTGTCCAGAGGAATCGGGGAATATTCTTCGGTAGCCTTGAGAACGGTGAACGCTTCAGGGGTGTGGGTATTGGCTGCAAATACGTCCGCCAAGGCACCGCCAACACGTTTGGCATTCACTTGTTTGTTTCTTTCGGCGTGAGCTTGCCAGTTCGGAACGAAATGAAGGTCGTCATCAACCGGCTCTACGATCGCGATTTTGCCGTTGACGATCAGGCCCAGTTCTTCGTTGGTTTCATTCCACATGGCTTCGAGAGGGTTAGTGCTGACCAGTCCGCTTGGGGTGGTGTACATTCCGCTTTGCGGGACGCCGCCGTTGCGTTCCAGAACCGGAATAACAACATTTTTGTCACGCTGCCAAGCCCAGATCAATGTGCCAACTGATACCAGATATTGACCTTCGGACGGGTGTTTTTTGGATGGGTCTTGAAATTCGCCGCGGGTAGGCAAGTAGACATGGGTGTGTTCGTAAAACTGGTCGCGCAGGTCGCTGTTACGGATGGCGGTCGGGTCGTCGCCCAGAAATTTAATGGTGTGGGATCCGTCTTCGCCAACCGAGTGGCGGGCTGTCATGTAGAACTCGCTGTGGCCACGGTAGTGGGTATCCTCCAGCAAAGTGCGGTTTGTGTGGGTCATGTCGATTACCTTTTTACAAAATATTTTCGTTAAGTTGGGGTTCTCATAATCCTGTCTTTTGAAAAAAACAAATAAAAATCTGCGACAGATTTACACAGTTTGTTACAGAATAATTAACAGGCCGATGGGAATTTTGGGGGCATCTTCCATGAAAACTGGACTTGCCGGCGTTCATCTGCTACCTCCCTATGCCATGGTATCCCGTGTTTTGCTTAGTGTGCAGGAGGCTCTGGTCGGTTTCGGCGGAGCCCCTATTTTTGAAAATCTGACCTTCCATATATTAGAAGGTGATAAAACATGCCTCGTGGGCAAGAATGGCGCTGGCAAATCCACGCTCATGAACATCATTCGCGGACTTAAGGAACTCGATGCCGGAGAGCGCTGGGTTCTGAACGGAACCACTATCGGTTATTTGCAACAGGATGTCGCCCCAAAGCCCGGGCAAACGGTGAAAGACTTTATCCTTGAAGACTTAAGTGCCGAAAACCAGCATGATGCCTTTACCTACCGGATGGAGATGGTGGCCGAGCCGCTTCATATTGCACTTTCCGACCGGATGGATCAGTTGTCGGGCGGGCAGATGCGGCGTGCCGCGCTGGCGCGGGCCTTGGTTGAAGATCCGGATATTCTTTTGCTCGATGAGCCGACCAACCATCTTGATCTTGATGTGATCCTCTGGCTCGAGACGTATCTTAAGTCTTATCGTGGGGCATTTTTATGCGTGAGCCACGACCGCGCGTTCCTTGCCAATATCTCGCAGAAAGTGTTCTGGCTCGATCGCGGAAGTTTGCGCGTGTGTCCGCGCGGTTACTCTTATTTCGACGAGTGGTCGATCAATCTCCTTGAACAGGAAGAGCGCGAGCTTAAAAACCGCGAGAAAATTCTCGAGATGGAGCAGGAGTGGGCATCGCGCGGTGTGCGCGGGCGTTTGAAGCGCAACGTGCGCCGCTTGGAGCTGATGAAAGCCGAACGAGATCGCTTGAAGGCTGATAAATCGGCGTTCTTCCGGATGATGGCGAAGATCGAGCTCGATAGTCCCGATGTTTCCGTGTCGTCCAAAATTGTGGCTGAATTTATCAAGGTGCATAAGAATTTCGAAGACAAGAAAATTCTCGACGGATTTTCGATGCGGATTCTGCGCGGTGACCGGATTGGTATTCTCGGCAAGAACGGATCGGGGAAATCGACATTTCTTAAATTGCTGATTGGCGAGCTTGAGCCTGATGCCGGTAAAGTCAAACGCAACAAGGAAATCGAATTTTCCTATTTTGACCAGAACCGCCGTGACCTTAATCCCGAGGATTCCTTGTGGCGGACACTCATTCCGACGGGTGGGGATTATCTCGAGGTGATGGGGAAAACCCGCCATGTCTGCGGTTATCTCAAAGACTTTTTGTTTGACCCGGCGTCGGCGCGTCATCCGGTGGCGACCTTATCAGGCGGGCAGAAAAACCGCTTGTTGCTGGCCAAGGTTCTGGCTAATCCCAAATCATTCCTTATCCTCGACGAGCCGACCAATGACCTTGATATGGATACGCTCGATGTACTCGAAGATGTCTTGAGCGCCTATAACGGAACACTCATTGTTGTCAGTCACGACCGTGATTTCCTTGACCAGACGGTCTCGCGTATTCTGGCCTTTGAAGGTGACGGTGTGATTGAAGGTTATGTCGGCGGGTATAGTGATTATCTCGAAGCCCGTGCCATCCGGCATGCGCCAAAGGTTGAGGCGAGTGAATCTTCGGCAAAATCGGGTGGTGCATCCGGTAGCGCGGCGGAGCCAGTAGCCCCCGTCGCGGTTAAAAAATTATCCTATAAACTTCAGTACGAGCTCGAGAATTTGCCTCATAAAATGGTGGCGCTTGAGGAGGAGATTGGACGTCTTTCTGTAGAGCTGGATGATGCCAATCTTTACACGCGGGATGCGGAGCGGTTTATGACGGCATCGAGCCGTTTGGACGCGGCGAAGGCTGAACTCGAGGCGTCGGAGCTTCGTTGGCTCGAGCTTGATGAGATGCGCGCATCAGCGGAATAGACGATTTCCAAGATCAAATCCCATGGCGATGGTGGCTTGAAGCAGATAGCCGCCGGTCGGAGCTTCCCAGTCGATCATCTCGCCGATTGCGTAGGTGTTCGGTATTTTCTTGAGAGCGAAATTATCGTCGAGTTCGTCCCAGACAATTCCGCCTGCGCTCGAGATCGCGCGCTCTAACGAAAACGGCGCGGTGCTTGAAAGCGGCAGGGCTTTGATACGAGATGCCAGTTCAGCAGCGCTTTTGGCGGTGAGTGTGCGGTCTTCCATGAGCAAGGAAATGGAGGCGGGCGGTAATCCGATTTGTTTGCGGAGAATATTGCTCAAGGTGTCGCGTCCACGGGGTTTTGAGAGGCGGCGGGTGATCTCGCTTTCTTCAAAATCCGGCTTGAGGTCAATCGTGAAACGGGCGATACCGTTTTTCTCGATAGCGGTGCGGAGGTCTTTGGAGAAGGCGTAGATTAGCCCGCCCTCTAAACCATTTTCCGCGATCATAATGTCGCCCTGACGGGCGATGCCGTTATGGGTGAGGGTGACGGCTTTGAGGGGTTCGCCTGCGGATTTGGATTTGAGGATGTCTGACCATTCCACCTTAAAGCCACAATTGGCCGGACGGAACGGGCTTATCGTTATGCCGCGCTGTTCGAGGAGATTTGTCCAGTCGCCGCTTGATCCGAGTTTGGGCCATGACGCTCCGCCAAGGGCGAGGATCGTTGCATTGGCGGTAACCGTCATTTCACCTTCCGGTGATGTAAAGACCAACTGGTTTTGGGTGTTCCAGCCATTCCAGTGATGGTTTGGTTTAAATTTTACGCCGAAGGTTTCGAGGCGGGCGAGCCAAGCCCGCAGAAGTGGTGAGGCTTTAAAACTTTTGGGGAAGACACGGCCACTTGAGCCGATGAAAGTTTCTTCACCTAGTCCTGCGCACCATGCGCGCATATCGTCGGGTGTAAAGCCGCGAATGGATGGTTCCAAGCGCGGGCGGCTTTCGCCGTAGCGATCCAGAAAAACGTCGAGTGGTTCCGAGTGGGTGATGTTGAGGCCGCCGCGCCCCGCCATCAGGAATTTTCGCGCGGGGTTCGGTTTGTGGTCGTAGATTGTGACGCTGTAGCCTTGTTTTCCAAGACGTTCGGCGGCCATCAGGCCGCCGGGTCCAGCGCCAATGATGGCGATATCAGGCATCTTTGGCTTTTGGCGGCAGGGTGCGGTCGGCGATTTCCTGTTTCATCATCGCGATGAATTCGTCCACCTTGTAGGTTTCCTGCTCGTTCACACCAAGGCGGCGGATCGTGATGGTTCCGTCTTCTTGTTCCTTGTTGCCGATGATGGCGACAAAGGTCACTTTGGCGTTCATGTGTTCGCGGATTTTGTACGAGATTTTCTCGTTGCGCCCATCGAACTCGGCGCGGATGCCTTCGGCTTTAAATTTTGCGGTGAGGGCGGAAGCGGCGTCGTTATTGGCTTCGGTCACACCCGAGATCACGAGCTGAACCGGAGCGAGCCAGAGCGGGAAATTGCCGGCCGTGCTTTCGATCAGCATACCGATAAAGCGTTCGAACGAGCCAAACACCGCGCGGTGGATCATCACCGGACGATATTTCTGGCCGTCGGCACCCATATAAGATGCATCAAGGCGTTCGGGCATGACAAAATCGAGCTGGCAGGTGCTGCATTGCCATGAGCGGCCAATGGAATCGAGCAGATGGAATTCGTATTTCGGGCCATAGAAGGCACCTTCCCCTGGGGCGTATTCAAACGCCATTCCCAGATTATTCAGAGTTTCGGCCATGACTTTTTCGGCGCGGTCCCATATCTCGTCGGTTCCGGCGCGTTTGTCCGGTCTTGTGGCCAGTACTACGCGAATGTCGTTGAATCCAAAATCGGCATAGACATTTTTGAACAGGGCGACAAAACGTTCTAGTTCCTCACCGATTTGGTCTTCGCGGCAGAAGATGTGCGCATCGTCTTGGGTCATCTGGCGTACGCGCATCAGACCGTGCAGAGCGCCGTGGGCTTCGTTGCGGTGGCAGCAGCCCATCTCGGCCATGCGGATCGGCAGGTCGCGATAGCTTTTGATTCCCTGTTTGAAAATCTGGACGTGCGCCGGGCAGTTCATGGGTTTCAATGCCATGAACTCTTTCGGTTCTTCTTTGAAGACAGGGCCATCGAGTTCGATGTTTGGCACAACGTCCGGCACAACAAACATATTCTCGCGGTATTTGTCCCAGTGGCCTGACGCTTCCCAGAATTTCGAGTGCATCAGCTGCGGGGTTTTGACTTCGACGTAGCCGTCGGCGTAAATTTTCTCGCGGATGTAGCGCTCGAGCTGGTTGTAGATCGTAAAGCCGTGCGGGTGCCAGAAGACCGAGCCTTGGGCTTCTTCCTGAAGGTGGAAAAGATCCATCTCGCGGCCGAGTTTGCGGTGATCGCGTTTTTCGGCTTCTTCGATTTGTTTGAGGTAGCGGTCAAGCTCTTCCTGTGTGCGCCATGCTGTACCGTAAATACGGGTCAGCATTTCGTTCTGGCTGTTGCCGCGCCAATAGGCTCCGGCGACTTTGGTCAGTTTGAAAGCGCCGATTTTACCCAAAGACGGCAAGTGCGGACCACGGCAGAGGTCAATGAACGAGGTTTCGCCTTGATGATAAATCTGGAAGGCATCGGAATTCGGGGTGTCTTCGATGATCTTCATTTTGTAGTCTTCGCCGCGCTCTTTGAAGAGGGCGATGGCGTCCGCACGGGAATAGACTTTCTTTTCGATCTTGTGACCTTCTTTGATGATCCGGTGCATCTCTTTTTCGATCTTTTCGAGATCGTCGGTCGAGATCGGCGCTTCAAAGGCGATGTCGTAATAGAAGCCGTCTTTAATGGTCGGGCCGATGGCGAGGCGGGCGGACGGGTACAGGTTTTTGATCGCACGGGCAAGCACCTGCGCCGCAATCGTGTGGCGCATGATGTCGAGGCCGTCATCATCGTTCGACGTCAGGATGGCGACATTGGCGTTATCGGGAACCATATCGCTCAGGTCTTTCAGTTCGCCGTTGACGCGAATGGCGACCGCCGCTTTCGACAGGCTGGTGCTGATAGTCTTCGCGACCTCGAGACCGTTAACTTCTGTCTCAAACTCTTTGAAAGACCCGTCGGGCAGCACCACGCGCATGTGAAAAACTCCTGTTAGAATTAAAAATTTAAGTGATATCAATATTTAGCATGGGTTAAGGTGGGCGGGCAACACGGAAAAGGTGGATTTATGACGAATGCAGCGGTCAAACTGGACGAAAGCTGGATGAATGAGGTGGGAACCGAGTTCGACAAGCCGTATATGCAGAATTTGAAGGCGTTCCTGAGCGCTGAAAAGCAGGCGGGGCAGGTGGTTTTCCCGCGCGGGGACGAGATTTTCAATGCCCTCAATACCACCAATTTCGACAAGGTGCGTGTCGTTATTCTCGGGCAAGACCCGTATCACGGGCCGGGGCAGGCGCATGGCCTTTCATTTTCGGTGCGGGAGGGGGTGGCTTTGCCGCCTAGTCTTCTCAATATCTATAAGGAAATTGTCGCTGAATATGGCGGGGCTATTCCGCGTTCGGGCGATCTGACCCGCTGGGCGGCGCAGGGAGTTTTGCTTCTTAATGCCACACTCACGGTGCGTCAGGCGCAGGCCGGTTCCCACCAGAATAAAGGATGGGAAGAGTTTACCGATGCGATTGTCCGCGCGATCAACGAGCGGCGCGAGCACGTCGTGTTTTTGCTGTGGGGTGCTTATGCGCAAAAGAAAGGCGCGATCATTGACCGCGCCAAACATCTTGTTTTAAGTGCGCCGCACCCGTCACCGCTCTCGGCGCATCGCGGCTTTTTAGGATGCGGACATTTCAAAAAAGCCAACGACTATTTGAGCGCCAACGGATACACGCCGATTGATTGGGCTTAGGCTGCTTTGGCGATTTTTTCCGCGGCTTTCTGGCCTTTGACGTAGGTTTCATAGACGATCACCGGAATCGGAAGTTCGCCCAGATATTTCTCGATGTGCGGTTTCACATCGTCCCATGCCATACCGCCGACACCTGAAGCGAGACGCGGCAGTGCAATCGAGGTGATTTTTTCTTTTTCAACCAGTTTGACCAGTTCTTTAAGGGCGTGGTCGATGTTGTGTGTGCTGGCCTGACCCGGATGGGCGTTGTGGTCGTGGGCTTTTTCCTGAGTCATCAGATTGATGATGACGCGGCCTTGCGTGGCCCAGAGCCATGCCCCGCCCGATTTCGGATTGGTCTGGTGACACCAGCTGCGGAAATCCTTGGCCATTGACGGGTATTGATCGCGAAGAGCGAGCGCGAGGCCTTGATTGAAATGATCGTCCGGAGCAACGCCGTGGGCTATAGCTTGCGCTTCGGTGAGGAGAATATCGCCACTGACATAGGTAATCATTTTTGGTTCCTTCCTTTTATCTGTTCGATCTATTTTGACTATAGACCTTGCGGGGAAGAATACCAATCGAAGGCGGCGTTATTTATCCGCGACAAAGTGATCCAAGAGGTCTTTGCGGTCGCTTTTCTGGAGCATTTCGACGAGGGTTTTGATGTCTTGCGATTTCCGCAAATCGAGCACCAGAATGGCATCGCCGGTTTCAATCACGGCGATATGATCGAGGCCGACAGTGGTGATCAGGCGTTTGCCCGATCCGATCACCAGTGAATTGGTGGTGCCGACAGCAACGGTGTTGCGGTCAAGGCTGTTTCCAAACTCGTCTTTCGGGCGGATGTCCCAGAGGCTTTCCCACGAGCCGATGTCCGACCATTCGGGATTGCACGGAACCACAGCTCTACGGTCGGCTTTTTCCATGATGTCGGCTGTTTGACCTTGAGTGAGATACAAGGCAACAGGTCTGCATTTTGTATCGCTCAGGGCATGAACTTTGGTATTTCTCCCGCCACGGCTTATGCCGATCGCTTGCGCAGCAGCCCCCCTTTTCCTCCTCCGGCACAGCGGTGAGCTTTCACATGGGTGCTGTCCAAAGCAGTGAGATCAGCTTCATCCGACAAAGTACCGACAATCTCACGAAACAGATATTGCCAGATGCCGCGTGCGGACCATCGGTTATAGCGGTTATAAAGGGTTGTATAGCAACCGTACTCGGAGGGAGCATCTTTCCATCGGCATCCTGATTGCAGGACATGAATGATGCCGCTGATGACAAGACGGTCATCGTTACGACGCTTACGTCCCCAGTCCGGTGGCAAATGTGGTTTTATAGCTTCCCATTGCGTATCCGACAGATAAAAATACCGCCCCATAAGATGATCCCTCCTCACGAATCATCCTATTGAATCACATATCTATCTGTGAGTGTAGACCCTAGCGAAATATCTACGCCATGGGTGATTTGAATTTTCTTCCCAAATATCTGCAGATGTTATTTGGTGGATTGTCGAGGTGATTGTTGGTTCCAACTTTTTAAATACGCCAGCGGTTCGACCAATGATCGCATTTTGAATTGTTGGATGCAGGTTTCTTTCGCCTGTCAAAATATATCGAACACACCACCCTATTCCTGTCAGTACTATAGATGCTATTAAACACGCAAAAAAGACCTCCCATTCTAGTGAGATTATTCCGCCAAGGGTAATCAAGATTGATGTTATCAACGATGTGTAGAAAATTACGTCCGCGAATCTCTTTAGCATTTTTTTCCAAGGCCGATGATTGTTTTAATATCCCCGTTAACCCTATCGGTTAAGAGGCTTGCGTAATATGAACGTATATTATGTCAGAACATACTTTCCTAGATGGAATCGAATATAGATGACCTGAGCCGGGCGGGGCTTGTATATGGCGGAACGGGAGGGATTGTGAAAATGGCGCGGGGCGCATTTCATCCCTCGCAGGCTCGGGATGCCAGTTCGCCCTAGGCAGGGCTTCGGGCACCAAAACGCTTATTGCGCGTTTTGTCGAACCAGTCTTCGTTCACCGATCCCATTTCTCCATATAAAAACCCCCGCTGGGCGGGGGCTTATATATGGCGGAACGGGAGGGATTCGAACCCTCGATACGGAGTTTCCAACCGTATGGCAGTTTAGCAAACTGCTGCCTTAAGCCTCTCGGCCACCGTTCCAGTCCATGTCCGCTTGCGCGGCGTAGGTCTTTTTACGGATAAACCCTCGAAAAATCAATGCAAAATTCGGCTTGGTCCATGTTTTTTATAGGAAACTTTCAGGGGCGACGCTCACCTGTTTGGTCATAATACCGAATAAAATCATGCCGATAGCTCTTTTGGGGGTCTATATATTTTAACGCTCTTTTAGTATGATGCGAGGATAGTTGATTTATCGATTATACTATCCTGCGTTGCTGTGTTCACCCTCTTATATGTGTCAGGTATCAGCATGCACGTGTCCAAATTGACGATTGCCCATAAATTGTTTCTGGCCTTGTTTGCCAGTGTCGCCCTTTTTTGCGCCGTCGGCGTTCTGGTGATCGGGAATATCCGCTCTGAAATCATGGGCAGCCGAGAAGATCAAACGAAAAGCCTTGTTGATCTCGCTTATAGCATTATCGAGTATCATTATAACAGTTCGGTGGATGGCGGTGGAGTTATCCCCGTGGATGAGGCCAAGCGTAATGTGCTCGAAGAGCTCAGGAAGATGCGCTATAACGGTGATGGGTATTACTGGGTTAATGATACCACGCCGCGCGTGATCATGCACCCGATGCGCCGCGAGCTGGAAGGCAAGGATGTTACCGATTACAAAGACCCAAACGGAAAAACTCTCTATGTCGAATTTGTGAAGCTCACCGATGTTAATCCAGCTGGCGGTTTCGTCGCGTATCAATGGCCTCCCGCCAATAACCCAAAAGGCGAGCCGATCGATAAACTGTCCTATGTGAAGAAATTTTCCAAATGGGGATGGATCGTCGGAACCGGTATTTACATTCAGGACGTTAAAGAACGGGTGAACAGCGTTCTGCTGAGTTATCTGATCCAATACGGATTTATTGTCTTTGTTTTAATTGCGATCAATTTGTACTTGCTGAAGAATATTCGCGGGATTGTCGGCGGGGTCGCGCATATGCTGGACCAACAGATCGTCGATACGATTGAATGTATTAGCCGCGATACGTCTAAGCTCAATTCAGCATCCGATCAGCTGCGGATTATTTCCGAGGATACGTCTAAACGTTCGATAGTTGTGGCCAGCGCTTCGCAGCAGGCGACCAGCAGTGTCAAATCGGTTGCGGCGTCGACCCACCGTTTGTCGAGTTCGATTGTTGAAATCTCGCGCCAGATGGATGAAGTCAGTTCCGTTACCGGACAAGCGGTCAGCCGGACCGATCATGCCAACCAGCAGATTATAAAACTGTCTGAAGCGCCGAAGAAAATCGGTGAAGTGGTTAACCTGATTAACCAGATTGCCAACCAGACCAACCTTCTTGCGCTTAACGCTACAATCGAGGCGGCACGCGCCGGAGATGCCGGTAAAGGGTTTGCGGTTGTAGCGAACGAGGTTAAAAATCTGGCGGCGCAGACAGCGGCGGCGACCGAAAATATCGGTAACCAGATCGGCGATGTGCAGTCGGCGACGGATCTGGCGGTTGGCAGTATCGAGTCGATCGCCGAGACGATCAATCGCTTGAATGAAATTTCCCACGCGGTGGCAACAGCGATTTCCGAGCAGAGGCAGGCAACTGACGAGATTACCGTGAATATCGAACACGCGAACGAAGGCAGCAGCCTTGTGAGCAGTAATATTCTCTCGGTGTCGGATTCTGCCAAGCGAACCGAAGGGGCCGCGATTGATATCTCCGAGTCGATCGAGCATCTGAATGTTCAGCTCGATGAACTGCGCCGTATGGCCCGTGACTTTACCGCCGTGGTGTCGGCGCTTTAGTCTTTCCGTAGGTTTTTATTCTAAAGGCTGGTGTTCCAGATCAGGACGCCAGCCTTTTTCTGTTCGCGGGCGAATTGCCAGACCTTGGCATCGCTGAAAGGGCATGACGGGTAGGGCGGTGGCATTCTGGCGGGTTGATGGAATTTCTCGGGTGCAAAATAGAGCGTGGCCCGTCCGCAATCTCCGGTGTGTTTTACTGCACTGACGGCGTGGATTTGTGTTTCGGGGAGAGCTAAAGCTGCAGCGCGTGCCAGTACGCCGCTGAGGGCCGGAAGCCAGAGATCGGTAACGCTCTGGTTTTTCAGGGCGGCACTGATAACCGCCGAAAGGCTCATGATAAATTCGGGATCATCGTAACCGAGGGGCAAGTTGTCGATGGGGGCCGATTGATTAGAGATGTCCATATGAATGTGATCGACGGGTTTCGGGTCACACCAGATGAGTGTGCTGCCGAGCGCTGCGATCCGGTCTAACCAGTGCGGTTTCAAATCGTTCCTGGCGATAAAGAGGGTGCTGGCATAGCCCAGTTCGGCGCAGGCTTCAGCCAAGGCCCAGCCTCCCGAGCCGAAAACGGTTCCGGCATAGGCAAAGTGGCGTTGCCCGCGTTTAGGGAGGTAGTCGAGTAGGGCCAGTTTTTTTGTCCCGCCTTGAATAAGATCACCGCGGACGATCGTAAGACCGTCCGCGGTTGTGATAGGTGGCTTGTCGCAAGCCATATCTTATGAGAGTTTTTGTTTCAGCAGGTCGTTGACCATGTCCGGATTGGCTTTGCCGCCGGATTTTTTCATGACCTGACCGACAAAGAAGCCGAAGAGCTTGTCCTTGCCGCTGCGGTATGCGGCGACGTTATCCGGATTTTCGGCGATCACTTCATCGACGATTTTTTCAATCGCTCCGGTGTCGGTGACTTGCTTCAAGCCTTTCTCTTCAACAATCGCAGCGGGGGATTTTCCGCTGGCCATCATTTCGGCAAAGACATCCTTGGCAATTTTTCCCGAGATGGTCTGGTTCGAGATCAATCCCACCAGTTCGCCGAGCTGGGCTGCGGTGACCGGGCTTTCGGCCAAGGTTTTACCGTCTTTGTTGAGGCCGCCCAAAAGTTCGTTGATGACCCAGTTGGCGGTAATTTTGGCGTCGTTGCCGTTGGCTGCGGTTTCGTAATAGTCAGCGCGGGCGCGCTCCATAATCAGAACCGACGAGTCATAAGCGCCCAGACCGTATTTTTGCATGAAGCGGTGTTTTTTCTGGTCAGGAAGCTCAGGCAGCGTGGTCTTGATGCTGTCGACGAGGCTTTGCTCGATCACTAGCGGAAGCAAGTCCGGATCAGGGAAATAGCGGTAGTCGTGCGCTTCTTCTTTGGAGCGCATCGAGCGGGTTTCGCCTTTGGCCGGATCCCACAAACGGGTTTCCTGTTTGATTTTTCCACCGGCTTCGATGACTTCGACCTGACGGGCGGCTTCGTATTCGATGGCCATTTGAACGGCTTTGATCGAGTTGACGTTCTTGATCTCGCAGCGCGTGCCAAGCGGGTCACCCGCTTTGCGAACGGAGACGTTGACGTCGGCGCGCATCGAGCCTTCTTCGAGGTTGCCGTCACAGGTTTCGAGATAACGGAGGATCATGCGCAGTTTGGTGAGGTACGCTGCGGCTTCTTCCGGCCCGCGCAAATCCGGTTCCGAGACGATTTCCATGAGGGCGCAACCGGAGCGGTTGAGGTCAACGTAACTTTTGGTCGGATGTTGGTCGTGGATCGATTTTCCGGCGTCCTGTTCAAGGTGGAGGCGGGTGATGCCGATGGCTTTGGTGGTGCCGTTTGGCAAATCAATCTCGATTTCGCCTTTGCCGATGATCGGGTGCAGGAATTGGGATATCTGATAGCCTTGCGGCAGGTCCGGATAGAAATAGTTTTTCCGCTCGAACACCGAATGGAGATTGACCTGCGCGTTAAGCCCAAGGCCGGTACGGACCGCTTGCTCGACGCAGTGGCCATTCAAGACCGGAAGCATACCGGGCATCGCTGCATCCACGAGAGAAACTTGCGAGTTTGGTGCTGCTCCGAATTCGGTGGCCGCCCCCGAGAACAGTTTGGAGTGGGCAATCACCTGTGCGTGGACTTCCATCCCGATGATGATTTCCCAATCGCCTGTGTTTCCTTTGATAATTGCAGTCATATTATTCCTCTTATTTTCAAATTCTTTGTGTCGTTGTTGGTTAGCGGCCTTTGGAGATGCAGCTCATCGCGATGGCTTTTTCCTGCTGCTGGTACTCGGCTGAATTCATAATTTCGCCCAGCGGATTCACGGCATTCGGATTGGCAGCCAGAATTTTACCCATCAAAGCTTCCGATTGGCTTTCCAGATAGGTGCTGATGCCGCTCGAGAGACATTCGCAGGTGCTTTGGGCCATGTTCTTGCTTCGGCATTCCTTGAACACCAGATCGTGAATTGGGAAGCGAGTGCAGGGGGCGTTGACATTGACGAGCACTTTGTTGATGACGTCGCGCGCAGCTTGGTCCTGCCCACTCATGGCCTTGATGTCGTCCTGTGAAATCCAGTTTTTCATTTGTCCGGCGGTGCAGGCGCAATAGGACTTGCTGGATTGTTCGGTCATGGTGCCTTCTTTTTCAGAAGCCACCAGACATTGGCTGTAATATTTTGTGACCATTTCGTTGGTCAGCGGAGTCCCCTTCGGGGCCGCTTGTGCGCTTCCTGTGGCTCCAAGGCCGCAGAGTAGGAGAGTGAGAAGCAGTTTGTGCGAATTTCTCATATCTGTCTCCTACCGGTTGGTGTCGTACGGGCTTTTAGCCATTGAGTTGCCGATGCATTGGGTGCGGAACTGGTTCTTATATTGGTTATAAGTGGGGTTTTCCCACAAGGCGTCGAGCGGCGTGTCATACACAACGCCTGGGCGACCCCATTCCGTCATGATTTCCGATGTCCCCAATTCCTTGACGTGACCACGAACGGCGCGGCTGACGCATTGGCAGTATTGCGGGAAGTTTTTAACCCGCCAGTCATTGCCGCGGTAAAGAATACAAGACTCATATTCCATATCTTCAATCGGCACATCAATACATGGCGATACAACATTCGTGATATATTTTTCGAATGATTTATTTCCGACTTTCCAGCTCTTTTTATCCTGAAGCTCATAGAGTTCCGACATCTTCATCGTGCCCATCGTCGCGGCGGACGTGCAGGCGCAATAATATTGAAGGGCTTCCGATGTGAAACGGTTCGGGATTCTTGATAGGCAGCGATCGCTCAGATGATTGGCGGTTTCACGGGATATCGTCCCCTGAATTCCGGCGATCAATTGTTCCGGCGGCAAAACCGGCATGATGGTTGATGCCACTTGCTTGCGCTTGGACAGGTCAAAAACCGACGTCGCTTGGGCGCTGTGAGGGAGAGCGCCGATAACGATTATAGCGGCGCAGACGGCGACTATTCTTTTGGACCACGATAAAGACAAGGTCTTCATAATGATTATCTCCTCACATTAAGCGGCGTTTTTCATGAGCTCCGGAATAGCCGAAAAGGCTACAGCCCGTTCCAAAGCATGGGCGGTGCGGAACATGGTGACTTCGTCCCATGCACGGCCAATGATCTGAAGACCAAGCGGCAGTCCGTCCTGATCGAGACCGGCCGGAACCGAAATTCCAGGAAGGCCTGCGAGTGATGCCGGAATTGTGAACACGTCACCCAAATACATTTTGATCGGGTCATCCGAATTTTCGCCAATCGCAAAAGCGGCTGACGGTGCGGTCGGGGTCAGGATCGCATCGCATTTCTCGAAAGCGGCAGCGAAGTCGCTTGAAATCAAGCGGCGGATTTTCTGCGCTTTGGTGTAGTAGGCGTCGTAGTATCCGGCGGAGAGGCAGTAGGTTCCGATCATGATACGGCGTTTGACTTCGGCGCCAAAACCTTGGGCGCGGGTCAGTTCGTACGTTTCTTGAAGGTCTTTGCCTTCGGCGCGGAGGCCGTAGCGCACGCCGTCGTAACGGGCAAGGTTCGAGGATGCTTCGGCCGGAGCGACAATGTAATAAGTCGGCACAGCGTATTTGGTGTGCGGCAGGGAAATATCGACGATGGTGGCGCCAGCATCTTTCAGCATCGCTGCGCCTTTATCCCAGATGTCGATGATTTCTTGCGGCATTCCTTCGACGCGGTACTCTTTCGGGATACCGATGCGAAGACCTTTGATGTCCTGTTTCAGCAAGGCAGCGAAATCAGGAACATCTTTACGGGCCGAGGTTGAATCTTTGGCGTCGTGACCGGACATGGCAGCGAGCATCAGGGCCGAATCTTCGACCGAGCGCGCGAAGGCTCCAGCCTGATCGAGCGAAGAGGCAAAGGCGATAATGCCCCAGCGCGAGCAGCGGCCATAGGTTGGTTTTACGCCAACGATTCCGCAGAAGCTTCCGGGCTGGCGGGTTGATCCGCCGGTATCGGTTCCTGTTGCCGCCATTCCCATGCCGGCAGCTACAGCTGCCGCCGATCCGCCCGAGGAGCCGCCCGGAACAAGTTTCTTGTCCGGATGGTTTTTGTTTTTCCATGGATTGACTACGGGGCCATAAAAGCTCGTCGTGTTCGATCCGCCCATCGCGAATTCGTCGAGGTTGGTTTTACCGATCGAAATCGTTCCGGCGTCGATCAGTTTTTGCGACACGGTTGATTCATAAGGCGGCACAAAATTGCCGAGGATATTGCTGGCCGCCGTGGTTTTGACGCCTTTGGTGCAGAAGAGGTCCTTCATCGCAATCGGGATGCCTTCGAGCGGGCGCATTTCGCCGCGTGCGATTCGGGCGTCACTGTCTTTAGCTTGAGCGCGTGCGCTGTCCGCCGTTTCGGTGATGAACGCGTTGAGATCGCGGTTCGATTCCATCTGCTTGATGTTGGCGTCAACCAATTCGGTTGCCGAGAATTTTTTGGATTTAAGGCCATCCAACGCTTCGGTGATGGTCAGGGAAATCAGATTGTTGCTCATAGTGTTATTCCGTTTTATTCGACAATTTTTGTAACAACGTAGAAACCTTCAACGGTCTCAGGGGCGTTCGCCAGAACATCGTTGGCGATAGCTCCGTCCGTGATGCGGTCTTCACGCAAGGTGAGGGCGATTTCGGAGACGTTGGCCAAAGGCTCGACCCCGTTGGTGTCCACTTCCTGAAGCTGCTCGGCCCACGCCAGAATATTCTGGAGCTGGGGGGCGTAATAATTCAGATCGTCTTCGGTGACTTTGATGCGGGCCAGACTGGCTATTTTTGCAACGGTGGATTTATCAATGGACATACGGACACTCTCACAATATTAATTGGTGTATATCGGATTTATATAGTTCAAAGGCTTAGCATTGTAAGGCGCAGGCTGCAAGGATAATGGCACTCGTATCACGGGATGAATTTTTGGAGCGGCTTGGCCGCACGTCACGGCTTTTGGCGCTCGATATCGGCACCAAGACCATCGGGGTTGCTTTTGGTTCGATGATGGGCGGAATTGCTACGCCGCTATCGGTTATTTCCCGCAAGAAGATCGCCCAAGATGCCCAGCAACTCCACAAAATGATGGTGGATTACGGCTCTGAAGGGCTGGTGGTCGGTTGGCCGCTTGCGGCGGACGGGACGCCCGGACCGCGCTGTCAGGCGGTGCGGGATGTCATGCTTGAACTGCTCAAGCATTTGCCGGATGTTCCGGTGGTCTTTTATGACGAGCGGTTTTCAACCAAGCGGGCCGAAAGCTTTATGATCGAGGCTGTGGATTACTCACGGGCCAAACGGGACAAGATTGTGGATAAAATGGCGGCCCAAATTATTCTTCAGGATTTTCTGGAGACGCTACCAGTGACTTTCCGTAGCGTCCCAGATTAACGCCGTTGAGGCGCATCCATTCTTTGCCTGTGGAATAGTCTGTGGATAACTCTTCACAAAGAGCCCAGAAGCGTTTGCCGTGGTTGGCGTGCACCAAGTGGGCGGCTTCGTGTGATATGACATAATCAATGGCGTCGAGTGGGGCGAAAATCAACCGCCATGACAACGTCATGCGGCCATCGGTCGAGCAGCTTCCCCAACGTGATTTCATGTCGCGAATGCAGAACGCGCTTAGTTTGCGGTTGAGGCGGGACGCTTTTTCGTCCGCCAATTTTCGTAATTCAATTTCGGCGTGGCTGCGCAAGAAGCGCTGGATACGGGTGGCCGGACTTTCAAGTTGTGTGCTAACTTCCACAATGCCGTTTAAAATTTTGATTTCAGTATATTTTTTTGCGGACTTTGTAATCCGGATTTCGTGCGGCTTGCCCAAGAGGGGAATGATTTGTCCATCGGCAAACGGAACCGGAAGCGGCAGGGCGCTTATCTTGTTCTCGATCCATTTCTGATTAAGTTCGGCAAATTCATAAGCCTTTTTGAGGCTGGCACGCTCGGGGATGACCAGATTGATGCATCCGGCGTGCGCATCCAGCCGCAATGCCAGCCGTTTGGCTTTAGGCGAAATGCGGACATTCAGATGCGGAGAAATGGTAGAGAAATCAACCATAGGAGCATTGTGGGCCTGATTTGGTAAATATCAAGCTAAAAGATTGTATTTATTTGAATATGGCAATAATTCTCTTTATTGTGGTGCGGAAGTGAGATTGGAATATGGAATATATCTTCTTAAAAGATTGGGAAATTAAGAGTGTGCTTTCGGGGAAGATGGTTGAAGCTTTTGGCCGCGCAATAGAAAGTGGTGCCAGAAATTTCCTGAGGGTCGAGTTTTGTCTCCATTCCAATGGCCAATTTTCGGAGGCCAAGGATATCGTTTATGTGGCTTTTAATCGTGATGAAGAACGGGCGGGCATCCATCCTTTCCTGAAAGAACGTCTGGCGACCGGGGGGTATTCTCTTTTGTCACGCGATGTTATTCCAGTGAGCACGGTAGCGGAGGCTTACTATGCACATCATCCTGTCGATAGGTTTCTTCTTAAATCTCGTGAATGGATCGGCCGAGCCTTGAGGGCTTCTTAGGGTTAATAGTACATCCCTTGAGCGATCAGGTTTTGAACTACGCGTTTATGCGGGCGATAGGTTGATTCAATACCGAGTTGATCGGCGTTTTCAGCCAGCCATTTGCGACCGGCTTCGCGACCGGCTTTATAGAGGGCGTCAATAAATTCGGCGGAAGCATTCAGCTTGCTTCGGTCATTCATTTCCCAGCCATTGATTTTGCCGTTTGCGACTTCGATTTCGATTGTGTGAATGCGCGTCAGATTGGAATCTGCCAACGATAGGGTAGCAACATCCGTGTGAATCTCATCACGGTAGATTTTATCCCGTGGGTCATGAGGCACTTCTTGCGGGTTCGATTCCTGATTGGCGTCATGTAGAATAATAAGAATGATGTCGCTTGGCTGTTCGGCGAGGAGCGGTTCTAGCGGCGGGTTTTGGGCGTAGCCGCCATCGAGATAGGCGTATTGTAGATCATCCAAACGGCCGCGATCATGTATCTGGTGCATTCCTAGCTCTTTGAGTGCTGCCGATGCACCAATGCCATCGGGGGTCAGGTCTTTGCCGGACAGAAGAATATGTTCGCGTTCTTTACTGAGGAGATGTTGGCGCACGGTATTGACGACGCATTTGACCGGCCCGCTTTGAACGGATGTCCAGTCGGGAACCACCGCATCGGCAATGTTCGATATCATATGGGTGGTTCCGGTGCTGAAGAACGGGTTGGCAGCTTTGAAGGCGCCCATCAGATTGATGATGTGGGAGGGGACGTTTGGCCAACGTTCGGATGCCGGAAGCATGAAGTCCAGTCCGCGCGGATAGCCGATATATCCGCCAATCGATTTTACACGGCCCCAGAAGTTGCGCAGGCGTTCTTTGGCGACAGCGCTGCCGCCGTCATTGAGGCCGCTCGCGACCATGGCGGCATTTCCGGCTCCGGCGCTGGTGCCGGATACAATCTTGATGTCGCCGATCTGTTCGATGTCGTCCAGAATTTCTTCGAGAACTCCGGCGGAGAAGGCTCCCCAAGAACCACCGCCCATCAGGCCAATAGCAAAGGTCGGCGTTTCGGGGTGAAGCTGGATGACATTATCGGCGTTTGCACTCAGCCCGAAGGAGTTGCGGGCGTGTCCCGGTCTTGATCTGTGTGCTGTCCCTGTTTTGATTCTTGTTGTCATTGATGCTGATGATGTCAGATTTTTTCCGGTATTACATCTTGCAGCGCAAAAAGCCGGACTAAAATAGTCCGGCTTTTGAATTTTGTTGCAGTGAGGCGCCTATTATTTTTCGATATATAGCCACCTGAGATAATAATCGGACGTGATAGAATGAGGGATGACATACGGAGTATCATTAAGGGCCAAGGTTCTTGGCTTAATAAAAGATGGAATGGGCAAGCGCGAGGCTGCTCGTCTGTTCAAGGTTTCACCGAACACGATATATGAATGGTTAAAGCGGGGAGATGATTTGTCTCCACGACCTGTCAAGACGCGGAAGCGGAAGATTGACCGTGCGGCGTTGGAAGCGCATGTCAACAAATACCCTGATTTATTTTTACGAGAACGAGCGGAATATTTTGGGGTCGATCCAAGTGCGATCAGTTACCACTTACGTCAGATGCAGATCGTAAAAAAAAGCGCGTAGATTTTCTGAGCGCTGTAC
Source organism: Alphaproteobacteria bacterium (assembly GCA_051715325.1). GTDB lineage: Bacteria > Pseudomonadota > Alphaproteobacteria > Micavibrionales > Micavibrionaceae > UBA1573. Next base: position 523 of record JBPXJO010000034.1, on the reverse strand, counting down.
TATGAAAAGGATGACGTATCTGAAACGCCTGAGGGAACTTATCCCAACCTACGGTTCCGAGAACATTGTGTATGTTGATGAGAGCGGGTTCAAAAAACACGCGTATCGCATGGAGGCCTGGACAAAACGCGGGAAGAAAGTCTATGGCGATGTTTCAGGCAATAACCGCAAAAGTACAAATCTTATCATGGCGTGGAGACGAAAAAAGTGGCTGGCTCCTGAAACCTTCGAAGGCAGTTGTAATGCTCAGAAATTTATGGAGTGGCTCACGGGAAAACTTCTTCCCACACTTGATAAACCCAGCATCATTGTGATGGACAATGCAGCCTTTCATAAAAAGGTAGAGATTTTTGAATGTCTGAAAAACGCAGGACATTTTTTCTTGCCGTTACCGCCGTATTCTCCAGACTTTAATCCCATCGAAAAGGCTTTTGGCACTCTCAAAAAAATCCGTCAATCCAAACCAAATGACCCCATCATCAATATCATCAAATCGTCCGATTATTATCTCAAGTGACTATAT
>JBPXJO010000033.1:0-184870 GCA_051715325.1 Alphaproteobacteria bacterium | reverse complement strand
CAGGAACCCCTCCCTCCGCCTGCTTCAATATCTGCATGATCTGATGTTCGCTAAATCGGCTCTTCTTCATAGAAATTCTCCTCTTCCTTCTTTACGAGAATTTTCTACTTCTAAACACCTTTAATTGCAGGGGGGATTACCCATGCTGCAAAATTTGCCATCGCCGCAGGCATCGCCAATATCATCGCGGGGTTCTAAAGGGTTCCAATCCATGAAATGCCGCCAATACCGCGTCCTCTGAAAATTTAGGCTACTTTTGCAACAGGTCTAATATCTCATTGACCCCCACTGATAGTGATCTTGATATCTTAAGACAATATGCTCTTCTACGGCATGACTGTGTTCATAGGAATGGAGAAACAAAGGACGGTGAGAAACTTACAAATTTTGACAAAACATATTTATTGACTGCGCTTGATACGGCTAAACGCATTGTCGAACATATCCATTCTCAAATGCAGAGTCTTTCTCTAAAAACTTAAGCCTGTTTTAGAAAAAAATACAAAGTTGCTATTGACAGAAACGATTGACTTGATATCACTCAGTCAGCGTTTATTATTACTTTTAATGTCGAAAATTAAGACAAAAAATTATCTATTGACTGAACTAATTTTTTTAAATATGGAATTTGCTCTGTTAAACTTAAATAAATATTCTCGTAATCCAGTGCATCCACGGTTCTATAAGCAAGGCTTTTATTGTACACTTCTCCTACAGAAGAATAAATATTGTTCAACATTTGCGCTGGCTCTGCCACGGTTGACGAATCAATATTAGTTATATCAATTCCTATTGCATTTCTAATTTGATCCAGTGTTAGTCCTACATGTATCTTAGAGTAATGACCTTGCTCGGCTATAAACCAAGCTTCAATCTCCATAACTGACAAAATCAGTTCAACAGGTATCAGTGCCGTTTTAATATACTTAGGGAAATTTTGCTCTATACTCGGGATTTCACTTACAGCGTACGCAGGACGAACATCTCTAACAGCAATAATCTTAGAGTACCCCGCTCTAGTCAGCCCTTCATGCTCTTCAAGAATCCGTGATTTAACTTGGCTATCACCATGGCAATCAACTATTAGAACATAATACTTCTCATTCGTCGGAATAGCTATATTCTCTAACATTAAAATCTTTCGTGGCATACTTGCCCCACCAACTATCTCCCTTTTATCAAATAAAACATTGGATTTCCCAGCTATAGAACATACCAAATTTTCTATAAACCGGAGTTCAGTATACCCTTCTACGAAAATAGCCAATTTTTTCATTAAGTGGATTTCTCTGAGGTATGCAAAAAATCAAACTCTAGGAAAGAAAAGTTACTTAAGCCAGTAAACCTAAATCTTTCGAAAATATCTTTCGCATTCTGGTAGTTCTTGATTTCAACCACGTTTTTATTACGATCAACTATAGCCCATTCTTCAAGGGGAACCTCATTCATAACAAACTTATCATTAGTGGACAAAAGCATTTGGAATCCATATTTCTGAGACTTACTCCGTAACAAGGTTACTAGGCGGCGCGATCTTTCAAAGTCCAAACCTTCCCCAATATCATCAATCAGAATACAACGAGCAGAAGTGGAAAACTCCGCATAATTAATATGAATTAATAATGCCAAAACTCTATACATGCCGTCCGACATACTAACTTGATCCGTTTTCCCAGGCAGATCATTCTCTTTAACAAAAAGAGTATTAACCTCACCAGGAAAATCAACAGTTTCAATAGAAATTGGTGGAGCTACATCAATATTATCAACCCCATATTCAATCTCCGCAAAGTCTTGAATAATCGACTTAACGAAATCCTCTCCATATTTCTTTCTACCAAGTGTAAATACCCCTAACGCGGTATCTAATCCTTTGTCGTTCATAGGTATATTATCTTTCTTCAAAACTACTAACGTGTTTTTACCCAATCCTTCGCTGGAAAATTTATAGTGCTTTGTCGAAGAAGCCCAAGTATATAAATTTTCAAGAAAGCCATGCTGTATACTGTCCCTGCGAGCAAATGCAGCTACTTCCGAAGCTGGGGTTTGGAATTCAATATACATAGATTTTCCATCAATATTTTCTGCCTTAATTTTCCCTATGCCACCCTTCCCTCGCTCAAGAAATGTCTCACCATTGATCAGGAGAGATTCCGATAGAACTTCGAAGTTTTCGTATTTTAACGAATATTGATACACTTTATCATCATGCTTGAAACAGAAGTTATAATCACCAGTTCTCATGCCCTGTGAAAAACCAGATAAAAGCTTTGCTAAACCTACAATTATATTTAGAACTCGGCTTTTTCCGGATGAATTTCTTCCAGCAAGTAAGGTGATGTCCCCCAATGAAAACTCTTTAAGTGTCCATTCCTGGGGAGTATCTTTGAATTCCTGATATTGTATTGACTGAAGCTGCATAAAACTATCCTCTTTGTGATAAGCTTATACATGACATGAGTAAAAACTCAAAATAGAACCGCAAAGTTATGTCCAATCACTCAAATTCTCTTGATTGATCAGCAGAATATATATTAGGTTTAATTGAGAGAAAGAAAATATGCTTGGGGCCTAAAGTGGTGGCACAAACAATGTTCTGACTTATAAATTTCTTTCTAAATCAGAACGTTGGGTAGAAATTATGAATTCCTCCACCCCACCATATCACATATTTCCCCATACATCATCATTCACAAAAGCTGTTTTTTTACTGCACTAAGTTTCATCACCTAAACCCCACCCAAAGAACGCACTTAAGCCTTGGACTCAACACGGGGTGTTGACCAACATTCTCCAGTGATTTTTTGATCCGGTCGACGACCGAGCGACTGGAGTTTGAAAAGCAAGAATCCACCCTATTGACGTACGTAAGAGTGTTTTTTTACCTTTTGACACTTTGCCTTTGCTGCAATATACTCCCGCCAATTCGTTATGAAAAGAATGGTGGCCTTGATGACTAGCTTTAAAAGTCTTTTTTCTTCCGCTGGGACTTTTGAATTTCTCTCTCCCTACATTATTGCCGAAATTGGCGTGAACCATGAAAATTCCATGGAAAAAGCCAAGCAAATGATTGAGGAGGTCGCTGCATCCGGTGGCCACGCGGCAAAATTCCAGACCTATAAGGCCGACAAAATTGCATCCCCGCAACACGCCCCGTCTTATTGGGACCGTAAAGCAGAACCATGCGCTTCTCAGCACTTATTATTCCAGAAATACGATAAGTTCGGCATCGCCGAGTACAAAGAACTGGCCGCGCATTGCGAAAAAGTCGGAGTTGATTTTGTATCCACTCCTTTTGACGTTGATGCAGTGCACGAATTGGCTCCCCTCATGAAGTTTTTCAAGGTTGCATCTGCCGATGTCACCAATGTTCCCTTGTTGCGCAGCATTGCCAAACACGGCAAGCCTGTCCTGATGTCAACCGGAGCAGCAACACTGGCCGAAATTGAAACCGCAATCCGTATCCTAAAAGAAAACGGCGCACCAGACATCTCTCTAATGCATTGCGTCCTGAACTATCCAACCCCAAAAGAAAATGCACAGATGTCATTGATGCGCGACTTAATCCGCATTTTCGGTGAAGATTGCTCCATCGGATATTCCGACCACGTCAAACCAAATGATGATGGGTCGATGCCCGCACTCGAGATAGCCTCCTTACACGGAGCTGTTGTTCTGGAGAAACATTACACCTATGACAAAATGCTGCCCGGCAATGACCATTATCATGCCATGGACAAGATTGATTTGGCAAAATTCGTTGCAAAACTGAAAGATTACAAAACACTTTACGGCGAGGGCCCTCGTAACATGACTCTGGAATCGCAGGCCATCCAAAATGCCCGCCGCCGGATTCTCGTCGATATCAATGTCAAAAAAGGCGAAACGCTGACCGAGAAAAATCTGATTGCTCTTCGTTCCAACAAGGGCATCGAGATTTCTCGCTGGGACGAAGTTGTCGGACAAGTTGCCAACAAGGATATGACCAAAGGCGATCCTGTTTGCTGGGGAGATTTTTCCGAAGCCGTTTAATGCCTGATGCAGATGTGGGCAAGAATTCTCTTTATCACATCTGCATTTGAATGCCCGCGCATAGCATCGGACGCGCGCACCCACATATTACGCCGGAACTCTGCGTTATCGATAAGAAATGCAATATTCTTCCGGATAGTTTCATCATCCACCAGACTTCCCAGACCTATGTTGTGAACCCCGTAAACCTGTGACGCATGAGAATGGGTCAGCTCTCTCTCGTTCTGGCAAATGCACATGGTCGGAACCCCGACATACATCAATTCCGACACTGTTCTTCCCGCACTGGAAAGCGCCATATCTGCCCTGCGCATGACTTTTGGCATATCACGCACATTGTGCAGAACATCTCCACGCAATCCGTATTTTTCCAGTTCGAGGATTTCGTCTTTCCGCCCCAACCCGCGAACAACGGTGACATCCCCTTTAAATCCTATTTCACCCAGAGCTTTCAATGACCGTTCGGTCAACCCCGACGGATCGGAACCACCGAAGAGAACCAGAATATTATCTACCGTCGCATTAAATCCTTCCTTCGCCCCCAAATAACGGAAAGTGGATGGAAGGAAAACATTCGCAACTCCATACATTTGTTTTTCTTCAGGGAGATGCGGGATTTTATAGAGATCATTCACGACCAGATCTGCTTCTAACGCACCATCTCCCAAGTCTTCGAAGGTTACTATCTTGGCTCCGGTTTCTTTTAAGGCCTTGACGTAGCCCTTCTCTGTCGAGAGTTGGTCAAGGAAAATAACATCAGGCTTCTCGGCGCGGCAATACTCGACAAAATCATTATCATCTTCGAAACCGCTCACCGGATAGGGGTATTGCGAGAAGAACTCCATTCCAAGAGAATCTCCGGAAATCTTCGTTGCTATCTTGACCTGATACTGGACCAGTTCACCCGCTATGGTCAGAGCGCGATAAACATGACCCATGCCCATTTTCTTTCCTGCGTCAGCACGCAGAATAATTTTACGGGTATTCATATAATATTCGGCTATCAACCAATCCTTATAATCATCAATATCCAGCCCCTCGGTCGTGGTAATCTCGACCAAATGCACCGGTTGATTGATACGGGTTCTTGTTTCGCGGATTGTCTTGAATACAGAGCCGATAACCGCCCCGCTTTCACGGAAATTCGACGGAAGAAGCTGGCGATTGACCCGCGCCTTATAAAGCGGCGAAGCCACACCGTTTTCATCCATCGTCCAGCTCAAGTGACGGTCATCCATCACCGTAATCACCGACCCACCATTTTGAGACAGGATTGATTTTGCTTTTTCAATACTTTCTTTCGAGACAAACGGACAGGTGGCCTGAATTGTCAGGAGAATATCGTTATCCGTCGCACCAAATCCGAAAAACGCATCAAGGTTATTGCAACACACATCATCCAGTGTCGCTTTACCTGTCGTCTTTCCCTCCATCACTACATGAACGCCCTCGCTTTCGGCGATGGCCTGTAACTCTGCATCATCTGTTACCACCACAATCTGTTGCGGGCTATCCACCTTCTTGATCGTTTGCAGCACATGACACAACAAGGGTTTATCACCCAGAAATCTTGCATTCTTGCGCGGCAGACCAACTGATCCCCCCCTGACCGGAACCATGTACCATGTCTTCGTCATGTCTTGCGCCCCTACTCTGCCTTATACTTACCGTATTGTTGAATCTTTCCGGCCGCCTTGAGCTGATTATAATGGTCCAGATTCCTGTGTTTAAACACTTTGGCTGGATGGCCACCTGCGATAGCGCAAGCCGGAATATCGGACACCACAACACTTCCTGCCTGAATGATTGCACCCTCGCCTATTGTTACGCCACCCAGCACAATAACCCGGCTTCCAAGCCATACATTGTCGCCGATCGTAATGTTTTTGTGGATGTAGGTGTCATCATAGGGAAGTGCATTCCCTTCGTAATTATGAACCGAGGTGATAAAAAGACATTCGGAACCGCTGTGGAAGTTGTCGCCGATAACAACCTTGCCTTTGCCCCGAATATGCATTCCGTTGAAATGGACATTCTTTCCAAGATGAGTATTTCCGGTCACCGATGATTTCCCGTTGACCCACAGAGGCTCGGAAAATGCGGCGCATTTGCGACGAACGAGATTACCGAAACAGAACCGGTTTATTCCAATTCTTGTTTCACGCAAAAATTTTCTCAGAGCAACCATCAGCTCTTTCCTATCGTTTGCAAAAAGAAAAGCATTGATGAAAATGTGTCCTTCATCTTGTGTATGGCGGCGGCTATTCTCTCTCCGTTGCTGGAAAAATGCTCATCGAGTGCGCGTGCCAGTTTTTGTACGATATCCATATCAGTAGCCAGAAAACTCTCTAACCCCACGCTTTGTGCCTGCCCCACGCCCCTGATGTCTTCGTTAATCAGGAAAGTCGGTTTACGATGGGAAAGGCAATATAAATGGGCGTGGACGCGGTAGCCAATATGCAGGCTGTTCGGCGCATCATAAATTTCCATCTTGCGGATATCTTTTGACAATTCAACCGGACAAAAACCAAAGCGTATCCCAACCAAAGCCATCCGCAGGAATTCAAGCGCAGAGACCAAGCCGGTCACATTCAAACGTGGCCAAAACCCATGATGGAATGTGATAATTTTTTTGCTCTCCGGAAACCGTTGTTTCAAATAGGACAGTAAAAGGGGAAGCTGCGGATGATAACGCGCCGGCATACTGACGACCACTTGATCAACCTGCGCAGAATGGACATATTCCTTATCCAGATAGTCCAAATCATACCACGCGGGACATCCCGTCATCAGGACATTTTCAATCTTCTGATTGCGTATCACCTGCTCAGTCAGAATGTCGCGCACACTCGAGACATTGATGCCGGTGTGAATGTGCCTGATAAATTCAAGCGACTGCGGCGTGAAAGAAAAATTCCGGGGCGTATCATCAACACCCGATTTCCACCCCAGTCCCATGGGAATAATCGGCACTTTTATTTTTTCATAATCTATGGGATAGATGTCCGGATATATCTTTTTCTGATAGGCGGGCCCGCCACACAAAATCACAGCCCTAGCCCTGTTCATCAGGTCATAATCCGCAAGTGTAATGGATGTCCGGTTCAAATTGACGATATCGTCATCGACATATTTTTTCAGTAACTCTTTTGCTCTGGCACCTATCAGATAGTCCCCGACATTCCTGTAAGCCCCTGTTAAAGTTACTATCATTCTTTATGTTCCATTATTTTGTTTGCACCGATATTCTATAAAGAATATACGTTTAGCGTTCAACAATGAAAGACTTTATGATTAAAAAGATGATTTCCGCACGCCCCACGAAAGAATTGGGGTTCTATCTTTCTGCGAACATCCTTAAGTCCCTTATTCCTTTCCTTATTCTTCCGTTTTTAACCCATTACATCCCCCCTTCTGCCTATGGCTCGTGGAGCGTGTATTCCGCGTTGCTTTCCCTGCTGGTTCCGTTGACCATGATGGGATTAAGCATGATTGTCGGCAGAAATTACCATATTTCGAGCCGCGAGCGGCACTCCGAAACAACCTATCTGGCCATCGCCATGATGTCCCTTGCCTGCATCGGACTCGTCCTTGTCATTGCCGTGATGGGCGCGGTCAACGATACCTATCTCGGACTCTCCATTCCTGTTCTGATGACACTCCCCCTTCTCTGCTTTCTCCAGAATGTCCAGTTCGTCAACAAAATCATCCTCCGCCATGAAAAACGGGCAAAGTTGTTTGCTGTCCTCGAAGTCGGCAATTCATTCCTTTCCCGTTTTGGCGGACTTATCTTCGTTATGCTTGTCAGCGCACACTGGATATCTCTTCTTTCTGCCCAACTTGTTGTCAATATCTTCTTCACCGGCATCGCTTTCTGGTTGCTGTTTAAAGACCAAAGAATTCGCCATAGCCGCGACAAAGCCCATGCCAAGGAAATTTTCAAAATGGGATGGCCGATTATGCCGCACGCCATTGGCGGCGTTATCCTGACCCTGAGCGACCGAATTATCCTCGAGCGTATGACCGATACAGAAAGCGTTGGAATCTACTCCCTTGGCGCCAATCTCGGGGTTGCGGTTCTCGTCTTCTGTACTGCCTTCAACAATAGTTGGGGTCCTTGGATGCACCGCCAATTGATTGCCATTACCGATGAAAAGAAAACAAAAATTGTTAAATATACCTATCTCTACTTTCTGGCCACGTTCCTGATTTCTATTGCCGCTTCCGTTGCCGGAGCATTCTATATTCTGTGGTTGTTAGAAGGAAGCTATCACGGAGCCATTCCTGTCGTGTGGTGGACTGCCGCAGGCAGCTGCCTTTATGGCATGACGCTTGCCATCAACCATTATCAAATCATTCTGGGGAAGACCGGCGTTCTGCCGATTGTGACAGGCGTTTCTGCACTGGCGAATATCATCCTGAGTATTATCCTCATCCATTTCTTCGGCATGATTGGCGCCGCGCAAGCGACATTCATTTCCTACCTGCTGCTTTTCATTCTGATGATGTGGCAGAGTCAGAAACTCTATCCAATGCCTTGGATATCCGGACTATCATTTCGAAAAGAGCGCGTAGCATGACACTTGATAAACGCTATGAACATTCCGTGGAAGGAGTTTGCTCACTAATCTGGGACATAGAAAAGGAATTCGATCTATTCCACCAACAGGATAAAGGTGTCTATTTCTGGAATCTTGTACGCTTTCCACTTTATTATAATCTTGTTCAACAAATAGGGGTGTTCAATACGCCCCACCCCTCCTATAAATTCAACTTCAAAAGGGACGTTGTATTAACTCTCCAAATCCTGACACATTCCCTGCTACACCACCCATTATGGGGGAAAAAAACCTACAAATTTGCCGTAGTACCTCATACACGCAAAGTCAATGGGCGCGACATTTACAGCGAAGAATTGCTGAGCAGCCTGGACAAAGAACAGACGCTCCTTCTCTATAAATCCTTACAAGGCGGATTGCATACAACAGGATACAACGTATTACTTGACCGACTGTCCATGCATTGTATCGACTTTATTCTTGGGCGAACCCACTCACTATCACCAGATAATGCAGCTCTCATCAAGAACATTGAAGGCCGCGTAAAATCAGCATTCCCGGTTACGTTAAACCTAAAGAAACTTACAGAGAAAAGAATTTCTGCTTTCAAGCAAAATACAAAATTATATCAGTATATCTTTACCAAAAAGAAAATAGAGACTCTGTTTGTTATCATCGGATATTCCTGCCATGCCGCTGTCCATGCAGCCCATCTATGCGGTATCAAGGTCACAGAGTTACAGCATGGAACCATCAGCAAATATCATCTTGGATATAGTTTTCCTGTCGGGGGGGACCATATCCCCTATTTCCCTGACAGAATGCTGTGTTTCGGACAATTCTGGATTGACTACACCCCGCTCCCCCAACTTACAGAAACCGGGGTAATCGGAGCCCCCTATATTGATGAAATGTTGGGACCAGGCTCAACTACAAATAAAAAAGACAAAACTATTGTCTTTGCTTCGCAGGGCGTTATCGGTAAAGAGCTTCTCCCCTTTGCTTTGAAATGTGCTGCATTGTTGCCGGACTATCACTTCATCTATCGCCTGCACCCCAGCGAGAATGAAGGAGATTATACCCATATTACAATTCCACAAAATTTCACCTTCTCCACCAAGAAACCAGACATCTTCACCCTACTTCGCGAGGCAGAGTTTCATGCAGGCGTTTTCTCGACAACCCTTATCGAGGGGATGGTTTTAGGATGTCGAACTATCGTCATCAAAATGCCCGGATATGAATATATGCTGCCGGTTATAGAGGCAGGGGATGCCATTTTGGTCCACACCCCCGATGAATTTGCAGATAAAATAGAGAATGCCCCATCTTGTAAGGACCCCCGCTATTATTACGGGGAGAAGAATCCTGATTTTTCGTGGGTATAACCTCTACGCATTTTCCCTGAACACAAAAAACCGCATAAAAATAAACAGGAAACCCGCAACAATAAATATGGCTGCTGCCTGAACCAGCTCGTGCGGATAGCCCATTTTATTCGCAAAAAACGATAAAAGACAAAAATTAAGGGTATAGCCAAGAATATGCGCAAGACAGAATTTTAAAACTGCTTTGTGGATATTCCCTGTATGCTTAAACACTATCTTTCTATTTGCGCTAAAGCTGATTGCCACACCCACAATATAAAGCAAACTCATCGCCGTTTTATATTCCATTCCTAAATGGGTCAATGCAATATATAGCAAGTATCCCAACAAGTTGTTTGCAACCCCAACAACGCCATATAAAGAAACTTGTTTTATGATATCACGACTTATTATTCGGAGCATCCGCAACCACCGTCTAGAGTATCAATCTTTCCACCAATCCGCGCCCCTACGGAAAGGTTCCGGTAATAATAATCACTAAACCCGGCATCAGCCATGGCCCTCTGGGTCTCTGCTATATCGTAAGGAACCCTTACATTTGTAAACGTCCCGTTCTCCAAAATCGCGAAAGATGCCTCAGGATTTCCATCCCTTGGCTGCCCCACCGACCCTGGATTACAATACGTTTTTTGTCCGTTGGTCCAAATCACTGGAATATGCGTATGCCCAGAGGCAAAGAGGATTCCTTCGAATATAGAGAAATACTCATCAGAAGGCCGAAAATATTCATCTAATGGATTGTTCCAGCCTCCATGCGCAAGTTTTATGCCTTTGACCTCTCCCTGAGGACGCAAAGTTTTCAGCCACTCCATATTATTCTCTGAAATAACTTTTCTTTGGTACTCCAGACAATCATTGGCGCTATTCGATCTTGGGCAGGGAGCATTGGCCGCGATATACCAGTCGTGATTCCCCATAAGAGAATAAATCCCACGCGCCCGCAGCTCATCACAGCATTCATTGACCTGCGAATAATATCCAGCCGTGTCCCCTAGACATAAAATCTCTGTAACGCCTAGAGAATCTATCTTTTCGAGAACAGAACACAATGCAGGGAAATTACCATGTATGTCAGATATCAGAGCTATCATAAAAGACCATATCCTCAATGTATCTTACTGCATGACCACCTCTGAGAGGGGGCTGTTCTATTTTTTGTCCATCAAGAAAAAACTTCAAGCACATACCGGCTTCATTGTAACCAAAGGCCGTTCGCAATGACGTTGCGCTCGATATGCGTGGATTTATCTCTAACAGATACCAACGATCTCCATCTCTTCTGAATTGCAGGTTTGTGGGACCTAGTGGTTTGAAATGCAAACACAGCAATTCAATCGCTTTATTCAGGGATTCAGAATTATAAATCCATGCCTTCTGGGTTGATCCATCTTGCGCCAGCTTCCTGCGGAAGCATATTCGAGCATTTATATTTCCTGTGCCATCGCCAAAAATCGAGGCCGTATACTCCTCTTCATCCTCCCCCACAATAGGCTGTGCCATGTAGCGCGTTCCCATTTCAGCAGCCAACGGCATAAAATCCTTCTCGCTGTTGATTTTAACCTGCCCTTTGGATGCATAGCTTTTTCTTAACTTCAACAAGAATGGAAGCCCAAGCCGTGTGGACAAATCCGCAAAGTCTCCGCTTATGTGGCTGGGGATTATTGATGGACTGTCAATTCTTTTCAATTCTTCATACATTAGCCATTTGTCGCGGCTCATATCCACCAAATCTTTCCGGTTCAGAACCAGCTTTGCACCAGCCCCCTCGAAATCTTCTCGATTATCCGAAAGAAAATGCAAATCCTGTTCTATTCCCGGTATGACAATATCGACCTTGTGCGTATGAATTATCTCTTGTAACCAGCCCTTATACTGCGGTGATGATGTCATTGGAGAGTTAATAAAAACATCACTCCATGCCTGACCAACCGCATCAGGATAAATATCAATGCCTATTAACTTATGACCCTCATCAAGACAACGGATTGATCTTAAAATGCCATAGCCGATAATTGCCCCGACACCAGTTACGAGTACCGTATAACTCATTTTTTCCTCTTATTTTCTGCGATCTTTTTTATTCCTCCGGAAATGTCGACCTTTGGCCAATACCCTAATCTCTCGTATAATGCGGGGCTATATCGAAAATCACAATATATATCGGGCAGATCTGGCTTATCTGCCTGAAACTCTATCTTGGCCTCCGTGCCAAAACATTCTATCGCAATTTTGGCCAACGTTCCTACGCTCACGCATTCCGGATATGCGCATTGGTAAGTCCCCGTCACCTCTTCTTCGGCAACCCTCCACACAATTTCACAAAGATCATCGATATACAGATAGTTCCTTAGAACATCATTTGCGCCATACAAAGCAATAGTCTTGGATGCCTGCGCATTGTCAATGATAGTATAAATCAACCCCTGATGCTTACGGCACAACCCTTGTGCATCATATAGCTGTGTCGGGCGAAGTATCGCGAGAGAAATATTATGCTTTGCGCAATAGAGAGAGGCCGCTTCATCGGCTTGTCGCTTTGTTAAGGCATAGATATTATATCCGGGATTTTCCTCTTCTAATTCTGCAGAAAATGAAGACAAGATTGTAAGGTGTTTTGCCCCCACCATCTCGGCCAGCCGACAAACATGGAGCGTCCCCACGACATTAATTTGTTCTGCCCTGATGTAATCTTCGAAACTTTCTCCACCAAAATCTGCGGCTGTATGTATAATAAAATCAAAGTTTTTTCCCTTAAACACAGAGAAATCAGGATTCCCCAGATCAAGAAAAAAATCAGCCCCAGCCCTGCCAGCAAATCTGACTTCACAATTATTATGAAGATACTGCCCTAGATAGCCGCCAACCACTGAAGTGTTTCCGATGACAAGAACACTACCTTTCATTTATAGTGTCGCCTCAAACAACAGGGCCGCCGAAAGCTCTGGATAATCGATTCCCACCAGGCACATCCCTTCGATAATATTTTCCGGCAAGTCCAGCGATACCATTTGACCTGTCGTCAGGGGCTTTAGGAACAATCCCTCTTTTCTTTTTACCTTGTATCCACAGGACTCAAGATCTGCAGTCAGACTCTCTACCGTATAAAGCCTCTGGTGGCCCAACTGAATGTCTCCACCTCCGAGCGCCATCATATCATCTAGGACACCCGCTTTGTTTCCAATGCGGCGATGAAGCGACATTGCATTCGGAACTGCAACAAAAAGCCTTCCGCTTTTCTTCATGAATTTCCGGAAATGACGCAATACTTCCAGAGGGTCGTCTACGTGTTCTAGAATGAACCCCATCATAATGATGTCGTATTGCTTATCCTCTACAAAGTTCTCGAAATATGACTCGATAACTCTGGCCTTGGAATGGGGGTACTGCTTTTTAAACTGATCCAATACAGCTCTTGAGGCGTCAATTACGGCATAATCCGAATAAAATTCGGAGAATAATGCGCTGGTATAACCGTGACCAACCCCAAGCTCGAGCATCGTTTGATCTTTGCTGGTGGCCTCCATAACGCGCTTAGGATACCAATTCAACATTATCTTATTGTCAAAAGAGTAATCAAATTTATCGGTGTAAGCCGCAATATGGCTATCCAATTTATCCATTCTATTTGCCCTCGCTCCTTAATACACTTCTTTTAATATAGAGAGGTCTTCTTTTGACCTCTTGAAAAACCTTAGAGATGTAAAGACCAATAATTCCCAGACAAATAATAATGGAGCCACTTAGAAACCAAATGGACAGCATCATAGACGTAAAGCCTGATAAAACCATTTCGGGATACATAACTTTCGTGAAAACAAGATATATCCCGTACACAATCGAGACCCCCCACATCCCAATGCCCAGAAAAAACATAAGAATTAGCGGAGCAACATTAAATGAGGCGAACGAGTCTATAACCTGCAGCAATTTTCTTGGCAAATTGTAGGTCGACCCCTGTCCATGCGCGCGTGGGGTTTTCCGCAAAGGAATGCCCTTTTGACGAAAACCTGCCCATGCAAATGTTCCAGCCAAATACAGAACTCTATCACCTACACTTATCAAAGCATCCACATAATCCCGCCGCATCAATCTGCATGTCATTGGATTATGCGGTATTCTAATTTGCGACATCAGGTTAATGGCCTTCCAAAACAGCGAGCCGAAATATCTTGACGAGGCACTTCCAATCCTTGTTTCTTGCACACCATATACCACATCCAGGTCTGCACGATGCATCTCTTCATAGAACATCCGAAGCCATTCCGGCTCTTCCTCCAGATCAGAATCTATCAGGAAAACATAATCGCCGGTTGCCTGTTCCAACCCCGCCACTATCGCAGCATGATGTCCGAAGTTGCGCGACAGATCTACAATGACAACCTTCGAATCCCCCTTCATGATTTCGCACGCAATATCAAAGCTCCGATCCGGAGAATCGTCATTTACAAAAACCAGCTCATAATCATTTCCAGCTATCTCTGCCGCAACACGACTTATCCTCTCGTAAAATTCTTCAATATAAGGCGCAGACTTATAGAGCGTACTAACAATAGAAAGTTTCATAATCCAATATCCTTACAATCAATTCCATCGCGCCCATAACCATAAAACACCATTATGGCTTTACAAATTTCTTCCACCCCCTCACCAGCAAGGTGCATATGGAGCGGTAGGCGGACAAGGCGCAAGGCGCGGTCATCCGTGACCGTCATAGCCCCTGATACGCGGCCATATTTGCGTCCTGCCGGAGCGCTATGAAGAGGAATATAGTGAAATGTTGCCTGTATTCCCCGTTCATTCAGATAGGATATCAAGTTCCCGCATTCCTCGGTTGTGCGGGCAAACAATGCAAACAAATGCCCGTTGTGCCGTTTCCCGTTTTCTGTTTCAGGGATAAAGCCAACCCCAATTTCCGCAAGACTTTTTAACCCGTTGAAATAGCGATGCCAAATTTCGCGGCGACGCTCCGTAATCTCTTCCCCATACTCGAGTTGTGCCAGAAGGTGAGCTGCCGGAACATTGCCAAGAAGATAGGATGACCCTTTGTCATGCCATGAATATTTATCGCTTTGACCACGGAAAAATTGCGCGCGGTTCGTTCCCTTGTCCCGCATAATCTCTGCGCGTTCGACAAAGGCCGGATTATTAACCGCCAAGGCCCCGCCCTCGCCGCAGGATATATTTTTCGTTTCATGGAAACTGAAGCAGCCGAAATCACCGAATGTTCCGAGCGGCCGCCCCCGATAGGTGGCAAACATACATTGAGCTGCATCCTCTATCACATAGAGCTTGTGTCTGGAGGCAATATCAAGAATACGTTCCATATCACACGCCACAGCCCCATAATGGACAACCATTATCGCTTTGGTTTTCGGGGTGATTGCCCGCTCCACCGCATCGGCATCGATATTCATATCCTCGCCGCAATCCACAAAAACAGGCACAGCGTTAGCCATTACAATGGCCGTCGCCGTCGAGGAGAATGTAAAGGACGGCACAATAATTTCATCGCCCGGAGCCACATCTATCAAATGCACCGCCATTTCAAGTGCTGATGTGCACGAGGGGGTCAGTATTACTTTCGGGCAGCCGAGATGCGCCTCAAGCCACGATGCGGCCTTCTTACAAAAACTTTTCTCGCCAGACAATTCACCTGTATCGAGAGCCTGTTCTATGTTGGGCAACTCTTTTCCGGTTAGGTAGGGTTTGTTAAAAAAAATCATTCTACTTCCATCAATCGGACTTCATGAAAAGCTATAAAGGGCATGGCTTTGAGCTTGCTCTTATAGCATAATTCTATATAGTGCACCACTATAATCATATTCAGGATATTGCCGTGATACGTTGTCTGAAATGCCAAGCAACCACCCCAGCCCCGACGCACACTTGCGCCAATTGCGAGAGTATTGTCGCGCAAAAAGATGGCATCCCACTGTTCTCACCGGAAATCAGCGATGACGGCGATGGATTCAGCCCCGATATGCATTCCCACCTGTTCGATATCGAAGAGAAATCCCCCTGGTTTATCTGGCGCAGCAAACTTATCAATTTCATGATAAGAAAATATGGCTCCGGCGGTGGGCGATATTGCGAAATCGGATGCGGCAACGGATATGTTCTGGGAACAACAAAACATGAATTCCCCAATCTGGAAATCTGGGGAACCGAGATGCTGTTCCAAGGACTATCAAACACCAAGACACGTCACCCGGACATTCATCTTTTCCAATCGGATGCCACGAATTTTCCCTTTCTGGAACATTTTGATATGATTGGCGCCTATGACGTATTGGAACATATTGCCAATGACGAAGATGCCATACGCAACATCCATCGCGCCCTGAAACCATCGGGAAGCTTTATCATTACCGTTCCACAACATATGTTTCTGTGGTCGTTTGCCGATGATATCGCCTGTCACCAGAGGCGGTATTCCAGAAAAGAAATGAGAGAGAAGCTGGAGCTCAACGGATTCAAACTATGCTATATGTCGAGCTATGCTTTTATACTGATGCCGGTTCTGTGGGTTACACGTTGTCTGTCCCATAAGAAAACCAACAGGGAAGATGCCCTGAAAACATCCGTGTCCCAATTGTCCCCGTCATGGCCCGCGCGATTTGTTATGACGCTCTGCTTCGGGGCGGAATATTACCTTAACAAACTCGGGCTTAGAATTCCGTTTGGTGGCTCGCTGATTTGTGTGGCCAAGAAAATCTAGCGCCCCCTTGCCGCCACATCTGTCATATATTCAGTGGACTTCGACCCGAGATTTAAAATCATGTCCAACACCGAAACGCCATGTTTGAATTCTCCATGTAGCTGTGGGTACACTGGATAGTTGCTATAGTCTGCCCAAATCAGTTTTATTCCATTTTGGCGAAACAGATCTTCATCTATATAATCGTTGGCAGCCGGACCAGAAAGGTAAGCATCTGCCCCTAGAGATTTGCATAAATTTATCAATCGCAAATTCCTGTCCATCGTCTCAACGCCGAGACCTTCAAGAACATCGGAAGCTCTGCGGATCGGCGTCTTTATTTCCAGCATTCTACAAAATGCGTCGAGAAAATGACGGTTAATCCGGCTAAGCGAAGTTATGTTACGGCAATCATTGTACAGCGTCTCAATTTCATCCCTGTATCGCGGCAAGTATGGGCTTCTTGCATATGCCTGCTCAACAGAACGCCAATGCTTTGTTGCCCATCTCGGCTCACTCACCTCAACATCGCAAATTCTAGGGTGTTCAATGAAATGGCTTTTGATTGGAATTGTCAGCCATTGCAACCCATTGGCCGTTTTAATCTGGTTACGGTTACGCCAGTCATTCTTGGTATATTGGACTTCGTCCAGAATAACAAATTCATCCGCAGAGCGAATTAAATCAAAATATCCCTTCCAAGGGATATAATTAGATTGTAAAACTGAGAGTATTCTCATAATTTGCCTTATGGAAATATTTCCATCTTTCATGCCAAAACTTAATGGATAAGGTTTTAAAAGTAAAGAAATGCGCATTATTGTTACAGGCGGTGCTGGATTTATCGGATCTCACCTTGTTTGGAAACTTGTCAACCAAGGACACGATGTTCTGAATATCGACAACCTGACCTATGCCGCCAACCTTGCCTATTTACAATCTGTCGAAAAATCCGGCCTTTATTCTTTTCTGAAAAATGATATTTGTGACAACGCTGCCATGCGGGCGGCTTTTCTGTCATTCCAGCCTGACTCCATTCTGCATTTGGCCGCAGAAAGCCATGTCGACCGCTCTATCACATCTGCCCTAGACTTCCTGCACACCAATGTCAACGGAACCTTCTCGCTGCTTGATGCGGCGTTGTCGTATTGGGAAACCCTTAACAAACCTGCCGATTTCCGTTTCATTCATGTTTCAACGGATGAAGTTTACGGCTCGTTGAAAAAAGACGACGCGCCATTTAACGAATCCTCCCAATATCTTCCCAATTCGCCCTATTCCTCCTCCAAGGCTGCGTCCGACCACCTGGCGCGAGCATGGTTCAAAACCTATGGGTTGCCTGTTATTATTACACATTGTTCGAACAATTTCGGCCCGTGCCAGCATTCCGAAAAGCTTATCCCAACCATTATTCGCAAAGCTCTGGCCGGAAGCCCTTTGCCGGTTTATGGTACTGGCGAGAATATCCGTGACTGGATTTATGTTGGTGACCATGTGGAGGGGCTTATCTCCGCCCTTCAAAAAGGACAGCCCGGGGAAGTTTATAATTTCGGCGGCAATAAAGAGATTTCAAATATCGATATGGTGAACCGTATTTGCGAGCATCTCGACCAGTTGCGGCCGATGGCAAACCTCAAGCCCCACTCCAGCCTGATTTCATTTGTCGAAGATCGCAAAGGCCATGATTTCCGCTATGCTATTTGCAACGCGAAATCAACACGCGAATTAGGATGGATGCCAACATGGCAATTCGACGAGGCTTTGGTCGAAACCATTCACTGGTATCTGAACCTAGATAACAAAAGAGAGGCAGTTTAGGATGAAGGCAATTATTCTGGCCGGTGGAACCGGTTCACGGCTTTTCCCTCTTACCAAAGGTGTGAGCAAACAACTGCTTCCGGTTTATAACAAACCGATGATTTATTACCCTTTATCGGTTCTGTTGTTGGCCAAGATTCATGATATTCTGGTTATCGTCAAACCCGAAGATTTGAACCAGTTTAAAGCTTTTCTGGGGGATGGAAGCCAATGGGGAGTCAATATCCAGTATGCCACCCAAGACCAGCCGCGCGGCATTGCCGAAGCCTTTATTATCGGTGAAGAATTTATCAATGGGGAAGATTGCGCCCTTATTCTTGGCGATAATCTGATTTACAAAGACGGGCTGGTCGAACTTCTCTCCAAATCCATTGCGGATATCCGTACCAAAGGGGGCGCGCATATTTTTGTTCAACAGGTAGCACACCCCGAGCGTTTCGGCATTGCGTGGTTCGACGAGAATTACAATGTTGTGAAAATCGAGGAAAAACCCGAAAACCCTGATAGCAATTGGGCGGTTATCGGATTTTATCTGTACGACAAGACAGTAGTTCAAAAGGCCAAATCCATGAAACCATCAGGCCGTGGAGAGCTTGAAATTACGGATGTCAATAAATTATATCTCGAGGAGAAGGCTGTTCACGTCCATACCTTGGGACGCGGCTCCTTGTGGATGGACATGGGAACCCACGACTCCCTCTATGATGCCGCAACCTTCGTTAAAACCATTGAAAAACAACTTAACACCAAAATTGCCGACCTCGATGAAATTTCAAAACATCTTAGAAAAACCTCTGGAGAATAAATATCTCCTGAGCATTGTTGCAGGATTCATTATAACCCTCTGCGCTATTCCTGCTCTCCTTGGCGGAGACATCCCCATCAATATCAGGGATGGGTTCGAGTCCAATTGGGGAATCCTGTATATTCTTGATGCCACCCATAGCTGGACATATTCGGCATACGAGAAAGTTGCCGGCATCGGCAACGGCTTTGAAAGAATTGTCTTCCCATCAGAGTTCTTCCTGACATCATGGTTGCATATGACTCTCTCTCCGCTCGGGGCGTTTCTCACAACCTATCTACTGATTATCCTGACCGCCTTTGTGTCGATAACACTCCTCCTTCAATCCGTTGTTCCGAAACTCGATCGGGGCGTTTGTTACCTGATTTCCGCAACATTCGCCGCCATCCCGTTCTGGACTCCCGCCGCGTTGACCATTCCCGCTCTGCCCCTTTTTATCTGGGGCTTTTTGAAACTCTTTCAGGACAATCAACAGAGAAAATTTCTCTTTTTCCTTCCTGCCATCCTTCTTCCGGTTTGTGGCCATTTCTTTACGCTTTATATTTTTGTCATTCCTGCGCTTGGTTTTTACTGGCTTACAACATCTTATAAGAACAAATCCTTTTATGTTCTTCCTGCACTTTACCTGAGTACTGCAACTGCGCTTTTTATTCTGGTTGATTACCGTTTATTTGAAGCCTTTCTGTTCGGGGGGCAATCGGACTATGTTTCCAACAGAGCCGATCGGGACATCGTTCTGCATAATTTCCATGTTATCTCCAAAAAATTCTTCCACTTCCTTGCTGATTGGAACGATCCTGTCGAAGCCCCTTTGTGTCAAAAATTCCTGATGCCACTTATTCTTGCCATGCCAGCTATCATGATTTGGCAAAAAAAATTCTCGCGCGCCTACTTTCTTCTGTTGGGTACCTTTGTACTGATGGGCGCAATTCTGGCTTTATGGCGTTGGGAAATGATGTCCCCCTTGATGGATCTCTATTTTATCAAAATAGTGAACTGGTCGCGTTTTCATTGGGCCGCCCCCGTTGTTATCTATGTCCTTGTTGCTGTATGCGCCAAAATTATCTGGGATACCAAGAATCCTGTCCTGAAATGGATATTTGTGGTTACCCTTATTGTTCAGGCAGGCTACAACCTCTCGTTCCGCGCCATTGCCCATATCGGCGATGCCGCAACCCCGACATTTTTCCAATTCTATGCCGAACCCCAATATCCTGACATTCTAAAAAAGATTTCAGAAGATACATCCAATCCAGCCATCCTTCATATCGGGTTGCCCTCAACCATCTCTATGTATCACCATCTGCCGGTTCTGGATTTTTATGCTACGAATTACCCTCTGGCGTATAAGAGAGCCTTCCGCGAGATTATCGCGGGCGAATTGGCAAAATCTCCTAGACTCACCGATATTTATGATCGTTGGGGAGATCGCGTTTATATGTTTTTTAACGACATGGAGTCACAGTCCATTCACTATTTTGCCCCTAGAACTCTGTCGGATGGATATATTCTGGAGCAAAATAGTTTTAATTGGAGCGCCGCAAAAGAGATCAGCGCCACCCATGTCATCTCTGCCGTCAAACTAGAAGACAAAAGATTGAAGTATATAGGGAAATATGGAACTGAGCTCTCCTACTGGACTCTCTATCTCTACAAGCTGTAGAATGGTCTTTACTCATAAAATTGTAATTAAATAAAAAGTCAGGCGCTACGGAACCCAGCAAAGAGTACAAATTCCCTTGTAGATTTTATGAGTAAAAAAATTATCAGGTCATATTAAGCATGAGAAATATAAAAGGATTAGAAATTCCGTTCGTCGAGGAAGAAGCGGCGGACGAGTTCCGGCGTGATGGTGATGATGATCGAACCGTTCGGATGGCGATAAAGACTTTCGGCCATATCAAAGCGCGGGGTATCTTCCTGATGATCCCCTTCCCCGATTTCAAACGTTACACGCGGCAGGGATTGCGATAGAGGGAGGTCGACACCAAATCCGGTGAAATAACTAGCGTTTTGGGATTCATACACATAAGTGTTCGGCAAGGATGACATAAGTTCGGCCTGGGTTTGTGCCGGGGGCGTCGACGGATTTACAATCAAATTGCCGTTAATATAGACTAGGCTGTAATTATTATCCGATGCTCCGCCGACCATATAATTTCCGCTATACGTTCCAGCATTCAGGAAGCCGCTTAGAGTCGAGGTAACAACTGGCGCTGCATCAAGTACCGAGCTGTCTTCACCGTTTACAAAACCACTATAGGTGATTGTTGTCACCGGAACCGATGCTCCATGGGTAATCGTTTGGTTGTCGGCCCGAATAGTCAGGGATTTTTTGGTTACATTCAAATCCCCGTTCACATAGTTGAACGAGTAATTACCGGATACTCCGCCAGCCGCCACAAAATTCCCAGTGTATGTTCCGGCATTCACTACGCCTGAAAGAGCTGACGTCACAATCGGCGCCGTGCCCAGTACACTCTCGTCCTCTCCGGTGATAAAGCCGCTATAGGTTACCGTCGTTGCCGGAACCACAGCTCCATATATGACTGTCCGGTTTCCGGCCGTAACCGTCAAGGTTTTCTTTGCTATATCCGCGCTCAGTCCAATCGGCTGGATCAAATCATAGTTCGAAGCGTCCACGCCATTAATCGTATATCCCGACACCGTAATCGTCTTACCGGTGCCGGCGTCTTTATCGGAAAAGACCCCGCTACCCAGCGCATCCAGATTGACATCATCTCCGCCAATTGCCCCTGACAAGCTTGCCGTTCCCGAGAGGCCCGCGTTTATCGTTCCGTCATAGTCACGATTCTGGCCCGAAAGGCCAATGATATTCAACACTTTCTTGGTAATCGAGCCAATCGCCGCGCTCAAGCTGGTGGTCGACAATTGATAGTTAGCGGAGTTTACCCCCGTCAAGGTCAATCCTGTTACGCCTACTGTTTTGCCGCTGACCGCTGTTTTATCGTCGTACGTTCCCGCTGTCGTCGCTACCGAAACGGTTGATCCATCACTGCCATAGAAATTGCCAAGAGCGTAGTTTGATGCGCCAAGTGTCGCCGTATTTGTTCCGTCATACACTTTATCAACGCTTCCGGTTAGCGACACCGTCAGAGTTCGTTTTCCAACTGTCAGAGCGGAAGCGTTATTCGCATAGCTGATCTGGTATCCGAGCGAACTCAAGAGATTTCCGGATGCATAGTCAATATTGTACGTCCCGATTGAGGACCCTTGCGCATAGGTTGACGAGCCATCCAGAGATCCACTTAGTGTATCGAGGGCCAAATCGCTTCCGGCAGCTCCAGTCAAATATCCGGTTACGCTATAGCCATATCCGGTTAGATTTACCGCGTCACCGTAAACCGCGGTTGTTCCTGTTGGCGTAACTGTGAGCGTCGGGCGATACGCGTAGATAAAACCGTTGCCGGACGACGGGATTGACACTCCGGACGGGCACGACCCGCCATAGGTGCAGCCGTAACGGACGAAGTTCCCTGTCATTCCTGCCAATGTGTCTGATGACGGGTTTGCTGAATAAACCAGAGAACGCCCGCCCCCACTTAAAACGAACGGCGCGGACGAGCCCGAACTGTTGATAAAATTTCGACCGCTCGCAAGAGTGATGGCATCCCCTGTTCCGCTGGCTGTTAAGGTTTTTCCTGATCCAATCGTGATGTCCGATGTTGCGCCGGTCGTTCGAATGAAAATAGACGATGCGGTTATTGACGGCAAGATCAAGGAACTCACCGACGTTAAGGATAATGCCCCGACAGGAGAGACACCATTACCCAAAAGACTGGCAAACGTCATGGAATTTGCGGTTACCGTCAAATTATGCACGTCGGATACTGCATTTGTAAAATTCACCGCCCCTGTTCCGGCATTAACGACCAGATCACTGCCGGACAACCGCAAAATTCTAAATATTACATTCCCGCCATTCGTGGTGATTGTCTTTGTCGCGGCTCCCGACGACGGCATATACAAATAGTTGGAGTTACTAAAATCGACCGTGCCGCCATTCGTGGTTATATCGCCATACAAATCCACCCAACTGGTTGCGCCTGTAAAATCAAAAGAAGCATTACCTGTTCCCGTCGCGCCATAGAATATCCGTCCGACCGAACTTCTGAATGTTACCGGATCCGTCCAAGTGGCTACTCCGATATAACTGGTGACACTGTTGGCACTGCTACCGACATAAATCATTGACCAACCGTCAACCAAATACCCGACTTCTGTTGTGCTGAGGTTGAATTTTGTCGAGTCTGACACTCCGGTATGAACTCTTACGACGCGCGATGCCGTATAAGGTTGAAGCGTTACTGTTCCGGTTCCGCTCAAGTTTCCGCCCAGTATAAGATCATCCGCCGTGAGCGAAATATTTCCAGCCGCTCCAACCGATAGTGCTCCGGTTGTCGTGATGCTGTTTCCGGCTCCTGTCACTGTTACATCCACCGTTTTTCCGGCCGCCGTTGTTATAGCCGGAATGGACATCGAGTTGACAGAGGTCAATGTGACATTGCCGACCGGCGTTGTAGTTCCAAATGAACCCCCCAGTGTAATCGTCGTTCCGCTTCCTGTTATATTTGCCGGAGTGTTGACTGTGCTTCCTATTGTGACATTTCCTGTTCCGGCATTAAATACATAGCTGCCTGACGTCGTCGATCCGGCCCGAATATCCTGAATACTGATATTCCCGTTCCCGCTATTGAAGGTCACCGTTCCGATATTGGCTATTCCGGAATTGATAAAGCTGCTCAGGGTAATAGTGCCGCCATTGCTGTTGATGGTGGCGTTCGAGGCGTATTGGCTTAGATATGCGGAAAATGTAATCGCCTGACCATTGGTTGAAATAGTTCCACCGTTATTCAGCTCGGCTCCGGATCCGGTAAATGTAAAGCTTGCGTTGCCACTTCCAGTCAGGTTGCCTTGTATTCGTTGCACCCACCCCCGGAACGTTACAGGGTCATTCCATGTCGAGAACCCAATATTGGTGTACTGGGTTGCCCCCGAAGCCTTCCCTAGCAGGATGCTGCTCCAGCCGTCGACAAAATAGCCAATCTCGGATGTACTCAAGGTAATATATCCCGCGTTCGTTCCGGTATAAGCCCCCCCTACAAGCATTCCTATTCCATTGCCGGTCGGCGTTAAGGTTAACGTACCCGTCCCGCTCAAATTCGCACCCAAAACCATGTCATCGGCAGAGAGAGAGATGTTACCGGCCGAACCTACAGACAAAACGCCTGTTGTCGTTATGGTTTTCAGTGACGATGTAAGAGACACGCCGATTGTCTTTCCGGCAGCTGTGGTAATAGCCGGAAGTGAAATCGAATTTACGGCTGTGAGTGTTACGTTCCCGAGCGCCGTTGTGGCCCCCCATGCCCCATTGAACGTGATTGTTGACCCGCTCGCGCTGACGTCGGCCTGCGTATTCACGATACCGCCGAAGCTGACATTACCGGTTCCGGCATTAAGCGTAATCACTCGCCCTGTCGCGCTCCCGCCATTCACAATCTGATCGGTTACGCTAATGTTTCCGCCCGAGGTGTTGACTGTCAGGTTGGTTCCACCTGAATTGATATTGAGCTGGCGAACCAGAAAGTTCCCGCCCGATGTCGAAATCGTCCGATTTGATCCGGCGGAATATAAATAGCTCGAAAGGCCGCTTAAATCGACCACACCACCGGCGGTCGTTATATCGCCGTACAAATCAATCCATCCGCCGGTTACCGTAAAAGATGCGTTCCCTGTGCCGGTTAGACCGTAGAAATACTTACGCGAACTGCTGCGGAACGTCACCGGATCAAGCCATGTCGTCGATCCGATATAGGTATCGACTGTTGCCGATGCATTCCCGATATTAATCTGGCTCCATCCATCAACGAAATATCCTACTTCGGTCGCGCTGATATTGAGGTTGGTTCCATCCGCAACCCCGTTATTGACCTTGAGTATCCTTGTGGTGCTGTTTTGCTGGAGCGTTAACGTTCCTGTTCCGCTCAAGTTTCCGCCCAGAATAAGATCGTCGGCCGTCAACGAGATGCTTCCGTCTGCGCCTACCGATAGTCCGCCGGTTGTTGTGATGCTGCTGCCTGCACCCGTTGTCGAGATATTTACAGTTTTTCCGGCGGCGGTCGTTATCGACGGAAGGCTGATCGAAGCAGTTCCATTCAAAGTAATGTTGCCCAGAGCTTCGGTTCCGCCCCATGCACTCGAGGCCGTAATGCTTGACCCGGTTGCGCTCAAAGCGTAGTCACCATTGACCGTACCACTCAAGGTAATAGCTCCAGAACCGGCATTGAGCGTAAATGTTCTCGCCGATGCCGAGCCACCCGACGGGTTTCTGGATAGGGCGTTATTGATTGTAATCGTGCCGCCCGATGTGGACCATGTAGCATTCGATGCCAAGCCCGATATCTGGACACTGGTCGCTGAGATATTTCCGCCGTTTGTTGTTATATTGCTGGCCCCACTAATTACTCCGGCGCCGTTGAACGTAACATTCTGGCCTGCTGTCGTAATGGCATAGTTCGAATTGATCCAGCCCGAATTTCCTACCGTAAAGGTTACGGAGGCATTTCCTGTACCGGTAATCGCTCCGTTCATTCCTACACGATAATTATTGAAGAATGTAATCGGATCAACCCATGATGTCGTGCCGATATACATACTGCCTGTGCCCGCCGAATTCCCGATCTGGATGCCGGACCAGCCGTCCACCAGATAGCCAATCTCGGTTGACGAGAGGGCGTAGGTTCCGCCTACGGTTGCGTCATTGACGCGAACTTCGGTGCTGGTCGCTGTTGGCTGTAATATCAATGTTCCTGACCCTGTCAGGTTTGCGCCCAAAACAATATCATATGAGTTCAAGGTCAGGTTATTGAGCTTATTGGTCGACCCGATTGCGCCAGTGGTTGTTACGGTTGCCGTTCCTGCATTGACGGTCAGATTCTGAGCACCCGCCGCAGTGCCGTCCAGAACACCGATGGTGACGGCTCCGTTTGATGAATTGATCGTTGTGGCGCCACCGATAGTTCCAGACAAACTGACCGATTGTCCGTTGCTGTTCAGCGCAATCGTGCCGCCATTCGTCAACAAGCCCGTCGTGGTTAACGCTATATTCCCTGCCCCCGAGACATCGTAATCACTGGACATGGTCAGATTGATAGAACCACTGGTCGCAGATACCCCTGCCGAAGCGCTGTTGCTGATATTGCCATTTGCCTGCAGCACATATGCAGCCGTTCCCGCTCCGGTAGCCTTGGTCAGCGTAGTCGAAAGTGCGATATTCCCGCCGGAGAGAATTGATACGTTCGAGCTACCGAAATCCCGCGTCGTGCTGACCGTCATATTTCCGGCTGTGGTTGACCCTAAAACATAGTTGGCCGCGCTCATCTGTCCAAGCTCGGCATTCGAGAAATTCAATGTTCCGGCCCCCGACCCCAATGACATTGTTGATCCGTTTGTTTTCGGGGCAATCGTCAATGTGCCGTTGGCAGCCGAAATCTGGGTGCCGGTCGACGACATATACCGCGTATCGGCAAGAATGGTGATATTACCGTTGGTCGTCGATAGTGCCGGTGTCGATGTATTCGACGTCACCAATCCAAACATGGTCTCATTGGACCCACGCGTCGTATCAATGACGATATTCCCGCTGGTCGAAGACACCGTTCCGCCCGTTGTACCGGCATTATAGAGCAGAAACGCATACGCTCCGGCATTTCCGGAAACATTGACGCCGGTAAAGGTAATATTTCCGGTGGTCGAACTGACCGCTGCGCTACCGTTCAGAATTATCGATCGCGAGTTAGAGTTATTGGAGCTAGACTTTCCGTAGACCGAAATGGTCCCGCTTGTTGTCGAGATTGCTCCTATAATCGATACGCCTGCACTCGCCGTCGATGATGCCCCTTCACCGCGAATGCTGATATTTCCAGCCCCTGTATTTATCACTGCCGATGTCGATATATAGACCGCGTCTCCGGTCGCACTGTAGGCGTTTCCTGTCAGGGCGTTCGTTCCGCCGCCAATCGTCAATGTACCGCCGTTGGTATTAAATGTTCCGCCACTCAGCGATACATAGCCCCCGATAGAAGTTGCCTGATCGTAGTCACTATTGAGGGTGAGGTTGATAGAACCTGTCGTCGCCGCGATCCCCGATAATCCGCTGTTCGCGATATTGCCGTTGGCTTGTAGCAAATACGTCGCGGTTCCTGCACCGGTCGCCTTCGTCAATGTCCCGGCCAGAGTGATATTTCCGCCCGCGATGAACGAGACATTTTTCGTACCGAAATCCCGAGATGTATTGATCGTGACATCACCTGTATTCACCGCCCCTGTCCCGGTCACGAGCGACCCAAACACATAACCTGTTCCCGCCGTCATATTGCCAAGAGACGTACTATCGACGTTAGCGGTCCCGCCGACGCTCGACCCTACACTTACGCCGATGTTGGAATATGCAGCCATCGTCAAGGTTCCGGCGGCACTAATCGCGGTCGAGGCCCCGATGCTGTAATTATCACTGTAAATCGTAATATTTCCGCTCGATGTCAGAATCGCATTGCTGACCGTGGCGTAAACACCGGTCAGACCCGCTGCCGCTTTGAGAACAATATTTCTTGAACCCGTGGTTTGGACAGCATTTGCGACCGTGGCCGATATCGCCGTTCCACCCGAAGTCGTTCGCGCTGTTCCGGTGATATTGATATCGCCCGTACCGGTTGTTTTGGCAAAGCTAGAACCGGCAGGGCTGATATAAACCCCCCAGCTGCCGCCAGTTCCGGAGGTCTGATCAACACCGCTAATACTGAGTAGACCGTTCTGGGTTGTCAGCGAGCCCGAATTAACGACCCAGACACCGATATTGTTAAAGCCAGCGTTTGCTGCTCCGGTTCCTGTTCCGTTGACCGTAATTGTTCCTGAGCCGGTAGTGGTGATGGCCCCCGCAATATAAACGCCTTTGCGATTAGCACCTGTACCCGAGTAGGCGGCGCCATTCATAATGATATTGCCGCCGCCCGCTGAAACCGAACTCGTAATCGAAATGCCTTCGGTGGCACTGGCGTTTCCTGTCGCGTAACCCGAACCCGCCGAAATTACGCCCGAGCCGCCGCCCATGGTGATATTTCCTCCGTTCGTCGCTATTGCTCCGCTTGACCCCTGCGCAATTGATCCACTGCCGATGCCGGTGTTGTCGGCCCGCAGAGTGAGAGATCCCCCTTGAAGTGTAATAGCCGAAGAAATCGTGATGTTGCGGAACGCACTTAAGGTCAATGATCCCGAACCGGTTGTCGTGATCGCGCTGGCCACGATAATATCGCCGTTACCGGCGTAGGCATCATTGCTGGTCGTAATTGTCACGTTGGTTCCGGCATCGAGAAGCGATTTGATGCTTGCCGCGCTGACCTGCGAGGCCGTGCCCGTCGCCGTAAAGTTCGGGCTTCCTGTAATACTGGTGTTGGTTGCCGATGTGATGGTTATATCCGCAGGATCAAGCAGCCATGTCCCCGCACGCCCACGGCGTCCCGCGCGTAGCTGCACGGTCCCCATAGCCAGAAGATTATCGCGACCCGACGTCTCTGCAAATCCGCCATTTCCGTTATCTCCGGCTCCATCCGCTATGATGGTACCTCCGAATTCGGTGGTTTTATCGGAGTAGACAATCACTTCGCCGCCGTTCCCGGACGTCAGTGCGCTTGCATCGATTAACGACCCGGTCTGTACGATGGTGTAAACTGCGGTTGGCGTGTCGCCTTTTCCAAGATAGTCTCCACCGATATGAACAGTGCCGCCGCCGACATCTCCTGTCGCATCGAGAACAGCCGTGCTTTTGATCGCGATGTGATCGGCCGTAATTGTAATCTGCCCACCCTTCTCGCCCGTCTTCTTACCCGAGACATCCAGAACACCATCAACAATGACTGTGCTGTTGCCGGTTTTCTTGCCTTTATTGGCAGCAACATTTTTTGTGACCGCATTTGATCCTTCGGCACCAATGATAATCTTTCCGTTCTTGACACCGACCGACGGAGCGCGAAGCTCGCCCGACACCCGGATCAGGCTGTTGACCATGTGCGCGCCAGCAGCTGCGGTCATCGCAATGGTTCCTCCTTCGGCTGTAATCTTTCCGGTATTCTCGACCACACGCTGTTTGGTGTAATCGTCCGCGCCCACTTCGATCAAGCCGTCCCCGTAAAGGTCGACGGTTGCCGTGTCCCCCGATGCCAGATGAACACGGCCGAGTTTAGCGTGTATGACACCCGAGTTCAGGACATTCGGCGCGACCAAGCCGGCCAGCCCGGCTTCGCCTGCTGTAATAACGCCCCGGTTTTCAATCGTTGACTCCGGATTTCCGGCCTGATCAAAATGGAGATTCCCGTTCATGAAATTGGTGTTGGTGATGTTCGCTGTGGTTGCCACAAGACCGTTCACATCGACGCGGCTGTTTTGTCCGAATAACACCCCGTTCTGGTTGACGATAAACACATTCCCGTTGGCAATCAGGTTCCCGTCAATAAAGGACGGTGACGAACTGTTTACCCGGTTCAGCGTGATCGACCCCGAAGACGGTTGATAAAAGCGCGTCGTTTCGCCAGCGCCTATGTCAAAACTGCGCCAATCGATGACGGCGCGATCAGTGGATTGACGGATATTGAGGGTTGATCCACTTGAAGAGATTGTGGCATTCCCCGAGCTCACGACGCCGTCTTGGGGATTAGCTCGCGCCCCCTTGGGCCGCCAATGTCAACATGGCGGTTGTAATACAGGTCGTCGTTAGAAAATGTTTCAAAGAATATGACAAGAACGCAGCCTCAAGCCGAATCTATAATTTGTATCACAAAACTTTGTACAAGTTAACTATATACCATTTAATTTAAATTGATCTTAACTTGTTGTTCGGCCAGACGAATCGCCGGTTTCAAAATGTCGCAGGCGCGGGAAGCCCCCCCTGCCGCCTAGCCTCTGGAAACCAACTATCCAATTGATAATAAACAGATATATTCTTTACGACTCTCGAATAAGACGTCTTGGCCGCACCGAATGCAGGAGAACTAGAAGCTGCGCCCGATTTCAAGAAGGATGCGCGGAGAGTTTTTTCCGCTTCCGTAGATCGGGTCGTCGATCGATTTGGTCAAGGGGACTGCCAAGCCAATGCCACCTGAAATCCCGCTCAATTCGTTCTGGAAGCGGATGCCGCCGCCAGCACTGCTCGCGCTTTGTACTTTATCCTGACCGCTGCCATCCAGATTCCAGACCTTGCCGATATCATAAAACAAGTAAGGAGTGACGAACGTCCCGAATAACGGGGATAATCCGGTGTATCCGGCTTCGAGCGACGTAGAGACCCCCTTGTCCCCGATGATGTACGAGCTATCATAGGAACGCCCCATATCCTGCCCCCCGTAACCGAACTCTTCCGATGAATAAAGCGGATCCGACGCCCATTGCCCGCGCAGTTTATAAACCAGCCGGATATTGCCGGGAATGAATTGCTGGCGGAAATAAGAGAGATCCAGCTTGCTGAAGTCCGGCACGGCTTCGGCACGCGAGAGGTTGAGATCACCCGCTTTGCTGCCGCCAAACGCGTCCACGCCTTTGGAAAAGGTCAGATTGACGTCGTTATAGCCTTGCCAAACATCGTAGGCCGCATAATGCGTTCCGATCCGGATGACGTTGGTTTCGTCTTCCGATAGCAGCGAAGACAGGATGTCGGATGTCGAATGGTTGTGATCGAACGCAAACTTTGTCGAGAGCTGCTCGTCCCGATGCAAAATCCATTGATAGTTCAGCGCCGCCCCAAGACCATAGGACTTTCCTTTGATCTCTTGCGGTTTAAGCGTATAGCCCGGCGCGGTGCGCGTGTAATCGCCCGAGAGCTGCAATGACAGGCGCGGCAAGAAATTATATTTATGTTCGATCGACGCGTTGTTGATCTGCTTTAACGGCACCGAAGTCAGAATACCGACGCTTGTCGTCTGATCCGGTAGAAATGACGTGCTGTATCCTGCTCTAAGCTCATGTACGCCCAAAAACCGCGAGCCGTAATTATCCGCCTGCACATATCCGCTGCCTTTTGATTTTTCCTGAACCAATTCCAGATCGGCCGCGCCATCCACTCCGGAGGTTTTCTTCGGCGGCAACAGCACCGCGCGGTAATTAATACCACCCGCGGCATTCAGCTCGAGCAGCGCACTCTCAAGATCTTCGGTTTTAAGAGGTTTTCGTGATTTAATCTCTCTGATCCATTTCTCAAGAAGCTGCGAACGTGAGCCTCCTTGCTCCGAAGTTACGCGCACATCCTCGATAAATCCTTCGACGACGGCGATGGTCAAAATGCCGTCGTCAATAGTTTGAGCCGGAACATAAGCGCGAGAGAGGAAATAGCCTTCAGTCCGATATTTATCGGTTACCTGCGCAGCGATCACCCATGCCTTATCCAGAGAAATTGTTGTCCCGATCATTCCTGCATAGGCGGATTTCAATTCGGCCTCACTCAGAACCGTTTGGCCAGTGAAACGAAGATCTTTGAGCATGAATTTGATGCCCTGCGCTCCGTCCGGTGCAATTTGAGCAGAGTCTTTCGGCGTCGCGATTGCAGCTTTACGTTCGGGAATAATCACATTGGGAGTTTTGGTTCCCGCGCGCGCCGCATCCGCCGATCCCGGAATAGTTTGCCCATAGGACAGGCATGGCGCAAATACGCCACTCAACAGAATACAAATTGCTGGGAAAGTCTTGGAACCCATTCGGCGCGCATTACTGTGGTTAGAAACTTAACCTATGAGAAATATCATAGTTTTTTGATTTGCAATACAGTGCATTGCCATAAGCCACAGGATTTCACCTCCACCCCCACGATTTCTTCCGGAAGGTCAAAAATCCAACCTTATTATTATTCATAAATCACTCACGGTCTATAATGGCGTCAAAATCCATGATAGAAAAGCAAGATTAACCTATTTGCCCTGCCGAGGCCCGAAACAATGCCGATAGATTCTTATAAGCCGCCGCCGAGGATTCCCGGTGTTCTTTACCAAATCGAGCGCAGGTACCTCAAAGTCCAGATGATCCTGTTGATGTATATCGGCATCGGAATTCTTTACCTTTTTCATTTTATTGCGCCCGATTTGCCGCCTGCTGCGTTATGGATTATCGGCATTTTCTTCTTTGCCTACGGATTAATGAGACTGGTTCGTTCCAGCGATACCGTCTTTATTCACGTCTCTGCGACGGATGTCACGGCGCGGCTCATTAACGGGAAATCGATTAATCATGATGATCTCAAGAATTATGTTCTTTATATCGACACTCCGCCCAAGCGGACGACGCGGACAAGCGCGTATCGCTACCGGATTTCTCTGGCGCGTACTACGCCATACCTTCCCAAAAACAAGGCCGAGCAACAACCGATTTACTATGACATCACGGGTGAGAGAGCTTATATTTTTCGAGCGAAACCTCCTTTGAGGTTGCTGCTGGTTGACGATGTTACAACGCCCCAAAATGTGCGGGAATGGACTGACGCTTTTCAGAGCCAGATTGCAAGCCCCTTGCCGATTCTGTTTAAATCCGATCAGTTAAAGAGGGATTTCGATAGCGGCATTTATCAATGCCCCCTGCCCAAATCGTAACACCTATAATTTACGCGCGGCGCGGGAACGGGGACTGAACCAAAGAGACAAACGGCTTGGACGCAAGCGTCCCCTCGAAATAGTCCGATGCCGTCAAGGCAAGCGCCGCATTCACTCCGCCCATATGCGAGGATGTCGGGTTTGCGGTCAGCGCGCGCTCCAAAGCCTTTGCATCATCCTGATCGGCATTCCGGCGCAGCGTCGTCGCAAAATCCACCAGATCGCTCAAGGCGCTTTTCTGATTGGAGCCGAGAGCATCAAATGCCGCCTGAATCCGCTCTATGCTGAGCGGCATAAGACGCGCTGCGCCGGACGGGCGCTCAACTTCCTTGATCAACCTTAAAACAGTATCGGCCTGACCCGCCGGGCAAGCGAGCGTATCTCGCCCTTCCAAAACGCGGTACGCGCCTTGAAGTTCTTCAACGCTATAGCAGTGGAGTTTCCGCTCCCCTTGCGCGTTTGTAACCATTTTCGGCAACACAACATGCGACCGCGCCCCCTCATACAACATTAGCATTGCGAGTGTTTCATGCTGGATACGCTGCCGCCATTCCTGATGTTTGTCGCCAATATTCTGGGGCATACAACGGGCGAAATATTCGATGTAGGGCAGAGCTTCGCGGATACGGCCAAGCGCCGGTAATTCGGCGTTATACTGGTTTGACGGATAGCCGATGCCGCCGTCCTTGACATAGGCGCTCATATAGGACATTGCCCGGATGATGCCCTCCGGCCCGATCAATTGCATACGGTCGCAAGCCTGTACCGCTCGCGACATATAGGTGACGCCGTTCTCGCGGTACGAGTGCGCCAGAACCGCATAGAGAAAATGCTGTTTAAGCTTGAGCGGAATATCGTTGTAATCCGGTTTATTCAGAACTTCGAGCAACATGACAAAGCTAAGCTCGGCGTGCGGAATATGCCATTCGTCATGCGCGCAGATATCACCCCACCAGCCTTCGGCAATCCGCCCGATATCATGGTACGATGTCGGAATAGTCATACAGGCTTTATAGCCTTTGGGCTGCTCCATCTCGGAAAATCGAATAGCCTCGGCCTTGTCTTTGGACATTTGCCACTGATCATGCGCAATCGGTTCGATCTGCTTCCGGCTATCCGTCTGGTATTCGCGCAGCCGATCAAATGATGCCGCGCAGAGGCCCTCAAGATCACACACCAGATCGAGGAGAATGTTTTGCGAGCGCGGCCACGAGACCCAGCGATCCAACTCCGGTTCACGACTCAAGGGATCAAGGCCGTCTTCCAGAGCCATGCGCCCGTCCCAGATATCGGCGAGGAAATGCTTGGCGCCAAAGCTGCATTCGAGACGCAATTGTTCGTACGCGTCACGCGACCGGTCCATCGGGAAAAAACGTTCCCACACCTCTAGATTATTACCTGTTTTCTGGTTCATTATCCGAACCTTATAATTCATTTATGAAAAAAATTCAATTTTTGCCGGATTCCTGAGAATTCCTTATTTTCCGCCAGTCCTGAACGTTGCGGTTGTGCTCGGCCAAGCTGCCGGCAAAGACGTGACCTCCGGTTCCGTCCGCCACGAAATAGAGGTAGGAATTGGATTCGGGATGGAGAACCGCGTCCAAAGCGTCACGGCCCGGATTGGCAATCGGCCCCGGGGGAAGTCCCGCGTTCCGGTAGGTATTATAAGGCGAGGCTGTATCAAGGTCCTTGCTGAGCAAGCGTCGACCGAGCGGTCCCTGCCCGTCATTCTTCGGCTTACCGGCCGTCAGCGCGTAAATCACGGTCGGATCGGACTGGAGCGGCATTCCTTGACGCAGACGATTGATGAACACACCGGCGATGCGCTTCCGCTCGGAGGCCACACCGGTTTCTTTCTCGACGATCGAGGCCAATGTTACCGCCTCTTCCCATGTCGTAAACGGCAGGTTCGGATCGCGCCCGTCCCACAAGGAGGCTTTGACCTTTTCCATGGCGGCGCTCATGCGCGCGATCACATCCGCTTTGGTTTCATCCTTGGTGAAATTGTAAGTATCGGGCAAGAGCGTGCCTTCTGGAGGAATGTCTATCAGTTCGCCCGAGAGGTCTTGAGCGTTATTTACAATAGCTAATACTTCAAACGAAGTTTTACCTTCCGGTACGGTGACTTGGCGCTGAACCACGCGGCCACTCACGATCTGGTCAATCACATCTTTCATTGATGCATGGGGCGCGATTTCGTATTCACCAGCCTTCAGGGATTTTCCGCCCGCTCCCGCTTTCCACGCCAGAAGAAAAACCCATTTATTCGACACCAGATTTTGGTCGGCCAGATTTTGCGCAATCGTGCGGGATGATTGGCCCTTTTCGACCATCATACTGACGGGACTGGTATTGGATGACGGGGTTTTATAGAGCGTTCCGCCGTATCCTGCCAAAGCTGCGGCAATCACCAGAACCAGCAGCAAGACAATAAGGACAGCGCGCATAACAGACCTATCGGTTATTCGACCGCCCGAATGACCAAGGACGCGTTGGTGCCGCCAAAGCCGAACGAATTCGACAGCGCAGTGCGTACTTTTTTCTCTTTTGCCTTGAGAGGAACCAGATCAATGCCTTTGCATGGCTCCGAGACGTTCTCGAGGTTGAGGGTCGGCGGCAAAATACCGGTCTGGATTGATTTGATGGTGTAGATGGCTTCAACCGCACCAGCGGCACCCAGCAAGTGACCAATCGAGGATTTGGTCGAGGACATCGCCACGGTTTCAATCGCCGAGCCAAACAAACGTTTGACCGCTCCGCATTCAATGCCATCACCCATCGGGGTCGAGGTGCCGTGCGCATTGATATAGTCGATCTCGTGCGGGGAGACACCAGCGCGCGCGAGGGCCGCTTTCATAGCGCGGAAACCACCATCGCCGTTTTCAGCCGGAGACGTAATGTGGTACGCATCGCCCGAAAGACCGTAGCCGATCACTTCGGCGTAAATTTTTGCGCCGCGTTTTTTTGCGTGTTCCAGTTCTTCCAGAACGACAACGCCCGAACCTTCGGCGATAACGAAACCATCACGACCTTCGTCAAACGGACGCGAAGCGCCGGTCGGGTTGTCATTGTGTCCGGTCGAGAGTGCGCGGCAGGCCGCAAACGAGGCCATACCTAAACGGTTGGCGGCCGCTTCGGCTCCACCGGCCACCATCACATCGGCATCACCGAGCATGATAAGGCGAGCGGCGTCGCCAATTGCGTGCGATCCTGTTGCGCAAGCCGTCACGACCGAGTGGTTCGGGCCTTTAAAACCGTGCTTGATCGAAACATGACCGGATACCAGATTGATGAGCATTGCCGGAACCGCGAATGGCGACACACGGCGCGGGCCCTTTTCAATCAGGGTTTCAGCTGTTTCATAAATGCTTTGCAATCCGCCGATACCCGAGCCAATCATCACGCCAGTGCGTTCACGCTCTTCGTCGGTTTGAGGATTCCAGCCCGAGTCCGCCACCGCTTCGTCAGCGGCCATCATGCCGTAGAGAATAAAGGTATCGACCTTTTTTTGCTCTTTAGGCGGCATCGTATCATCGGCCGAGAACCCGTCGGCGTGGCCTTCGGATTTGTACGGAACAAGACCAGCAATCTGGGAGGTAAAATCCGAAACTTCAAAACGTGTAACTTTTGATATACCGCTTTGGGACGCGATCAATTTCGTCCAGTTTTTCTCAACGCCGCATCCCAGAGGCGACACGATTCCCATACCTGTGACTACTACTCGTCTCATCATTAATTCCGCTTTTATGCTCTTTGTCTGTATCCCGACTAAAAAATCAAAAGAAAAGGGCCGCGCCAAAAGCTATGGCGTAGACGGCCCTTTTCGAAGTGTGTGCGACTTACGCTGCCTTTTGGCTGATGAAGCTAACTGCATCACCGAAGGTCTGGATTTTTTCCGCAGCGTCGTCTGGAATCTCAATGTTGAATTCTTCTTCGAAGGCCATTACCAATTCGACCGTGTCCAAAGAGTCAGCGCCCAAATCGTCAATGAAGCTGGCGTTCTCAGTCACTTTGTCTTCTTCGACGCTCAAGTGCTCTACAACGATTTTTCTTACGCGGTCTGCAATATCGCTCATAATCTATAGTTCCCGTGGTTGTTAATAATTCAATTTTCAGAACGGATTGGAACATAAACGGCCTTTGCTGTTTTTGCAATAGCACAAATCCTTACTTATCCACAGCCGTTTTTATGTAATATAAAACCTCCTCCCAGCTTGCTCCGACATACTCGGCTCCCGCCTCTTCCAGGGCCTTGGTCATGTGCGCGCGGTCGTGCGCTACCGCTGTTATTCCGATGACCCGCATGTGTGCGGCTTTGGCCGCTTTGACGCCGGTTTCAGTGTCTTCGATTACCAAGCAATTTTCAGCGACCGCCCCCATCCGTTCGGCGGCAAAGAGAAAAAGATCGGGGAACGGTTTACCGCGCGTGACCTGAATCTTGGTGAATATCTTTTGCTCGGTAAAATGAGGCATGAGACCAATCGCCTCAATTGCGGTCAGAACATTCTCCCGCTCTCCGTTCGAGGCCACGCAGGTTTTACAATTCCGAGCCAATTCCTTAACCGCTTCGACCGCGCCCGGAACCGGATGGAGTTCGCGTTTTGTCGCTTCGCGCGCATCCTGAATAAAGCGGGAGATAAAGTCATCCGGCAATGTGCGCTCATGTTTTTGTTCGATCATGGACTTGATGTCCGACATCGCTTTACCGGCAAGATGTTTGTGGCAATAGTCGGGTGTGTATTCTTCAAGCCCGTACCCCATCAGAAGCGCCGAGACCGCTTTGTTATTTATAAGCTCCGAGTCCGATAGAGTTCCATCGTTATCAAAGATAATCAGATCAAGAGGCATATATGTCCTTATGGTTCAATCGCGATGCGTGGTGGTTTCCGCCCACTTTCGCCAAGCCCCGCCAAAATTGTGGCGGCTACAGCGGTAAAGGCTTTCGCCTGATCGGACGATGGATCCGCCAATACAACGGGGGTTCCTGCATCCGAAAGCTCGCGGATGCGGCTATGGAGCGGTATTTCACCAAGGAACGGCACGTTCAATTTTTCCGCTTCGGCTTTTGCGCCGCCATGTCCGAAAATATCTTCGCGGTGACCGCAAGACGGGCAGCAGAAATAGGACATATTCTCGACAATCCCGAGAATCGGCACGGACACTTTACGGAACATCTCGAGCCCTTTGCGCGCATCGATCAACGCGATGTCCTGCGGCGTCGAGACAATCACGCCGCCGCTTAGAGGAATGCGCTGGGCCAAAGTCAGGTGAATGTCTCCGGTTCCGGGGGGCATATCAATGACCAAGATATCAAGCCCTTCCCATGCCACATCCTTGACCATTTGGAGGAGTGCCGATTGCGCCATCGGGCCGCGCCAGATCATCGGCGTTGTTTCATCGACCATATAGCCCATCGACATGAGTTTAAGGCCCATGGCCTCAATCGGAACCAGCCGCCCGTCTTTACCGGTTTGCGCTTTACCTGATACCGTTCCGGTGAGGCGCGGCAGCGAGGGGCCGTAAATATCCGAGTCAAGGACGCCGACTTTTTTGCCGCTCGCGGCCAAAGCGAGAGCCAGATTGATCGCTACGGTCGATTTTCCGACCCCGCCCTTCCCCGACGAGACCGCCAGAATAACCGGAACGTCCGGAACTTTGGCCGGAGCGATTTTTTCGGCTGGCTTGGGCGGCGCAAATGGCGAACGCGCCTCTTTCGGGATTTCGAAGTCGGAGGTCATGACAACAGTTGCCCCAGTGACACCAGTTATCTTTCCGATTTCGGTCTTGATGCGGGATTCAAGCGCCGGCGCTTCACTTACAAATTCCGGTTTGATTGCTTTTATAATGACGATCGCCTGACCATCATTCGTGACCTGCGCATCTTCGAGCACAGCACCGTCATTGTCCTTAACCAGAAACTCGGCGGTCTGACGAACAAACTCGCGCAAATCAGTTGAATTATGGACAGTCACTCGCGGGCGGCGCTTTAAAAAAGAAAACATGGGGATACTCCGGTTTCAGGTTGTTTTTACTCCAAAAAGCATTAAAGTCTAGTGAGGAATTATATATTCATATATTTAATGAGGAGTCTCATAATGTCCTGGAACGACGACCAGCCGCCTTTCAATTCCGATGAAGACGGTCCGCGCCGCCCAAACCCTTGGGGAAAACCGCAAAAAGATTCAGGCCGCGAAGACGGCCACCCCTATCGTAACCGTCGTCCGGATGGCCCGGGGGATGTCGACCTTGATGAAATGCTCAAAGGTATCCGCAATAATTTCGGCAAAATGTTCCCGGAAGGCGGACATACTGGCCGCTATATCACCGGTTTCCTTGCCCTGCTCGTCGCCATCTGGATGCTGAGCGGTATCTATTTTATCCAGCCGAATGAAAACGGGGTTGTCCTCAGCTTCGGCAAATTTACCCGTACCGACGAAACCCCCGGGATCAAATGGAAACTTCCGTGGCCATTCCAGACCGTCAATATTATTGATGTCACCACCGAGCGTCGTATCCAGATCGGATATAACGGCGCTCCGGACGCACGAAGCGCCAACAACGCCCATAATGAGAGCCTGATGCTCACCGGCGACGAAAACATTGTCGATATCAACTTTGTCGTTTTGTGGCGCGTTCAGGATGCCAAGGATTTCATGTTCTCGATTCGAGATCCGGAAGACACCATTAATCTGGTCGCGGCAAGCGCGATGCGCGAGATTATCGGCCAGACCAACATCCAGCCGGCTTTGACCGATGCGCGTACCCGCATTCAAACCGATGCCCGCGCGCTCATGCAAAAACTCCTTGATGAATACCATGCCGGTGTGACCATCAACAACGTGCAGCTTCAAAAAGTTGACCCGCCTGCCGCTGTGGTGGACGCGTTCAACGAAGTGCAGCGCGCCCGTCAGGAAAAAGAGAAACTCAAAAACGAAGCTGAAGCTTACCGCAACGGCATTCTGCCCCGCGCCAAAGGTGAGGCCGAACGCCTGAAACAGGACGCCGAAGCGTACAAGCAGGAAGTGGTCAACCGCGCGATCGGTGATGCCAAACGTTTCGACAGCGTTTATCAGGCCTATACCAGCGCCAAGGACGTGACCGCCGAACGGATGTATCTGGAGACGGTTGAAAGCATTCTCAAGAATGCCCACACCGTGGTCATGAGCAATAATGGCAGCAATGTCGTTCCTCTTCTTCCTCTTAACAATACTGCTGCTCCGGCTGTTCCTAAAGCCCCTGCCGCCATCGACGACACCCAGTAGGAGACACCCATGAACGATTCCAAAATCCTTATTCTGGCTGGTGCCGCTCTCTTGTTGTTCAGTCTAGCCAACTCGTCCATGTTTACGGTGACCGAAGGTCAACAGGTTATGATTACGCGCTTTGGCGACCCCAAAGAGCAAATCACCGAACCGGGCCTTCATTTCAAACTGCCGATGGTTGACCAGACCCGTTTCTTTGAAAAACGTATCCTCAATATCGATCCGCCGTCCGAAGAAGTTCTTCTGGCTGACCAAAAGCGTCTGGTGGTTGACTCGTTTGCCCGCTACCGCATTACCAATATGCTGGCGTTTTTCCAGACCATGAATTCGGAAACCGCCGCTCAGCAACGCCTCTATACGATTATCAACTCGGCGCTGCGCTCGGCTATGGGTAAAGCGACGCTGCAAAATATCCTCTCGGAAAAACGCGATGTGCTGATGGAAACCATCCAGCAATCGGTCAATGACGAGACCAAGCGTTTCGGCATCGAAGTTGTGGATGTTCGTATCGTCCGCGCCGATCTTCCGGAACAGGTCACGCAGGCCACGTTTGACCGGATGCGTTCGGAGCGTGAGCGCGAGGCCCGTGAAGCCCGCGCGGAAGGCGAGCAAATCTCGATCGAGATCAAATCCAAAGCCGACAAAGACCGCACTGTTCTTCTGGCCGAAGCCAAGCGTGATTCCGAAATCCTGCGCGGTCAGGGCGACAGCCAAGCGATTGAAATTTACGGTAAGGCGTTCGGGCAAGATCCGAATTTCTATGCGTTCTATCGCTCGCTTCAGGCTTACAAAACATCGTTGGGCAAACCGGATACCACCCTTCTCCTCTCGCCCGAGAGCGATTTCCTCAAATATTTCCGCGACAAGCTTCACTAGTCCGGAATATAAAAAAAGGCCGCTTTCGAGCGGCCTTTTTTGTGTCTTCATTCCCAGCTAGGCGCTGCCGATCAGGATGCCAGTCACCAGCACCAAAGCGCCGCCCAAGATCACCTGCACCATCGCCGAAACAATCGGTGTATCCATATATTTCCAGCGTATCCACGAGATCGCAGCCAATTCAAGCGCTACCAGAACTCCTGCGACGAGCGTTGCGGTCCAGAAATCGGAAATGAGGTACGGGAGCGTATGGCCGAGGCCGCCGATTGTGGTCATGATCCCGCAGACAACGCCGCGCAGCCACGGGCTGCCGCGTCCGGTGATTGCGCCATCATCGGACATGGCTTCGGTTAATCCCATGCTGATCCCTGCCCCTGCGGAAGCGGCCAAGCCCACCAGAAACGCATCGTGCGAGCTGTGGGTGGCAAAGGCTGCGGCAAAAATCGGCGCGAGGGTCGATACCGACCCATCAATCAATCCAGCCAAACCGGGCTGCACCACCTGAAGAACGAAGAGGCGTTTCGAGACTTCGTTTTCTTCTTCGCGTTCGCTGTCGGAGAGATTCTTTCGCTCAATCTCGATAGCTTTGGCTTCGTGGCCGCGCTCGGCCAATGCCAAGTCCCCAAGCAACTTCCGCACTTCGACATCTTGCGCGTGGTTCGCGGCTTTGGTGTAGAAGGTCGAGGCTTCGATTTCCATCAGCTCGGCTTGCTGGCGCACTTCTTCGATACGCAAGCTCTCCATCAGCCAGAGAGGGTTGCGGCGCATGAAGCCGCGCACGTCCTGACGGGTGATGTAAGGCAATCGTCCGCCAAAACGGGACTGGAAAATACCGAGCAGGCTGTTCTTGTGTTCTTGCTCTTCAGCGGCCATGTCTTCGAACATTTGCGCGGTCGAGGGATAATCGGCACGCAAGCGGTTGGCAAAACTCATATAGATTTGCGAGTCTTCTTCTTCGCTTGTGATCGCCAGAGCCAGAATTTCCGGTTCGGTGAGTTGTTCTAATCGTTTCATCCGTGAGCCTCGGTCAGTTGGTTCATTATCATACGTTTGGCGGGCGGCAAATTCTGGCCAATCGCCAGAAGCGCTTTACGGGCCAGTTTGGCGAGCGGTGTGGTTTTGGTGTAAATCCCTACCAGCGCGTTGGTCCCCAGATACATCGGCAAGGTCGCATGACGATGCTCGCTGCTGTAGCGGCGCAGTAATTCTTCCCCGCCGATATCCAGCCCCAAATTATGGGCCTTGATAATTTCATCCGCCAGAGTCCGCGCCCCGCGGAGGCCAAAGTTAAAGCCATGGGCCGTGACCGGATGCATTCCGACAGCGGCATCCCCGATCAGCGCGTAACGGTTGGCGTAGAACCGCTCGGCAAATGTTCCCACGAGCGGATAAGGAAAGAGTTCCGTATCAAGGCTCATTTTGCCAAAGCGGCCTTCCATACGTTCGGTCAATTCGCGCCCGAATTCGGCTTTGTCCTGATCCAACACCAGATGGGCGTCTTTGGAATCAATCGTAATAACCACCGAGCAGTAACGCCCTTTGAGCGGCAGCACCGCCAAGGTGCGGTCATAGAAGAAACATTCGTAGGCGGTATCATCATGATCGCGGTCGAGTTTGACTTTGCAGACGATGCACATCCGCCCGAAATCTTTCATGTCGGTGGCA
Organism: Alphaproteobacteria bacterium; assembly: GCA_051715325.1. Lineage (GTDB taxonomy): Bacteria > Pseudomonadota > Alphaproteobacteria > Micavibrionales > Micavibrionaceae > UBA1573. Next base: position 142,125 of record JBPXJO010000033.1, on the reverse strand, counting down.
ATGCCCATCATCCGGCGCGTTGCCGAAAAACGGCTATCGGCGGCGATCACCAGCGGAGCCTTAAGCGTTTTGCCGGATTTGAGTTTGACCTGTCCGCAGCGGTCATTCGTTTCAACATGGGCCACTTCGTCTTCACACATCAGGCGTATATTTTTAAACGGTTTCGTAACTTCGTAAGCGGCGCGGCGGATATGATGGTTGGAAATCATAAAGCCGAGATTTTCTTTTCCGGATTTGGTGTGATCGAAAAAGAGCGGGTTTTCGAGATCGCCATTCAAAACTTTCGCATCTTTAATCAGCGAGATGTCTTTATCATTGATGCGATCCCACATTCCGGTCGCGCTCATGATTTTATGCGACAAATGTGTGAGCGCAATCTCGCGCCCGTCATAGGCGGGATTAGCCAATATCTTTTCCGGCTGCTTTTCGATCAGGGTGATCTTTAATCCTGTGTCCGCGACCAGACGGGCAAAACTTAGGCCTGCGGGCCCTGCACCAATCACTATGATATCTTGTTCCATAGTTGCCTCTTCCTTGAATTTGCCCTGACCGTAGCACACTCTCCATCACAACACAAAGCAGGGAAAAACAAAGAGGGGCTTTTGGCCCCTCTTTGCAAGTTATTCTCATATTCAAACGGACTTACGCGGCCCAGCGTTTCGCTGCGGCAACCATACGTGCGCCGTAGAGCTCGGCGGTTTTAAGGTCACCGTCATTCGGGGATTGATCGGGCGCGACGTTGTCGGCCTGAGTCATCACACCGAGATAGGACCCGATACGGTTGACGCTCTCGCGGCTTCCGCTTTTGCCGGCTTCTTTGGTGCTGGTGTTGGCTTCGGCTTGAGGTACCCAGATCATGCCGTGTTGAGCGGCCAAGATCGCCATCTGGAACAGGCTGTTGAGTTTGTCACCGCTCATGCTCAGCGAGTTGGTGAACCCGCCTGCCAGCTTGTCTTTCCAGCCTTGGTGGAACCAGATTTTCGAGCTCGCATCCATGAACATTTTGAACGGGCCGGACACCGATCCCATATAGGTCGGCGCGCCGAAGATGATGGCGTCGGCTTTGTTCAAACCGGCCCACGCTTCTTCGGAGAGCGTTCCATCCTGGGCCACTTTGGCCAGATGGACTTTCGCGCCCGCGCCTTCGGCGCCTTTTACGATCGCCTTGGCAACAACCTCGGTGTGGCCGTATCCGGAGTGATAGACTACTGCAATTTCAGTCATTTTATTTTTCTTTCTTACAATAAATGATTAGTTCGTTGCTGCCGGAATGTTGGCTTCAACTTCAAACGACATATGCACGTCATCCGATACACCCGGCAGAGCATAGACAATGCCGAAATCGGAACGTTTGATAACCGTTGTTGCGCTGAAACCTGCGGTTTTCAGCTTGCTGATCGGGCTCTCGCCCACTTTGTTCAGCTTGACATCAAGTGTAACCGGTTTGGTGATACCCAGAAGAGTCAGATTCCCTTGAACCTTCGCGGTATCTTTTCCGGTCAGCTCGACTGCTGTGCTTTGGAACGTTGCGGTCGGAAATTTTTCAGCATTGAAAAACTTGTCGCTTTTCAAATGCTCGTTGAACAGAGGAATACCCGTCTCAACGCTACCGGTGTTGATGGTCACATCGACTTTCGAGTCAGCCGGTTTTTCTTCATCGAGAACCAGAGATCCGGTAACGGTCGCAAATTTGCCCGATGGATTAGAGAACCCAAAGTGATTGGCCTGCCAATATACGTTGGTGTGGAACGGATCAAACGCATAAGTTTCCGGCTTTGCCTGTGCCGGAGCCGCAAATCCGGCCAAAATGGCCAGCGCCGCAGCAGAAACAGTGTAAAATTTATTCATGGGAATCTCCTAAGTTTGTAAAAACTATTGATATTTGACATGACCTTATTGTCTTGTACGAAAAACGATATATTTCATCTGTATCGTTTGAAAAGAAGGGTTTATTTTTATATTAGGTATATAATTTATACAAAAGGTGGTTAAATGGAGTTAGGGTCAAAAAATACAAGTCCGGCAAAAAATATAAGTCCGGCGAAAAAATTCAGCCAAGAACATAAAGCGTGCCCTGCTTTTCTGGCTCTCGGACTTATCGCTAATAAATGGTCAGTCAAAATTCTTTATACATTGGCTCATTCCGGCGACAAACCTATGCGTTTCAGCGAAATCCGCAAAGCCTTGGATACCATCACCCAGCGCGAGCTATCGAAACAGCTCCGCGAGTTTGAAATGGCCGGACTTGTCGAGCGCAAAGCCTATCCGGAAGTGCCCCCGCGCGTTGAATACAAACTGACCCAGCTCGGCTTATCCCTCAAAACTCCGGTCGATAGCCTGTCCGACTGGTCGCAGCAATACGGCGCCGAAGTTATCAAGAACCGTCAGGACTACGAAGTCCGGTAGATTCCGGTGTTTTTTGAATGTTCTAAATCCCCCGAATGGGGGATTTTTGATGCGGGAATTCGCCTCATTTCATTCGGCGGCGCCTGCGCGGTTCTTGGGAACCGCTGGTCGTGAACCCGCTCGCGGGTCAGTCTGCCATCCCCGAACCATTAAAAAATCCCCCAAATGGGGGATTTTTTAATGGTGCCGGATGCAGGATTTGAACCCGCGACCTTCGGTTTACAAAACCGCTGCACTACCACTGTGCTAATCCGGCCCACAAAAATTATGTATAATCAGCCCCTTACGGGCTCTCACCCTTAAAAAGCTAGCGCATCATACATATTTTTTTCCGTTTGAAAAGTCTTTCCTTAACACTGTCCAACCTAGCATTTTTATCAGAAATTTGTTAAGTCTTTCAACGTAGAATGCTGAATGGGGAACCTCTTCGCATTTTTTCATAATTTACAGGCGGATTTTCGTGTCAGACAAGAACAACACTACCCATGAGAACGCGGTTGGCTGGGCCATCCTAGCCTTCGTTATATTCTGTCTTTTGATCCTGCTCTGGTATTTTCAGGCTGATAATATCCGCAACGGCATACGCTGGGTGCGTATCGGCGAGATGTGGGTCTCGTCCCTGTTCGTCGGCGATGATTATATCGTCACGGAAAAAGAACTCCCGATCGGCAAGCTCGGCGAAATCCGCGATGGCGTTGCCGAAATTCCGAAAGAAGAATTAACCCCTCGGGTCATGGATGTGGTTGCCCTGACCGCTCTCTGGCCCCTTCGTTATGCGTTCTCGGCTATTCTGATGTTCCTCGCCTTCTGGTCGATGTTCTACGGACCTAAATCGCATTACCGCACCACTCTCGATCTCAACCGCATGATTAAACGTCAGGCCAAAGTCTTCCCGATTATCTCGCCGTTCGTTTCTTTCAACCCGGCCTCACAACCACCACGTCCTCCGGGAGCTCCGGTTCCGGCTGAACTTCCGGCGTTTGCCGAAGCGCTCGGCCCTGAAGAGTGGCTCGCTTATAACGACATTCCGGCGCCGGACGGCAAGATCGATCCGAACGCTGCCGCACGCTGCTTTGCGACCCAGCTGGGCGCTCCATGGCGCGGCCCGATGCACCTTGCTCCATACCGTCAGGTTCTTCTTGCCGCCTTCTGCCTTAAAGCGGCCCGCAAGCGCTCTGAAGCCGATACCATGCTGGGCGAGCTTGCTAAATGCTGGACGTTCGAACGCGGTCTTCGTCTCAATTCCAACCTGCTGCGCGAAGCGCGTAAAATCCTGCGTAATAAAGACCTGTGCAGCAAAGTCATGACCAAGTGCAATCAGCACGCCTATGAGAACACCGCCATCGTGCGCGCTCTTCTCACCGCTCGCGAAGAAGGCGGCGTTCTGGCTCCGGCGCAGTTCGTCTGGTTGCGCGCTTATGACCGTACATTGTGGTATCCCCTTAACAACCTTGGACGCCAGTCGTTCCACATGGAAGCTCTTGGCGCTCTCTGCCACTTCAAAGCCGAGCGCATGGCCCAGCGTCCGATCCCGCGCCCGAAAATGGAAGACGCCGTTAAATCGATTTCGGACTATATGTCCTCATCCAATGCACGCCCGATCCCGCAGCTGGACTACAGCAATTCCAAAAAACGCGCGATCAAAAAAGTTCGAGGTAGCTAAGTATGACTGAAAAATTCATCCCAACCGCCAAAGTCGTTGACGGCCTTCTCATTCTCTCGCTACCGGACGCCATTTGCCCGGTGGTGTGGCAAATGGATGTGACCCAAAGCAAATCATCAGCCCTCGAGGTTCGCCCGAATGACGGTGATGCCACCGTTCATCTCGTTCTCAAGACACCACGTCAGGATGTTCTTGAAGTTGCCCAATACGAGTCCCGTGAACAAGCCATCAAAGCCTTACTCACTGTATCCGCCGCCATGGAGCGCGCTCACGGTCAAATTCACAGTGCGGCCAACGGAACCGGACACGGCGTTCGCGGCTACGATTTCACGGTTCCAACACTTTATAATGGCGCTTCCGGTAGTTCGTCGTCGTTTGGCGGCGTGTTCAAGTTTCTGGGTTATGCTGCTCTCGGTATTATCCTTCTCGCCGTTACTTTCGGATTGATTTCCGTTGCCCTCAACCTTATGAGCGGCGGCAGCACGTCTTCATCTTCATCCTCAACCTCTTCCGTGTCATCTTCGTCCGGCGGCTCTTCGGAAGCCAGCGGGCAAAGTATGTCGGCTGAAGACTTTCTTCAAGGAAGGTAGTCGCCATGGCATTAGATAAGAAGTATGAAGTATCACATAAGTCACTCCTCCGTGACTCGCGCCCGTTAGGCGTCCGTATCGCCGATTGGCTCCGCCGCCCGGACCACTCGTTTTCGGTCTTCTTCCTTATGGCGATGTCGTTCCATTTCAGCCCGGGCGCCATGCAGTGGGCCGATGTTATTTTGATCGGCGGCTGTCTTTACTTCCTGTGGCTTCGCGGTCAAGATCGCAGTATCGCGTTCAAGCTTCCGCTTGGCTCCAAATACAAAGACAAAAACAGCCGCAGCAAACAGCCGGAAGGTATTCTCTATATGGGGAACACCGATCCGCACAAAGAAGAAGTCTGGTTCAGCAACAGCGATGCCCGTACCCACATTCTTTACCTTGGAACCACCGGTTCGGGTAAAACGGTTGGTCTGCGCGGTATTTCAACCAACGCTATGGTCTGGGGCTCTGGTTTTGTTTACATCGACGGTAAAGCCGATACAGATTTGTGGTCGGCCCTCTCCGCGCTCGTCCGCCGTTTCGGCCGTGATGACGACCTGCTCGTCCTCAACTATATGACCGGTAACTCGGACCGCAAAGCTCCGTCCAATACCATGAACCCGTTTTCGAGCGGTTCGGCTTCCTACCTGACGCAGATGCTTGTCTCGTTGATGCCGGATGCCGAAGGCGATAACGCGATGTGGAAAGAGCGAGCGGTTTCCCTTATCGGTTCCCTGCTTCCTGTTTTGACCTGGCGCCGTGATTTCCTTGATCTGCCTATGAGCGTTGGAACCATCCGTCAGAACCTCACCCTGCCGAGCATCATCAAGCTCTCGCGCGATGAAACGATCCCCGAGCATTTGCGCCAAGGTCTTTTCGGTTATCTCGAAACCCTTCCGGGTTATGTCGACGCCGCGTTCGATGACGAAGGTCGTGATAAGCCGATGGGCCCAGATCAACCGATGATGGATACCACCACCGCCAAAACCCAGCACGGTTACCTGTCGATGCAGTTTACCCGTTCGCTGCAATCTCTGGCTGATGACTATGGTTACATCTTTGATGCGCAAGCGGCCGATGTTGATATGCTCGACGTTGTTCTGAACCGCCGTATCCTGATCGTTCTGATCCCTGCCCTTGAAAAGTCGGCAGACGAAGCGGCTAACCTCGGTAAGATCGTATCCGCCACCATTAAAGGCATGATGGGTTCGTCACTCGGCTCGACCGTTGAGGGCGATACCGCATCGGTGATCGAAAACAAACCGACCAACTCGGCCACACCGTTCATGACCATCTTTGACGAGGTGGGTTACTACGCCGCGCAAGGTATGGCGGTTATGGCGGCACAGGCCCGTTCGCTCGGCTTCTCGATGGTGTTCTCGGCACAGGATTTGCCGGCCCTTGAAAAACGCGTCAAAGAAGAAGCACGTTCGATTGCGGCAAACTGTAACATCAAAATTTTCGGTAAACTCGAAGACCCGACACAGACCAAGGAATTCTTCGAAAAGACTGTTGGCTCGTCATTTGTGACCGAGGTGTCGGGATTTGCGACCGAAGCCGGAAGTATGTCCCACTCTTATTCGGACAATATGCAGGCGAGCGTTCAGACCCGTGGCCGTTCCAACTATGACTCGGTTCGTAGCTTTAAAGAGGGTCAAGCGGTTATCGCATTTGGTGAAAGCGTTGTGGACGTGAGGTTCTTCTTCTCCGATCCCGGCCACGCCAAAGCAATGCGTGTGACGCGCTATATTGCACTGCCTCCTGTCGATGAAGCCGCCCTCAAGCATATGCCGACCATTACACGTCTTCGCGACATGATGGTCAAAAAAGGCTGGACCGCCAAACGCGCCGACGTCTCGATCCCGACCAGTTCGGAAATCGCGGCTTTGGGCAAAGCAATTGATCTGTCCGAAAATTATTCCACCGAACCATTGGATATCGGTGTCTATGGATTGGTGTCGGTTTACGCGCTCAGCCATTCGCTCGATGAAGTGGCCGAGCTTGCTCAAGCGCAAAGCCGCCCGACTGATGCTACGGCCAAAGCTTCAGCTCAGGCTCCAGCTTCGTCCGGCAGCAATCCGATGAGCTTTTTCGGCAGCACGCCGAAAGCCGGTGACGAGGCGCCAGCCGCAACCGCCCAAGACGATGACGACTATGAAATCCCGACCGGCACATCGTGGCAGGACTTCGTGGACCACGCCGAAGCGCAAGTTCGCCTCGACGAAGAATCCAAAAACGTTCTTGAGGATGCAGCGCGAAAAGCCCGCGAGTCGATTTTCCGTTCAGACGATTCATCCCAAACAACAGAAAGCTAAAACTCTCTATGATCGCCCCATCCGGACTCCTCCCCTCCAAAACCAATCAAAGCGGCAGCGCTCTTGTTTATGTGTTTATCGGGGTGGTTCTGTTCGGGGCGTTGGCACTTACATTCGCACGATCTCTCAACGGACCAGTCGGTGAAATCGATTCCAAAACCGCTAAGGTCGGATCATCCGAAATCATCGAATACATGAAAGGTATTGATCGCGCCGTCAACAAAATGGTTTTGCACCGCGTATCCGAAACCGATATCGGCTTTACCAATACAGTAACCACTCTTACAGCTGGTGGCGCTTCCTATTATTCGGGCAATACAAATTGCGCCACCGACGACTGCGAAGTGTTCAGCAACAATGGCGGTAAAGTCAAAGCTATGCTCCCGTCATCGTCATACCTGATCGACAATAGCAGCCTTTCGGCTAGCGGACCAATGGCTGGCGCTGTTCTTCCTTATGTGGTGAATATCAGCGGGACCGGCTCAGCTTCCCCTGAACTCGTTATGGCTGTTTACGGACTAAAAGACACAGTATGCCAATCGATCAACGCGGCCTTCAAGATTGATACAACCAGCGGTGCCATACCAACCGAAGATAATCTTCCTGCATCGACCCTTTATACCGGCGACCTGACTTCATCGACGGTTACGCTCGGAGACGGCGCGACCGTACTCGAAGGCAAGAATGACTTTTGTTACCAGATCAGCGGTAGCACTCCGGCAACGAACGTGTATATCCACGTTCTGATCGCCCGCTAAGCCGGACGTATCCGCTACATCCGTTCCGGAATATCAATACCGACCAGCCCCAGAAGAATCTCAAGCTGCGCCAGCGTCATAGCTGAAAGCTCGAGCCATCCCTGACGTTTCACTGCGTCGGTTTCGGGCAAAATGTAGGTTGCTCCATAGAACGAGCTGTAGCACTGGGCCAGTTTGAAGGCATGATCGCAGATCACGTGCGGCGTGTAGTTCTTGGCCGCGAGTTCAATCACTTCTGGTAATTCGAGCAGCATCAGAATGAGAGCGCGGTCGGTATCTCCCGGGACAACGGGCGCGCCCTTTTGCGCTTTATACTGCCCTTTTTCGAGCAGTGATTTAATCCGCACAGCTTGATAAAGCAAATACGGGCCGGTTTTCCCTTCGAAACTGGTCATACGATCAAGATCAAAGATGTAATCGGCCGAGAAATTATTCTGGAGATCGGCAAATTTGATCGCCGCAATCGCGACATTCATCGCAATCGATTCTTTTTCTTCCCGCGAGAATTCTTTGGCGACGTTAGCTTCTTCGAGGCGCTCAAGCGCTTTCTCGCGGCCCATCGCAATCAGATCTTCGAGTTTGAGGACTCCGCCTGCACGGGTTTTAAACGGCTTTCCGTCCGGCCCGTTCATTGTGCCATAGCCTAAATGAGTAAGTTCCACCTGTTCAGACGCTATGCCGGTCAATTTGGCTGCGCGAAAGACCTGTTCGAAGTGGAGCCCCTGACGTTTATCGACAATATACAATATACGCGCGGGGTTATAATCGCGAATTCGCTCGACAATCGTTGCCATGTCGGTTGTGCCGTAGAGAACGCCGCCATCGCTTTTATAGAGAATCAAAGGCGGGTATTCTTTGGTGTCATCGTTCCGTTTGACATGGACAACGGTTGCGCCTTCGGATTCGACAGCGTAGCTGCGTTTCCTAAGGTCATCGACCATCGGGGCGATCAGATCGTGAACGTCCGTCTCGCCTTTCCACAAATCGAAATGAACATTCAACGCCGAAAAATTCCGCTTCATTGATTCCAGCGAGATTGCCACGAAATGTTTCCAGAGCGCATAGTAACCGCGCCGTTTATTTTGAAGATCGACGGTTGCTTTTTTCGAGAGCTCAAGTCGCGCTTCGTCGGTTTTACACAGGGCCGAGACGCGCGGATAAATCTCTTCAAGATCATCCATGGTTACCGGCGATTGAGACGGGTAGTCGCCTGTAAAGGAGTCATCAAAATAGACCCACTCGGGGTGAAGAAGTTCGAGTTCGGAGATCATCATCCCCATCTGGGTTCCCCAGTCGCCCATATGGATGTCGCCAATGGTCTTGTGTCCCGAGAATTGCAGGATACGGCGAATGGAATCGCCGATAATCGAGGAGCGCAAATGGCCAACATGCATTGGCTTTGCCACATTCGGCCCACCATAATCGAGCATAATGGTTTCCGGATGCACGATTTTACCAACGCCGCTGCGATCATCCCCGATCAAAAGGACGATATATTTTTCTAAAGCGCTGTCGGTCAGAGTCAGATTGATAAATCCCGGGCCAGCAATTTCGATTTTGGAAAAATCCGGATTGGATTTGAGGCGTTCGGTAATGGTTTCAGCAACCGCGCGCGGGTTTTTCTTCGCTGCTTTGGCTGCCGCCATCGCGCCGTTACACTGGAACTGCGCGAGGTCCGGGCGATCCGATACGCGCACAAGGCCAAAAGATTTATCCAGACCTTCGACTTCGAAGGCCTGCCCCAGAATTTCCGAGAGGGACTGCAGAACCGACATTGTTAGCCTCACTTACGCGTCAATATTGGTCGCTTTGAGGGCGTTTTGCTGGATGAAATCACGGCGCGGTTCCACCACATCACCCATCAAGGTCGAGAAGATGTCGTTGGCTTCGGCTGCATCATCAATCTTGACCTGCAGGAGCGAACGGACTTCCGGATCGAGCGTGGTTTCCCACAATTGTTCGGGGTTCATCTCACCAAGACCTTTATAACGCTGGATCTGTAGGCCTTTGCGGGCGTATTCCATTACCGCGCCAAGAAGGCTCGTTGGACCGGAGACCAAGGAGATGTCTTTGCCTTTGGCAGCCAATTGACCTGCTCCGGCAAAGTTTTCATCGACCCATGCTTTGAGGTTTTGAACGCGAACCGCGTCCGGCGATTTGATCGAATCCGAAGTAATACGAATGACTTCGGTTACGCCGCGCAGTGTGCGCTGGAGGCGGTAACCTTCACCTTCTTCAAAATCGACCGTCCACCCTTTTTCATTACGGGTTGCGAGTTCATTGAGGCGTCCCGCCAAGGCTGCGGCAATCTTTTTGCCCTTCTCGATATCCTGAAGAGCGGACGCTTCATACACACCAACAGCGGCGGCCTGTTCAACCAGATAGGGATTGCCGACCCGGATGTTTAGGGCCGTCAACGCCGCGCGCATCGAGCGGGCTTTGTTGCAAAGGTCGAGGAAATCACGACCGGCACGAACGCTACCCGATGAATCGGTAAAGGTCATTTCTTCGGAGGCCGCTTCGAGCAAATAGTTCTCGAGCGCGGTGTCGTCTTTCAAATACATTTCCGCCGAGTTGCCGCGTTTGACTTTGTAAAGCGGCGGCTGGGCGATATAGAGATAACCACGCGAAATCACTTCCGGCATATAACGGTAGAAGAAGGTGAGCAGCAGCGTGCGGATGTGCGAACCATCAACGTCCGCATCCGTCATGATAATGATTTTGTGATAACGGATTTTATCGACATTCAGTTCGTCATGAATTCCGGTGCCGAGCGCCGTAATCAATGTGCCGAGTTCTTGCGAGCCCAGAATTTTATCAAGGCGCGCGCGCTCGACGTTCAGGATTTTACCGCGCAGCGGCAAAATTGCCTGATTGCGGCGGTTCCGCCCTTGTTTCGCCGAACCACCTGCCGAGTCCCCTTCCACGATGAAGATTTCGGAATGGGCCGGATCACGTTCCTGACAATCCGCCAGTTTTCCGGGGAGGTTCGAGATGTCCATCACCCCTTTGCGGCGCGAGAGTTCACGCGCTTTACGAGCGGCTTCGCGTGCGGTGGCGGCTTCGATCATCTTTGAGACGATTTTCTTGGCTTCAGCTGGATGCTCTTCGAACCAGATGCCGACGCCTTCCATGATCGCTTGTTCGACCACCGGACGGACCTCGGACGACACCAGTTTATCTTTGGTCTGGGACGAGAATTTCGGATCAGGCACTTTGACCGAGAGAACGCAGGTCAGGCCTTCGCGCATATCTTCACCCGAAAGGGTCAGGTCTTTGGCTTTTTTAGTCAGGCCGTTTTCTTCGGCATATTTGGTAATGAGGCGGGTCAACGCTCCGCGGAAACCGGCCAAGTGCGTTCCGCCATCACGCTGCGGGATGTTGTTGGTAAAGCAGAGCATGGTTTCGTGGTACGAGTCGGTCCACTCCATCGCGGCCTCAACCGTAATCCGCTCGCTTTCGTAGCGTAGCGATACAGACGGCTGGAATAGAGCTGTTTTGTTGCGATCGAGATAGGCAACGAAGCTTTCGATGCCACCTTCAAAATGGAAACGGGTTTCTTGCGGTTCTTCGGCGCGAACATCCCTGAGGAGAATATTGACGCCGGAGTTGAGGAACGCCAATTCGCGCAAACGATCCTGTAGTATTCCGAATTCGAATACGGTGTGGGTGAAAATTTCAGGTGACGGCAGGAAGGTAACCTCGGTTCCGTTGCGGCCACTGTAAGGTTTTACTTGTTTGAGCGGGGCTTCCGGCTCGCCGTTGCGGAACCGGACAAACCATTCAAACCCTTCGCGCCAGATGCGCAAATCCAGATGGTCGGAGAGCGCGTTCACCACCGAAACCCCCACCCCGTGGAGACCGCCCGATACTTTATAGGAGTTCTGGTCGAATTTACCGCCCGCGTGGAGTTTGGTCATGATGACCTCGGCCGCGGAGACGCCTTCTTCCGGATGGATACCAACCGGAATACCGCGACCATTATCGCGCACCGTTACCGAACCATCGGCATTGATTTGAATCAGAATTTCATCGCAGTGACCGGCCAAAGATTCGTCAATCGCGTTGTCCACGACTTCGTACACCATGTGGTGCAAACCGGTGCCGTCATCAGTATCGCCGATGTACATTCCCGGACGTTTCCGGACGGCATCAAGGCCGCGCAACACCTTGATCGAATCGGCGCCATATTTGGCCGCGGCCTCGGTGTTGTTCTGGTCAGCTTTCAGGGCATTTTCGGACATGGAAATTTCTCACGAATATATAGGTTTTCTGCGGTTTTTACCGGATGGTTAGTTATAGCACAGCCCCCGAAAAAGACCAGTAAAAATCTGGCTTTTTTACCCAAAAAATCAAGCTATTAGAGGGGAATTACGCGGCTTCTTTTACAGATAAAAAACAGGAGTTTTTTACCTCGATAATCGTCGCGGTTTGGGGGATCCCGCGAAAGATTTCGTCTTCGGTTCCGGTCATCCAAACCTGACCGCCAATCTCGCCCAAGAGGTCATAAAGAGCTTTGCGCCGCTGAGGGTCAAGGTGCGCCGCAACTTCATCGAGCAGCAGGATCGGCGGTGATCCTTTTTCTGCGGTAATCAGATCGGCATGAGCCAAAATAATCCCGATCAGCAAGGCTTTTTGTTCACCCGTCGAGCAGTCCTGCGCGGGCATTTGTTTCAAACGATAATTCACCAGAAAATCACTCCGGTGCGGGCCGATTGACGAGCCGCCCAGGACGGCATCATCGGCGCGAAGACGTTTCAATTCGCCAAGGAAATTCTTTTCGAGTTCAAGAGCGCTCATGCTCTCTAACCGATCTTCGAGATAGCCTTTGACCGCGAGGTCAGCCCTCGGAAAACTGGCGTCCGGCCTGCGGTTGCAGACAATCTGGAGCCGCTCGGTAAAATCATGGCGGGCGGCGGCAATCGCAACGCCCGTTTCGGCCAATTGCACTTCGAGTGCATCGAGCCATGACGGATTGGCAAGAGCCGGATCTTTGAGGAGACGCGAACGCTGGGCGAGTGCATTTTCATAGCGGGTAATCCGCCCCGCATGACCCGCATCAAAGGAGAACACCATGCGGTCGAGAAATTTACGCCGCGCCGATGATGCTTCGATAAAGAGGCGATCCATTTGTGGTGTGAGCCAGAGGCACGAGCAATATTCCGAGAGTTCGGTTTGGCTTTTGGCGACTTCCCCTTGAATATGGACGGTGCGGCGGTTTTTTTCCGGATCTTTTCCGGTTCCGATGTGCACCGGCCCGTAATAGGTCTCGATCTTGGCCGAAACCACCCACGGCACGGACTGGCTTTTGTTCTGCAAATCGCCTAAATCCGCCGTTCGCAACCCCCTTCCCGGGGAGAGAAGCGAAATCGCTTCAAGGATATTGGTTTTTCCGGCGCCGTTCGGGCCGGTCAAGACGACAAAGGACGAGGCCAGTCCGTTCAGACAGGCCTCGGTGTAGGAGCGGAAATTCCGCAGTCTTAGTTCGGTTAGCGCCGTCATCAGGACGCCCCACCCTTTCCGCGATTAGACGCGCAGCGGCATCAGAACATAAAGTGCGCTCGGGTCACTGGTGTCCTGAATGATGGTCGGAGCCGACGGATCGGACAAGGACATCCGGCATCCTTCGCCATCCACTTGCGAGGTGATGTCGAGAAGGTAACGAGCGTTGAAACCGATTTCGATATCCGGCGCGTCGCTGTTGACTTCGATTTCTTCTTTCGCGCTTCCAGCTTCCGGCGAATTGGCCGACAGCGTCATGGTTTTGCCGTTGAGCGTGATTTTTACGGCGCGCGATTTTCCATCAGAAATGGTCGATACGCGGTCGATCGCGCTCGAAAAGACTTTCGGGTCAACTTCAACGATTTTGTCGTTTCCGGACGGGATGACCCGTTCGTAATCCGGGAAGGTTCCGTCGATCAGTTTCGAGGTCAGAACAATGTGATCGAACGCTACGGTCACTTTGTTTTCCGAGAGGCTGATCTTGATTTCGTCGGCGGCTTCTTCGAGAAGTTTGCCGAGTTCGATCACCATTTTGCGCGGGATAATCACGCCCGGCATACCGCTCGCGCCTTCCGGCAACGGCATTTCAAAACGGGCCAGACGGTGACCGTCGGTCGATACGGCGCGCAGCACCGGAACACCGGCGTTATCAGCGGCATGAAGGTAAATACCGTTGAGATAGTAACGGGTTTCTTCGGTCGACATCGCGAATTTGGTGCGGTCGATCAAGGCGCGCAAATCAGCGGCGCGTGTCGAAAAACTGACGGGATAGGTGCCGCCGCCAAATTGAGGGAAGTCGGATACCGGCAAACAGCTCAGACGGAAGTCGGAGCGGCCCGCGCGAACAGTGATGAAATTGCCCGATGGATCGAGTTCGATCGTGATTTTCGCGGCATCCGGCAATTTGCGGATAATGTCGTGGAGCGTTACAGCCGGAGCGGTGGTCTCACCCGCTTTTTCAACGTCAGCGGCAATAGCTTCGGTGATTTCGATGTCCATGTCGGTAGTCGCCAGAGAAAGCATCCCGTCTTCGGCCTTCATGCGGACGTTCGAAAGAATTGGGATGGTGCTGCGGCGTTCGACGACGCTCTGAACGTGGGCCAAAGCGCGAAGCAATGCGGCGCGATCAATGCTGAACTTCATGGAGGAGACCTCTTCCAAATAAACTGATTCTGTTTGTGTGTGATAAAAATATAGCACAGCCTCGCGCCGAGCCAAGCGTTTCCTATAGCCCAGCCGAGTTTCCCACAGTTTTGGTAAATCTTGACATCACGCTCTATTTATCATAATAAATTCACCCATTACACCAACTTGAGGAGACTTGTGGTGACAACGGATTTAGCCAGCCGCGACGCTGTAATTTGGGATATTGACGGCGTCAAATACGATGAAAAGGCTATTTCAAATCTCTACCCGCTTTGTGACCAATCCTGCGCCGAAGCGGCTGTCCATCTCCTTCCTGAACTGTCGTATGATGATGCCCACATTCTGGCCAAGCGCAGTTATGACGTTTATGGCGATTGCCTCAGTGCTTTTGTCGACTGGGCAACCGAAAACGGGCGTCCGGCCCATGTGTTCCAGCAAGCTTTGTTCGAGCTGTATCACACAACCCTTCTTCGCTACCTGTGGAGCGAACATAAGGATGTTTTTGCGCCTAGAGCTGAAACCATCGCCGAGTTCGCCAAACGTCCCCATATCCGCCACGGATCGGCCACCCATTCGTTTATTGATGGTTATGCAGCCCCTCTTCTCGAACAACTGGGCATTTCCAGGTTTTTTAACCGCTCCGCTTTGATCGGGATGGATATGGTCGGGTTTGCCCGCAAGTCCCAAGATGTTGCTTCACTCAATCTCGCTTTAAGTCGCCTAAATGCCTCTCCAGAGACCGCCATTTTTGTTGAAGATAACCTTAAAAATCTCGACTGCGCCAAACGTCTTTTGCCCGACCTTGTAACGGTATTCATGCACCATGGACGCCCCCTTGCCTCTAAACCTTCCTATGTGGATTACCAATTCGCCAATAACCGCGAATTGATGCAGGCCATCAATTCGTCGGCCCCGCGTGTCATCTATAGCCTGACTTAGACAGTTTCTTTACCCTTATTGCTTATTCTGGTACCCTATGTCCGAATTTATACTTTGTCGACATCCGGGGGATCTATGGCTGTTCGCGGTTCTTTGCTCTTTGCAAGCCTGATTATACTTGGCTCGTCATCCCTATCATATGCCGCATCAACCCCAAAAACACCGACCTCCGGTGTAAATGAATATATCAAATCACTTACAACCATGTATAAAAACGGGACTTACATCAGTTACCGCGATTTGATGCTTCGCCAACTGCAAAAAGGCGAATTTGATCTTCTCGATCAATATTACAACGCGCTTCAGGCCGCCTACAGCCGCGGCGAAATCAACGATATTATTCTGTTTTCAGCTTATGCGCCTTTCGCCGACATGATCGATCCGGTTTATGTCCCCTATATTGACCAATGGCTTGCCAAATCCCCCAAATCCTATCCGGCCCATTTCATCAAAGCGCGCTACTTAATTAGCGCTGCTTGGGAATCACGCGGCGGGGCTTATGCCAACGCAACCGAACAAGATCGTCTTGACCTGTTTGCGCGGCTCCTCAAATCGGCCTGGGTCGTCAACGAAGCTTCTATCGCCCTAACCGACAAGCCTATTCTCTCGTTATCTTCCCGCATCAAGATGCTGCGCGCGGCCAGCAGTCTCGGTTATTCCGAAAAGGATAAATACAAACTCGCCAAATCCACGCTCCATCAGGCTCAAGCTATGGATAACACCATGTTCTGGCCGCGTTTCAATTACATGACAATCCTGACACCACGTTGGTCCGGCATCAATGATGATTACGCCACTATGTCCCAATTCGTTGCGGTTGTTCAAAAAGAAGGAGCCCCCGATTTTGTCGTCCGTTTTCTGGACGGCATGATCTCGCAAGATATCGGGGACTTCTCTTACGACGCCAAAATTTACGGAGACAGTACCACCCAATATTGCAGTGCCGCCAAGCTGCAGGCCGGATTTATCGATTACCCGTTCGGTCAGGAGAGCTTGAAGAAATGCATTCGCAGCACCTATTACTATTCTTGGGATGACAAAAAACGTGATCCTGATTCCCGCGAGTATTTTGACATGCTCAATACGCTCCTTGCCAAAGGGCATTATGTTGAAGATGCCGGATGGTTTTACGGTGAGCGCGGGCAGATCCGCTGGAATCTAGATAAAGATGCCGTAGGTGCTTGGGACGATTATAATGCCGGCGCTGCTTTAGGGGATGCCCACTCGATCTACAACGTCGCCCGCATTTACTGCTATGGGCAGGCCGAGCTCGCTATTTCGACCGACCCTCAAAAATGCGTGACCATGATGGGGCAAGCGGCTGAGGGGGGGGCAAAAATTACCAATGAAGACGTCCGAACCGTCAAACGTCTGGCTAGAAAAATCAGATAGTTTGCCTGATTATCCCATAAGAAAGCCCCGCCTTTGAGCGGGGATTTCGGGTATCAAACTTTTTATCAGGACGGTCTATTAGCCCGTCAATGTCCGGCGCAAGACTTCAACGTCTTGAGCGAATGACGGATCCTCACCGATCAACTCCTCGACTTTACGGACGGCGTGCATCACGGTGGTGTGATCGCGGCCTCCGAATTTACGGCCAATTTCCGGCAGCGAACGCGCGGTCAATTGTTTCGAGAGGTACATTGCCACCTGACGCGGGCGGGCCACATTACGGGCACGACGCGAGGAATGCATATCGGTAATCCGGACATTGTAATGTTCGGCCACACGGCGCTGGATTTCGTCAATCGTGATCCGGCGGTCGCTGGAGCGCAGCAGATCCTGAAGGACGTCCTGCGTGGTTTCCAGAGTAATCTCGGACTTGCTGACATCGGCATGCGCGACGATACGGTTCAGAGCCCCTTCGAGTTCACGAATGTTCGAGGTGACTTTAAGAGCCAGAAACTCGAGGACCGATTCCGGAACCTCAGCACCAAGGTGCTTGCAGCGGGTTTTGAGGATGCCGAGGCGCAGGTCGTAGGTGCTGGCGTGAATGTCCGCCACCAATCCCCAAGACATCCGCGACCGCAGACGCTCGTCAATACCTTGCAATTCACCCGGAGCGCGATCAGCCGCAATGATGATCTGTTTGTTCTGGTCAACCAAGGCGTTAAACGTATGGAAAAACTCTTCCTGTGTTGAATCCTTGCCTGCGATAAACTGGATGTCATCAATCATCAAGACATCGACCGAACGGAAAATTTCCTTAAAGGTCATGGTGTCCTGAGCGCGGATAGCGCGCACAAATTGATACATGAATTTCTCAGCCGAAAGATACATCACCACTTTTTCAGGTTGTTTTTCTTTCAGTTCCCAGGCGATGGCGTGCATCAAGTGGGTTTTTCCGAGACCAACACCGCCATAGATAAAGAGCGGATTGAACGGAACGTTGCACTCGACCACACGGCTCGCCGCAGCGTGCGCCAATGCGTTCGACTTGCCGACCACAAAGGTTTCAAATTTGAAACGCGGATCAAGCGGCGACGACATATCAAGCTTTTCAGCAAGCTCGTTAACGTTGGCTTTGACGGCTTTCGGCGTTGCTTCAACTTCGACCGGATCATTCGAATGACCGTGAACCACAACGATTTCAAGACGCTTGACCTCGTTGTTTTCTTCTTCGCACATCTGACGGATGCGGTCCACATAGTGGGTGGCAATCCAGTCTTTCATAAAGCGGGTTGGAACCGATACTTCCAAAGTCCCGTGGTAAGCAGCCTGAAGAGCCATTGGTTTCAGCCAGCTTCTGAAGATGGCCTCACCAAACTCATCGCGCATCCGCGCATAAACCTTATCCCACAATGCTTTGATTTCTGGTGTTGGATCAAACGTTTCTGGAGCCAGCACCTGACCATAGATCGATACAACTGATGCTTGCTTTCCCCCGGATTCAGACATTCCGTAATTTCTCCCGATTTTTACTTACTCTACTGGCAGGCGTTGTTACTCTTTCGACATGAACAATCGCTCTGCTTCCCCAACAGACCGGAACCTGTCCCATCTCTCTCTGATGGCGGCTTCCGTTTCTGACACTCACTCTAAGCTCGTTTAAGCAGTTGGCTGGATCTTGTGATCCTATTTTATTTTTTTAAAAGAATATCTGTGACAAACTGCCCGCCTCGTTGCGAGGGCAAATTTCTCTTTTGCCTGAATTCAGGCAATAAAAATCCCTGCCTTGGCGGCACGTTTTTGTTCTTATTTCGTAGAGAAGGATTCTCTACGAGGGGTATTTTAAATTATTGGGCCTTAGCGGCTTTGACGCGAGCCGACAAACGCGACATTTTGCGCGATGCGGCTTTTTTCTCGATGATACCTTTGGCAACACCTTTTTGAAGTTCTGGCTGACAAGCTTGAAGAGCGGCTTGTGCTTCAGCAGCATTACCAGACGCCAAAGCCAATTCAACTTTCTTCACAAAGGTGCGAAGACGGTTGCGGTTTGCGCTGTTAATCTTTGCGCGTTTGATATTTTGTTTTGCGCGCTTTTTTGCCGAAACATGGTTAGCCATAGTTCTTCTACTCTTTCAGAATTTAACGTGTTGTCTTGGTAACAGGGGATGTTTTAAGCCGAGTTATCCCCAGATGTCAAGAAACTTGGTAGAAAAAAATTGAAAAAAAAGTGCTGGACAAAACATCACTTTTGGTCCGACTCGGGGGACAGATCAAAGACCACCACATTCTGGCTATCAACTTTATCAATCTTCACAGTGAGTTGGTCGCCCCCACGCTTAAAAACCCCTGTTTTCTGCGCTTCCCAGCCGAGCTGCGACAAGGCGGCCTTGTAAAATTCCATTATATTTTCGGGGGTTAAACCCCTGTATAAAACCACACTCTGAGCCACTCGCCCTTCCGGTGCATCAAACACAAAACCCTGATCGTGTCGCTCCACCATCCCATCCATCAAGGGAACATCCGGAATATTGATCAAAAAGGTCGAGGCATTATCCGCGTAAACCTCAGAAATCAGCCACTTTTGAGGCATATCAGCGCCACTCCCGCAGAGAGCCGCCAGCATCAAAACCACCAAAAATCCCTTATTTTTCGCCATTCTTGATATTCTTTCCTCTTTTTCCAACCGTTAAAACCTGTTTTCCGGGGCAGAAAAACGTTGACCGCCCGCCCTGCACCAACCTTTTTATACCGCCCTTTTTCCGGCAGGAACAGCTTTTGTCCGGGCAAAACTCGCCTTCCCGGTCATAAACATTGAATTTCGTCTGGAAATAGCCGCGCTCACCGCCGATCTGCCGGTAATCGCGCAAAGTGCTGCCGCCATCGGCAATGGCGCTTTTAAGGATGGCCTTAATCGCCCGAACCAGCGCCGTACATTCGCCCAATGTCAGACTGCCCGCGTCTCGTTCCGGATGGATACGCGCCTCGTATAGCGCTTCGGAGGCGTAGATATTTCCCACTCCAACCACAATGCACTGATCCATGATCGCTTGCTTGATCGCTTGTTTTTTACCATTGAGTGCGTGATGCAATAAGGCTGCCGAAAAATTTTTATCGAGAGGTTCCGGCCCGAGAGCTTTTAAATAGGAACACTCCGAAAGATCGTCACTGTCCACAACGTCAAGCACGCCAAAGCGGCGCGGATCGCGGTACACGAGCTCAGTTCCATCATCAAGACGCAGCCAGATATGTTCGTGTTTTTCAGGAGCGTATCCGGATGACTGAGCTTCTTCTGACGGCCGCAAACGAAATACGCCGCTCATCCCCAAGTGCGATATGAGCGCTTGTCCATTTTCGAAATTCCAGATCATATATTTCGCACGTCGCGTACCCGAGCTGATCCGATGACCGATCAGCGCTTCAATTTTTTTCCTCGGGATGGGCACTCTCAATTTTGGCGACAGGACACGAAGCTCAACAATTCTGCGCCCTTCAAGAACCGGCTTCAAACTTCTGAGAACCGTCTCAACTTCGGGAAGTTCCGGCATTAGCGTCGTGACCAGTCGAGAACGGTCGAACCATCGGTGCTAAAGAAACGGAAAAGCCCTCCGGAAATCCGGGAATATTCGGTGCCCGGAATGGTCCACTGGGCTTTTACACCGTTCGACTGCACAAAGAATTGCATATTTTTCATCGGGATCGGAATGTAGCGCACATTGAGGTTTTTAGGGTCTTCGGGATACCCCATATCGGCGCGCTGCTCGATGACCATCACATTATTTACAAGCTTCCAGTCTCCACGGCAGAAGTAAACAATCAGGGGTTCATCCTTATGGCGCATACTCCATTCGAACCGGTTGCCGACCACCTGCCAGCTCATCGCGTAGCGGCCATATTGCGTTACCCATTCCCCTTCCAGAAGCTGAGGGTCGATTGTCTGCGACGCATCAGGAAGAAGACGCGGGGCCAACGGATCATAAGCGAGGGCTTTACCTTTGGCATACTGGAGCGCTGCGCCGGCCACCAGAGAGAGTGTTACCGCCATGACCGTAATAATGGCCAGCCCCGCAGGAATACGCCCCAGCGAGCCTGAAATCAGACGCCCGATCATCACTATCAAGCTCCCCTGATCCCCCTCATTATCGGGCGGTGCCGACGAGATTCGTGGTGGGTTCGATTTGGGCGATTTTGTATCAGTCATGGCATCAGAATAGATTTACCAAGCAAGATTCTCAATTCGTCTCCCTCTATTCATACACAAAAAAGCATAAAAAAAGGCCGGATTAACCGGCCTTTTTCAATATTTTGGATCGGGGAGGGCCGATTAGAAGCCCATATCGCCCATTCCGCCCATAGCGCCTGCTCCGGCTGCCGCAGCGGCCGATTCGTCTTTTGGAAGTTCGCAGATCATGGCTTCGGTGGTGATCATGAGACCGGCAACCGAGGATGCGTTCTGCAGAGCCGAACGAACCACTTTTACTGGGTCGATGATACCGGTTTTAACCAGATCACAGTAGGTGTCGCTTTGAGCGTCGTAACCGTAGTTGCTGTCATTTTGTTCCAGCAGCTTGCCAACAACGATCGAACCTTCTTTACCGGCGTTCTCGACGATCTGACGGATCGGCGCTTGAATCGCACGGCGGATGATTTCGATACCGGCTTGTTGGTCGGCGTTGTCGCCTTTAACACCGTCAAGAGCTTTCGACGCATACAGAAGCGCGGTTCCGCCACCAGGGACGATTCCTTCTTCTACTGCTGCACGGGTGGCGTGCATCGCATCGTCCACACGGTCTTTGCGTTCTTTCACTTCGACTTCGGTCGCACCGCCAACACGGATAACCGCTACACCACCAGCCAATTTGGCCAGACGTTCTTGCAGTTTTTCACGGTCGTAATCGGACGAGGTTTCTTCAACCTGCGCACGGATCTGGTTGCAACGGGCTTCGATGTCCGCTTTGGCACCTTTACCATCAACGATGGTGGTGTCGTCTTTGCTGATGCGGATTTTCTTGGCCGAACCCAGCATATCGAGGGTCACGTTTTCAAGCTTGATGCCGAGGTCTTCGGAGATAACCTGACCGTTGGTCAGGATCGCCATATCTTCGAGCATAGCCTTACGACGATCACCGAAGCCAGGAGCTTTCACAGCCGCGACTTTGAGGCCGCCGCGCAGTTTGTTGACCACGAGGGTCGCGAGAGCTTCGCCTTCGACGTCTTCGGCCACGATCAGGAGCGGACGACCGGACTGAACAACAGCTTCCAGAACCGGCAGGATTGCCTGAAGGTTCGAGAGTTTTTTCTCGTGCAGGAGAATGTACGGGCTTTCGAGCTCGCAAACCATTTTCTCCGGATTGGTCACGAAGTATGGCGAGAGGTAACCACGGTCAAACTGCATCCCTTCCACGACTTCGAGTTCGGTTTCCAAAGATTTGGCTTCTTCAACGGTGATGACGCCTTCTTTACCGACTTTTTGCATCGCTTCCGCCAGTTTTTGAGCAATGTCAGCGTCGCCGTTCGCGGAGACAAAACCGACTTGTTCGATTTGCTGGTTGGTTTCGACTTTTTTCGCTGACGCTTTAAGAGCTTCAACGCACACGGCTGTCGCTTTTTCGATGCCGCGTTTGATATCCATCGGGTTCATGCCAGCCGCGACGGACTTGATGCCTTCGCGGATGATCGCCTGAGCCAGAACGGTCGCAGTGGTGGTTCCATCACCGGCTTGATCGTTGGCTTTGGACGCAACTTCGCGAACGAGCTGGGCGCCCATGTTCTCGAAACGATCCTGAAGCTCGATTTCTTTCGCAACGGAAACGCCGTCCTTGGTCGAGCGCGGAGCGCCGAACGAGCGGTCGATAATGACGTTACGACCTTTCGGGCCGAGTGTTACTTTTACTGCGTCTGCGATCACATCCACACCGCGCAACATTTTGCGACGGGCTTCGGTTGCAAACTTGATATCCTTAGCAGCCATAATTTTCTCCTTAATAGCTTATTATTCGTTGCACAGACACTTAAGCGGCGATAACGCCCATAATGTCGGATTCTTTCATTACCAGCATTTCTTTGCCTTCGATGGTAACTTCGGTTCCCGACCATTTCGAGAAGAGAACCACATCACCTTCTTTAACATCGAGAGGAACCAGTTTGCCGCTTTCATCGCGAAGACCATTTCCAACCGCGTGGATTTTGCCTTTCATCGGCTTCTCTTTCGCGGTGTCAGGAATAATGATCCCGCCAGCGGTTTTTGAATCCTCTTCAATGCGCTCTAACAAGACACGATCATGCAAAGGACGAAATTTCATTTTGTATTTCCTTTTTTTAGACGTTAAACAAGCAGGCTTTACGAACCTGTCGGTCAGCTTTCCTAAAGCCCCCTATCTCAAGGATTTGTGCGCCTAGCACTCCCCTTTTGAGAGTGCTAAACATATAGACACCCCACCTTAAAAAAGCAAGATTTTGAGTCAGTTACCCCCAATCCAGCCGCAAATTCAGGACCTATTTCAAGACCTTATTATTATGTTAAAAAATCGTTAACGCGTTTTGTGCTATACTGGGAAAAATAAAGGAGCCAGAAGAGCTCCCACTCTTTGAACAGGAGGTTTTTGACCAATGGCTAATCTAATTACTCAGCTTAAAGATTACCGGCTGACGACAGCTCACATACTTTACCATCTGCCTGACCACCCCAAGCTGCTGCAGAGCTATGTCTGGCAAGAGTATGATCTCGCGCCCCGCTTTCCGGAGCTTAAAAAATTTCTAGAGTTCTGGAGCCGCGAGCTCGACGGCAAGCTGCACTCGGTTTATGTGGCCAGCAAAGAAATTATCACGCCCGGCGATGCGCGGTTTTATGACGTCGAGATTACTATCCAGTAAATAGATTTAACCGCAGCTCAGGGCTTCTTTCAGATAGGCCGGAATTCGCATCGGCTGATCCCGATAGGTCGAGGTATCACTTGCGGTCATCCATTCATAAAGAGGTTTTCCGTCCATCCTGCGCTCGAGGGCACTCGAGAGCGTGTTTATCCTCAGGTCACTCTTTGACGTCACAACACACAACCCGTTTTTATCCAAAACAACGTCGGCTCCCTTTGAACCTACTCCGGCTTTGCTCGATGTCGTGAACTCGTTCACTAGAGCAATCGAGCTGTCACGTTGCCCCAAACGGGAGACCAAGCGATCTCTTACGGTGAGCAGAGCATCACGAACCTCTTCGCCGGTATCGCTGAACGGATTGAGACCCGCGATGTTTCCGATATTGATGCCCGCAATTTGAGCGCAGAGAAACGTCATGCGCACGCAATTGATCCGCGCCACAATAGAGTTGCTCTTGCTGCGGTAATCCTTTTTGTTTTGGTATTTATGAGGAGGATCGATATGACCTTCCGGTGCGATCGCGTATTCATTCACCAGTTCGCGATCCGGTACGACCCGCATATCGCGCGAAAAATAGAACGGCCAATTTCCATTGACACCCAAGCGATTGATTTGTTCAACAATACGATCAAGGCGATGGACCATATCCCGATCGACCGGAACAAAAGCGGCCAAATCAAATTTGACATCAAGATCATTCAGACGAATGCCCCGTCCATGGCCGTCATAATCATAAACCTTTACGTCCAGACCGCGTTTTCCTGGCATCACGACACCCGAATAAATATGGGACACCGGATCATCGTTATTTTTCTTTGTGTACATAGTGGCGTTGTGGAATAGCGCGTAAAGCGCCGCAGCTTGATGACCTGACGACATAGTTCACACCCATTGCTTAATTGATTTTCAGCTTTATAGATTTATATTATGAAAATATCAAGGGTTATTTTGCCTGTTTAGTCTTTCAAAGACCCCGGGGCCATCGTGACTTTCAGTCCATCGAGTTCGTCGGACATCAATATCTGGCAAGAGAGGCGCGAGCTGTCTTCAACCCCGACCGCGTCTTCGTAGAGGCGGTCTTCTTCGTCGCCGGTTTTGGGGTAGAGCTTATCCAGCCATTCGGGGGCCACGTAGACATGGCATGTTCCGCAGAGGCACGCGCCGCCGCACTCGGCCTTGATCGGAAGCCCGTAATCGCGAATGATCTCCATCACCCGCCAGCCTTCCAGACCTTCGAGTTCATGTTCGACCCCTTCGAAATCGGTGACGTAAAGTTTCATGATTATTTCCTCGACTCCAGTTCGGGGAAATCCAGAAATGTTTCTTTCTTTCGTGGGAGGAAGTTGCGCATTGCCCATGCAAAGGCCGCCGTTGTTACCAACGCCACGCAAATTTCCGATGCCGAACCGATAAAGATCGTGATGAAGTTGGCTATCGCATCGCCACTCTCGCCCATCCCGTCGGTCAAGGAGAATACGATCCGCGCACTAAAAACGGCCAGAAATGTGATCGGGGCCATGCACGAGAAAAAGAGCAACAGCAATTTGACCGATGACATGAATCCGGCAAGATTTTTGAGATAGTCTTTGACCGGATAGAGAACCGCAAACGGAATATACAGCCACATAAAGCGGAACAACCAAATCATCGCTCCAATCGCCATGACGGTCGGGACCAGCGTTGCGACTGTCATCAGAAAATTGCCGCCAGCAGCGCCGCCGACTTGTCCGGCCTCTTCAGCCGCCTTCACACCTTCGCGAGCAGCGTCCAGCTCTTCATCGGACGGCATAATTTCGTATAGGCCATAACGTACAACATAGGCCAGCATCCCAAGAAGGACATAAATCAGTACCGAGGAGATAATCCCCCGCGCACGATTCAGAAGTTTATTGATGATTGTTTCATCCGGTATCATCGGCAGTTGCATCGGCCAATATTCATTCATCAGCAATGTCCGAAGGAACTGGGCCAAAACCCACCCTTGCGCAAACATCGACGGGAGCATAATCAGCCCTTGGCGCAATTGGTTCTCGTCCAGTTCGAGGGCCAGGACAGCAATAGTGCTGGCAAACTTGATAAAAAACGGAATGGCGGCGATCTTTAAAAGATAACGACGCTCTTTCCAGACACGATAGTACCCGTATCCGGCGGCATCCATGATCTCAAAATTGAACGGTACCCGATTCTGCGACATGGGGGCACTATGCCACGCCGAGTTTGCTCTGTAAATCGCTCGAGGAGGTTGTGTACTGGAATCTCAGCTTTTTATCCGGATAGATATAACGGAAAGCCTGCTGGGCCATCAGGGCCGCTTCGTGGAAGCCCGAAAGGATCAGTTTCAGCTTGCCCGGATAATAGTTAATATCGCCAATTGCAAATATGCCCTTTTCCGAGGTTTCAAATTTCTCGGTATCAACCGGAATAAGATTTTCGTGAAGGTTCAGGCCAAAATTGGCGATCGGGCCGAGTTTCATGGTCAGGCCATAAAACGCCAGAAGTGTATCGCAGGAAACGATCTCTTCTCCGGCCTCTTTGGATTTTACGTTGAGGCCCGTCATATTCGGCGCATCACCGCAGATAGAAACAAGGTCACAGATTTTGAGCGTGACCTTTCCTTCCGCCACAAGTTCCCGCATCTTGTTCACGCTATCAGGCGCGGCGCGGAATTCGTCGCGGCGATGAATCAAGGTGACGTGTTTTGCCACCGGCTGGAGATTGAGCGTCCAGTCGAGCGCGGAATCACCGCCCCCGGCAATCACCAGATTTTTGCCGCGGAACTGTTCCATTTTGCGAACCGCATAAAAGACCGAGGTTCCTTCATAGGCATCAATGTTCGGAAGGGATGGTTTCTTCGGCATGAACGAACCGCCGCCCGCCGCAATGATAATGACTGGCGCCGTAATCGATGTTCCGATGTCGGTCGTGACCGTCCATTTCCCGTCCGCTGCCCGCTCTACTTTCTCGGCCATCTGGCTCAGGTGAAAGACCGGATTGAACGGTTCAATCTGTTTCATCAGATTGTCGGTCAGTTCCTGACCCGAAATGATCGGGTAGGCCGGAATATCATAAATCGGCTTTTCGGGATAAAGCTCGGTGCATTGACCGCCCGGACGGTCGAGAATATCGATCAGGTGCGCTTTGATATCAAGGAGGCCAAGTTCAAAGACCGCAAAAAGGCCGACCGGCCCCGCGCCAATAATAATTGCATCCGTCGTGAAATGTGTCTGTTCACTCATTATTTCAGGTTCCGCTGATGTGTCTGGTAATTTTATGCTCCCGTATATATTATCAAAAGCCTGCTTTGGAAAGTGTTCATCATGCCGCAACCCCGAATTGTATCCCTTTGGCTGTTTTTCTGCGCCTTTATGGTTATGGCGATGACTGGAATTGGTGCCGTCACCCGCCTCACCGAGAGCGGATTATCCATTACCGAATGGAATGTCGTTTCTGGCACCCTTCCTCCGATCAGCGAAGAGGCATGGGTGGGCGAATTTTCAAAATATCAGGCCACGCCCGAGTTTTCCGCCAAACATCACTGGATGACCCTCGAAGACTTCAAAGGCATCTATTTCTGGGAGTGGTTCCACCGCCTGTGGGGACGGTTGATCGGTGTGGTTTTTGCCCTGCCGCTTGCTTTTTTCTGGGTCAAGGGATGGATTGAACCCAAAGACCGTTTGCGCTTTATCGGGTTGTTTATTCTCGGAGGCTCTCAAGGAGCGCTCGGCTGGTTTATGGTCAAGAGTGGTCTTGTTGACCAGCCTTCTGTCTCCCATTTCCGCCTCGCCGCCCACCTCTCGCTCGCCATGATTATTTACTGCCTGCTTCTGGCGATGGCGTTTCGTATCCGATCGGCTTCTTCGTCGCTCGATATGCCTTCCCTTTCCGTATTCCGCCAGCTCAGGTGCCATGCTCTCGCGGCGTTTGGGCTTGTTTTTACTACGCTCATTTGGGGCGCGTTTGTCGCCGGTCTTGATGCCGGTATGATCTACAACACGTTCCCTCTGATGGGCGATGGACTCATTCCTCCCGAGCTCGGGACAACCGATTTTCTTCATGATCCGGCCAGCATCCAATTTACGCACCGCGTCCTTGCCATCATAACCGGCATAACAATTCTGGCTTTGGCAGCTCGTCTTTATCGCGCCAAGCCGCGCTTATCTCTTGTTCTGGGTGGATGGGTTCTGGTTCAAATCGCTCTCGGCATTACGACACTTCTTAGTGTTGTTTATATTCCGGTTGCCGTTGCGCACCAGATCGGTGCGGTCATTTTACTGTCGCTTATGACGTACACCGTGTGGTTATGCCGCCGCGCTTGTTTTCGCGCGTAGTTTATTTATAGCGTCTTCGTAAAACGCCAAATACGCATCAACGGTTTTATCTTTGGTGAATTCGTTGAGGTACCGCTGGTATCCGGCTTCGGCCATGGCGCGCGCTTTATCCGGATTATCCTTGATAAACCCGATTGCCTTGGTCAACTCGTCAATATCGTCGACCGGCACCATCAGCCCGTCTTCGCCGCTCTTCACATACTGGCTTGGCCCTTGAGAAGCCGAACATACCATCGGGGTTTTATGCGCCCATGCCTGAACAAACGTATTTCCGAACGGCTCGAACCGTGATGGCAGTGCACATACATCGGCTTCATTCAAAAGTGCCCCCTGATCGGTGCGCCATCCCAGAAAATGCACACGGTCT
This sequence comes from Alphaproteobacteria bacterium, assembly GCA_051715325.1. GTDB lineage: Bacteria > Pseudomonadota > Alphaproteobacteria > Micavibrionales > Micavibrionaceae > UBA1573. Next base: position 113,867 of record JBPXJO010000033.1, on the reverse strand, counting down.
TCGATATCCAGCTCTTTGGCCAGATCCCGTAATTCCCGCTCGCTTGGCCCTTCGCCTGCCAGCCAGAGGTGGGCATCCGGGATCGGCTTTACAGCTTTGATCAGAACATCCAACGCCTTCACCGGATGGTAGCGCGCGAGTGAAAGAACGACGAACGCATCGTCCGGCGTCTTGAACATATCGCGGGTAACGGGGGCATCCTCTTCACGGACTTTGGCAAAATTATTGATGTGCTGCACACGGTCGCCATGAACCCCTTCTTTTTCAAGATAGGATTTAAGGTCATTTGTATTGGTGACAAAATAATCGGTGTCTTTGAAATATTTGAGCGCGTAATAGCCGCCAAGGCGCGAAAATTTCAGATAGCTTTTCGGCGTGGTTTTGCTGGAAGGTGTTTTGACCGATGCCCGCGACATCCAGGTTTGAACGATATCCGGTTGATACGCCGCAATCAGTTTCTTCATTTTCCACGGCGTAAAAATATCAAGAGCCCCACCAAACGGTAACGTCTCGACATCAAGTCCGGCCTCACGCAGCCGCGATACCCGTTCAGGATTGTTCCCGCGCATAATTATTTTTTGAGGGAGCCCCCGTTCGTGAAACGCAAGGCACATATCTTCAAAGACCGTTTCGGCACCACCTTGTGCCGCACCAGCCATAACCTGCATGATGCGTAGGGGCTTATCCATTTGTCCGGCCTAGTCTTTGGTGGTCACGATTTCTTTGTCGAGCCCCAGCGTGCTTGTCAGAAGATTAATCAGGTTTTCCTGAGTCTTATCCATGTTATCGGTCAGTTTCTGGCACTGTTCTTTTTCGGTAACCGGAACGCTTTTAATCCCCTGATTTCGGTAGAGAATAGCCTCGTCAAACATCTTCAGATAATTGCGAACAACCGACGGGCGGCTAAAACCTTGCAGCAAAACCATTTTATCGAGGCGCTCGCGCCCACTCTTGACTACCGGACGCAGAGCGTCTTTCCAGTTCACCAAGCGTTTATCCATCGCCGCTTTCATGTCCGGATTTTTCTTTCCGCAGGCGTCGACGGCAGTGCTGACCGAGAGCTGCACATCTTCGACCGCACGAATGGTACGGTAACTGGTTTCAATCGCACGGAATTGCAAGAGCTGGTTTTTATCCAGATCCTTGGTCATCGCGGTCGTCGCCGCATCAAGACGGGTGACGGCGTTATCGTCTTTGGCTTTTTCCGGCGCGGCCTCCGAGGTTTTAGCGTCGGCTGGCGCAGGTGCCGGGGCGGATGTTGCCGGCTTGCTGTCGTCTGCGGCAAATACCGGAGTTACCATTACGGAACCCATCAGAATCGCCATCATCAAAACCTTGTTGTGCAAACCGGACATCATCACACTCCTCATTTGTGTTTGATCCTTTGAGAGAAACACCTGACTCTATTCGATCAGGCGGTTCCACCATCCCTTTTTCTTCTTGGCATCATCGCCCGAGTCATCCTGCGCTCCGACATCATTCGACGGGGCCGACTGGATAAATCCGGTTGGGGCCGCTGCAGGGGCAGGCTGATCGGACGGAGCCGATTCAGATGATGCCTCGGCGGACGGAGCTGCTCCGTTATCCGGACGGCGAGCCCCGAAGCGGCGAGCCTGGAACTGTTGTTTCTTCGGAGCCGGGGCTTCGTTTTGATGAGCGGAATGACCTTCCGATGCGGACGGGCTTTCACCCGCCTCTTCACCTCCCGCTTGTTCGGAACGGCGACCGCGACTGCGGAAGCGCGAGCGTCCGCCTTCACGGCTTTCACCGGAGTCCGTAGCCGATTCGGATGGGCTGCGCTCGGCACCTTCTGAACGTTCGGCACGTTCTGTACGCTCACCACCACGACTTTCGCCACGACCTTCGCCGCGATCTCCATTACGGCTACGGCCTTGGCCCCCGCGCTGACGGCGGTTGTTGTTGCGGCCACGACGACGGGAGTTCCCATCGACATCATTCGGCTGTTCTTCTTCGGAATTTCCGTCCGCGTCGTCATCTTCTGATTCCACAACGTTGCCGCTGTTCTCATCATCGACTTCCTCTTGGGCTTCTTCGAGAGTCGGACGTTCGTCGTCCTCATCCAAATCATCTTGAGAGGCTTTGACGGTTTCGAGGCTGAAGCCGGTCGGTGCCAGCTCTTCATCCACACGAACAAAGACTTTGAAGCCATAACGGCGTTCGATGTCCGCGAGCATTTCGCGTTTCTGGTTGAGGATATAAAGAGCAATCGCGTTTGGAACCGACAGGAAGACCTGCGCAGCGCGCGCGTGAATCCCCTCTTCTTCCAATGCGCGAAGCGCCAGAATAGTGGCCGAGTCTACGGTACGGATATTGCCGACACCTTTACAATGCGGGCATTTTTCGAACTGGGCTTCGGTCAGGCTCGGGTTGAGGCGCTGACGCGAGAGTTCGAGCAAACCGAAGGACGAAATCCGTCCCACCTGAATACGCGCGCGATCGGTCGAGAGCGCTTCACGGAGGCGACGCTCGACTTTGGCGTTGTTGCGGTTTTCCTCCATATCAATGAAGTCGATAACCACCAGACCGCCAAGGTCACGGAGGCGCAATTGGCGTGCGACTTCTTCGGCGGCTTCAAGGTTGGTCTTGAGAGCGGTTTCTTCGATATGGCGTTCTTTTGTGGCGCGGCCCGAGTTGACGTCAATCGACACCAGCGCTTCGGTCGGGTTAATGACCAGATAGCCGCCGGACTTCAGAGTAACAACCGGCTCGCCCATCGCCGCGATCTGGTTTTCAACCTGATAGCGATGGAACAGAGGTATTTTTTCGTCCTTGTATTGTTTAACTTTCTTGACGCTCGACGGCATCAGAAGTTTCATAAAGTCTTTGGCCTGTTTGAAACTATCATTTCCGGAGACCTGAATTTCTTCGATGTCCCCAGCGTAGATGTCGCGTACGGCGCGTTTGACCAGATTGCTTTCTTCATAAATCAGGGCCGGAGCCGACGATTGCAAAGTGAGGTCACGGATGTTGTCCCACAAGCGCATCAGGTAATCGAGGTCGCGTTTGATTTCATCTTGTTCGCGCTCGACACCGGCGGTGCGGAGAATGACCGACATTCCGCTCGGTGTTCCGAGTTCGCGCAAGATTTCACGCATACGTTTACGTTCGGCAAAGCTCGCGATTTTGCGGCTGACCCCGCCACCACGCGGCGAGTTCGGCATCAGAACGCAATAACGACCCGGCAGTGACAGATAGGTTGTAACTGCAGCGCCTTTGTTACCGCGTTCTTCCTTCTGCACTTGGATCAGCATGATCTGACCGCGCTTGATAACTTCCTGAATTTTGTAGTTGCGGTGAAGCGACGGACGGAACGGCTGTTCGCTGTCTACGCCCTCGCCGCCCAAAACTTCGACCGAGCGGTTCTGCATAGCGCGGCGTCCGCCACGACCACGGAAACGGCCACGACCCTTACGGCCATTGCGGCGACGTTCGCGAGCCTCTTCTTCAGCCGCGAGAGCGAGCTCATGATCGACCTCTTCGTTGTCGGCGTGATAGGCGACCCATACCGAGCGTTTCTTCACACCGTTTTCCGAGTGGCGGTAATGGAGACGAACGCGGACGACGTCTTCACGGGCTTTAGCAACTTCTTCGATTTTAATCGCGAGATCCTGATCGAAGGCCAAAGATTCTTTTTCATCGGTCGTCAGAATTTCAAGCGTTTCCGGATTAATCTCGGTGACGCCGCGATAGACAAATTTATGATGAACCTGGGTTTTTTGTTCAGCAGATGCGTCTGCCGACTCATCTCCCGCTTCTTCACCTGAATCGTCCGATTCCGTTTCATCGGATGCATCTTCGGATTCGGATTCGCCTTCGGAAGATTCGGATTCTTCGGACGTTTCTTCGGATGGTTCTTCCGCGGTATCTTCGGAAGTCGAGACGGCGAAGGCTTCGCTGTTTCCGCCTTCAAGAGTAATGACTTCTTCGGCTTCTTCGGCTTCCGGAGCGGACGTGCCTTCGGATTTAGCTTTTTCAGCAGCGGCAATCGCGGCTTCTTCTTCGGCGATGGCGGCTTCTTCGGCGGCGATCGCGGCTTCGTATTCTTCCTGCTGAGCGGCAAGCAATGCTTCACGGTCGGCTATCGGGATACGGAAATAGTCAGGGTGGATTTCCGAGAACGGCAGGAACCCGTGGCGGTTGCCACCAAAATTCACAAAGGCCGCTTGCAGGGATGGTTCAACCCGCGTGACCTTGGCCAGAAAGATACTTCCTTTGAGCTGTTTTCTCAGTTTACTTTCGTAATCAAACTCAACCAGTTTGTTACCATCTACAACCACTACACGCGTTTCTTCGGCGTGTGTGGCATCAATCAACATACGTTTTGGCATTAATAAAGACTCCCACGTACGGGCAGCGTTCCGCAATGGCCTTTAATGCGACGGATAAAGACAGAGTGGGCGCTGGCCGCACTTCTAACAACAATTTCTTACACTTTAGTCCTGAATTAGCCTTTACCATTGAACCGCTAGAACCTCAGAAGCTTTGCGTTACTTATGCTTCTTTTTCCTGCAGTCCGGGCCAGAAAGCCAAATCTCAGGACTTTCTTACCTACGCCAGCGCTAGCGAAACCTTTCTCGATTCAAACGCGTGCTAAAACTCCGGCGGTCGCAATCTGACACTATAGATGTTTTGAACTTGGCACAATCAAAATTTGGAAACCTTTCTTAGTTCGGCCAAGTCTGCGGATTTCCGCTTTCCGGTCTTATTTTGTTATGGCAAATTAAACTTGCGAATCGTTTGGGGCGTGACACTCTGTTTTCTTTGCTGTTATATCGCATTCGGTTACTCTATATGTGATTCGTCACCCTCGCCCTGTACATATTCGACTTCATGCGCTGTTTCCGTTTTCTGGCCGTATTAACCTTTTTGTTCCTTTCGGGCTGTTTTCTGGCGCAGGGCGCCTTTGCTCTGGACGTAACCTCCATCCGGTTCGGCCAACATTCGAGCCGTGAACGGGCCGTAATCGAACTCAGCGGGCCAACCGAATTTCGCGCCTTTGTCATGCAATCGCCTGACCGTCTGGTCGTCGATATGGGCGAGTTCCGGTATCTGGCCGGAACGATTAACCGCCCGAACGGTATTTCGGTAATGGACGTCCGGTTTGGCCAGCTCGGAGGGGGAAAAGGCCGCCTCGTGCTCCAGACCTCCGTCCCGGTTGTGATCCAATCAGCCTTCTTTATTCCGGCCCAGAACGGCCAATCGAGCCGGATCGTTCTTGACTATTCGGCCCTTGCTTCCTCCAATAGCCCTCCACAAATCCTCGGAACCATGAGTTCGTCGGCCTCCCCGCAAATGGACGCGCCGTCTTTGTCGTACCAGACCGGATCGGTCATTCTTCCGCAGCGGAAACCATGGTCAAGCGCAACCGCCGCTTCAGCATCCCGTAGCCCCGAACCAACCTCTTCCCAGACTTTTAGCGCCCCATCGCGAGAAAAACCCCTGATTATCCTTGATGCCGGCCATGGCGGTGAAGATCCGGGAGCTCGCGGGGCCAACGGTACTTACGAAAAAACCATCGTTTTGGCTGTTGCGCTCGAGCTGCGCCGCCAGCTCGAAGCGACCGGACGTTACCGCGTAAAAATGACCCGCGATTCCGATGTCTTTATTCCGTTGCGCGGCCGGGTCAATTTTGCCCGCAAAGCCAAAGGCGACTTGTTTATCTCGCTTCATGCCGACTCCATTCGCGATTCCCAAGTCACAGGGGCGTCGATTTACACGCTTTCAGATGTGGCTTCGGACAAAGAGGCCCAAAAATTGGCCGACCGCGAAAACAAATCCGATCTAATCGCCGGCGTTGACCTTAGCCATCAGGAAGAAGATGTGACCAGTATACTTCTTGATCTTGCAACGCGGGATACCATGAACCAGTCCCGCTTTTTGGCCAAGAATGTGGTCGGCAGCTTCCGCCGGAATGATATCCGCACACTTGAAAATGCCCAGCGATCCGCCGGATTCGCCGTCCTCAAAGCGCTCGACATTCCGTCCATTCTTATCGAAATGGGGTATCTGACCAACCGAAGTGAAGTTGAACGCTTGAGCTCCCCCGATCACCGCCGACGGATCGCCAGCGCCATTCTCGGAGCCGTTGATTCCTATTTCCAGAAAACATCTCCACGATAATTTCTACTTTTTTATAAAATCGGGGATTGAATCGCCTAAGTTTGTGATTTACCTTGTGTATCTCTGATCTCTTGGAGAACAAACTCAATCACTACTAACAAAGAGGATCTACTAATATGAAAGCTTTGATCGCTACCGTTTGCCTGCTCGGCTCCACCCTCGCTCTGGCTGCTTGTGACAGCACCGGCCAAGGTTACGTTGACACCCAGCCACCATACGCTTCCGAGCGTACCGCTGGCGCAACCCAGACCGCAGCTCCAGTTGCTTCGGCAGAACCAGTATTCGAGAAAAAAGTTACCAAGTAATTTTGGTTTCTCAATCTGTTACAAAAAGGCCACTTTTATGTGGCCTTTTTATTTATTCCCAAATTTCTGCTTGAAGTAAGATGGTGCCTCACGTAATCAGACTTACTGAACATCCCATTAACGGAGCAATCAAATGAAAAAAGTCGTTCTCTCTGTATGCCTGTTGGCTTCCACCTTGGCGATCGCTGCTTGCAGCTCGACCCAATCGTCGGACGTTCAAAGCGCAGAACCAGTCTTCGAGAAAAAAGTTACCAAGTAATTTTTTTGTCTGTCAAAGACTAAAAAAGCTGAGCTAACGCTCAGCTTTTTTTATGGGTTCCGCTTTATCAGCATCTTGCTTGGTCGCGATGGCAATCGGATATCCTTTGCGCTCTTTCACGACTTTGCGGATCGCTTGCCAATCCAGCTTTTCAACCGATGGGCCCGCCACACGCATGACGTAGGCCAAATCTTTTTCGGTCAACTGGTAATCCGGAATTGCGCCTTCGCGCTCCATCAGGGCCGCTTGTTCTTGCGTTGGATGAACTTCGAGGAACAAGCGATTGCCAATCCATGCCGCTTTGATCGGTTGATCGACGACGGTAACTTTGGTGCCAGCTGGAACCATCGCAAACATTTGCGAGATATCTTCCGGGAACATACGGATACATCCGCTGCTCACGCGGCGGCCAATTCCGTATGGTTTATTGGTACCATGAATAGCGATCGACGGGAATCCGAGATAGAGAGCGTGCGTTCCCATTGGGTTCTCCGGACCTGGCATAACCTGAGCCGGCAAAGTCGGGTCTTCCGAACGCATCCGAGGTGTCGGACGCCAGATCGGATCTGCCATCTTACGAACAACCGAAGTCGTCCCGAGCGGCGTACGAAGACCATCACGGCCGATCCCGATCGGGAAGGTTTTCGGCGATTCGAACGGAGATTTGTAATAATAAAGGCGCATTTCAGCGAGGTTGATCACTACGCCTTCATGCGGAGCATCGGGGAGAATGTTCATCGTTGGAATTACGATATGAGCACCCGCACCCGGAATCCATGGATCGAGCGTCGGGTTCGCCGCGCGCATTTCCACAAAACCGACACCATACTTGCGGCCAACGTGAACGAGGGTATCTTCATACCCCGCGGTCATTTCCTGCATCTGACCAATGTAGGCGTCCGCAAATCGAACTTGCGACTGCGCGCCCCTTGCCGGATTCTGCGCCGGAGTTGCGGCGACAGCAGCCCCCGCCCCCAGAACCAGTGCCAACGTGAGGCTTGCTTGATAGAGAAATCTCATCCGCATAGTGTTTTTCCCAATTTCCGATTAAGTACGTGAACGTTCAAAATTCGAGGCGACTTTGTCCATAAATGCCTCAGTTGTCAAATACTTCTGATCCTTTCCGATCAAAAGCGCCAGATCTTTTGTCATATCACCAGATTCGACCGTGGATACGCAGGCTTTCTCCAGCTTATCCGCGAAATCCACCAACTCGGGCGTACCATCGAATTTACCGCGATATTTCAGCCCCTGCGTCCACGCAAAAATCGACGCAATCGGGTTGGTCGATGTGGCCTCCCCTTTTTGATACTGGCGATAGTGCCGTGTGACCGTCCCATGAGCCGCTTCGGCTTCAACAATCTGCCCATCCGGCGTGAGCAAAACCGAGGTCATCAGGCCTAGAGAACCAAAGCCCTGAGCCACGATATCGGACTGGACGTCCCCATCATAGTTCTTACAGGCCCAGACCATGCCGCCATTCGATTTCACCGCAAAGGCCACCATGTCATCGATGAGGCGATGCTCATACGTCAGCCCTTTTTTCGCAAAGCTATCTTTGAATTCACTCTCGTAAACCCTTTGAAATATCTCGATAAAACGACCATCATAAGCCTTGAGAATTGTATTCTTGGTCGACATATAGAGCGGCATATTACGAGACGTAGCGTAGTTAAAGCACGCGCGTGCAAAGCCCTCAATCGACTCGTCAACGTTGTACATTCCCATCGCTACGCCAGAAGCCTTAAAGTCATATACTTCATGGACTTCCGGAGCCGAGCCATCAGCCGGCGTGAACGTCAGAGTCAACTTACCTGGTTTATCAACTTTAAAGTCGGTTGCCTTATACTGGTCTCCGAATGCGTGACGCCCGATAATGATTGGCGATGTCCAGCCCGGCACATAACGCGGAATGTTTTTACAAATGATCGGTTCGCGGAAAACCGTGCCATCCAGAATGTTACGAATCGTACCGTTTGGTGACTTCCACATCTTCTTGAGGCCAAATTCCTTTACCCGAGCCTCATCCGGCGTGATCGTGGCGCATTTGACTCCCACGCGATATTGCTTGATCGCGTTTGCGGCCTCAATCGTCACTTTGTCTTCGGTGGCATCCCTGTTCTGGATCGAGAGATCAAAATACTTCAGGTCAATGTCGAGGTGCGGCGTAATATAGCGATCCTTGATCCAACCCCAGATGATCCGTGTCATCTCGTCGCCATCAATTTCGACCATCGGGTTTTTGACCTTAATTTTTGTCATAATATATCCTTCTTTTCTCGTACACACACTTTACAGGAAAACCTTGCCCAGCTAAAGAGGTGCATTACTATCGTTACTTGAAACTTAACCACGTGTTGTCAAGAGGCATCACCATGATCCGCCACCTATCCATTTTGTCCGTTCTGCCTCTTCTGGGTTTAGCGGCTTGCTCGTCCGCCCCCACTCTTTCCGCCCAATCGACCGCCAAGCCCGTTGCGGGGTCGCAGTGCGAAACCGCTACCGTCAAAGGCATGACCTGCGAAATGTGCGCCCAAGCCGTTACCGGCACCCTCAAGAACCAGTCCGGCGTCACCGGAGTTGTCGTGGATGTTCCGAACGGAAAAGTACGCGTGACCACGTCCGGTCCTGCCCTGCCGCAATCCACACTCAAATCCGCCATTGAACGTTCGGGTTATACCCTCGTTTCGGTTACACCGGGTTGCTAATTTTTATTTTATCCTCTAAAGCTTAGAGGCTAATTTTAAGGAGTTTTCTATGACTGATATCCTTCGCGAAGTTGACGAAGCTATGCGCGCTGAACGCATGAACCGTATTTGGCAACAGCACGGGAAATCAATTCTGTTCATCGTCGCCGGCGTGATTATAGGTACCGCCGTTCACTCCGGCTATTCGGCCTATAAAAATCATCAGGCCCGTGAACAGACCACCGCGCTCATGGATGCCCTTCACGACCCGAAAACGGCTGGCGACACTTTGGCCGAACTGACCAAAACCCTCAAAGGCAGCGGCAAAGCCCTTGCCGGCCTTGATGCCGCCGATCAAGCTCTCTCCAACAAACGTTATGATGAGGCCATTGCCCTTTATGATGTTGTCGCCAGCGATAAATCGGTTCCGGCCGATATGCGCGACCTGGCCGTTGTTCAAAGCGTGTCGATCAAACTCGACCATGCTCCAAACGCAAAACCTCAAGAGCTGGTTGACGCACTCGCGCCAATTGCCACTTCGGATAAATCAGTCTGGAAGGCCCGCGCTCTCTTCGTATCTGCGGTGATTAAAGCCAACCGCATGACCAATTACAAAGCCGCGCTCGAAGATTTGGCTCTGGCGAGTGTCGTTCCAAACCTTCCGTCGTCGTTTGAAGTCCAGATTAAAGCCCTGCAAGATGTTTACCAGCTGAAGGCCGCCGAGGCCACCACTTCAGCGACAGCACCATCCAAGGAGTAGTTCCATGCGCAGCGCCCTTCGTTCCCATCGCATGACCCGCACCGGCATTATCCTCCTTATGACCACGTTTCTGTGTTCGTGCAGCTGGTTCGAAGGGGATGATAAAAAAACACCACTTCCGGGTGACCGGATCTCGGTTCTCGAACTCCAGAAAAGCTTCGAGCCCACCGATACCGCCGCGACCGCCGAAGGGTTTGTGTCCCCCGAGCCATGGTCCAATGATTTCTGGCCGCAAGCCGGAGGATACCCCAATCATTCGATGCAGAGCCTAGCTCTTAATCCTAATCCGCTGACCAAGCTCTGGTCATCCTCGATTGGAGAAGGATCGACCGACGAGTTCCCGATCACGGCCCAGCCGGTTGTTTTTGACGGCCTTATCTTTACCCTTGATACCGAATCCAATGTTCGTGCATTTTCGGTCAAGTCCGGTGAGCGCATTTGGAGCAATACGGTTCGCGCCAAAAAAGAAGACGAACAAGTTATTGGCGGCGGGCTTGCCGTGTCCAACAACATCCTGTTTGTCACCAACGGCTATAACGAGCTTCTCGCGCTCAACCCTAAAAAAGGCGGCATCTACTGGCGCGCGTCTTTGAGCTCGCCGTCACGCGCCGCCCCCACAATTTTTAATGATACCGTTTATGTCATGACGGTTGACAACCGTGTCGAAGCTTTGAACGCGGCGACCGGTCAGAAGAAATGGTCCTATGAAGGACTTGCCGAAGAAACCGGCCTCGTCGGCGCGGCCAGCCCTGCGGTAGATAACGAACTCGTCATCGCTCCGCTCTCGTCGGGCGAGCTGACAGCACTTCGTACTGTCAACGGATCACTCGCATGGAGCGACAACCTCTCGCCGATGGTGCGTATGGGCGGATCGTCGTCACTTCCGGATATTCGCGCGCTTCCTATTATCGACAAGAACTATGTGTTTGCCATCAGCTATGGCGGGCGGATTGTTGCGATTGAATCGCGGACCGGCCGCCGTATCTGGCAGCGTGATATTGGTGGAGCTAAATCACCATGGGTTGCCGGAAACACAATCTTCTTTATCTCGGCGAATGCGGAACTGGTGGCGCTTAGCCACGACACGGGCGGTTTGCTCTGGGTTAAAAACCTCTCCTCTCTGGTTGAAGATGAAGCCCGTCGTAATTCGTTGCTGTGGCAAGGCCCTGTCCTCGCCGGTGGCCGTTTGATCGTCTCGTCCCCTGATGGGTCGATCCTCGAAATTTCTCCTGAAAAAGGAAATGTCCTTCGCCGCCTGAAGACATCATCCGGTCTCGCGACCGCGCCGATTGTCGCCGGCTCGACGCTCTTCCTTTTGCATCAGGATGGCGAGCTGGAAGCTTGGCATTAACAACATTACCACTAACGAACTGGATCAGACTTTATCATGTTACGCGTTGCAATTGTAGGACGCCCAAATGTCGGAAAATCGACGCTGTTCAATCGCCTGACTGGCAGACAACTGGCGATTGTCGACGATACTCCGGGTGTTACCCGCGACTGGCGTGAGGCGGATGGCCGCCTTCTCGATCAGAAACTGCGCGTCATCGATACCGCCGGACTTGAAGAAAAATTCGACGACAGTATGGAAGCACGGATGCGCCGCCAGACTGAAATGGCGCTCGGTCTTTCCGATGTTATTCTGTTTTGCGTTGATGGACGCTCGGGCCTTACTCCTATGGACGAGCATTTCGCCCAGTGGCTGCGCCGCCAGAAGAAACCCGTTCTTCTTCTTGTCAACAAATGCGAACAAGACCGGATTATGGACGAAGCCCGCATGGAGGCGTTTTCTCTTGGCATGGGGGACCCGATTGCAATTTCTGCCGCGCATGGTATCGGCCTTGATGAGCTCTATGCCCGCCTCATTCCCTACTTCCCCGAAGAAGAGGACGAAAGCAACAAGGATGGCGACCAATCGCGCTTCCTCAGTGATGCCGAAATTGATGCCATTGAAGGCGACGAGTCGTTCGAGCTTCAGGATGAAATCTCTGATGCTGTTGACCAGGCCGATAACGGCGTCCTCTCGGAAAAACCGATCCGGATTGCTTTGGTCGGGCGCCCGAACGCCGGAAAATCTACTTTGATGAACGCTCTCCTCGGTGAGGACCGCGTTATTACCGGCCCCGAAGCCGGCCTCACCCGCGATGCGATTGCAGTGGATTGGCAATTCGGTGCCCAGACGTTCCGCCTTGTCGATACCGCCGGACTACGCCGCAAATCGCGCATCGAAGCCAAGCTCGAGAAGATGGCGGTCGAGGATACACTCCGCGCCATCCGTCTTTCCCAAATCGTTTACCTTCTGGTCGATGCCCAAGCCCCGCTTGAAAAGCAAGACATCCAGATTGCCGACCTCGTTATTCGTGAAGGCCGCGTCCTTGTAATTGCGATCAACAAGTGGGATACCGTTGCCGACCGTCAGGAAAAACTCGACGAGATCAAGGATATTCTGAAAAACTCTCTCGCCCAGATCGCCGATATTCCGTGCGTCACCCTCTCGGCCCTGCGCGAACAAAATCTCGACCGCCTGATGGAAGCCGGAATTGAAGCTTACAAGACATGGAATAAACGGGTTTCAACCGGAAAGCTCAACCGCTGGCTGGAACACAAAACGTCGCAGTACCCGCCGCCACTGGTCAGCAATCGCCCGAACCGTCTTCGTTTCATGTCGCAAATCAATACCCGCCCGCCAACTTTTGCGGTCTGGGTCTCGAAACCCGACGATCTTCCGGATACATACAAGCGTTATTTGATTAATGCGCTCCGGCAGGACTACGGCCTCAACGGCGTTCCAATCCGTTTGATGCTTCGAAAGAGCAAGAACCCGTTTGCGGATTAGAGCGTTTCAGGACGCCCCTTTCCCCTAACGGACATTGTCATTCACCGGAGAAATGCTCGATAGCAGGTTATTAAACACAGCTGTGTTTTCCGCCCATGCTTTGAAATCCTCATCGCGCCCAATTGTCACCAAACGGATCAGATAATAACGCCCTTCGGTTTCCATGGTGGCAAACCAGTATTCATAGTCCGCCGTCTTAGTTACGCCCGACGGCGTTTTGGCGAAAGAATTGAATTGCTTGGCCACTCCGGTATCGCGCGCAATCTTGTACTTGCTCAACTGGAATGAAATGATTTTTTTATGAAGGGTTAGCTTCTCTTTCTTGTTTTCGGCATCTTCGATTTTATCTCCGATCAACAGACCTTTTTTCTTGATTGTATCACCAACCAGGCCAACTTCGCGCGGCAGGCTGGTGTTGCTGTATTTTGAAACAACCGTGACATCGACCCTGCCGTTCAGCAACAGATCGTCCATTCGTTTCCGGACCTCGGAAGCCGATACGCCGCGAATATTAATAACGGAGGCATCCATGCGGTCAATGGTTGTGACACCCGGGGTATATAGAATCCAGTTTTCCGGATAGCTGAACTTGGCAATATCAATAAAGACGTAAACGTTGAGCGCTACCGCCGGATCTTTGTTGGGGGTCAAAAGACGGAAGTCGGTCATACAATAGACCTGCTCATCTTTTTCTCTCTCGTAATTATCCTGATGCACCATATATTCGGCCAGAATAATTTTGCTACCGCTTTGCTGCATCACAGCCCGAACCACCATCGGTTCCCCTTTATAAAAGATGGTGTATTGGGCTTCGAGACGGTTAATCGATTTCTGGGTAACACCTTCCGGAGAAAAACCCATTTGAAGCGTATAGGTTATAAACCAGTTTTTCAGGGAGATAAGCGAGTTGACTTTAATACTGCGAACACGAAATTCACTGCGGCCTTCTATGCGCGGCGGAGTGATGTAGTGCGCCAGCATGGTGAACATATCGCCTTGCGCCCGATCTTGGGCTTCCGCATCGGCTTCGGCGGCTGCATCACCGCCCTCTTCGCCCGGAAGTTTTTTCCTCTCGTTCATCGAAATACTCGGCGCCATGGGAAGATTCAGTTCAGGCTCTTCTTTTTCTATCTTCATCCAGCCAATCGGCAGACGAATCTGCATGGCCAAAGACGGGTCATTCAACGGTACTTCGTCATGAATTTCCGTGCGTTTGAAGATGGCTTCGCGCGAATCTGTGGTTTCATATGACAATTCAGGAATTTTATCGAGACCCGAATATGCCTGCGCCGGAGTTATAGCCCCTCCGAACAGCAGCAAAGAGAGCGCATATACCGGTAAAAAGGACTGTCGAATAACCACGGTCTAGACCTCTCGCAATGTTGTTTTTCGCGCTGATCTGTGGTCAGATAGCGCCTCATTCAAAATTATACCAAAATAGTTAAGAAATATGAGCGATTTATTTTCGGCCACCAAAAAGAAAAACGAGCCATCCAGCTACACCGCCTCGGATATTGAAGTCCTTGAAGGACTTGAACCTGTCCGGCGCCGCCCGGGGATGTATATCGGCGGTACGGACGAAAACGCCATGCACCACCTCGTTAACGAGATTCTGGATAACTCTATGGACGAGGCCGTTGCCGGCCACGCCAATCTTATCGAAATTAAACTCTGCGCCGATAATAGTGTCATTATTAGTGATAACGGGCGAGGCATCCCGATTGACCCGCACCCGAAATATCCGAAAAAATCGGCCCTCGAAGTTATTCTGACCGTCCTTCACTCGGGCGGCAAATTCTCGAACAAAGCCTACCAAACATCGGGGGGCCTCCACGGGGTCGGTATTTCGGTCGTGAATGCTCTTTCCGATGATATGAGCGTAGATGTCATTCGTGACAGCGTCCTATACCAACAGCGTTTTTCCAAAGGCCATCCAGCTTCGAAACTCGAAACCATCGGTAAAGCCCCGAAAGGCAAACGCGGCACCAGCGTGCGTTTCCACCCTGATCCTGAAATTTTCGGATCGCTTGAATTTTCGGCGCGCCGGATTCATGATCTCGCCCGATCAAAAGCTTACCTGTTCCGCGGCGTTGAAATCCGCTGGTCTTGCGAAGACGGAATTTTGCCGTCCGACTCCAAAATCCCTCAGGCCGCCAGCTTTCATTTTCCCAACGGTTTGCTTGACTTTCTCAATAGCGCCATGGAGCAAGAAAGCACCCTTATTCCTGAAGCGTTCCATTGTCAGGCCGAATTATCGGATAGCATGGGCCGTGTCGAGTGTGCGATTACGTGGTTGGCCGAAGGTGATGGTTTTACAAAGTCTTACTGTAATACCGTCCCGACCCCGCAAGGCGGAACCCACGAAGCCGGACTCCGTACGATGCTGCTTCGCGGCCTTAAAGGGTACGGCGACCTGATCGGTAACAAAAAAGCGTCGCAAATTACCGCCGATGATGTTTTGGGCGGCGGCGTTATGATGCTCTCGGTTTTCGTTCGCGATCCGCAGTTCCAAGGCCAAACCAAAGACAAGCTCGCATCCGCTGAGGTTACGCGACTCGTTGATAACGCGCTCAAGGATTACTTTGACCACTGGCTAACCAAAGACCCTGCGCGCAGCACCGCGCTTCTTGAAGCTTTCATCGAGAAAGCCGAAGACCGCAAGCGCCGCAAGGACGAAAAGGAAATGGCGCGTAAAACGCCAACCCGCCGTTTGCGCCTTCCGGGTAAACTCGCTGATTGCTCGCGCAGCGCAGCTGAAGGCACCGAGCTTTTCATCGTTGAAGGTGACTCGGCTGGTGGTTCTGCCAAACAGGGCCGCAACCGCGAGACCCAAGCTATTCTTCCGCTCCGCGGAAAAATTCTCAACGTCGTAAGCGCAACCCGCGATAAAATCCGCGAAAACCAGGAAATCCAGGATCTCGTCCAAGCTCTCGGATGCGGTGCCGGATCGGCGTTCTCGCTCGATAATCTTCGCTATGAACGCATCATCATCATGACCGATGCGGACGTCGATGGCGCGCACATTGCCTCCCTGCTCATGACCATGTTTTATACGCAAATGCCGGAGCTGGTTGCCAAAGGCCATCTCTATCTGGCCCAGCCGCCGCTGTACCGCATCACCGCCGGAACACTCAGCGCCTATGCGATGAATGACGAGCATAAAGACGAGCTGATTAAATCCACCTTCAAAGGCAAAAAAGTTGAAATTTCGCGCTTTAAAGGTTTGGGCGAAATGCCGGCCAAACAGCTGAAAGAAACCACGATGTCGCCCGAGACACGCACCTTGATCCGCGTCACTTTGCGTGATGCTCAAGATGCCGCCGAGTCGATGACGGGGCAACCGATCCGCAATCCGGACCTTGACGATCTCGTCAACAAGCTGATGGGTAAGAATGCCGAAGCGCGATTTGATTTTATTCAAAGAAACGCTACGTTTGTTGATAACATCGACATTTAAACCGATATTTAGACCCTTGAAGGTTTCGAATTCATGCCTCGCGGACGTTTGCGCAAACTACTTTTGATTGGCGGCGGTCTGGCTATTGCCGGAGGCGGTATTGGTGGCGCATTCTGGTTTGGAGCCCCACACCTGCTTGCCCAATCCCTACGCCAGAGCGGGTTCCCTCAAGCGTCGGTCGAAGGTGTTTATCTGACACCGTCCGGTCTTTATATCAATCATATCGCCCTCGACGGGAATGATTTCAGCTCGCTCGATCAGGTAAGCATCGATCTCTCGTGGATTGAAGCCCTCACCCAAGGGCGTGCTCGCGCAATTACCGTTAAATCCATCGACCTGACCGGCGAGATTGACGAGAATAATAATTTCCGCTTGGCCGGATGGGATGCATCTACTCCGTCCTCAGGCAGTTCCGGCCTTCCGTTTGACACACTATTTATTCAAGGCGCCACGCTTGACCTTGATACCGATGAAGGTAACTTCCAGATTAAGGGAAAACTTCATCTTGGCGCTTCGGACAAAGACAAAAAGCCAGCACTCAACTTCTCCATTTGGAGCGAACAGAACCAGATGGCCTTTACCGTCAATGGAACCGGGCACTATGAGAGCTCCGATTCCTATGACCTCTCGCTCGAACTCGCCGAAGGCCGCCTTGATTTTGATACGGTGAGCATCTCCCGATTGTCGGGCTGGGTCAACGCTTCGAAGACGGTCTCCGCAAGTAAGCCGGTTTATTCCGGACAACTGAGCGCCGGAAAGGTCAAGTTGCTGAACACTCTACTTCAGGATGTCAATCTGGTTCTCGACACGTCAAAACCGGAGCCGCTGTTTTTTAAAACCAGCCCGGCCGGTTTTCCGAATGTCAGCCTTGCCGCCCGATGGAATGCAACTCCGCCCGAACAGATCGAGCTGACCATCGATGCTGCAAAAGCTTCGGACCTTTATAAATTGATGACCGCGACCCCTGATCCTAGTGTCAACACTTGGGTCGAGCCGCTTCAGCCGCTCATGATCCAGCTGGCTGTTTCCCCAGAGGCTTTGAGCAGCTCCGCACCCAAAGAAGCTGCATGGGCCATCCAAGCCGGACCGGCGTCCTCTCTCGTTCGTACAAGTGGTACCGCCCGTTACGATATGGACGCAAACCGCATTGACCTCAAAATTGTGCCATCCGATATTGATGCCGCCAGATTATCAGAGCTTTTGCCACTCAAAACCCAGTACGGAATTGATTTCACGTCCGGTACGCTTCGACCCAGCGGCGATGTTCATATCGATTTATCGTCTGATCCGGTGCGCATTACCGGCCCCCTGTCGATATCCACCACCAAGCTTTCGGGAATCGCTAATAATCTCGCGTTCAGAGATGGATCTCTCTCCCTTTCAATGCCGGCTCTCTCGCCATGGGCCATTGATAAAGGCGGACGAGGCCAAGGAACCTTTATCAACGATCAAGGCGATATCGGCGCCGCCACCTTCGAGTTTTCAGGGGCATCCAAATCCGGCCTTACCGTGACTTCAAGCCGTGCAAGCATTGCCGGCGGCACCGTCAGCGCCAGCCCTTTTACGGTTGGCGGCCCGTCGGCCAATTCCGATTTTAAAATCTCTTTAAGCGGCATCGATATGGGCAAACTGGCCAGCCTTGTGAATTCGCCCGCATTTAAAGCCGAAGGTGTTTTGAACGGGAGCGTTCCGGTTTCAATGACACCGAATGGAATCGTATTGAAAGCAGGCGGCTTATCCAGTCAAGGCGAAGGGCGTTTTACCTACAGCCCCGACCAGTTCCCGCCTTCACTCCAAGGGGATGATCCGCGCATGGAGACCGTCCGGAGCGCCCTTAAAGATTTCCGTTTCAAAGTTCTATCCCTTGATGTCGACGGCCCTATGGACGGTCATATGAAAACAACCCTTAAGGCCAGCGGGACAAACCCTGTTTTCGGCGATCGTCCGATCGAGCTTAACCTCAACCTTGAAGGGGATCTCGGAAAAGTGATCCAGAATACATTGCAGGCGGGGGATATTGCTTCTACACTCCGTTCTATTAAAGATACAGCTTCGAAGGATAAAAAATAATGACCCGCCATCTTCTTGCCCCGTCTTTGCTTTTAGTGCCGCTGCTGGCGCTTACGGTGGCCTGCACGCCGACCGTTAAGGTCGAGGCTCCGGATAAACCGATCGAGATTAATATGAACATCAAGATCGAGCAGGAAGTCCGCGTCCGCGTCGAGAAAAACATCGACGAAAAAATTCTTGATAACCCTGATTTGTTTGGAGTTCCGGCTTCCGGCTCCTCTGCAAAGTCTAAATAACCAATTTAAAGGAGAGCTCTTATGTCTTATCCAAACCTGATGCGTTCGTTGTTTGTTGCCCTGTGCGCCATCATTCTTCTGACCGGCATCGCCAACGCCGCCGGACTTGACTTGACCGCGGCCAAACGTTCCGGCCTTGTCGGTGAAAAGCCGGATGGCTTTATTGCTGCGCTGCTGCCAAACCCATCGTCCGATGTCACCGATCTTGTCAGCCGCACCAATCAGGGCCGCCTTGGTGTTTATCGCTCGACCGCTGTTAAAGAAGGAATTCCGGTGGCCGAAGTCCAAAAGATTGCTGCGGAAAAAATATTCAATCTGGCAGCCTCTGGCGAATATCTGATGATTAACGGGCAGTGGGTCCAGAAGAAATAAGAATAAAAACAGGGCGGGAAATTCCCGCCCTTTGTTTTTTACTCTCGCCTTTCCTTAAGGATAATCGCAGCTATCAAAAGTAACTTTGACAAAGGACTTCTCGCCTTCGGTCAGAGTAAAGCGGTACTCGCGTCCCGCGGCAATCAGCGAATGCTGGAACGGGAGGACTCCATCTTTCACGTCATTTTCGCCTTCGGCTGTTTTAAAGGTGACGCTGATTTTCTGGGTCGGGTCGTACCACGCTTCGACGACACCGTCGCGCCCACGTGTCGACGGACCCGTTGCCGAGATAATGACGGCCCCCTCCCCCACAGAAACCGTACTCGACGACCCTTTATAGGCCGGCGTCTGAACTACAAAACGCTTGCTGGCCGGGTCCGAGCAATTGCGCGGCGGACGCGCCGATCGGATCACAAAGGCCAAGCGTTCCGGCGCCATACCATCATCAATTTGCTTGCGGACCATCTCGAAAATTTCGCGGGTCGGGCCACCTTGCGGCAAATCCTTTTCATACTGGGCACGGAGGAGTTCAAAGCGCGACGTTGCTGTCTGGGCGTTCGCACGGACCGTCACCAATTCTTCCTGAAGCGATTTGGTTTGCTGCTTATTGGAGTCGAGCTCTTTATTCAGAGCCTCGATCTGGACACTGGCGTGTTGACGTCCCGCCATAAACCCCAGCGTGCCGCACCCTCCCACCAAAATCAGAAAGAGAAGCGTCCGGTTGAACCGTTTGACCGCACGTTCACGGTAGCGATCTCTCGGGTTATAAGACGAAAAAGAGGACATCGGTTTCTATTATAAAGCCAGTTGATTATTTATTCATTCGTACCGAATGACCCAAGGTTTTTCAAGCCCAGAGACACGGTGATTTCTGTGGCGTTATCGCCCGTATCTTCAAAGGTAAACTTCCGGCGCGCCGTAGTCTTAACACTGAAGCACTGGCCCATATAATCAATACCGAAACCGGCATCGCGCAGCCCTTCGTCTTCGCTGCTGAGGTTGTAGCGCGCCATAGTGTTTACGCGCCATTCCTCGTTAATATCGTAAGAAGCCGCTCCATAAATCTGCTGGCGGTTATCGCTCAGGTCCGTTCCTTCCAGGGCGCGAACATAAAGATACGTTCCGGCGAAGGTCCATTTACCGAATTTGGCCGTTCCGTCAAGTTCATGACGCCGAGCCATCAGGCTATCCGATTTCAGCTGGAAATCGTAATTGAGTGTAAAACGGTCACGGTAATTGGCAATCAACTGACCGACCACATCCGATTTCTGATCAGACAAGCCCGAACCATCCGGAAACGGGTTGTCCCCATTTTCAAAGCGGAAACTTTGACCAAGGAATGCCTCGAGCATATCGCCGTTATCGCTATAGATTCCGTTCCGGAGACCATAGGTGATGTGGCTTCGGTCTTCCAGACGATCCAAACCAGGGAAGCGGTTGGAGTTGAAAATATTCAAAGCATCAATCTGGACGTCTTGCGAGTCTTCGTTCGGAATATCCGTATCGTTTTTGGAATTAGTAGAGAGCGTCAGCGCGACCGTTGGCTCGATGACCAATTGGGCGTTATCCAGAGGCTTTTCGAACGGCATCGAGGTTACGTTGTGAATAACCGGATAAAAGCGGGAGGCGGTTGATTTTCCATCACCACCGAAAAACGCATTTTGGTCGCGATCCGAGATTACATAGTAATCGCCACGCGCATTGGCATTGAATGTGTTGACTACACCAAAGCTCAATACGTCGCGGCGCTGCCAACCGAAATCAGCCGAAACACGACCAACATCCTGCCCATTACCTTTGCGCACGAGACTAAGACCCGATGCATCAAAGCTCCAGCGGCCGCCTAGAACACTATTGGGATCTCCGAGATAAGAGGCTTCAAATTCCGGCAAGATATTCGGTTGATCATCGGAGCGGTCACTGGTGCGCACATCCTGAAATGCCAGAGCTCGCCCCACAAAATAATTTCGTCCTTCGAAACGCTCGGCATAAATTTCATTCTCGAGCACGTCTTCATTGCTGATATCGTACTGGCGGAGATACTGGTCGTCGGTGGTGAGCTGGGTATTAAATCCGGCACGCCATTTATCGGAGACTTCCCAGAGTCCGCTGCCAAACAAATGGCCACGAAACTTATCGTCGGTTGCGGTCGTTATATTATCGACCGTATCTTTGTGCGACGAGTAAGTGGCACTGGTATTTAAAGTCAGCATCGCTTTTTCAAAACGTTTGCGGTATTCACCAAGCAATTGTGGCGCAACGTTTGTAAAAACTTTTGCGCCTATTGTTGCATCTTCGGATGGACCAATAGCCCAATAATAGTTGGTTGCAACGCCCAATCCCAATTGCGAGTTGAGCGAGAATTTCGGCGGAAGAACGCCGCTCTTTTGCTTGATGGTTCCATCCGGATGCGCGAAGTACGGCGAATACATCACCGGCACACCGTGGACTTCAAGGCGCGCATTCTCATAAGAAATCGAGTGATCGGATTTATCGTGCGTTACTTTATCGGCAACAATCTGCCAAGCCGGAGCCTTTGACGGATCAGCCTTACACGGCTCGCACGGCGTATAAGAGGCGCGAGTCATCACGATCTTGGTGCCGTTAATACGTCGCCCCTCTTCCGCCGAAATCCGCGATCCATCCGCGAGAACCGAACGCAATTTCTTGATATAGCCGTTACTGAACTTACGTTCGAGCTCCACTTCATCGGCGAAATGCACATCGCCGCTTTTATCCGTCATCACCACGTCGCCAACAGCTTTGACTTTTTCGGTGTTCATATCGTAGACGACTTTTTTTGCGCGAACGATTTTGTCTTTCTGGATAATCTCGACTTCACCTTCGGCTGTCACTGTGTGTTCCAGCTCATCGAGCGAAATCGTGTTCGCCGCAAAGTTGACCTGATCCTCTTCGGACGACCAAGCTTTTTCGGGAACTCCGGCAATCGCGGCGGCAGCTCCATTCACTGTTCCTGCTGGCGGTGTTGCCGGAAGCGCTGCTTCCGCTACCGGGCCCGATACGGCCGCGCTTGCAAGACTGGCACCGCTTACCAAAGCGGTTCCGGCAAGCAACATCCCCCACAGCCGTAGCCGCGGTGACAGGTACAATATTTTTGGAAAATCGGACATCGCAGGATTTATATGTTAATTGAATATTCAGGAGAACATTGTCTGTAAAAGATGCGCCCAAGTCAATCAGGCTGTGGATAAAAATATGCCCGCTTTCTACTTACGTAAAAACGCAGGCGTATTATCTTCCATAAAACAGCTTTCATCGACCGATTCTTCCTGATCGCGAGCTCTCGGCCGTCGAGACTTCTGAGATTCGTCCGATGATCGGGGTCGTGATGGTTTGTCGTTCTGACGAGGGGCTTGCTGTTTCGGCGCGGCTTCCCGTTCGGACCGGGCTTCGGCCTTTTCGGTTGGAATATCGTCTCCGACCAATTTGCGTACCGCCGCAATGAGCTTATCATCGTCTTCGGTCACGAGAGTCCAAGCGTGCCCTTTCATACCGGCCCGACCGGTACGGCCAATACGGTGCACATAATCATCCGCATTGAACGGAACATCAAAATTAAAGACGTGCGAAACACCCGAAACATCCAATCCGCGCGCCGCCACATCCGAGCACACCAGAAGGACGATTTTTCCATCCTTGAACGCCTGAAGTGTTTCCGTTCGTTTGGACTGGATCATGTCGCCGTGAAGAGCTGCCGCCGAGAACCCTTTTTCCTTGAGCCAACGGCCCAGCATATCGACATCTTTTTTGCGATTGCAAAATACAAACGCGTTTTTGACATCTTCACGTTCGATCAGTTTATGCAGGGCGTTCTTTTTATCTTTCGGTTGAACTTCCATCAAACGGTGATCGACCGTTTTTGCCGGAGACGCCGGAGGAGCTACCGACACTGTTTTCGGGTTGCTCAAAAACTTCTCGGAGAGACGCTTGATCTCGTCCGGCATAGTCGCCGAAAACAGCAGAGTTTGGCGGGTCATCGGAATCAGAGAGATAATCCGCTCGATGTCCGGAATAAAGCCCATATCAAGCATCCGGTCAGCTTCGTCGATCACCAGAATTTTAATATCGCTCAAGAGAATTTGTCCGCGCTCGAACAGGTCAAGCAGTCGGCCCGGTGTTGCAATCAACACATCAACACCCTTTTCAAGAATCTTGATTTGATCGCCCATCGATTCGCCACCGACGAGAAGCGCTTTAGATAATTTATGGTACTTACCGTAGAGATCGAAATTTTCTCCGACCTGCGCCGCCAGTTCCCGCGTCGGAGCGAGCACCAGCGAGCGCGGCATCCGCGACCGCGCACGACCGTTCGAGAGCATCTCGATCATCGGCAATGTAAAGCTTGCTGTTTTTCCGGTTCCGGTTTGAGCCAGCCCAACCAGATCACGCGCCATCAACACGATGGGAATGGCCTTCTCCTGAATCGGCGTCGGGGATGTATATCCCATATCTTCAATGGCCTTTAAGACGGCCTCGCCCAATCCCAGATCGGCAAATGTTGCTTTTTCGTCGCTCATTCCATGTTCCGCGTAAAAGTTCCCCAGCGCTTTTTTGAGCAAAAACGCCATTTTGTCAATGAATTAGAGGGCTGAAGCCTAAAATTTCTAGTGAGTGTGTTCTTCTTGAACGTTGAAGGCCTCAACCTCGAACACGTTTTTGTGAATACCGAAGTAAATCACCAAATTCACAATGAACAGCAGGGTTGAGATCAGCAATATCTTTGAATTTGTTATCTTTTTTTCATCGCAAGGCGGGTGGACGCAGCCCGTATTGTGGCAGTCCACCGTCCGGCTCGAGAGGTGAAAAACCCACCCCAAAGCAACCATAACCCCCGAAAAAACGATAATCGGAACTTCGTAGTGATGGATCGAGTCATGGATGTTTTCAATGAATTCAGGGGCACCCGCCATCAAGCCAGCGCTGGATAATACCCCCATTATGGTAACTATTGTTGGCAAAACACAGCAAAATACATGGCTGAGTTCTGACGCAAGGACTGCCCAGCCAAAATGTTTATGTAGGTTTGCCACGTATTGTCCCATTCGATTGGTTCGATGAAGTCAGGAACCTATTGCGACAGCGCTCAAAAGTCAAGTTTTTGCAGCCACAACCGCACAGGATGCTCACCAATAAAGTGTGGGTAAATTTCTGCCCTGCCCGCCTTCGGCATTTTTCATTTCAATTTCATGCTAGTAGTTAGTCAATTCCAACATTCGATGAATCGTTTATTTGACTGTTTTTGCTTGATGAACGTCTTTTACAAAACCGTAGCACTTGGCTTGTGCGGATCGATGCTTTCGGCCGTTGCTTTCGCCAGCAGCGTTCCGCCCACGGTCTCGCCCGGGCGGAGCGGCGACGCGCAAAGACCTCAACCGGTTATCGAAGATGTCTTGTCCGACGAACTCTCGTCACCAGCACCTGTTACCGAGGGCAACCAAAACCACCAGAAAACCTTTCTTCTTACCGATGTCCGTATCAGCGGCAACACGGCCCTGTCCAACGATACTCTGCGCCATCATTACAGCCCCTATCTTGGCCAAAGCGTTTCTTTATTGACCCTCAACCACATCGCCAAAGAAATTACGCGAACCTATCGCAAGAACGGCTACTTTTTATCCCGCGCCATCGTGCCCGAACAATCCATTACCGATGGCGTTGTCAGCATCCTGGTGGTTGAAGGATATGTTTCCGATCTGCGTATCGAAGGCCACGACTATGAAGAGCTCCTGAAAAACGATCGTGCCGGAGTTATCGCACGCTTTAGCCAGCTTGTTACCGGTATGCGGCCATTTAATATCAACACGATGCAGAACCAGCTTTTGCTCATGAATGATACCGGCTTTACTGCCTCTTCCGTAGTCTTCTCCGCCCTTCCTGCGGCCAGCGCACCCGTTGGCGCAGCCGGAATGACCTTGACCCTGGATAAGCGCGCGCCATCCTGGACAGCGGGATTGAACTCCTATTCATCCCATTATCTCGGCCCCTACCACGCTACGCTGGGATTATCGACCGGAAATCTTCTGACCTCATGGGACCAGATCGACGTTACCGCCGAAACTTCGGTGCCCCATGACCGTGTCCGAAGCCTCTCGTCGACCTATTCCCTACCGTTACCCTTTAACGGCTCACGCGCTTATATCGGGGCATCCTTATCAACGATGGCGCCCGGATATAAGTTGACAAAACTTGATGTCGATGGCGGCTCGGAAAAGCTGTTCCTTGGCTTTAGTCAAAATCTTTTCCGTTCGCGGGATGCCTACGCTTCCGTCACCGCCGAGGGGCAAATCAGCAACTCACGGGTTTCAACACTCGGCACCAAACTCTATACGGATCGTATTCGTAAACTCAGCCTATCGGTTAATGCCGGTATCTACGATACGTTCAAAGGATTGAACGAGATCAGCCTGTCCGTTTCCCAAGGGTTGGGATTTGGCAGTAAAGGAAAAGGCGACCCCAATATTTCCCGCAGCGACGGGGACGCTACATCCACCGTTCTATCCGCAAATTATTCTCGCACGCAGCCAGTTACTCCTTCGGTGGAGTCGTTCCTGCGGATCTCCGGTCAATATTCGGCCACGCCTCTACTGGCTTCGGAAGAATTCGGATTTGGCGGAATTTCAGCCGGGCGCGCCTTTGATCCGTCCGAATTTACCGGAGATAAGGGCGTTTCAGCCCTGATCGAGATGCGTTATCTGTCTCTCAATACCTTTGAAACAGTCAAAACCATCCCTTTTGTTTATTACGACGCCGCCAAAATATGGAATTATAATCTGGATAATTCAGCTATTTTTGCCTCTTCTGCCGGATTTGGCCTCAAATTTCTCTCCGGTTATGGTATAGTTGGCGACGTTACTTTGGCGTGGCCTTTGACCAGTGAGCAAGGCGCACCACGTTGGGGGAACGGGAAATCACCTCGCTTGCTCCTCGGAGTATCCTACCAGTTCTAATTTCTTGAGTTAATCAATTCGCTTTTTATGAGTCTTCGAAAACGTCAGCTTGCTGCGTATCTGTGTTCAGTTGGGATTTGTTTGTCCCCACTGATTTCGGCCTATGCCAATCCCGAAGGCGGCAGCGTTGCGGGTGGCAGCGCCACCATTTCCCAAAATGGACAAAAACTGGATATCATCCAGAAAACCGACAAAGCGGTTATCAACTGGAAATCGTTTAATCTCGATAAGGACGATATCACCCAGTTTCATCAGCCCACATCAAACTCCATTCTTCTCAACCGCGTTCAATCCAATTCATCGAGCTTTATCGACGGTAAAATACTGGCAAACGGGAATATTGTTATCGTCAATTCGAACGGCGTATTTTTCGGCGCTAACAGCGTTGTCGATGTCGGAAGCCTGACCGCAACGACCGCCGATATTGACAATCAATCCTTTATGTCGGGGCTTTATCATTTTACGACGCCCGGAAACCCGGATGCCGAAATCCGCAATGACGGTCTCATATCGGTTAAAGACTCAGGGCTTGTCAGTCTAGTTGCGCCAACCGTTATCAATAACGGTCTTATCACCGCTAAACTCGGCAAGGTCAACCTGGCTTCCGGAGAAACTTTTACTCTCGACCTTGCCGGAGACGGCGTCACCAATCTCGCCATTTCAAAAAATTCTTTAACCTCGCGCGTCATCAATAACGGCCGCATTCAAGCGGACGGCGGCACTATCACGCTATCGGCGACAGCGGCTTCCGATATTGTTGATAGTCTGATTACCAATACCGGAGTTATAGAAGCCAAAAGCCTTGGCGCAAACAAAGGTCAAATTCGCCTTATCGCAAGCAAAGCCGGCACAACCGCGTCATCCGGCAAGTCCACCGTTCTCAATTCCGGTGAACTTCGCGCCGAAGGACGCTCCGCATATGAGACCGGCGGCTCGATTACTCTTCTCGGCGATCATATCGGCCTCGCCTCGGGAAGCGAAATTTCAGTCAACGGCTATTCCGGCGGGGGTATTATCCTGATCGGCGGCGGCTTTGCCGGAACCGGCGACCTTCCCCATGCCGAGATGGTGGTCGTGCAAGATGGGGCTACCTTGACGGCCAATGCCCTTAATTCCGGAGATGGGGGGCAAGTCGTTCTCTGGTCGGACGGCACGACCGATTTTATGGGGACCATTGACGCAAACGCGCTTCATAACCAGCACGGACGCGGCGGCAGTGTCGAGACATCGGGAAAGATCCTCAATGTCGGCGGCAGCGTGAATGCGTCATCCTATAACGGCGCTCAAGGTGAGTGGCTTCTCGATCCTTTTAACGTGGTCATTTCATCGGCGGCAAACAGTAATATTTCGAACTCCGGTAGCAATCCGATTACCTTTACCCCGACGGCTACCGCCACTTTATCCACCACCAGCATTCAAAACGCCCTTAACCTCGGGACCAACGTCGTTGTCAACACGAACGTTGCCGGAGCAGGAAACGGCGATATTACTGTCAACAATTCGATCATTAAAACTGCGGGCTCCAGCGCAACCCTTACACTCTCGGCTTACCGGAATATTACCTTCGCAGCCGGTGTCGGCGTTTTGTCGTCCAGTAACGCTCTTGACCTTATCCTTAATGCTGACAATACCGGCTTAGGGTCAGGATATGTCTCCCTCGGGAACGGCAGTATTTTTACTAATGGCGGAGACATTGTCATTGGCGGAGGAACCAACCCCCTTTCATCTTCCGCTGTCGGGAATTCCGGATCTGTCTTTGGTGTATACCTTAACGGGACAACACTTAGCGCCAGCGGCGGCGACATCACGATCAACGGGACCGGATATTCGACGACGACCAACGGGAATTACGGCGTCTATCTGAACAATTCGGCATCCGTTGCGACAACCGGAAGCGGCATTATCACGATCAACGGTCAAGGGAAAGGCATTACCAATAGCGGCAGCGATTGCGGTGTTTGCATCAACAACGGCAGTCAAATTACATCGGTTGACGGCAACATCTCGATTACCGGCACGGGTGGCGGCGCAGGAACAGGCGCAACCAATTATGGCGTTTACATCACCGGCGCGGGAAGTGCCGTGAGAACCAGCGGTAGCGGGAATATCTCGATTACCGGAACAGGCGGTAACAATACCGGTTCCGGCTCCACAAACTATGGCGTTTTTAATGCGTCAGCCGGCGGCATTCAGACCACAGGAACTGGAGCGATCACTCTTACCGGAAACGGCAGTGCCAGCACTGGCGGAACGAATAACGGTATTATTGTCACCGGATCCATCCTCGGCGGCGGCGGGAACATCACCCTTACCGGCAACGGCGGTGCCAGCAGCCTGAATAGCAACCGGGGCGTTATTGTTTCCGCCGGTACAATTACAAACTCCGGATCCGGGAATATTACTCTCAACGGAACCGGAAACGGAATAACCAACAGCAATGGTGATAACGGCATCGAGGTTTCGTCCGTTTCCACCATCTCTACGACTAACGGCAACATCTATTTGACTGGAAATGCCGGAGGTGCCGGAACCGGCGGCAGCAATTATGGCGTTTTGATCAACACTGCCGGAACCGTGGTCCGGTCAACCGGCAGCGGAAGCATTTACATCACGGGAACCGGCGGAAACTTCACTGGCTCCGGAGCCAACAACCATGGGGTTTACATCAATGCGGCCAACGCCGTCACCGCAACTCTTGGTGATATTGTCATCGACGGGACCGGCGGCGGCGGGACCGGAACCACCAATTACGGCGTTTATGTTACCGGATCGATTGTGAATACTGCCGGAAATATTTCAGTTACCGGTCTTGGTGGAAACGGCTCCGGCGGCAGCAACCGCGGCGTTGTTGTCAGAGGCGCAACTGCCGCCATTACGACAGCCGGAAACGG
This sequence comes from Alphaproteobacteria bacterium, assembly GCA_051715325.1. GTDB lineage: Bacteria > Pseudomonadota > Alphaproteobacteria > Micavibrionales > Micavibrionaceae > UBA1573. The sequence continues at coordinate 84,885 of JBPXJO010000033.1, read as the reverse complement.
GACGATGACCGTCACCGGAACCGGGCGCGGCATTACCAATAGCGCATCCAGTTATGGCGTGGAAATTACTTCAGGCCTTCTGAGCACAGCTGATGGAAATCTGACCGTCACCGGATCAGGCGGCGGCGCCGGAACAGGCACAAATAACTTCGGTGTCTATGTGAATACATCCCCCGCCATTATCAAGACAACCGGCACCGGATCTTTGTTTATTACAGGCACGGGCGGAAATAACACCGGGACGGGAAGCGGCAATATCGGCGTCAACATTGTTTCGACGGGCGGTATCCAAGCCGCCGGAACTGGACATATTACCCTATCCGGAACCGGGGGAGCGTCGACTGGCGGCTCTAACTACGGGGTTAATTTCGGCGTGACCTCCGCTGCCATTACTGCGTCCGGCGGCAATATCAGCATTACCGGAGTTGGCGGAAACAATTCCGGCAACAGCAATGAGGGCGTTCGCTTGGGCGCGACCACATCAATAATTTCAACTACGGGAAGTGGATCTATCTCGGTTACCGGAACCGGCAAAGCGGTTACAAGCGGCGGAAGTTCTTACGGTATCGATATTGCTGCTGGCTCGATTATTTCCAGTGTCGACGGAAATATTACGTTGAGTGGCACTGGCGGCGGCGCCGGAACAGGAGCGACCAACTACGGGGTTTACATTGCCGGAGCCGGTAGTACCGTCAAAACGACCGGAACCGGTAGCATATCGGTTACAGGAGCCGGCGGAAACACAACCGGAACCGGAGCCACCAACAACGGCGTCTTTGCCAACGTGAACAACAGCATTCAAGCTCTGGGGAGCGGGAATATTACCATTTCCGGCACGGGCGGCGGTTTTTCGAGCGGCGGAAATAACGGTGTCGATATCCGCACCATTACCGCCAATGGCGGAAATATCTCGATAACCGGCAACGGCGGCAACGGAAGTGGCACCAGCAATAAAGGTGTTCGCGTTTCAACATCGTCCACCATCAGCACGACCGGATCAGGAACGATTTCGATTACCGGAACCGGAAATGGCCGAACAAACAGTGCTTCGGATTACGGTGTCGAACTTAACACCTCTGCCGTCCAGACTGTGAACGGAAACATCACCATTAACGGCACGGGTGGCGGCGCTGGAACAGGAGCTAACAATTTTGGAGTTTACATTACGGGCGCGGGCGGCACCATCAAAACAACGGGGGCAGGAAATATCACTGTAACAGGTACCGGCGGTAACAACTCCGGCAGTGGCGCTTCCAATTATGGGGTTTATTCCGCTGTTGCCAATGGTATTACCACAACCGGAGGCGGTGCAATCACCGTTACTGGTCAAGGTGGCTCTAGCAGCGGTGGATCAAATAGCGGTGTCTACATCACCGGATCGATTACCGGAAGCGGCGGCGCCATGGTTATTAATGGCACCGGCGGCAACGGCTCAGGAAACAGTAATATCGGCGTTTATGCCAACTCGACAGGAACGTCTATTTCCAACACCGGAACCGGTACTGTATCGATTACCGGCATTGGCAGAGGAAGTGCTGCGGCATCAAGTTCAGAACGCGGCGTATTCCTTGCCACCTCAAGCGTCGTATCGACTGTCAACGGCAATTTGACTGTAACCGGCACCGGCGGCGGGGGCGCAAGCGGCACATCCAACTTCGGCGTCCAGGTTTCCTCCGGTAATAAATTTACGACGACTGGATCCGGTAACATTACCGTCAACGGGTTAGGCGGGGGTGGGACAACACCTTACGGGATTAGCCTTGGAGGAGCCAACAACATCCAGACAACCGGAACAGGCTCGATATCGGTTTTAACGGATGCGATTTCACTTGGTGCCGCCAACAATATCAATAGTATTTCCAATCTATTGATTGCTCCCTACACCGCAGGGAATACCGTGGGTGTCGGAACCGGAGCCGGAACCCTCAGTCTGACTAACGCTTATCTCGGTTTCCTGACATGGGGAGCATCCGGCATTTTAACGATCGGGAACAGCTCGACCGGAAACATGGATCTCAACACCACGACGACCTTCTCGAAGCCAGTCTATTTTCGAACCGGATCAACCGGAAATATTACCGTCAACGGCCAATTGAAATCCAGCATGGGATCGGGCACATCGTTTATTCTGGCGTCCGGAAAAAATTTCGTTAATAACGTTGGCAGCGCCGCATTCAGCACAGGTGCCAGCCGCTGGCTTGTCTATAGCACTTCACCATCCAGTGATACAATTAACAGCCTGACATCTTCGTTCCGTCGTTTCAGTTGCACCTATGGTGGAAGCTGCCCTTCGTTCCCTTCAACCGGTAACGGGTTTTTATATAGCACGACACCGCTTCTGACCGTTACGCCAACAACTTCAATCGCTCTCACTTATGGCGACGCCATCCCTTCTCTTACAGGGTACGCTTATGCACTAACCGGATATCTTGGTTCCGACTCCGCCTCGGATACCGTGACAGGCAGCCTGGATGGGGCCACGCTTTATACACAAGGGGCGGATATCGGAAGCTATAATGTCGATTATGCGAGCGGCACATTGGCTTCGGCAATGGGATATGGATTTACCTACGCCAATAACGCTTCGGCTATCACCGTATCCCCAAAAACCATTACAGCTTCGCTGACCGGATCCGTCAGTAAGGTTTATGATACGGCCACTACAGCGACACTCGCATCATCCAATTACAGCCTGTCCGGTCTTTATGGCATGGATGCCGTTACAGTCGGAACAACCAGCGGAACCTATGACACGAAAGATGTCGGATCAGGGAAAACCGTCACAGTTACAGGCATGACGTTATCCGGTGCCAAAGCCGGAAATTATGTCTTGTCATCAACGACGGCGGCCGGAACTATTGGTGATATTACCCCTGCTACGCTTACGATCACCGGTGTGACCGCCAATAACAAAGTTTATGATGCGACCACTGCCGCTACGCTTAACTCGACCCTTGCCGCTCTCTCCGGTGTCCTCGGCTCCGATACCGTGACCCTCGGCAGCGGTGCTGCCTCCGGCACGTTCCTGACCGCTTCGGTCGGCTCTAATAAACCCGTTACCGCATCGGGCTATACCATCGGCGGCGCTGATGCCGGAAACTATGTCCTCTCCCAGCCAACCGGATTGACCGCCAATATCACTCCGGCCTCCGGTGGCGGAAGCAATTCTGCCGATACGGCCCTTTCAAGTATACCTCCGACTGTTCTTTTTGAATTTGAAGGACTGAATTCAGATCGTTTATTCGGCCCAAGAGGGTCCGATCTTGGAACATCGGGGGAAACACTCCTTTATCGGGACTCACGCGGGCCTTTCGATTCCAACGGTCATATTTATTATTTTGATCCCCGTATCGGCTTCACCCCTAGCCTTCTTGATCTTCTCGGCATTGAAGCCGAGACAATCGCCGATCACAGTCTAACAAGACGTGATGAATGCCTTGCCTCCGCCGAAGATCAATCAATCTGCACGCGATAAATTATTGCCTTACGATTTAAAGAAGGCCATTACCGAGAGGAAAAAGGCAAATCCCAGAAGAACATCATCCAGCTCTTGCTTGTGACTAATGCCAAAGGTTCGGTGCGACGAAAATGTTAGAAATGGTGTCGTATCTTCAAAACCTGCCAGAACCTGACCATCTTTTTCGAGTGTAAACCGGAACGAGAAAAACGAGTGCCGAACGAGGCTATATTCGAACCCTTTATATCTAATGATGGAGGGTTTGAACGCTCCGTTCAGGGATGTTTCAATCAAGAGATTCCCCTCATCTTCGATCCAGATGCGAAAAAAGTTGACGAGGACGTTATTCGTAAGCAGAGCGCGCCGCGCCTCAAGCGTCCTATTTTGAAATTCAAATTGAGGCCGGTCATTGAGTCCCATTGCCGTAACAGCCGGATTAAGCGGCGCATTATCGGTCGCCCAAACTTTCCTCGGCATCTGGATTTTGACTATGCTTTGACCGGAACCTCCCTTGATTTCGTATTTACCAATTGATGACCGTTCAGCCTTATACATATCCACCCCAGTGTTAGAATTCGTATCATATACCAATTTTTCAGCAACTTTTTAATAAAGCTTTAAAAAAACTGTACTTCACTAGCCTTATTTCCCGACCAACCTATTCTTCCTAAAGGAAAAATTTATTTCGGGGGAAAATCCGCTCCACTCCGTTTACACTGAAGAGCTGATTGGGACATTAAATGAAACACACAAAATTATACCTTGTTCTTCTTGCCGGAGCCTTTATCGCCTCCGCCGCCGGTTATATGTTGATCGGGACAAATACCGAGCGCGGCAGCGCTGCCGCTTCACTTATTACAGAGCCTGTTGAACGCGGAAATATTGAAAAGAACGTTCTTGCTACCGGTATTCTCGAGCCTTACACCATGGTCAGTGTCGGGGCGCAAACATCGGGCCGCGTGACCAGCCTTAAGGTTGCCCTTGGCGATCATGTGGAAAAAGGAGCGCTGATTGCCGAGATCGACAGTGCCAGCCAACAAAACGCCCTTGCTACAGCTACGGCCAAAATCGACAGCATTACCGCGCAGATCGAGCAAGCCGAAGCGACTTTGACTGAATCGCGTCTTAGTTATGAGCGGCAAAAGAAACTCTACCACGCTCAAGCGACATCCAAATCCGAACTTGAAGCGGCTGAAGCCTCGTATAAGACCCAGACAGCTGCCGTAAAAGCCCTCAAAGCCCAACTTGCTGAAGCTACTGTTACCCATGACGATGCCGAGCTTGATTTGTCTTATACCAAGATCACTGCTCCGATCAGCGGCACCGTTCTTGCGATTGTGACCAAAGAAGGACAAACCATCAATTCCAATCAAACAACTCCCACGATTGTGAAAATAGGTCAAACCGACAAGATGGCCATCAAAGCCGAGATTTCCGAAGCCGACGTCATAAACGTCAAACCGGGTATGAATGTCAATTTTACCATTCTTGGCGATCCGGCACGTCAATATAAAGCCGTCTTGCGCACGGTTGCGCCGGCCCCGGCCTCGATTGAAGACAGCGATACGCTTACTCCATCCACCAATTCAAATGCCATTTATTATAACGGCGTTTTTGATGCCGATAACGCGGACGGCACTCTTCGTACCTTTATGACGGCGCAAGTGACCATCGTCCTTCAAAATGCTTCGAATGTTCTTACTATCCCGTCGTCTGCGCTTGGAACCAAAAATCCAGACGGCACCTATGCCGTCAAAATCCTCGCCAACAATCAGGTCGAAACACGCGCCGTCACTATTGGTCTTAATGACGGCAATCATGCCGAAGTCAAAGACGGCCTCAGCGAGGGGATGAATGTGGTTACAGTTGACGCGACCGGAAAATCGTCCCAGTCCGATTTTAAAGGCCCTCCGCGCGTAGGCGGTCTCTAAGATGATCTCGCCCCCAACACTTGAAGTTCATGCCCTTCGTAAAGAATATCCGGCCGGAGACGATGTTCTTGCGGTACTTAAAGATGTCAGATTGACTATTCACCCCGGTGAGCTTGTCGCTATTGTCGGGCAATCCGGATCGGGGAAATCAACCCTCATGAATATTCTCGGGTGCCTTGACCGCGCGACATCCGGCGATTATTTCGTCGGTGGACGTTCGGTCAAGAAACTCTCACCTGATGAACTGGCCGAGCTTCGGCGCGAGCATTTTGGTTTCATTTTCCAGCGTTATCATCTGCTCGGGGATTTAACTGCACTTTCAAATGTCGAAGTGCCGGCTATTTATTCCGGTACACCACTTTCCGAGCGGCATTCCCGAGCCACTGAACTTTTGACTCGCCTTGGCCTTAAAGACCGCACCCATCACCGCCCGGGCCAGCTTTCCGGCGGGCAGCAGCAGCGTGTATCGATAGCACGCGCCCTAATGAATGGTGGCCAGATTATCTTTGCCGACGAGCCTACCGGAGCGCTTGATAGTGCATCAGGCGTTGAAGTCCTCCAAATTCTCAAGGAACTTCACCAGAAAGGCCATACGGTTGTGATTGTCACTCACGACCGAGACCTTGCGAGCCATTGTAACCGTATCATCGAAATCCGTGACGGTATTATTCTTAATGATACGGCACAGAACCAGCCCTATCACACCGCTTCACCAGTTACGAATGCCGATCCACTGGAACCTACGGCATCAAATGCATGGTTCGGACGTTTTACTGAAGCCTTTAAAATGTCAATCCTTGCAATGCGCGCGCATAAGCTGCGTACTTTTCTGACAATGCTCGGCATTATTATCGGCATTGCGTCGGTCGTTTCGGTTGTCGCACTTGGCGAAGGCTCCAAACAAAAAGTTCTTGAGCAAATCTCGTCGATCGGAACCAATACACTCGAAATTATGGGGGGCCGTGGCTTCGGGGATATGCGATCGGGCTCGGTACGAACCTTAACTGTTATGGATGCCGATGCCATTGCCCGTCAGGATTATATCGATAGCGTTACCCCAATTGTCTCGACTTCAAAAACCATCAAGTTCGGAAGCACCGCGGCAACCGGCTCCATTCAAGGTGTCGGGGAACAGTATTTTCGCGTTAAAGGCCTGACAATTGCCGAAGGCCAGCTCTTTACCGCCGGCGATGTTACCTCGTACGCCCAGAAGGCCGTTATCGACCAGAACACGCTCAACACCCTTTTTCCTAACCAAACCGGTTCGGTGATCGGAAAAACTATTATTCTTGGTTCGACTCCTGTTCAGGTTATCGGCGTTCTTAAATCGTCAAGCTCGGGGTTCGGCATGAACTCGTCGAGCAATAATATTTATGTCCCCTACACATCGGTTATATCGCGCATTCTCGGGACATCCACTCTTCGGTCGATTACCGTCCGCATCAAAGATAACATCGACAGCTCGGTGGCTGAAGCCGGTGTCGTTGATCTTTTGACAAAGCGCCACGGTAAGAAGGATTTCTTTATCATCAACACTGATCAAATTCGTGAAACGATTACGGCCACAACCCAGACGCTCACAATCCTGATTTCGGCGATTGCGGTGATCTCACTCGTTGTCGGCGGGATCGGAGTTATGAACATCATGCTGGTATCTGTTACCGAGCGCACATCCGAAATTGGCGTCCGCATGGCTGTTGGAGCTCGTCAGTCGGATATTTTGCAACAGTTCCTGACCGAAGCTATTCTTGTGTGTTTGATTGGCGGTTTTCTGGGGATATTGTCGGCACTCAGTTTCGGCTATGTCTTTGCCCAGTTCAGCACCGATTTCCGGCTTATTTTCTCGGGGTCGACGATTGCGGCGGCCTTCGGGGTTTCAACTGTTATCGGTCTGGTGTTCGGATTCTTACCCGCACTTAACGCCGCCCGTCTCGATCCGGTGACCGCACTCGCCCGCGACTAATTTTCTATTTCTGGCGTGGAGCCATAAGATGAGGCAATCTGGCTTCAACATGGGCCATAACGCTATCAAAAAGATCGCGGCTTGCCGCGACCAGAAGTCGATCATGACAGATCAACGGCGTGTAGGTCTGGCCGCCCTTTTTTGACGCGTTGTAGGGAAGCGCAGCATAGCCCCCAGCCTCTTCGACGCATAAAACTCCTGCAGCGTGATCCCACGGGGGGCATTTGCCGAGGCCGGTTGCCGCCATATATCCTTCACTGTAATAGGTCGCATCCATCTGACCCAACAATAGGTTGGTGTAATCATAGCTCGAATTGTTTCGCGGACGATAGCCTTCAACGCCTTTTCCAAGTACATCTTCGAGCGCTGCATCCTGATTGCGACAGGCAAAAGCCACGCGCGCGGCTTCGGTTAATGAGCGGGGACGTCCGGCAAAAGTGATTTTTTCTGTCTCGTCAAAGTTGCCTTTGGTAACAAGCCAGCAACCTTTACCGCGCTCGGCGATCAGCATCAGGTCATCTTCAGCTTCCCAACCTGTTGCTGTCTGGATGGCATGACCGGGCGTATAAATAATTCCGGCATCGGTTACGCCCCTTTTTATAAAGGCGCCCATGACTCCGTATGTATTTTCACCACGTTTAAAGGCTCCGGTTCCGTCAATCGGGTCAAAGACCAGAACATCCCGTGTTTGCCCTTTTTGAAGAAAGTTTTCCGGATTTTCGCTGATTTCTTCTTCTCCGGAGATTAGTGCCTCCGGATATAAATTCCGCGCGGCTTCGATCAGACGGCGTTCGCTCATTAAATCCGCTTCGGTAAAAAGACTTCCATCCGAATGTGTGTGGATCTCGGAGAGATGCAATCGCCCGTGCCGCGGCAAAAGTTCTTCAGATGCGACCTTACGGAATGTTTTGGCGAGTTCGAGCCAGTTTGTAGAAATTTTCATCGTACTTACTTCTTTATGTGGGCTGACGGAATGGGAGCGCTGCCCTCTGGCTTGGAGGAGCCACTTCGAGTAGTTCTGTCAGGAAGACGTCCAAACGTCCATTTGGCTCTAACTTATAGTGGGCGTCCTGATTATATTTTCCAGCATTGAGTGTCCAATGCAGGACTTTCATGCCCGCAGCCAATCCGGCTGCTGCTCCTGAAGATGTATCCTCGATAACCAGACATTCGTCCGCAGTTATATCTACATGATCCGCATCGAGTGCTCTAATCCGGTTATTTAGTTCGTCCAGCGCTTTGAGGTATGGACGCGGGTGCGGTTTGGTTTTTCCTGCCTCGACATCGTCGGCACTGTGCGCAAAAATCAGGCGTTCCCGTATTCCGGCCACTTCAAGATTACGGTCCACCTGCTTGCGCACGCCGCTCGAAACGGCGGCGATATACAGCTCATGTTGCTCGAGCACGGCAAAACCTTCTTTGAAGGATTGACGCAGCTGAAGACGCTTGGCATTGTCCAGATAGTAGTGTTCACATTTTGTAAGAAAATCGGCTTCGCTCAATGGAAAATCCGGATTGCGGACCTTAATCCACTCGTAAATCCGGTGATCGCCTATTCCGGCCAGCTGCGCATTCCAATCACTGTCGAGATCAATATGAACGCCAAGCTTTGCGTCAATGCCCTTCCCCTTCATTAGAGGGTCGGCGGCCACCTGAATGATTTTTTCCTGATGCAGGGCTTCGCTCAGCACGATGATCCCGTCAATATCCAGCAAGGCTACTTTGAGCGGCATCGCATCCCCTTGATTGTTTGAAATACGGGGAACAATACTCTCGATTTAATATTATGTCAATTATTGGTTGTATAAAGGCCTATTGCATGGCAAAGATCGTCCAGTTTCTCGACGCTTTTTAAATTGCCTGTGTTATTTCCGGAGGTTTCAAAGTGGCGTCCCTACGGATTCCGAACTAATTGGCCAATATATTGATTTCATTTATGAATTTGAAAACTAAAATTCTCAGGCCCCCAATAATACCCATCAGTTCCACTTTATGGAAATATGGATTCAAATTGGTGTCAGAAGCTATAAAGTCATGCAGTCTAATGACTAGCGTAAACGCGCCTTACTTTAATCTGAGCTACTTACCAATTTAATATGCCCGAGGTATCACCTAGCACAGTATATATCAAGAGTAATATACTGTGCCTTCCCCCTTCCCGTTCCCCCTAAAGGGGGAAGCACACACTTCTATTGCCATTTCTTTTCTAATTTTCTGCCTTAGCAAGCATGAAAATACAAATCTGAGAAGAGTTACTTATAAAGATACCCTGCAAGAGCATCTTAATTTTTTTGCCTCTAATAAGCCGCTTTTTTGAAGCATTTCATTTCTGCAAAGATTGACGACCTTCTGCCTCTCCATTAGTGTTACGGCATGTATTCCCGAATGGGAATTCTGGGGCGTTGTAACCCCTCATGTACGGCTTAAAACAGCATCGGGCCGTTATCAATGGTGCTGCCTTTCGACCAATGGTCGGGGAGGCAGCTAAATATAATAGCGCAAGCAAATAGGCTGCGCCGTTTACATGACGGTTACAAACTCCCCGACTACCAGAGAAATCTGGTGGTCGTTTTACTTTTAACGCAGGGGGATTTTAATATTATGAAGCCAACAAACCTTTCAACACAATCACTACTTATCTCTTGCCTATTCTTGAGCGCATGCGCTGGTACAATGAACGGCATGATCCGAGAGTCTGGAAAACCAGTTACCATTTCATATACACAAGCTATGCTGCATGACAATTTACAAGTCACCATGCCAGATGGCGAGATTTTTACTGGTAAAGCAGTCATTTCTGACCAATCCACAAGCACTATTATGGTTGGAACAACTTTTGGCACAGGACAGCGTAGCACTGGCAGCGTGCAAGCCATTTTATTTGGCAGCAAACATCATACAATGAATTGCAAACTTCAATATGCAGACAGCTCAGGAGATCCATCGGATGGTGGAGTTGGAATATGTGAGACATCAAATGGCAAAACTATTGATGTTCAGTGGTAAGCAACAGTTAATTAATGGAGACTTTTTAAGTCATCATCTAACAATCATTAACTTATGGTTAATCCGTTTCTATTTTACATTGCTGTAAAAATGTGTACACTCGTAGATAGCAATGGTCTTTCATCCAATTTTCTGAGTTTTTAATCCTTCCTTAGTGCATTTACCGCATTATTTCTATAAGGGAGGTGCTGCTATGAGGCGAACCATGTCAAAAGAATTTATAGAAAGCATAAGTAGAGAGCTAGAAGATCAAATAGCACTTTTGGCTGAGCTGGCACGATTCAAGAGTCAATTGTCAGATGACGATAGCAGAAAAAAGTTTGATGATCTTTTAAGACAAGCAGCCAAGAAGTCTTACAATACAGGAAAGCAGATTTTAGAGAATGCTGCCTAAAAGTAAGTCTGAAGCTAATAACGATAACGCGGGCCAAGATGATGATTTGGCCCGTGATATTTTGGACTACAAAGTTGATCTTGAGAAAGACACAAAAAAAACAATTGCTGAGTTGCAAGAAGATACCAGAAGTAAAACAACTATACAAATTGTGGTTCTCTACACTTTGTGCATAGCATTTCTAGTAGTCGCAAGCATTATCACGGCCCTTCTAGGCACCCCTGAGCAGATAGGAAATTTGAAGGCTGCTGATGACTTCATCAAGGGATTACTGCTTCCTGTTGTTACTTTCGTCCTCGGCTTTTACTATGCAGGAAAATCTTAGTTATTAACTTCTGCTTCATTCGTCTTGCGCCTATAAAACGGATTCTCAGCCATGCGGTATGGCCACAAAGGGCAATCTGTAACAGGGCATTTACGAACTTCCGAGTGTTGACCACAACAGCAATCCAAACATTTTTTTCGTATAACCTTTAACAAAGGTTTTTTTGCATGACCTTCCAGATGGTTTAATTTGGTTAAATCTTCCATTTTTTCCTCGATTATGACGCTATTGATCTATGAGTTATTTTGGCCTGCATCCATGCGTCGATTTCGCTTTCGAGCCAGCCGACACAACGGTTTCCAAGACTAATATTTCTTGGGAATGTGCCTTTGCTGATATTGAGGTAAATGGTACTCCGACTAAGACCTGTCCGTTCTTTAACGTCCGATAGCCTTAGGAATCGTTCTTTCTTGAGTGTATCCAACATTTGCAGTCCTTTCCGAGATTGGCTTGGTTCCTGCAAGTATTGTTAATTGAACGTCCGTCAGGATTCAAAGAAAGCTGGTCGGAAAATTTCTTTTAAAAATAGAAGAATTTTTTCTACATCCGATAAACTATGATTTCGGGAAATAATTATCCCAAGGAGATTCATGGCGCTCTTTACGGGTTTCCTTGAGAGCCGTTTCTATTTGGGAAATTGTGACGTTCGGGTCAAGTGGCGCAATAATGAACAGAAGCAATTCAGAATCGTTCATTTCCTTTTTGGATATGTACTCTCCACCCCTTTCGGTTTTACGATAACGGCTTTGCTCTAGTTTGCGCCCGATGATTGGCTCTAGCTCTGCAGATAGAATCATTATCCAGTAACACAGGGCATAACTCCGTGGAGTACCTTTCTTGGATGGAAAATTTTTGATCGTTCGCTCAATCGCATCACCCATTGAGGCCAAGAAATCCAAAGCCTTTAATGGTGAGGTGATTACGGCATACCCACTATCTCTTCGAATTTCGTTTAACGTACCTACCATAGAAGGATATTTTTCCACTATAACATTATAGAGATTGTTGACGATGTCAGTGCCATAGTTCCCTGATGCATAAACCTTAACAAGCGACTCTGCTGCCTTGTCTATATGATTTACAATTTTCTTTAGCTCTCTTTCAACTTCATGGGCGGCCAACTGCCTCAAATACTCGTCGTAAACACTCATGTATTTCTGGGCAGCCAATATGATAGAACGCCCCAAATCGGCCTTTTTATCCTTATCGGTCAGGTTGATTTTCTTGCAGAGTTCGGAGAAAAATTCTGGGGTATAGGAGTTTTCATTCCCGAGAGGTTTAAGAACATTTGATTTTGCCATGTTCAACCTACCTTAGAGCCTGAGCATCTATATAATCTGCCCATTCTTGCATCATCTTTATGCGTTCGGGGAGAAACTTTGTTCTGTCATAGGCACGGCGAATATCATCGCCTTTGGCATGGGCAAGTTGAATATCTGGGATTTCGTAACGATAGCCTAATTCTTCCATGATGGTTGTCATTGCCAAGGCTCTGAACCCGTGGCCTGTATGAATACCTCTGTATCCCATTCGGTTTAGTGCCATGAGGATAGCACCATCCGACATTGGCTTTCTTGGGTCACGTTGGTTTGTAAATATCCATTCTCGATGACCATTCATTCCCTGCATTTGCTGGAATAACTCAATCGCTTGAGTTGAGAGAGGGACGATATGGTCTCTTCCCATTTTCATTCTTTCACCCGGAATAACCCATTGCGCTTTTTCGAAATCAATTTCTTGCCAGCGTGCCATTCTTAGTTCGCCCGTTCTAACGAAGGTCAGGAGTAATAATTCCATAGCGATTTTTGTTTGAATATTGAGCCGCCCGTCATTCCGATGCAATCTTTCCAAGAATGCGGGTAGGTCTTTTGCTTCCATAGCTGCAAAATGCCCCTGCTCTGGATTTGTGAGGAAGTCTTTGGCTTTTATATCTGCAGGATTATGTTCGACTTTTCCTTTAATTTTGGCATAGGAAAATATGGCTCTCGCGTATTGAAGACACCGCCGCGCCATTTCATAAGCCCCACGTTTTTCAATCGCCTCAATTACGGCTGTTATGCGCGGCGTTGAAATATCCTTAACGGGGATTTTGCCGATTGTAGGAAACAGATCAATTTCCAAACGGCGCATGACGGTTTGGGCGTGTTTTTCTGTCCACCTGACCTTGTAGCGGTCATGCCAATCTCTGGCGACCGATTCAAAGGTATTGGATGCACTTTCAGCAGCAGCCCTTTTGACTTCTTGTTTGGCGAGAGATGGGTCTTGATGGTTTGAGAGTAGCTTTCTTGCCTTATCCCTTTCTTCTCTGGCCTCTTGGAGAGTAACTAGAGGGTATTGACCTATTGAGAGCGTCCTTTCTTTTCCGAAATAACGGTACTTCATTCGCCAAAGTTTGCTTCCTGTCGGATTGACCAGAAGATAGAGTCCGAGAGAGTCGGTTAATTTATAGGCCTTTTCTTTTGGTTTTGAATTTCTGCAAGCTACATCCGAGAGAGACATGGGGGTATCCAATCGTTATCCAGTTACGTACCCCCACACGATGCCCCCACAATGGTAGGATTTTATCGGAAATCAGGGGAAATCTTAGGATGTCAAGACGCGCGAAAACCCTAGGATTCCTGCGTATTATAGAACATTATTGGATGATTTTGGAAGAAAAAATGGCGTCCCCTACGGGAGTCGAACCCGTGTCGCATCCGTGAAAGGGATGTGTCCTAGGCCTCTAGACGAAGGGGACAGCCTTGAAGAACAGGCGCTCTTATACCTTTATTCCGGCAGGCTTTTCAAGTGGTTTTTTGATCTTTGCATCACTTTTTGATGATTTTACAAAGTTAAAGCAAAATCAATGACTTAGCGCTAGCCATTTGCTTCGACCCGATAAGCCAGACGCAATCCACCCCAGTGACGGCCCGCCACGGTGATCGGCATCGACATATCTTTCATCAAGACAAACTTGCCGCCGCCCATATCGCGGCGATAGAGCTGGATCAGATATGGTTCCGTACTGCGCCCTGCCCGAAGGCCTACACGGTCGTTAAACAGGCGGCGGTTCCGGCTATTGGCCATGTTCCATACCGGGTCCGATCCTTGCGGTTGCGAAAATTTGTAATTATGGGTCGGTAAAAATCCGTTCCGGTCGACCGCCGCGCAGAATGTCACGCGGTCACTGATTTCAAAGGCCGTCTCTTGCACTTCGGGGAAGCACTTGTCCGTCAGTGGAACAAACCCCGTCATATATTGCACCGGATTGCTTCCGTGGATTTCGATATAATTTTCATCAAACAAACGGTCGACCGTTATTTCACCCTTGGCGACTGCCGTTTCCAACGCGATCTGGATTTTATCGCGCATCGTTTTGAGATGCTTCAGGAATCTACTGTCATCCGTATCAACACCGTTTTCGATATAAATCGTTACCAGAGATTCACAGTTCCCGATCAAGCGATCAATCCGTCCTTTTGCTTCTTCGATCGAGTTTTTGGATAACTGCAGCCCCTCACTCAGCTCTTGAACCGCTTTGAGCGCAATATCGGACTGACGGCTCATACCATCCACATCACCCACTACGCCTTCAGCTTCGGATTGGACCGTGTCGAACGAATTTGCGACATTCTCGACATTGCTGGTCAGACTTTCACAGTTCTGGAGTGTTTCTTTGGCGCGCGACTGACCGCCCACACATAACTTACTCAAGACTTCCGTTTTGTGCGAGACCGAACCGAGCAAGGCCGTTATATCCTTGTTCACCTCACTGGTATTGTTAGCCAATGTACGAACCTCACCCGCGACAACCGCAAACCCCAATCCGGCATCACCGGCCCGCGCGGCTTCGATTGTTGCGTTGAGGGCCAAGAGGTTGATCTGACCATTGATCTTGTTGATGCTTTGGGTAAAGGACGCGATTTTGATGAGGTCTTCCCTGAGCTCCAGAACCTGCCTGGCGATGGATTCAACATCTTCGGCAAATTGACGGATATTGTCCGTGGTCGCGACGACCTGCTCTTTCGACGACTGAATTTCTCCGCCAACCTGATCTATAACACCGCACATCGACTGGATATGTTTGGCAACTTTATTGTTGGTTTCGGAGAGCGCACCGGATGTATGCTCCAGCTCTTCCGCGGAGGCCGACTGAACTTCCGAAGCTTTGGTGATGATATCGATATCACCCGAGATGTCTGCGACTTCAAGACCAATCTTCGAGGTTTCCGTTACGATCCTATGTATAAAATTCTTACTGACCATATCCATATTTTCTCTTTTATTCGGGGTTCCCATGAGGTAATTCCCAAAATCAACACTGGACCACTCTACTCCAAATTTCAGTTTTCTAAAATTCTTTGATTTTTTTATATGCAGAAGCAGGGCATTTCTGCCCTGCTTTCCTTAATATCTTTTAATTATGATCGTGACTGTCTTTATGGAACATATTGGTATGCACCGTTTCCTTGAGGAAGAGCGCTCCAATCACCACGGTCATCAACGCCACGACAATCGGATACCAAAGCCCGTAGTAGATATTCCCTGACGAGGCGACCATCGCCGTTGCCACAAGAGGCAACATACCGCCAAACCAGCCATTACCGATGTGATACGGCAACGACATGGATGTGTAACGGATATTGGCCGGGAACATTTCCACCAAGTACGCGGCAATCGGGCCATAGACCATGGTGACATAAAGCACCATCACAGTCAGGATCAGGATTGTAACCGGATAGTTGATGGCCGACGTGTCCGCTTTGGCGACGTAGCCCGTATCGGCTAGTGCTTTCTTATACGGCGCATCGTCGTACTTGCTATCCGGATCGGTTTCCTCGATGGTTATGTCGCCAATCTTGGTAACCACTAACTTTCCTTCTACAGCTGGCAGGGTTTCAAAATTCAGTCCGGACTTGGTCAATGTGTCTTTGACCTTGTCACACTTGGTGAATTTTGTGTTCGGCAATACAAAGATGTGGAAGCCACAATCCTCGGCCGCTACCGATATTTTGACGGTTTCCTGATAGCTCTCCAGCGCCGGATTGACGTAGTGGGTCAAAGCGTGGAACAGAGGGAAGTATGTCAGCGCACCGATCAAGCATCCGAACAGAATGATCCGCAAGCGGCCAATCTTATCCGAGAGCGAGCCAAACACGATGAAGAACGGAGTTGCCAGAAGCAACGATGCCCCGATCAGCGTGTACGCCGTCATGAAATCCACTTTGAGGTTGATTGTCAGGAAGAACAGCGCATAGAACTGCCCCGTGTACCAGATCACGCCCTGTCCTGCTGTTGCCCCGAGAAGGGCCAGAAGAACGTATTTGTTGTTCGGATAACGGCAGAAGCTGTCATAAAGAGGCGACTTCGATGCTTTTCCTTCGGATTTGATCCGCTGGAAGACCGGACTTTCGTTCAGTTTCATCCGGATATACAAGGAGAACAGCAGCAAAACCACCGAGACAAGGAACGGCAAACGCCATCCCCATTCCTTGAATTCATCTTCAGAGATAAATCCACGGCTCATACCGATCACGAGCAAGGACAGGAAAAAGCCCATGGTTGCCGTGGTTTGAATCCAGCTGGTCGAGCGGCCCCGTTTTCCTTCGGGAGCGTGTTCGGCTACATAGGTTGCTGCACCGCCGTATTCGCCGCCAAGCGCCAACCCTTGCAGGAGACGCAATGTCACGAGGATGATCGGAGCCAGCCAGCCGATTGTTTCAAAGGTCGGAAGAACGCCAACCGCCGCGGTCGACAAGCCCATGACCAGAATGGTCACAAGAAATGTGTATTTGCGGCCCAGCATATCGCCAAGTCGCCCGAAAACGAGCGCCCCGAACGGGCGGACAATAAAACCGGCGGCATAGGTAGCAAACGCGGAGAGTAGTGCCGCCGTTTCGTTACCGGGAGGAAAGAACAAGGCCGCAAAGAACGGCGCCAATGTTGCGTAGAGATAGAAGTCATACCACTCGAAAACCGTGCCCAATGACGAGGCAAATATTACTTTCTTTTCTTCTTTGCTTGTAGTGTGTGTACTCAATGTATCTTGCGAGGCTAGATTATCCATTGCGACTCTCCCATAAGGATTCCCCGAATAATTCCGAGTGTTCCTAATAGTGTAATGAGAAGCGACCTCAGATTGCTATATGCAGCGCAGTAAAAACCTGATGTTTTTGTTCAAATTTTAAATAATTAGATTCCACCCCAAGTAACAATTCATCCTTGTTACTTGTCATCCCCGGATGTGCAGACATCATCCACCATGAATTCGACATTATCCTGGCCGTTCCAGTGGTTTATCTTGAATTGTCCAAGAAGATGCAGCAATCGGCCATTCTTCGACTTGAGGAGTACCTCACCAAGAGGTGTTCCGACCGATCGGAAGGCTATCGCTTTCATGCGCCCTCCCCCTTCGCTGTCAGTAATTACCACTTTGATATGATCCTCACCGACGACATCCGACGCCACAATTCGTACATTCGGGAGAATGAAGCGCGGTTCGGGGTTTTCCTGACCGAACGGGCCCACATTATCTTCGAGTAAGCGAATGAATTCAGGGCGTATTCCGCGAATACTTGCGATACCATCCACTTGCTCTTCTACGACGGGCGCTTCGCCGCCCATAATTTTTTCGGCTTCAAGGGTAAAGAAGCGGTCCAGCTCTTCAATGCGGGACGGGTCCACAGTAAAACCTGCGGCCATGGCATGACCGCCACCTTTAATCAAAAGACCCGCATCCTTGGCCGCCATAAAGAGAGCAGCCATATTAAAGCCCGGAACCGAGCGGCCCGACCCACGCCCTTCGAGTTCGCCTGACATCCCCGGCGCAAAAGCGATACAGCACGCCGGCTTATTATAGCGTTCCTTGATTTGACCCGCGACCAAACCATTGAGACCCACATGCCACGTTTGATCGGCCACCATGATGATCGGGCGCTGAGCAAGGCCGTTTTGCTCGATCATCTGAATAGCTTCCTGCATCATGTCATTCTGGATCGATTTGCGTTTGGCGTTGCAATCATTGAGCATCCACGCCAGATTTTTAGCTTCTTCCGGATCATTGCTCGCCAGAAGTTTTGCACCCAAATCCGCCTGATGCACCCGTGACCCTGCGTTGATGCGAGGACCAAGCACAAATCCGGCGTCCATCGGGGTCGGGTCCTTTTTAATGCCGCCGACATCACACAAAGCCTTTAGTCCGATATTCCGGTGCTGCGCCATTTGCTGGAAACCGGTGCGAACCAAAAGCCGATTGGGGCCCGTGAGCGGAACCATATCACACACCGTTCCAAGAGCTACGAGATCGAGCCAATCTTTAAGCGGGGCTTCGGGTATGGATTTTTCCTCAAAATATCCTGATTCACGGAGCGCGCGATTGATGGCCACACAAGCCAGAAATGTTACGCCGACCGCCGCGAGCATTCCCAGTCCCGACTGGTCGTCTTTTCGCTTCGGATTGATAACCCAGTTGGCGTCCGGCAACCCGTCGCCCTGTTCATGGTGATCGAAAATACAAATATCAAGGCCGAATTCCCGCCCTTGGGCAATCACATCAAACGCGGTTGTCCCGCAGTCCGCCATCAGGACAATATCGGCCCCTCCGTCCTTCAGTTTTTTAAGCGCGAGGGCATTCGGGCCATAACCCTCGCTCATGCGGTCGGGAATATAGATCGGGAGACTTACGCCCAAATGATCGAAGAATTTCTTCATGACCGCGGCGGAGGTCGAACCATCCACGTCGAAATCACAAAAGGCCGCAAAATTTTTACCCGACCTGATTTGCTCTGCCATCCATTTTGAAAAAGGTTCCATATCCGCGAGACGGTGCGGGTCGGGGAAATCTTTGGAGAGGCGCGGGTACAGAAAACTCATCACCTGATCTGACTCGACTTTACGAGCCACAAGCAAACGCGCCACAATTTCCGGCACTGAAAAATCGGTCATCAGGCGATGTACTTTTTCATCGCTGATTTCAGGGAACACCCAGCGGGCATCCATAACCGAGCGGTCAATCTTTAGTGCGGCCATGTTCAATCGGGCTTTCTGATAAAATGTGATGCGAAAAGCTTAGCGCGGGTGCAAATTTTCCGCAATCACGGACAACCGTTTTTATCCCGCAAGGGCCATCAAAATGGGTTTAAAGAGTGAGAATTGGGAGAGTCAAAGGGGTTTCCCGAACCGTACCCAAGGCCGCTATACGGCTTGAAGCTTCACGAATAGCTTTACCGCTGGTCTTATGGGTCAGAATAACGACGGACACCGGCTCTTCGGCCGAGCATCCCCGCTGGATCAGGCTGGCGATTGAAATCGAATGGTCGCGGAGAATCGGCGCAATATCCGCAATCACACCCGGACGATCATCGACCACCAGACGAATATAAAACTCTCCATTCCAATCATCCCGTGATGCGGTTGGCGGCGGCGCCAAACGATCCACCGGCATGCCAAAAACCGAACCTGTCTTTCCGCGCGCGATATCAATGATATCCGCTACGATAGCCGATGCCGCTGGCCCCTCACCCGCTCCGCGCCCTTCGATAAAGCTCGGACCGACAAAGTTCCCTTTCATAAATATCCCATTGAGGACATTGTTGACGTTGGCCAGCGGTGCGGTCTTTGGAACCAGACACGGGGCAACCATTTGCAGGATACGCTCGTCATCAAGGCGAAGGGCTTGCCCGATCAATTTGATCCTGTAACCAAGCTCGCCCGAAATGGTGATATCTTCGGCCGACAGGCGCTCGATCCCTTCAAGCCCAAGCGACGAGAAATCCGGACGGCACCCGAACGCCAGAGCCGTCAAAAGGGCCAGTTTATGTCCACTATCCCCACCACCCACATCAAGGGTCGGATCGGCTTCGGCATAGCCCAGTTTTTGAGCTTCGGCCAGCACTTCGGCGAACGGTTGTCCGGTGGCTTCCATCGTAGTCAGGATATAATTACAGGTTCCGTTCATGATCCCGTAGAGTTTATCAATGTCATTGGCTGCAAGACCTTCTTTGATCATTTTGATGATCGGAATACCACCAGCAACGGCCGCTTCATATGCCAATGGAATGCTGGCCTTCTCAGCCTTACGGGCAAGCTCGACACCATGGTGTGCCAGAAGCGCCTTGTTTGCGGTTACAACCGGCTTTCCGTGGTCAAGAGCAGCCTCAATCAGATCGAGCGCTACGCCATCCTGTCCACCCATAACCTCGATAATGACATCCACATCATCGCGCGAGGCCAAATCGACAGGATTATCACACCAGTCATAGGACGAGAGATCAATACCGCGATCTTTCTTCCGGCTGCGCGCGGAAATCGCGGTCAGCTTGATTGAAACGCCGGTGCGCGCCTCTAAATGTCCGGCCTGCTGTTCAAGTATTTTAACAACGCCCATCCCGACGTTTCCGAGACCTGCCAAACCCACCCGCATGGTTTTATTAGCCGCGTCCATCTTACTGCCCTTCGACCACATCGTTTAGGGGCACAGGTGGCGGCAACGGCTCTGGCTCAACCACATCCAGCTTGCCTCCGAGCTCTTCTTCCGGCGACGTCAATGCATAGAAACTAACATCCTTATCAAGCGGCTTATAGTGAGGATTGAGCGGAAACGGAAGCGGACGAAGAAGAGGTTTTCTTTCCGGCAACGGTACGCTCGCCGTATCCAGATAGGGATCAAAAATATCGACGGCCCCTTTCGAAAGAGCCCGGCCCAAATCCAGCAAAGAAAAATCGTCAGGGTATTTATCTTCCCGAACCGGTGGCGGGCTGCTGGTAAGCTCGATCGGCCGGCCTGGCGAACAAGCCGAAAGGCCGAGAACCAAGACGGACAACCCTACAAACGCGGTTTTAGAAGTGCGACGAACCATAGACGTTCCAGTGCTAGAAAAATTTTCCCTATCGTGGAGCAAAGAACGGGGGATGGCAAGGGAAAGATTGGTCTATCTCTCTTGATTTTCACCAGTTTGTGGGGCAGATTCCCTGCATGTCCAAGAAAAAATCCCCTTCCGGCCCCGCCTCCCCTGCTTCCTCCGATTCGACTGTTGGCGGCACAGGAATTGATCCGATTTCCTTTTCCCAGCAAATGGGCGAAATCATGGAAAAACTTCAGCCGCTTTTTGCCGCCTATGTCAAAAAACATAGCGGCGATGAGGGAATTGCCCCAAGCATGACCCCTATGGCCATGCAGCCCATGCTCATGGATTATTGGCAAAGCGTCTGGCAGAAACCCCAGAAAATTGTCGATCTTAATCTCGAGTATGCCCAGAATATGGGGCTTCTCTGGTACGAGTCGATGCGCAAGTTTCTTGGTGAAGAGTATACACCGGTGGTCGAAACCGAAAAAGGTGACCGCCGCTTCAAAGACCCGGTATGGCAAGATAGTTTTGTTTTCGATTTTATTCGTCAGTCCTATCT
This sequence comes from Alphaproteobacteria bacterium, assembly GCA_051715325.1. Taxonomy (GTDB): domain Bacteria; phylum Pseudomonadota; class Alphaproteobacteria; order Micavibrionales; family Micavibrionaceae; genus UBA1573. The sequence goes on along the minus strand of JBPXJO010000033.1, from coordinate 63,426 downwards.
CTTGACTTCGCGTTATCTGCAAAACTCCGTCCGCAATGCCGATGCCCTGCCCGAGAAAGAGCGCGACAAGCTCGATTTCTATACGCGTCTGTTTGTTGATGCTCTCGCCCCGACCAACTTTGCCATGACCAATCCCGAAGTTTTGCGCGAGACGCTCTCTTCGAACGGGCAAAACCTACTGCGCGGACTTGAAAACCTGGTGGACGATCTTGAGCGCGGTGATGGCGACCTTGAAATCAGCAAAACCCGTTATGCCGCATTCGAGGTGGGTAAAAATCTGGCGGTTACACCCGGATCGGTGATTTACGAAAATGACCTGATGCAGCTGATCCAGTATGAGCCAAGCACAAAGGATGTTTATAAGACACCCCTTCTTATTCTGCCGCCATGGATCAATAAATATTATATCCTCGATCTTCGTGCCGATAATTCCTTTATCAAATGGGCCGTTTCCCAAGGCCATACTGTTTTTGTAATTTCATGGGTCAACCCGACCAAGAGCCTGTCCAAGAAAACTTTTGAAAGCTATATGAAGGAAGGCTTGATTGCCGCGCTTGATCAGATTGAAATCCAGACCGGTGAAAAGGAAACCAACGTCATCGGTTACTGCATCGGCGGCACCTTGCTTGCGACATCCCTCGCCTATTTATCCGCTCATAAACAGGACAAACGAATTGCGTCGGCCACGTTCCTGACCACGCTCATTGATTTCCATCGCGCCGGCGATCTCTCGGTCTTTGTCGACGACACCTATCTCAAGATGATTGACGAGAAGATGGACCGCGTCGGCTATCTCGAAGGCAGCGATCTGCGCCAGACGTTTAGTTTATTGCGCGCCAATGACCTGATCTGGTCGTTTGTGGTCAATAATTACATGCTCGGCAAAGAGCCGTTTCCGTTTGATCTTTTGTACTGGAATGATGACTCGACCAATATGCCGGCCGCGATGCACCGCTTTTATTTGCGCAATATGTACCGCGATAACAAACTGTGCAAAGCCGGAGGGATTAAAGTCGGCGACACCCCGATCGATGTCCGCAAGATCAAGGTTCCAAGCTATTTCATCTCGACCAAAGAAGACCATATTGCCCCGTGGACATCGACCTATGAGGGCATGATGCTGCTCGGCGGAAAGAAGCGCTTTGTTCTGGCGGCGTCCGGACACGTTGCGGGCGTCATTAATCCACCGGCTTCAGGGAAATACCATTACTGGGTTAACGAGAAGATCGATGACCGCGAACATTCCCATGAATGGTTTGATCAGGCTACCCAGCACAATGGCTCGTGGTGGAGCGATTGGGCCGAATGGATCAAGACCTATGCGGGCAAGAAGATTGCGCCGCGTGATCCGAAAAAAGGAAAACTTAAGGTGATTGAAGCCGCACCGGGCCGCTATGTGCAAATGAAGGGGGACTAATCCTCCCTTCTTTTTTCGATTTCCTAACCAGCCTCACTTTTTATTGACATAATTCTTTATTTTCTTTATTAGAGCGGTCATGGAATTATATCAAGGCTCACTTTCGCAAAAGCAGCCAAAAGGCGGACTTAATCATTTTGGAAGCCTTATGGCCGCGTGCCAGCGTATTGAATCTCTGTTCAGCGCGCAGGCACTTCACATTTTTGATGGAACAGTTTTCAAGATTTTCAAGCATAACGGAACGCCTGTCAAAGTTGCCTCACCCGCTACACTCTATTCAGATTTTCTAGGATTTATGGAGAAGGCTCGTATCTGTCTCTATCGACCAAATTTAAACAGGGGACTTAAACTGCGCGATTGCTGGGAAGATGATCCCATAGGCAGTGGAGCCTTATGCATCTTTGATGATACGTCGGTTATCTCGCCTGCCCATATGAAAGAATTGGAAGCCCTCTTCTATCCATTCGGCAAAGAAATTCTTTATATGGATGTGATTGACCGGAAGCTTAGTCCAAAAACCATTAGAACTTGGGAGCAAGCCGGACGGAAAAACTCCATATTCAGAGACGAGTTTGAAAAGCGTAAAAACAGATCGGCTGTACGCGGGGAGAACTGGGATGAGGTCAAGCCTTATGAAGTCGTTTGGACACACTACACGATTAAACTCCGTGAATGGGCTCTATTAAAAGGATATGATTTTTTCCACTACCAGAATGATGGAGAAGACGAAGGTAGCCAAAGCTATATCGTTCTTGCACCGAATTCGATTGGAGCCCCTATTGAAACATTGGCATTTGATACGGTGAAACTCAGGGATATAGCTATGCCCCTTTTTGAAGGGCATACTCGACAAGAGCATCAAACATCCAAAGAAAATCGTAAAGAACATCCGCAAAGCCCCAGCTTAATACGGGATACATTCTGGTGCGGTTTAAATCCTACGGACTTTATAAAGCAACACCCCAGCTAGCTATTACCTTTATATTCTTTACCTAAGGCTGTGTAGCGGTCGGCGGATATCTGGAGATATTCGATTTCTTCCGGCGTCATATCACGCATATAGCGGGCCGGACGACCACCCCATAATTGATGCTTGGGAATCCGCTTTCCGGGCGACACCAAAGACCCGGCCGCCACCATCGCTTCTTCCTCAATCACAGCCCGATCCATGACCAGCGCCTGCATACCTATGAATGCTTTGTTGCCGATTGTACAAGCATGGAGCAAGGCCATGTGCCCTACCGTCACATCGTCGCCGATATAGGTTCCCTGAACGCCCAATGATGTGTGAATCACTGTACCGTCCTGAATGTTGGTGCGTTTGCCGATTTTAATATCGTTCACGTCACCGCGCATAACGACGCCGTACCAGATGTTGCTGCCCGCACCAATCTCGACATCGCCGGTCAATACAACATTGTCGGCGACGAACGCATCTTTATCGACTTTCGGGAGAATGCCCCGATAGGGTTTAAGCAGCATGACTACCCTTGAACCATTTTCCGAAGAAACCTTGAATGACATTGCCTTTTTGAGGACGCTTTTGGCGACGCTCTTGATAGACACGATCTTCGATGTATTCGTAGATGGCCTCGGCTGCGTTGACGCCGCAATATGTTTCGAGTCCTTTGAAATGTGGAGCGCTGTTTACTTCGCACACTTTCAGCCCATCTTCGGCAAAAAGCAGGTCAACGCCAGCGATTTCAAGACCCAGAACTTCGCATGAATCCAGAGAGATTTTTTTCATCTCCTCGGTCAGCTCTATCGGGGTTCCAACGCCGCCCCGTCCAATGTTGGACTTAAAGCCGCCGTCCGTTGCCTTCCGCTCCATACAGGCGAGAACTTCACCGCCAATCACGAAGACACGAATATCGCGGCCACGGCTGGTTGCAATAAATTCCTGAAAAAGAACCGGCGATAAATCAACACCCTGATTAACCAACAATTCGGTTAAATCACGCAACGAGTCCGGCGTTTCACTCAGATATACGCCAGCCCCCACAGTTCCTTTCAAGGTCTTGACCACAACCGGAAAGCCGATTTGCTGGGCAACAAGATTGCTATCCACCGGACATTTCGAGAAGATTGTCTTTGGAATCGCTATATTGCTCGCTGCAAGTTTTTGCATTGTCAGCAGCTTATCCATCGAGCGTTCGATCGATCGCGAAGAATTGATAACAGTTACGCCGTTACGTTTCATAAAGCGCAGTATCGCCGTTGCCAGATAAGAGGTGTCCGACCCCATACGGCACACAATAGCGTCCGGAAGCTCATGAGACTCACTATCAATAAAGATCTGCTGGGAATTGTTGTTGCCAACCATAAATTTGAATTGTGTGGGCGAATAAATGGCAACATTGTGCCCACGCGCGCGTCCTTCTTCCATGAGCCGCGAACATTCATAACTTTCGTTTTCAGGTCCGCCGGCTTCACGGTTCCAAAGATACCAAATTTTCATACGTATATTATCCTTTCGAGATAAATTGCGTTATGCCCATCATGATAAACAATCGGACGACCTATTAGTTCTATAGAATTAAGCCTTATAATGCAAATTGGAGGGATATTTCCCTCCAATTATCAAAATATCAACCTTGCGTAACCCTTAGTTTCTAAGGGGTTTTCCGGTGTCCAGCATATGCTCGATGCGCGCCAAGGTTTCCGGATTTTTCGCGAGCTTCATGAACTCCTCACGCTCTAATTTCAGAAGATCATCTTCCTTGATCGGAGATGTCCAGTCGGCCTTATCACCCCCCGAGAGAACTTTCGCGAGTGAGTCGCAAATCACAACATCATAAGGTGATGCTTTGCCGGTTTTGCGCAAGTCGGCGACTGCAAGATCAAGCGCCATCTTACCGCTTGGGCCAGGAAGACGAATTTCATCATGCGGTTTTGGCGCTTCGTAATTAGCAGCCAGTTCCAATGCTTTTTTCTTGGCATCAAAGAGCAGACGATCGCGATTCATCGTTATTCCATCCGCTGACCGGAAGTAGCCGATGGATTTAGCTTCCGCGGCTGATTTAGCCACTTGCGCTGTACCAATCACTTCAAAGGCTTTACGTGTAGCGCCCATCGGCGTATTGCTTGGGGACATCCACATAGGAGCGGCGTTTTTCCGCTCTTCCGCCTGAAAGCGCAAAATCATTTCCTTGCAGCCACCCCATCCCGGAATAAATCCGACGCCGACCTCAACGAGGCCGCAATAGGTTTCGGCGTGCGCCTGCACATGATCGGAGTGAAGCAAAATCTCGCAGCCGCCGCCAAGCGCCAGCCCGCTAGGGGCCGAGACCACAGGGAACGGTGCGTATTTGAGGGATTTGTAGGCCCGCTGTCCGCCCGCAACCAATTCCTCGATTTGCGGCCAGAGTGCAATGTTGGCGGCAAAGAGTGCCATACCGAGGTTGGCCCCTGCCGAGAAGACCGAGCCTTCGTTATAGACCACCAAGGCCTTATAGGTTTTTCCCGGTCCGGTATTTTTAACCGCCCAGTCGATTGCGGCAAAGACCTGATCGTCGAGCGCATTCATCTTGCCGATAAACTCGAGACACAAGACTCCGTCCTGAACATCCCAGAGGGCTGCGCTCGCGGTTTTGAAGACGGGTTGGGAGGCCAGCTTGATATCCTTGAGGAGCAGAACACCCTCGGCGCGCTCCAGAACGTGGTAGGCACCATCCGTTCCGAAATAGTATTGGCGGCCATTTTCAATTTTGTAGAACCGTCCCTTACCAACTTGTTCGACAAGTTTTGGAACCGGAATGCCTGATTTTTTGAGTTCGTCCGCAAACCAATCGGCTCCGAGCTCGTCGATCATCTCGAATGGGCCGTATTTCCAATTGTACCCGAGGCGCATCGCCTCATCGACATCGGCAATCGTTCCGGCAATTTCAGGCACCAGCGATGCGGCGTAAGCCAGAACTTCGCTTAAAACTTCCCATGCGAATTTTCCGCCTTTATCTTCAACCGTGACAACCGCCTTGAGGCCCGATTTACCGGCTTCGGCGGCAGCGGGTTTTGGCTTGGTAACCGCGCGGTAGTCAGTGTCCGGATTGAAATGATCCGGTGTCATATCCAGATATTCTTTTTTCTTTTCACCACCCGAGACATTGAGGCGGTAGAAACCACCCTTCCCTTTGCGTCCCGTATAGCCGGCGGCAATCATGTCATTGATGAGGCTGCATTCCGAGTGGATCGTATGGTAACGGTCACTTTCGGGAAGATTGTCGAGCAATGATTTTGCCAGTTTCGGCATCAGGTCAATCCCGACCAAATCCACCAGACCAAAAACGCCCGTGTTCGGGAAGCCGAGAGGTTTTGACATGATCGCATCGGCTTCTTCAATGGTCAGGCGATTTTCCCATGTGCGTTTCATCGCGTGGTCGAGCCAGAACGCGCCAAGGCGGTTCGCGATAAAGCCCGGCGTGTCGTTACAGGTCACCACGCCTTTGCCTAATTGAATATCGCAGAAGTTCGTGACTTCCTTGATAATTTCAGGGCGGGTCTTCGGGCCGGTCACAAGCTCCAGCAGGCGCATATAGCGCGGCGGATTAAAGAAGTGCGTAATGAGAAAATCGCGGGCAAACTCGTCGCCAAACGGTTCGACCAGATTATGCAGCGGAATGGTCGAGGTGTTGGACGAGATAATCGAGCCTTTCTTTCGGGCCTTATTGAGTTTCTCGTAGGTGGCGTGCTTGACTTTGAGGTCTTCGAGCACCACTTCGACGATCCAGTCAACATCCGCCAGAAGATCAAGATTATCGTCAAGATTTCCGGTTGTAATCAATCCGGCGTTCGAGGGATGCATGAACGGGGCCGGATCGGTCTTGAGCATTTTCTCGACCGCGCCTTTGGCCAAATCCTTGTCCGGCAATTTAATATCCAGAAGAACTACAGGGACGCCCGCGTTGGCGATCTGGGCGGCAATCCCCGATCCCATTACACCCGACCCGATCACAGCAACTTTATTGATGGTCATATCTATACACTTTCCAATACAATTGCGGTTCCTTGACCACCGCCGATACACATGGTCGCAAGGCCCAGTTTTTTGTTTTCACGCTGAAGGAGTGAGGCCAATTTTCCGGTGATCCGTGCGCCCGATGCGCCAAGCGGGTGGCCCAGTGCAATTGCGCCGCCATCAAGGTTGACTTTAGCCACATCAGCGCCGAGTTCCTTGAGAACCGAGAGGGACTGCGCGGCGAAGGCTTCGTTAAGTTCGATGACATCCATATCGGCCAACGTCAGACCGGCGCGCTCCAAGGCCTTTTGTGTGGCCGGAACCGGGCCAATTCCCATGATTTCGGCCGCACATCCGGCAACGGCCACCGAACGGATGCGCGCCAGAACCGGAAGTCCGTGTTTTTTGGCGTAAGCTTCGCTCGCCACAAGAACAGCGGCCGCTCCATCCGTCAGCGGTGATGCTGTTCCGGCAGTGACCGATCCTTTTTCATCAAAGGCCAGTTTTAGTCCGGCCAAGCCTTCGAGGGTTGTGTCCGGACGAATACATCCGTCTTCGGTGACGCCGTCAATTCCGACGATCTCATCCTTGAATTTTCCGCCTTGGGCGGCGCTTGCCGCTTTTTGTTGGGATTTGAGAGCAAATTCTTCTTGCTCCTTACGCGAAATCGAATATTTCTTTGCCAGATTTTCGGCTGTTTCGCCCATACCCATATAGGCCTGAGGGTAAATATCTTTCATGGCCGGATTGGGCATCGGATTAAATCCGCCCATCGGGATACGGCTCATCGACTCGACACCCGCGCAAAGGAAAACTTCGCCAGCGCCCATCTGGATGTAACCCGCCGCCATTTGCACGGTTGTCATCGACGATCCGCAAAAACGGTTCACCGTTGCTCCGGCGATCCGGTTTGGGAGCCCCGCCAGATTCACAACGATCCGTCCTATATTGAAGCCCTGTTCGGCTTCCGGAAACGCGCAGCCCATGAGCAAATCCTCGATATGCTCGGGATTAACCCCTGTAGACTGTACCAAAGACTTGATAACCTCAGCGGCGATGGTATCGGGACGAACCTTGGCCAGAGCGCCTTTACCCGCAAAAGTGAAAGGGGAACGTTTGTAGCCGCAAATGACAACTGGAGTTTGCATAAAATATCTCTCCTGAACAGGAACTTGGAAAATGTTAGTTTACCATACCGAAAGTTAACACTTATGCCTAGCCCGAATAGAATTGGTGCAGCGCAAAACCAGAAGGCCGAACTTCTCTTGATAGGCTTGCAAAAACCTTTGACAGCCCCCCCAATTTCAGGCAATCAGGCCATAGATATAATTTTGGCGCGATCTTTCGAGATCGCGTTGTTTCAGAAGGAGTTTTTGGCATGGAAGCCACCGTTGATGATCCTCGCGGCCTCAAACGTATTTGCATGAGTTGCGGTACCCGTTTTTTCGATCTGAATAAACGTCCGATCGTCTGCCCATCCTGCGGTACCGAGTTTACCGGTGAAGTTAAAATCAAATCACGCCGTGGACGCGTTGCTGCCGATGATACCACCGCCGATAGCCAAGTGTCGGAGGAGACCGAAGCCGAAGAGGAAGACCTCATCGACGAGGAAGAAGAGGCCGAGTCGGATACAGTCAGCCTTGAAGACGCCGAAGAAATGGAAGAAGGAAACGACGACGACGAGGAGAACCTCGACGATAGCGACCTCGACCTCGATGATGATCTTGATGTTGATCTCGATGACGACGATATGGATGACGATGACGACGAAGATCTCGACGTCGATATGGACGAAGAGAAATAGTTGCCATGTCCAACGACGACTTTCCGGATTTGGTCAGCCTTTATCTACGTCTTGACGTAGCGCTTGATGACCTTTGCGTCATGGAGGCCGCCAGCCTCCTTGAAGAATCCGGATTGGATGTTGTCTCTTCCTCGTGGGAGAAAACAAAACTCGATTCAGGAGCCGAAGGTTGGCTCCTGATGTGGGTTCTTCCTTCCCTTCCCGATCTCAAGCCGCTTGCGGCGTCCCTTAAAAAGAAAACCGGACTTGCTATTGCTGTGTCCGACTTTGCCTGGGATGCTGTTCCGGATGTGAACTGGTTAGAGGAATCCTATCGTTCATTCCCGCCGCTCACAATTGGTCCGTTTTTTGTTCATGGCAGTCATTACACCGAGCCGCCGCCTAAAAAAGGTATGATCCCTCTCGTGATTGATGCCGCAACTGCATTCGGTTCGGGCGAGCACGGCACAACTAGCGGCTGCCTTGAAGCGCTCGTCAAACTGCATAAATCCGGATTTGTTCCCAAGCGTATTCTCGATATGGGGTCGGGCTCCGGTATCCTGGCGATTGCCGCTTACAAGCTTTGGAAAAAACCGGTACTGGCCATCGACATCGATAAGGAAGCCACGCGTGTGGCTTGCCGACACCGCACGATGAACAAGGTTCCCTCCGGCCCGCGCGGCATGAGCTGCGCTACCGGTGACGGGTATAAGGCCAAACAAGTTCGTGCCACCAAGGGCGGGTTTGACCTGATTATTGCCAATATTTTGGCTGGCCCATTGGTTGATATGGCCCCCGAGCTTTCCGCCAATCTCAAAACAGGCGGAAAAGCCGTTCTGTCCGGTCTTCTTCAAACACAAGAAGATGCTGTGCTTAAGGCCCACGCCGCCGAAGGACTCAAGCGGCCATCCCGTTTCCCGCGCGGGGAATGGCAGACGTTGATTATCAACAAATAGATAATCCCCCACCCACCTCCGCCACGAGGCCGAATTCGCGCATATACGGCTTTGGCTGTTTCTGCTACACTCTTGGGGATTTTCTGCGTCGTTGATCTTCATACATCAGGTCTTGCCTTATGCCGAACCAGCCGCTTACCTTTTTTCAAAAAGCCCAGAATATCATTCCGGCGTTCAGTCTTCGTGAAATGATCGTTTTATCGATCCTTTTCATTCTGACCGGAATTTTCTATTTCCAGTCGTTCAAGACCTATACAAACGAGCACGCCACCGTTCTAGACGATATCTATATCCTCAGCGCCGTTTATAACGGGATTAGCGCGGCTGCCAATCAGGAGGAGAGCACTACCGAGCAACTCGATGCCGAGTTCCAGCGCCTTGCCGCATTTCACGAACGGCTTAATTATGACCTCACCCATCTGCAAGCAAGGACCGAGGACGATAGTATTTTTGAAGACTTCGAAGAAATTATCTCTCCCAATCATCACGATCTGGTCATATCCAGTTACGCCCGCTATAACGAGATGCTTGTAAAATTTCTCGAATTTGATCGTAGAAGCATGGATGACCGCATCGGCGCCTATGCATCCAACATTTTTCCCAGTGTCCTTCACGATTTTTATAGCGCTGTCCGTACGCAGCAGCACGAATATATCAGGATTGCCGGAATCTATCAGACATTGACCTATTTCTTTCTGGTTATGATTGTAACGACCATCAGCCTCCTTTTTATTCGGAAATATAGCGCCGAGCGATCCAATGCATTGCGGTTCTCGCAAACCAAATCCGAATTTCTTGCCAATATGAGCCATGAAATCCGCACCCCCCTCAACGGGATTGTCGGAATGACCTATTTGCTTAAAGAAACTCCCTTGAATGACGAACAGCGCCTCTATGCCGACTCCCTCAATGCTTCTGCGGCGACACTCACAGAACTCATCAACGACATCCTGGACATCTCGAAGATCGAATCCGGAAAGATGACCATTGAGTCGGTCCCTCTCAATATATTCCATTTGATCGACCGCGTTCTTCCGCCCCTCAGCCTGGCTGCTAGCGATAAAGGCATTATCCTGATCAATGACATCGAGAGCACCGAGCATCACTCGTCGTATGTCGGCGATCCGACACGGATCAAACAAATCCTGATTAACCTGATTGGCAACGCCATCAAGTTCACGGATACCGGCCATGTCCGGTTATCCTTATCACGTCTTGAGGACGGCAAACTCCAGTTCGACATTGAAGATACAGGCATTGGCATCCCCGAATCCAAACGATCCCTTCTCTTTAAGACATTCTCACAAGCGGATAACTCAACCAGCCGGAAATATGGCGGCACGGGACTTGGCCTTGTGATTTGCAAACGTCTTGCCGAGATGATGGGCGGATCCATCGGCTACAGGTCCAACCCGAACGGCGGCAGTGTATTCTGGTTTACGCTTGATCTTGCGGAAATCAGTGCCGATGAGGTCACATCCGACATTGGGGACACGGGACGCGATACCGACCTTCGCTACGAAGGTTATCACGTCCTTCTGGTAGAGGATAATAAAGTGAACCAGCTTTATGCAACCAAGCTGCTTAAGGCTATGGGCTTTTCGGTTCATCTGGCGACGACAGGTTTTGAAGCGATTGATCTCGCCTTGACGTTCCACGACAAATTGGGAATTATCCTGATGGACTGCCGGATGCCAGAGATGGACGGGTATGAAGCCACACGGCGTATTCGCAGTGCCGAGCGTAAAAACGGCCTTTCCCCACTCCCTATTATTGCCTTGACCGCCAACGCCCTCAAAGGCGATGCCGAGCTGTGCAAAAATGCCGGCATGGATGATTACCTCACCAAACCGGTGAGCAACTCCCAATTAGCTGAAAAAATCAGTCATTGGCTGGTTGGCATCCCGCAACCGGCTGTCGGCACAGCCCCTCCGTCCTTGACCCCCGATTCAAACACAACGCCCCTTGACCCCGAATTTGACGCGGTCATCCTTCAACAACTTGCCGGGATGATGGCCGAGGAATTCCCTCTTCTTCTAAGCGCCTATGAAGACACATTGGCATCTTTTAACCAGAATGCCGATGCACTCGTTCATGCCGGTGATTTTGTGGCGCTGTGTGAAAGCGCCCACGCCCTTAAATCCTCATCCGCAGCCCTTGGCGCCATGCGCATTAGCCAAATCGCCCTCGAGATTGAAAAGAGCACCATCAACACGCTCAGCCCCCAGCAAATTCTTCTTCTTTGCCACGAGATTGCCGCTCTGACCCCGTTTACGCTCTCGCGTATCCGGTCGGCATTGTAGTATACTGGAGGTATGATGGCTTTTCTCTATTCTCCACTCAAAATACTTCATGTCGATGACGATCACCCTTTACGTTTGATGACGCGTACGGCGCTCAATCGCTCTGGAAAGGATTTTCTGGTTGAAAGCTGCGCCTCGGCTCACGATGCTTTATCCAAGATCGAGAACTTCCAGCCCCATTTGCTTTTGGTCGATTTTATGATGCCAATTATGGATGGCCCGTCCTTTGTCGCTAAAGTCCACAGCCTTGGAGACGCCTTTCGCCTTATCCCCGTTGTGTTCATTACCGGAAAAGATGATATCGCGTTTGAAAACCGCGCGGCGCTCGAGCCTATTATCGGAATTATCAGGAAACCGTTTTCACCAGTGACTCTCGGGGATGATCTTGAGCAGCTCTGGATGAGCTATGAGAAGCGCAGCTCGGCTGAACCGGAACTCTGACGCAGGCTTTCTTTACCGCGCTTAAGCAAGGACCTTACCGCGGCGACGCTTACCCCCATTTTCTGCGCAATGTGGTCGACATCATTTTCGTCGTAATAGAACAGTGTGAGGGCACGGCGCTGCTGTTCGGGGATTTCGGCAAGAAGCGACTGGACGCGGCTACGCAATTGGTCGCGAAGCAGAGTCTCTTCCGCGCTATCTTGCTCGTCGGACATCGCTTCATCCAACTCACTATGGCGGCTTGGTGATTTCGAACTTTTCAGAATATCGAGACAACGATTGGTGACGACCCGATAAAGCCAAGAGGAAAATTTTGCCGAGCCTTCGGTAAAAATGTCTCTTCTGGTATGAATCATAACCGAAATATCCTGAATTATGTCTTCTGCCTCGGTGGCACTGCCAAGATAGGTCTTCGTAACACGCCAAACCAGACCGCGATAACGCTGCATCAGAACTTCAAGCGCCCGCTCATCCCCTAAGGCCTGCAGCGCTAATAGCTGAACGTCCGAAGCGTCGTCATAGCTTCGGAAGCCTGTCATTGCAGCATTGGGGTTTATGCGGATTGCCATGGGCTTGCCAATTTCTCTTTCTTAAGAAGAGAAATTGCAAAAAGCGGGCCAACCCTAGTTCAGGGACAGAAAAATCGGAAAATTAAAACTTCGGAAAATTAAAACTATGGACGATTGGAGTCAGCTGCTGCGTCAGGGGCCGCATCAGCCGATTGGGGAATTGATCCGTAAGCCATACTGTACCAGCGGTCATGAACTTGCTGGACATAGGTGATGATCTCGTCAAAGTACGCTGCCGGATCGGGCTTCGAGCTGACCTGCGACAAAGCCGAGAAGACTACGGTATAAAAACGGTTCAAGAACGCGGCATCCTCCCCGCCATTCTCAAGATCAAGGCCGTTTTGAAGAGCTTCGATAATATCAAAGGATTTAATGATGTGGTTGCTCATCTGATCAAGATGGCCCGCCATCCATGCCTGTTTGGCCATTTTTGTATTCTTAAGCAGCCCTTTGTACAGCTCGACAACAATTTGGATCGGCGAGAGATTATCATCACTACTTTTCTGGTAGGCTTGTGATGCCTTCTGATACGGGTTATGGGTCATTCTTGTTCCTCATTCGTCCCAAGGGCTTTACGCAGTTTAATTGTCGTTATTTCCGGCATTCAGAATCGCTTGAATCTGGGCCAAGGTCGTCTGGGCAGCCGACATTTGAGATTCCAGACGGGCATATTTATCAATCAAGTTTTCCCGGAAAGAGTTGGCCCGTTCCAAAACTTGTGCCGAGCGATCCTCAAGCTGTGTATTGATCTCATCCAGACGATTTATCTCGTCCTGAAACAATCCTTTGACGGAGTCGGTGTAATTGTTAGCCGTATTGCTAAACAAATCTGCCAACCCTTGTTTGATATCAACATTGACTGTTGTGCTCGAGGTGCCCACATATGCAAAGGACATTCCCTCATAGATCGTGCCGGCCTTACCTGTAATCAGTGTTCCACTGACATCGAAAAGGCTATTATCGCCGCCAACGGAAACACTGGTTATCGCCCCACCCGAATAGGTGATGTCGAGCGCGAACGACATGCTCTTTGTTTGGGAGTTATTGGTTACAATCTTGAATTCCGCATTATCAACCGTTGCCGCAGTTTCAAAGATCGAACGCACCTGATCGAAGTTGTTCAAGAGAGCGTCATCAAGCGTACTCTCATTCACGGTTAGCTTACCATCACTTCCGACTTTAATTCCAAGTTCCTGAAGCGTTTCGAGGTTTCCACTCCCCTGACCATAGCTGCCACCAATCAGATTCTGAAGTGATGTCGCCATATTCTTGAGCATTGTATCGCCGAACAGCACAGCGTCGGTTGCAACCTCGCCGTCCGTGACTTTCTGCTGGGTCAGGATAAAATCCCTGAGGTTGTTATAAGCTTCAGTGAAGCTCATAATATCGTTCTTGACTGTCGATGTATCGTTAGTGACTTGCAGCTGGATTTTTGTACCCGGCTCGGCATTCAGAACATTTACGTTGATCCCATCGAGAACATCGCTGAAATCATTGTCATCACGGGTCACGGGAACACCATCAAACAGAACAGTTGCCCCTTGCGCCGGCTGCAATTCGTTGACAAATGCCCCGCCTGAGTCAATCACGCCCAGATTTTGCAGGGCATCTGTTCCGGTAATATTACTAACCGTAATCGCCTTGTTGGTGTTGGTCGCCGACAAAATCAACTGGTATCCTGATTCAGACGTCTTTAGAACCGAGGCACTTACTCCGGTCGTTCCCTTGACCGCATTGACCGCGCTCGCAATTTCCGAGATCGACATATCCGAGGTGACGTTGATGGTCGAGGCCGTTCCGCCCGCCGCTACAATATCAAATGTACCCGCGTAGCCAAGATCTGCATCTTTATTTGCGGTGCTGCTGTTACCGCCAACGCGCTGAGCCGTCGCCTTGGACGACACTTCAATCTCGTAACTTCCCAAAGGAGTGCCCGGATCAATCGTTACGTTTACAAGGTTTGTCGCCGGGGTTGTGCTCGACGACGATAATGTTCCTGTGCGGGAATCAAACGCCGAAGTGTCCGCATTCAGGATACTGTAATTTCGCTTAAGAGAGGAGAGAGAGTCCTGAACAGCCTGCCCCAATGACTGAAGCGTCGACAGCGCCGTCATGCGATTAGTGTTGTTGGTGACTTTTACATCAATTTTGTCGGCTTCGGCTTTTCTCTGCTTGTATGCCGCCTCGATCAAGGCCGAGGTATCAATCCCCGAACTCGCTCCGAACAAAAATGTTCTATTACCCAATGTAGTTATGCCGTTTGTTGCCATAACAGTCTCCTAATCCCTACCACCTGCGCCGTGCTTTATGCATCTTGGCTTATTATATACTAAATTAGCGTTCACAAATCAGTTTTACAGAGTGCGGCGCACAAATTACCGACGCCTTATACAAACAGGGGGATGGTGCAAAAACTGTGCCATCCCCCTGCTCTCAATAATCTTTATATGTTTATCCTAGACTATCTGACCAGGGACAGCAGAGAGGACTTCATCTGGTTGGCCTGTGCCAGAGCGGCGATCGAGGCTTCCGTCAGAACCTGTTTGCTTACAAGGTTGGATTGTTCAGCTGCGATATCCACATCCTGGATAACAGATACGGCTGCAGTCAGGTTTTCAACCGAGCTGTCGATCACGTCACCGCGGTATTCAAAACGGGACAACAGAGCACCAACCGTTGCACGGTAGGTCGAGATGTTGTCGATAGCCGTATCCAAAGTACCGTTAGCGGTTACAGCGTTTGCCTGGGTATCCACTGCAGAACCGTTCGCGATGGTCGTAATGTTGATCGACGACAGGTTCAGAGCGATCGTATCTGTAGCCGCAACACCAACCTGATAGTTGAAGTTGTAACCACCATCGATAAGACCGTCACCGTTAAACTGGGTGTTGGTACCGATTGCTTGAGCTTCAGTCAGGAGCTGCTGATATTCTGTGTTGATAAAGCCACGGGAGGTGTTGTCAACCGAACCAGAGTTCGACTGCGCTGCCAGTGATTTCATACGTTGAAGAATATCGCCAACCCGAGCCAGAGCTCCGTCAGCTGTTTGAAGAACCGCACGACCTTGAACAGCGTTGGTTGCAGCCTGTTTCAGTGCAGTAACGTCAGCTTTCAGGGACGACGAAACAGCAAGACCGGCAGCATCGTCAGACGCACGAACAATACGGGAACCGCTCGAGAGTTTGGACAATGATTTATCTTGTTCACGGGAGTTACGGTTAAGGTAGATAAGTGCTGTGTTAGCAGAGGTGTTAGATGCGATTACTGGCATGGTAGACTCCTTTCTTGAGTTGTTTTGCCAATTATGTCAACCTTCATTCTGAAGGCCGGTCCCATCTTCGTCATTCTGGCGAATCAGTTACCGTGGTAGTTGGATCCTAACAGCTAAAGGACTGTTTTTAAATCCCCCAGTTGTAGTTCCATCCTTCGAGTGTACAACGGAAACAGTTAACAATACCTTTATTTTCTTAAATATTCCGATTAGCATAGCTGAAAATTTCGTTCGCACGCGGTTTCCCCATGTCAAAACCACCCCCTTCTCCGGCAACTTTAGCCATGTCTTTGCTGAATGATGCTAGAAACAAAATGAAACGCGGACGCTTTTCCGAAGCCGAGCAACTTTTGGCCGAAGCCATCGCCCTAGATGAAGCCAACCCGCAAGTCTGGTTCGGACTTGGGCAAACCTGGCTTCATATGGGTCGTACAAGCGAAGCTATTGACGCCATGACGATGGCCACAACCCTTGATCGTTCGAATGCTACTATTTTGCATGACCTCGGACTTGCCTGCCTGACGGCCCAACGCTCCGAAGAAGGATTATCCTTTCTTGAATCTTCCTACCGGTTGAAACCCGATCCCAAATTGGCCATAGCCCTTGGGGATAGTTTTTTTTCGCTCCACCAGTATGACAAAAGTTCTTTCTACTATTTGAGCGCCTATAAAACACTTAAAAACGACGAACAGCTGCAATACAAACTTTCGGTATCGCTCTATCGCAACGGCGATGTTGACCAGGCACTAGGCATCATGGTGCAACTGGTCAATCGTTTCCCGCAGAAGAAAAAATATATTTATAATCTCACCGATTTTTACCGCCGCCGCCCAAACCTTGTTTTCAATAGCGACGCTAAAAGAGCAGTTGAAATTTGCCTTAAACAGGACAAGCTCAAATTTCTCAATCTCCGTCCGGTTTGGTCAAGCCTTTTGCTGCTTGATCCCTATTACGAGCCATTCCGGCAATTTGCCCGCCACTGCGGTGATGCCGCCTATTCTTCTTTGCCTCAACTAGGCGCGATCGCCCCTGCGCTTGGTTCGTTCTTCATATGCGCGGGCCTTGAGCGAAATATGGTTGCCGGCATTCCGCTTGAATATATGCTGACCAATATGCGCCAGTATTTTCTCGTGCGCTGGAAAGAGGCCTCGACATGGCCAAAGGAGATTTTGCCCTTCCTCAGCAGCCTTGCGGTTCAATGCTGGTTTAATGACTATGTGTACTATCTTACCGATACCGAACAATCCGAAGTCAATGCTCTCCGTTCTCACCTTGAAGACAGATTGAGCGGGTCGTCACCTCACGACGCGGTTCTTGCATCGCTGCTTAGTCTTTATAGCTGTTACGAGCCGCTTTATACTCTTGTCGAACAACCGGACCGCTTGTCGTTCCCCAAGACTCTTGACGCCAATTTGGCCCCCTTGATGCTTCACCAGCTTATCAATCCCCTACGCGAACAGGCGCTGCGCGCAAACATCGATGGTTTTACCGATATTGAAGACGCTACATCCAAAGCCGTTCAATCCATGTACGAGCACCGCCCCTATCCGCGATGGACTAGCGCCAACACGGAAGAGAACAGCGCGGATGTCGAAGCCTTATCCAAAGGAATTGAAATTCTTGTCGCCGGCTGCGGAACCGGACAAGAAACAGCGTATTACGCGAATATCATGCCGCACGCCCGGATCACGGCAATCGATCTGTCCCGCACCAGCCTCGCCTACGCCAAGCGTCAGGCTGAAGATTTGGGATTTGCAGATCAGGTGACATTCCTCCATGGCGACTTAATGGAAGCTGGAAAGCTCGGCAAAACATTCGATTACATTACCAGTTCCGGCGTTCTCCACCATTTGAAAGAGCCGGAAAAAGGCCTCGCAGCCATTCGCGCCCTCCTCAAACCTGAAGGACGCATGAGCCTTTCGCTTTATTCCCGTATCGCCCGCGACCATATTCTCGGACCAGCCGAGCAATACATCAAGGATAAGGGATACTCCAGCACAGCCCCGTCGATCCGACAGTTCCGGCGCGATCTCTTTGTTATGCCCGCCAATGATCCTATTTTGCGCTGCTCGACCACCAGTGATTTTTTCAATTTGGCCGAATGCACCGATCTTCTGTTTCATGTTCAGGAACACCGCGTGTCGCTTTCCGAGTTTCGTGACATCGCCGCGAGGCACAAGCTTGAGCCGGTTCGCATTTCAATGAACCCGGAAGCCAGTCGCCAGTTCAGCCTTGACTTT
Source organism: Alphaproteobacteria bacterium (assembly GCA_051715325.1). Taxonomy (GTDB): domain Bacteria; phylum Pseudomonadota; class Alphaproteobacteria; order Micavibrionales; family Micavibrionaceae; genus UBA1573. The sequence continues at coordinate 45,492 of JBPXJO010000033.1, read as the reverse complement.
CCGGGAGCCGATCCGCTCGACTTCGCCGCCCTATCCCGCTTTGAAGAGATGTACCCCCAGACCTTTATCGAAATGTATAAAATCTATTTCCGTACAACCGGGACCTCGGCAAGCCACCCGCTTGATCCTCTGATCCGTCTCGGTGCAATATAGATAACCATTTGATTTAACTGGGATTTAATTTTTTCATTTTTTTGCGCCCCATTTTGTAACTCCGCTCGTTTAACAGGTGTAGACAGGACACCCCGATCAGGAGTTTTACATTATGGCAAGCATTACGCAGATCTCGACGGCAACCAACCTCTCGACCCTCAGCGGTACGAAAGTTCAGGCGTCCTCGTCTTCCGGCTCGTCGAGCGCAAACCAGACCGCTTCGGAAAAAGCCGACCAGCTGAAAAACCAGTTTCTGGGTATTCTTTTGACCCAGATGCAGCACCAGAACCCGCTCGACCCGATGGATACCAAAGAATTCACCGGACAACTGGCCCAGTTCTCGTCGCTTGAACAACAAATCAGCACGAACGTTAAGCTCGACAGCCTTCTGTCCTCATTGCAACAATCGGTTGTCTCGAGTGCGTTCAGCTATATCGGCCAATACGTTGATCTCAACACCCCGACCAGCAGCTACCAAGATGGTGGCGCGTCGTGGACTTACGCCCTTCCAAGTGACGCCGACTCGGTAGCGGTCACGGTTAAAAACAGCAAAGGCCAGACCGTCTATACCGGAAACCTCCAGAGCAGCTCGGGCAGCTCGAAAATATCGGCAGGAACTTATGCATTCAGCATTGGTGATACCGACTTGTCCCAAGCCGTGGCCGATGGCGATGTTCTCACAATGTCGATCACCGCCAAGGATAGTAACGGAAAAGCAATTACTGCCGACATTCACACAACCGTTCAGGTCGATAGCGTTCAATCCGATAGCACCGGCACTTACCTGCAAGCCGGCGGCATTCTGTTTGAAATTACCGATGTCCAGAAGATTGTTACCAATCCACGTCCGACAACAACGACGACAGCCACAACTGATACGTCAACCGACACCACAGATACTACCGATACTTCAACAACCGATACAACCAACACCAACGCTTAATACGACGAATAGGAGAATAGACCATGAGTTTGAATAGCGCCCTTAACGCCTCGGTATCCGGACTCCGCGCCCAGTCAGCCGCTGTGGCCGCCGTTTCCGAGAACATTGCCAACGCCAGCACCACGGCCTATAAAAACCGTGAAGTGTCGTTCCGATCACTCGTGACCGGTAACTCCACATCTTCCGGTCTCAGCACCGGTGGCGTTGTGTTCGGATCGTCCCAGGCCCTTCAGAAACAAGGTCAGATTCAGGCGTATGACTCCTCGACCTATGTCGCCATCAACGGAAACGGGTTCTTCGTTGTAACCGACGACACCCAAAGCCAGCCATCCGGATATACCTATACCCGAAACGGTAGCTTCTCGACCGATGCCCAAGGGTTTCTGATTAACAGTGAAGGGTATTACCTTCTGGGTCAACGTACCGACGACCAAGGTGTTGTTACCTCGGGAAGCCCGAACGACCTGAACTCCCTCACCCCGATTGACGTCAACCAGATCTCCGGTACAGCCCAGTCAACCCAGAACGTCCGTTTTGACATGAACCTTCCTGCTGACGCGGCGGTGGGCGACTCGTTCTCCAACTCGATCGAGATATTCGATGCGCTCGGCGTGTCCCACACGATCTCGATCACATGGCTCAAAAACGCGGCCAATGACTGGACGGCGACTTTTACCGATCCGGTCCAGACCTCGACCAGCACGACCTCCGGTACTCTTGATACCGATCCAGCTACGGCCGGTGTTCAAAAGACTATCAACATTACCTTTAACGGTAACGGTTCGATCGCGGCATTTAACCCGGCATCTCCTGGATTTGACATTGCCGGCTTTACAACTGGCGCCAATAACAGCTCTGTAGCTCTGGACTGGGGTACCGTCGGTCAAACCAACGGCCTGACCCAGTTCTCTTCGAACACCACTACTCCGGGTCTCGAGATTTACCTGATTGACCAAGACGGTGTCCGTTTCGGTCAGCTGAGCGAGATCACCATCAGCGATACAGGCCTTGTGACTGCTGCGTTTGAAAACGGCGTGCGTCTTCCAGTGTACCAGATCCCGATCGCTACCTTCCCGAACCCTGAAGGTTTGACACACGTCGAAGGTACGGTTTATGACGAAAACGAAGCTGCCGGTAACTTCAACTTGCGCTCGCCGGGACAAGGGAATGCTGGTAATATTATCTCCAGCGCACTTGAGCAATCGACCACCGACACGTCCGAAGAGTTCAACAAGATGATCGTGGCCCAGCAGGCTTACTCTTCGGCGGCACAGGTTATCAGCACTGTTGATAATATGTTCCAGGATCTGATCAGTGCGGTTCGTTAACCGTTAAACAGGAGTTAGGATATGGGTAAACTGGAGGCTGCACTGGCCGCATTTGGGAAAGACAGAGACATCGAAGCTTTTGTTCAATCAGGTGCCATTCTTGACCAGAACGATCTCCAGTCCCATATCGACACCCTGACCCCTGATGCGCGGACCAAATTTATGGCTGTGCTTCAGGATCTCCAAACCGAATTAAGCGCCTACATCGCACGCGTTTCTGGAGAGCAAAAAGCCATTAAAGCCCAGCTTGACGGCGCTGTTCAGTCCACCAAAGCGTGTTTGAAGTACGGTTCGACCCAAACGCTCGCTCCCAAGGGAGCCAAGAGACCAACAGAGGATTAGGTTATGCATACGACACAGCCCGAATTGTCCACTCCGTCCGAAGATGCTGTTTTCGAGTTTCTGGAAATGTCCCAGCGCTTGCTCTCGATCATTACCAACGAGAACATGATCCTCAAAGAATGCGGCTGCCTGAGCATGGAGGCCTATATGGCCCAGCGCGACACTCTGCTGCGTACATTCGAGCGCAAGGCCGCTGACCTTTTGTCCATCCTCAATGGCGTGAATGCCAAAGAGCCTAACCTTCACCGCCTGATGCTGGCTGAAATCCAGTCGTTGCAACAAGCTCTTCATGATAACACCCAACAGCAATTCAAAAGCCTCGAGCGTGTTATCAGTGACCAGAAGGGAGATCCATCATGGCACTAACCACCGCCCTTAACATGGCTCTTCTCGGGATGATGAATACGGAGGTTAAAACCAACCTCTCGTCCCAGAACATCACCAATGCCGATAAAGAAGGCTATACTCGCAAAAGCCTTAACACCACTTATCTGACCACCAATGTCGGATCAGCTCCGGTATCCGGTGTTGTCGTCGGAGCCAGCGATCCGTTTCTGATCAAAGCCGCGATTGGCGATATCAGCACCTATTCCTATAACAGCACGGTTAGCAACTCCCTAAGCTATTACGCTACCCAGCTCGGTCACACCGACGGCAGCAATACACTGAGCTCCTACCTGGACCAGATGTACGCCAACCTTAAATATCTGGCGACGAGCCCTGAAATCGCGGCCAACAAAGCCGAGGTCGTCAGCACTGCTTCCAACCTTGCCAACTCGATCCGCAACCTGGCGGGCGACATTCAAAACCTGCGCCTGAGCGCCGAACAACAAATCGCCGGCACAATCGATGACATCAACGCTTCGCTTGACCGCATCGATGTACTTAACGACAAGATTGCCCAGAACCCGCAAAACGATGCCAGCCTTGCCGAGTATGAAGACCAGCGGAACCTTGAGCTGCAGAAACTGGCCTCTAATATGGACATCCAGTATTTCTATACCAGCAATAACGTCCTCCAAATCTACACAGGTTCAGGCCAGTCGCTTCTGTTGTCCGACCCGCACCATATCAACTATGCCGTGACGAACTCTGTTGACGCCACAACAATCTACCCCGCCAGCTTCTCTCCTATGAGCGTAGGCGGCACCGATATCACCACATCGATTACAGGCGGCAAGCTTGCCGGATTGATCGAGCTTCGTGACCAAACCTATGTCAGCGAGCAATCCAAACTTGACGAGCTTTCGAATGTTCTCAAGACGCAGATCAATACTGTTCTGAACACAGGGGCGTCAGTTCCGCCGCGCACCAACATCACCGGCAGCTTGTCGGGATTGACAGCGGGTACAGCCTTTACAGCAACCGGTTCGATCCGAGTGGCCGTGACCGACCAGAGCGGAACGATTGTCAATTATTCCGATATCAACCTAGCGGCCATGACGTCCGTCAACGATGTCCTAACCGCTCTTAACGGCGTTGCCGGACTTTCGGCTTCTTTGACTGCCAACGGCGAGCTGTCGATTACAGCCAGCCCGTCCACCAATGGTGTTGTCTTCAATCCTTTGAACAGCGCGGTTACGTCATCGACCGGACAGAGCTTCTCGCAGTATTTCGGCTTGAACGATCTCTTTACCGGCACCAACGCCCAGAATATTCGTGTGTCGAGCGTTCTGGAAGCCAACCCTGAATATCTGAGCATCTCCTCTCTTTCGAGCAGCGCCACCCTTGCGGTTGGCGATCGCGGCGTCGCCCGTGGTGACGGATCGGTTGCCGATCTGGTTGCCAACGCTCTGACCGCAACACAGAGCTTTGCAAATGCCGGCAACTTTGCCGCACAGAGCAACACGCTTCAACGCTATGCGCAGGCCTATATGTCGAATGCCGCCACGCAGGCCAGCATCTCGCAAAGCGAGAGCGATACAGCCTACCAAACCTATAAAGCCAGTACCGATTTGATGACCAGCGCTTCGGGTGTCAACATCGATGAAGAAACCGCAAAAATGCTGATTTTGCAAAACCAATACAAGGCAGCCGCACAGGTTGTTTCGACAATCCAGGATATGCTGGATGCCTTGATTAACGCCGTAAGATAGGGGGTCACTATGGTGAACCGCGTCGCTACATTTTCGTTTACGACTGGCATGATTGCCGACAATATGCGGTTGCAATCACGTTATGCGGATATTAACACCCAGATCAGCTCGGGTCTTAAATCGCAGGATTACAAAGGTATTTCGCGTGACGCGCAGTATGTCTTGTCGGTTGAAAGCGCCGCGGACAAACTTCAGGCCTATAATGCCAACGCCAATATTGTCCAATCGAGCATCAATACCCAGTACGAAGCTCTTGGCCGTATGGAAGATCTGGCCAACTCGATGATTTCAGCGTTATCCTCCGCCCTTGCCGGAAACAACGCAAATCCAAACGTTACCCAATCCCAAGCGCAGAACGCTTTGAACGAAACCGCGGCAATTCTCAACCTCCAAATCGCCGGAAAATACGTTTTTTCAGGGACCGACATTGATACAAAACCGGTTGACCTGACCGATCCGGCTTGGGTTCCGCAAACATCTCCATCTGTTGCCAACTCGACCTATTATCAGGGCAATACAACAACGGCTTCGGTACAAGTATCCGAAACCCTTAATCTTACTTACGGGACTCTGGCCAGCAATTCGGCGTTTGAGCAGTTGCTGCGCGCTTATAACCTTGCTTTCAATAATCCAAGCAGCCCGACCGAGCTTGGCGAGGCCTTTGATCTGGTGAAATCCGCTATCGATGGCATTGCCAATATTCGCGGGATTATGTCGGTTCAATCGAATACCATAGAAAAGCAAATTGACCAGAACGAAAAAGACCGCGATACGCTTCTTAGCCTCCGCAGCACCATCAAGAAAACCGACATTCCGTCGGCTTCGGTGATGCTCACCGAAATCCAGACCCAAATGGAAGCCTCGTATACTTCGTCGGTCCGGATTTTGAACCTGAACCTGCATGATTACCTGAGATAGCGATCGTCTTAGGTTCTTATCTGCGGCAAATTGCCTGTTTTTCTATGCGGGAAGTTTTCTTATAATTCCTGTCATGCGCGCAGATATTTTAGCTATTAAACCCAAAATTCTTTCCTATGACCGGGCGGTCCCCCGCTACACCAGCTATCCGACGGCTCCGGTGTTTCAGGCTGATTTCCCGTCCTCAACGGTTTCCGGTTGGGTTGACGCCCTCAAAGACGGATCAAACCTGTCTTTGTATGTTCATATTCCGTTTTGTCCCAAGCTTTGCCATTACTGCGGATGTTTTACACACATTACCAGCCGCTACGCACCAGTTGAAGACTATGTCCACCTGCTCCGTCGCGAGATTGCCGCGATGGGCCGCCGCATGGGCGGAAAGCACCGCGTAACCCACCTCCATTTTGGCGGCGGGTCTCCGACTATGTTGGCGGAGCAGGACTTCCGTCTGCTGATGGATACATTCCGCGAGTTTTTCGCTTTTGCTCCTGATGCCGAGATTGCCGTTGAAGTCGATCCTCGCCATATGAATGCGTCGTTGGCTGTCTGTTACGCGTCAGTCGGAGTAAATCGTATTTCTCTGGGTGTTCAGGATTTTGATCCCAAAGTGATGGAAACAGTCAACCGCGTCCAACCTTTCGACGTTGTCTATAAGGCCGTCGAGTATCTTCGCGCTGCCGGCATCCATGAATTCAATCTCGATTTTATTTATGGCCTTCCCTATCAAACCGTCCGCAGTCTGACCCGCTCGATGGACTACGCCCTACTGCTCAAACCCGATCGTTTTGCGCTGTACGGCTATGCTCATGTCCCGTGGAAAAAGAAGAATATGCGTCTTATTCCGGACGAGTCGCTTCCCGACAATGACGACCGTTATGACCTGTTTACAACGGGCGCCGAAATTCTCGAGGAGGCTGGATATGCGCCGATCGGGATCGATCACTTTGTCAAATCAAGCGACGGCATGATGATGGCGCAAAAAGACGGAACTCTCGGGCGGAATTTCCAAGGCTACACCAACATTGCTCCAGATGCCTTGATCGGGTTCGGTGTGTCGGCAATTTCCCAATATCCGCAAGGATATGCGCAAAACACCACAGCGTCCCATGATTACCAAGAAGCGGTTCTTCACGGAGACGCACTTCCCGTAGCCAAAGGTTATAGCTTCAAGGGTACGGATTTAGCGCGCAAAGCGATTATCGAACGCCTGATGTGCGATCTTTCGGCGCCGCTTGATGCAATTTGGGAATCCTATGGACATGATACCGCTACACTGGAACCACTTAAGGCCGGGCTGGTGCCATTTATCAAGGATGGCCTCGCCCTTCTTGATACTGATGGGGTCTTGAGCATCAACCATCTGGCACGTCCGATTGTGCGGATCGTCGCGTCCGCATTTGATGAATATCTTCCGCCTGTTGATACCACCAAGAAACATTCGATGGCGGTATAAGGCTTTTCCTAGAGCAAACTTTGAGGCGGATTGTTGGTGAGGCCGAATTTATCGACGATCTCGGCCTGAAGAGCTGCGTAGAGCTTAGCCGAGCGGAACTCGTTTTCGTTGGATAGTGGATAGGTCGCGCGTCCTGAAAAATCCAGCAAGCGGATATTGTCTTTTTCCCGAGTAATTCCTGATTGAACTTCGACGACTTTAACCGCTTCATCCGTGCGATTGTTCATACAATGGACACCGCCAACCGGAATAAAAACAGACTCACCTTTTTTGACATCGAAAATTTCGCCATCGAGAATGACGGTCAACGTCCCTTCGTGCACGCTCCAGAGCTCTTGACGCGCGCGGTGACGTTGGAGCGAAAGCATGAAGCCCGGATTTACAATTAATTCCTTGATACAGAATTCCTGCGGCGCGGTTTGGCATTCGGGCAAACGGAGGGGATTTACAACCGGCACATCAACATCGTATGTGTCGGCGCAGCGTCCAGCGTCCAAAGTCCGGTTCGACCCCCATGGCGACTGGATCACATCCCCACCTCCGGCAGTGTATATATCCTGATCCTGCTGGGGGTTGTAGCTATCAACCTTTTCAATCTCCGCGCGGCTTGCCGGAGATTGAAAGTCGTAGTGTGGATTCCATTTTTCGATAGAGCTGTTGGTCATTATCCTAAGCTGACTTGCCTTACTACATGCTGTGTGACGTGATGATCGTGAATATAGTAATCGGCACCGTCCGGAGATGTCTCCCCAACGCCGACGGCTTCGCCGCCATGAGCTTGAACTTCCCTCCACATAGCCACATCAGCTTTGGAGTCGCCAAAAGCGGTCCATTTAATTGCAACATCGGATTCACAGATGATGCGTGTCGAACTGCCTTTGCTGACATTCGGGTTTACAAATTCGATATAGCCATCGCGCGGCGTAAGGCCGCTGATGATTTCAAAGCCACCTTGCTGTTTTGCCATTTTTTGAGCTTCATCCACCAGCGCATGGAAAGCGGCTTCTTTTTCTTCGGCCTTGGCCACAGAAATAGTCATTGAGTGCTCTTTGCCGATTTCGATCAATGCGCCCGGCCATACTTGGATGGCTCTGGCAAAATGGTCGCGTAATTTTTCAACATGAGGAAGTGCGCGCACACAGTTAACATCTTTGCCTTTGACAGAGGCGCCGTTTTCGGTCGATACCCAGAAATTATCTTCAAAGCCTAGACGGGCATATGTTTGAGGAAACACGTTACGAACGAATATCTCAGGACGGCCTGTGTTAATCGCGACATGATGCCCCTGATCGAGCAACAGAGAGAGAGCTGTATCCAGTTTGGTTTCCGGCTCCACGCCATCATGGATGGCAGGTGTTTTCAGCATGGACGCGCCGTCCAGATCCAACATAACCCCGAATATTTCGTTAGCTTTAGCTGCCAACATCGACTGAATAAGACGATCTACTGATACCATATTAACACCCCTATTTTTTACATATATTATTATCTATGGTTAGCAACCGGCGGCAGCACTGTCAAACAATTAGACTTTGGCCACACACAGTTTTATGTGGTCTATTATTTACATAACGTTAATGTTTTTGCAAGCTTTTTGGTTATTTGGGCACTAAACCAGATGCCATTGGATCCGGAATCGCCGCCCCAGAAGAGACCGGTGCACCTTCGGCCTTTATGCCGGACTTCGGATTGAGGGTTAGAAATTCGCGCGCCGTGACCCATTCGATGCTGTTCTCTTTCGCCAGTTCAGGAGTTATCGGCGCAGCCCCTCTCGCCTCCATCCCGCGTGCGACCCATGGAGATGTCCAAGTCAGATCGCCTAAAAAACTCGTCTTCAGGTTGTTTTTTGGGCCATCACGAGCGGTGTCCCAAGCGCACAACGGCTGTTCGACCCCCAGCACCGCCACGGCTGTTATTCCGTTTCTTTTAAGAAAATCCGCCAATCCGGTCATCTCGAAACCGGAATTGTGACGTTTGGTTTCCTTGAATTCGAATTTATTGCCATCCTGCCCCCAGACTGGCCGATGCTTTAGGCGCAACCCTTCGTAGAGGTCGATCCCTTTGGCGGAGGCTTCCCATGCCGCATCGTCAATCTCGAATGAGGAGTACATCGTCTCTAAAAAAACCGGACGTGCATCGGTTGAATCAAGAAACTCATCGACTTTCCGGATGATCTCTTTTGCCTCTTCCCGACTAAAAGCATGAAGCCCTTGTGGGAACACATCCACCACCAAAATGGCTGTATTCTGCGATGGAACGGCAAAACTGGCCCCAAGTTTGGACATAACAAACCTCTCTGCTCTGATAAATTTTGCATATTTTCCTTTATAAATGTATAAATTTCTTCGCTTTAATGAGGAGTGCCCTGTGACCAAAACAGCCCTAATCGCCGATATCGGGGGAACCAATGCCCGTTTCGGAATTGTCGACCGCGCTGGTCTTCATGATCTCGAGTATCTTCAATGCAGCCAATATGCCGGCCCTGCGGAGGCCGCTCGGGCCTATTTGAAAAAAATCGGCACCCATAGCAAACCATCGGCTGCCGTTTTTGCCGTTGCTGGCCCTGTGAATGGCGACCTGATCCATTTCAGTTCGAGCCCTTGGACATTCCGAAGCTCTACACTTCAAAAAGACCTCGCTCTTGATAGCTTCGAGGTCATGAATGATTTCGAGGCTGTGGCCCGCGCCATCCCGAATATCGATCCGACTTTGCTCCACACCATCTCCGGCCCGAAACCGGTCGAACACGCCCCGAAAGCCGTTATTGGCCCAGGTACCGGACTTGGTGTTGCCTCTCTTGTCTGGGGAGGAAGTTCTTATGTTGCTCTTCCGGGCGAAGGTGGCCATGTCACCATGCCTGCGACGACCCAGCGTGAATTCGATATTTTCCAGCAGATGCACGTCAAGTATCATCATATTTCCGCCGAGCGTGTTTGCTCTGGGAAAGGTCTTGAGAACATTTATAACTCAATCAAAGTCCTTGATCGTCAGTTTGATCTTCCTGACCTTGAAGCTCCTGAAATTTCCAAACGTGCCAAAACAGGCGAGTGCGCCGTCTGCGCCGAATCCCTTGAACTCATGCTGGCGTTCCTCGGACGCGTTTCGGGTAATCTGGCCCTTACCCTTCTTGCCCGCGGCGGCGTTTATATCGCCGGAGGAATTCCGACCAAGCTCGGGGATTACTTCTTCCAGTCCCGCTTTTTGGAAGAATTTATGCACAAAGGCCGCATGAGCGATCTGATGAAGGAAATTCCGGTGTTTATGATCAAGCATGATGCCGTTGGACTTTTGGCTCTCGAGCAGCACGCCCGCGACCAATTGCACTTGCTCTAAACTGTTTTAGGAGACTCTATGTCGTCATCTCCCGTTTCGTCTGAATGGTGGCGCGGCGCTGTCATTTATCAGGTCTATCCGCGTAGCTACATGGATTCGAATGGTGACGGGATCGGTGATCTCCCGGGGATCGAACAACGCATCCCTTATATCGCGAGTCTCGGCGTTGATGCGATCTGGATTTCGCCGTTCTTTAAATCCCCTATGAAAGATTTCGGCTACGATGTCTCCGATTATCGCGACGTTGATCCGATTTTCGGGACACTGGACGACTTCAAAAAATTACTGGATACCGCGCACAAGCACGGCCTCAAAGTTCTGATTGATGAAGTTTGGTCGCACACATCGGATACGCACCTATGGTTCCACGAAAGCCGATCGAATAAAGGCAATGCGAAGCATGACTGGTATGTCTGGGCCGACCCCAAACCCGATGGGACAGCGCCAAACAACTGGCTCTCTTATTTCGGCGGCCCTGCATGGACTTGGGATTCACGGCGCGAGCAATATTATCTCCACCATTTTCTCTCCGCGCAGCCCGCGTTAAACCTTTGGAATCCGGACGTTCGCAAAGAGATTTTCGATGTAGCCAAGTTCTGGCTCGATATGGGCGTTGACGGATTCCGCCTTGACGCCATCCATACATATTATTACGACCCTGACCTTAAAGATAACCCAACCCTTCTGCCGACCGATCCGGTTCCATCCGATATGCCGCGCTCCAATCCGATGTCCTATCAGCGCCGCGTCAATAGCATGAAGGTGCAGGATGTTATTCCAACAATTGAGGAGCTGCGCCGGTTTGTCAATCAGTGGGAGGGCCGCTGCCTCTTGGGTGAAGTCGGTGGTGAAGACGGCGAAGCAACCGCCGCCAGCTACGTTCAGACCGGAAAACGACTGCACCTAGCCTATTCCTTTGGTCTCCTTGGATCACGGATGACGTATGATGATATTCTGACGACTGTACGCCGCGTTGAAGACAAGATAGGTGATGGGTGGATTTGTTGGGCTACCAGCAACCACGACACGGTGCGCTCGCTCTCCCGTATCCATACGCCCGAGGGATTTGAGTCCGAAGCGGCCCGATTGGTCATGGCCCTTGGCCTCTCCTTACGCGGCTCCTATTGCCTTTATCAAGGCGAAGAGCTTGGCTTACCACAAGCCAAACTTGCGTTTGAAGATTTACGCGACCCTTATGATATAGCCCTTTACCCCGACCATGCCGGACGTGACGGGGCCCGTACACCAATGCCGTGGGATAAAGTTTTGCCGCATGGCGGGTTTACATCCGCGCCCTCCCCGTGGATCAAATTCTGGCCCGAACACTCGGCTCTTGCGGTTTCCGAGCAACACGCGAACCCGTTGTCCACGCTTAATGCTTACCGTGCATTTCTGTCCGCGCGAAAATCTATTCCAGCCTTGACGCTTGGCTCTCTCTCGATTGAAGAGACCCCCCAGCCGGTTGTGGCATGGACACGCCAGCATCTGGATCAGCGCATCTTGTGTATCTTCAATCTTTCACATGACAAGGCTCAATGGACTCTTCCAGCCGACAAGTCCTACGCTCTTCACCCTGAACTTCCGGTTTCAGCCCATTTAGATTTAACCCTTAACCTTGTGGATTTACCGCCTTATGGTTTCGCGTTTTACACCTACTGATACGTCGCGCTATCTTCTCCTTGGCCGTCATGGCGAAAAGGATAATATTGCCGGGCTCCCTGATATCGAGCAGCCCTTAACACGCACCGGTATTTCCCAATGGAAAATGAACGGCAATAATTTGATTATGGCCGGCATCAAGCCTGATTATATCCTGAGTTCGTCTGTCGGCCGCGCCCTCAATAGCGCCAAGCATCTTCTTGCGTCCATGGATATCGGATACACCGATCCACCTGCCATCCAACAGTGCGGCAACACACTCTATTCAACTTATGAGGCCTCTGATTTGGTGAGCTTCCTGCAGGAAGAGCTTCCCGATACGGCATTATGCCCATTAATTATCGGCCATAACCCCGGAATGCACCGCCTCGCGCTCCACCTCGCCGGCGCAAACGAGACCCCACTTCGGGCGCAGATCGACGTAAATTTCCCAAGCGCTGCCCTTTGCCTGTTTCAGGTACAAGCGGCATCCTGGACTGATCTGACACCCAAGACCTGCACTCTGATTGGCCTCTTGTCGGAGAGCAAAATGCGGCTCCCGGTTTTCCCGGGGCCTCGCCCTTAGTCGTCGCCGGAATGTTCGGCCAGAACCGAGCGAAGTAACGGGATAGTGACGTCTGCACGTTTTTGAACGGTTGCGGCCAAACGAATATCATTTACAAGCTTATCCAATACATCCCAGTCCCGTTCCATACGGATCAATATATAGTTGATGCCGTCTTCCCCGATGTCCAGATTTTGATCGATAAAGCGTTTTACCAGAACACGGCGCAACAGGTCGTCATCCGGCGCCTTTATCTCGGCACTTTGCGATGCTCTGAGCCGAGAGGCCAAATCCTGAACGAGAAACGTCAAATGTTCCGGGGATTTATCGGAAAGCCCCAAGAGATAAAGCTGCTCTTGCTTAAAGCCATTATAAAGATGAAACAGTTTTTCTTCCTGATCCCGATGTCCAATCAGCTGTTCCAACTGGTCAATTACCAAATTCACCCGCGCTTCAAGAAGAGCCGAGATATCGCAGTTTCGAAACTCTTCCGCATTTATCAGCCGCGCCTGTGATCGTGATTGCCAAACGGCGGCTAAATGCGATTTCCCCGACCCTTTAGGACCGTAGATTGTAAGCGCCGGAAATGGCGCCCAACCTTGCGGCCAGCTTTCTATCATATGCACAGCGTATCGATTGCTTTCGCTCACCACGAAATCTTCCCGCCCCATGGCTGGAGCAAACTTTAGATCAAGCGGCAATTGTTGAAGCTTGTGCGTCATTACGATTTAGAGGCCTGCGCGTCATGACGGTAGTACGGGCTGGCTTTGTAACGCTCGATCAAAAAGCCGGCCAATACACCGACACTGGCGGCCACAGGTATCGCGAGGAACATCCCGAGAATACCCAAAAGCGCCCCTCCCGCCATCAATGCGAAGATAATCCAAAGAGGATGCAGACCGACACTATCGCCCATCAGTTTTGGCGTTATGAAGTTGCCCTCGACAAACTGTCCGATAAAGAAGATCGCCGCAATTATCCCGACGAACATCCATTCACCCGAGCTTTGCAGAAATGCAACCACCAGCGACGTGATAAGCCCGATGGTCGATCCGACAAACGGGATTATCGACAGCACGCCGGTTCCAAGGCCGATAAAGAATCCGTATTTGAGTCCCGCCAAGGTGAGTGCTATCGCGTAAGCAAGGCCGAGCATCATACACACTGTAATCTGTCCCCGAACAAAACCAGAAATCTTTTTATCAATGGCCAAAGCCAGACGGTTGATTTCTTTTGCATGATTACGCGGCAAAAGCTCCTGAACAAAGCTTGTCACTTTCGGCCACTCCTTCATCAAAAAGTAGGCCGCTACCGGAGTCAGGAGAAGCGTAGTAAAAAAATCTACAATTGCAATGCCGCCCGAGGTAATCCCCCCGAGCACGCCTTTCCCGACCTGCAAGGCTTTGCCGATATTATCCTGCACAGCTGTTTGTAATTGATCCTGCGTGATGGTGTATCCCAGTTTTTCTTGAGCCCAGATAACTTGCGGCTCTGCGATGGCCCAGATCTTTTGCCCGTATTCCGGAACCGATTCAATAAAGCCCGCGGCTTCACGGACCAGAATTGGAGCTATAATCGCAAGGATAATTCCGACCATTACAAAGAACGCCCCAAGGATACCAAGAACAACCCATTGCCGCGATACGCCCTTACGCACAAGCTTGTTGACGATCGGGTTGAGGAGATAGGCAATTGCGCCACCCAAAACAAAGGGAAGCAAGACCGATTTAAAAAGCCAGACCAGCCCGATCAGGCCGAATATAGCCGCGACCCAAAAAATCGCCTGTTGAAGTGGTTTCATCTTTTTCCTCTTTGTTATGTGTAAGATCGATTAGCGATGGATCCGGTAAACCCCGTCGATACCGGATTGGATCACATAGCCTTGCGAGCCGAGCGCCCCTGTTAACGCCGGCCAATCCAATGCATCAAGGGTCAAATCAGCTTCGGACGTCCGAAGCGATGTAATCTTGACCCCCTTGAGATATGGCGATGTCCGCAATTGCTTCTGAAGAACCATCCACTCCTGAAGGCCGGCGAACTGGGCCATCACTTTTACTTCGCGGCTGGATATAGCTGGCGAAGCCACTGGAGAGGCCACTGACGAGGCCACTGCCGGAGCTTCACTGGCCCGGGCAGAAAGGGCCGGCGTCACCGGTTGATTTTGTGTGATCGCATTTTGATAGGATGGCGAGGCTGGTTGATCTTGCACAAACTCCAACGAAGCCTCTTCGGGAACGCCGGTCGTTACCATTCCTTGATAGGAACTGTTTTTCCAGTCCCCGCCAAGCACTTCCGCGGTTTCACGCGCCGCGTTGGTAAAAATCGTATCCGTCGACGCCGTACGGGTTAACGGAACCGGCGTAGTGCGAGAGAGTTCGATGCGGCCACGATCGGTGCGGTACATATCAATGTACCAGTGCATGGTCTTTCCGTCTTTAACCCCGCGCAGGCTGATAATCACCAGCGAATCCACTTTATAACGTGCCAGAATTTTCCGTACCGAGGTCATCGACAACAGGTTTGGTGATTTTTCCCAAATATCGGTGGAGTCAAGTACAGTCCCTTGCGGCAACATACCTCCTTGCGGAAGCTTCACAGCATCAAGCGCCTTCCAGAATTCATTGTTCGACTTATCCCATAAGACATTCGTCTCTCCGATAACCTGAAACGGAATAACCAAAAACTGGTTCGAAGGTACGGCTGTTTCGGTTCCTTGTGACGCTGCGGCATCCGATGGTACGGACGGTACTGCGGTCTGGTCTGGATAACGCCCGAAATACGAAATCACCGAGCTATCATAAAAACGGATTGTATAGGTTCCGCGATAACGCTTCGACGAAAATTGTTCGTTCGTTACTTCGAAATCCTTGACCCAGCGCGAGAGCGTTTTGCTCTCTGGAACCGGATGGTTGGGTTCGCCGTATTTTTGAGCCAACATTTTAAAGGCTTCGATTTGAGCCTGAGCAAAAGCTTTATCCCGCGCTTTTACCGAACTTTCATCCGATACATCGACCTTGACCCCTGAGACTGTCCCGACGGATGACGGGGTTTGGGCCAGGCCCACACCAATATTACAGAAAATCAATGCCAGCGTGGCAAAAACAAGAGAAAAGACTATACGGGCCATAGCAAAACGTCTAAATAAGGGTTTCATCACCCATCTGTTTATCTTAGAAAGGCCGCGTTTTCAATGAAACAGAGTGCATATAAAGAAGCTGGAGTCGATATTGAAGCCGGAGATGCCTTGGTCGAACGGATCAAGCCTTTGGCCAAGTCCACGAACCGCACCGGAACCATGGGGGGACTGGGCGGATTTGGCGCTTTTTTTGACGTCAAGGCCGCCGGATATGTTGATCCGGTCATAGTTTCGTCCACCGATGGGGTTGGAACCAAGATTCGTGTTGCGATTGACTGCGGAGCCCACGATACGGTCGGTATCGATTTAGTGGCCATGTGCGTCAATGACCTTATTGTTCAAGGGGCAGAACCCCTCTTTTTCCTTGATTACTTTGCTTCGGGCAAACTGGATGTCGATATTGCCGAGCGCGTTGTTGCCGGTATTGCCGCCGGTTGCCGCGAAACCGGATGCGCCCTGATCGGCGGCGAGACCGCCGAAATGCCAAGCATGTATGGTGAAGGCGATTACGACCTCGCCGGATTTTCAGTCGGTGCGGTCGAACGCTCCCGCATTCTGACCGGATCCGCCATTAAAGAAGGCGATGTTGTCCTTGGCCTTGCGGCCAGCGGCCTTCACTCCAACGGCTATTCGCTGGTTCGTAAAATCGTGAAAGACCAGAATGCATCCTATGATGCTCCTGCGCCTTACGCTCCCGACAAAAACCTCGGTGAGGATTTGCTCACCCCGACGCGGCTTTATATCAAATCTCTACTGCCGCTTCTTAAAGAGACCGATATGATCCGCGGCCTCGCCAATATTACCGGCGGCGGTTTGATCGAGAATATTCCGCGCGTTATTCCTGAAGGACTCGCGGTCAACATTGATGCACGGTCATGGGATCTTCCTCCGGTCTTCCGTTGGCTCAAAAAGTGCGGTTCTGTCGATAGCCTTGATCTGGCCCGTACTCTTAACTGCGGCATCGGCATGGTTGCGATTGTGGCGCCGTCCGATGCTGACGAGGTTACACGTCGCCTGACCCAGAGTGGTGAGACCGTTTACCGGATCGGATCGGTTGTTGCCGAAAGCCGCGCGGATTGTGTTCGGATATCCCATATGGATGAGGCTTGGGCGTAATGAGCTCTCCGGATAACGTTATTCAACTGGCGGTCCTGATCTCAGGACGCGGGAGTAACCTCCAATCCCTGATTGATGCGTGCGCGGTGGCTGATTTTCCGGCCAGCATTGCGGTCGTGATCTCCAACAAGGCGGATGCCTATGGGCTGGTTCGAGCCCAAAACGCCGGAATCCCGACCCATGTTATCTCGCATAAAGACTATGCCGACCGTGAGAGTTTCGAGCGAGCGATGCTCGACTGCCTTGCTCATTACCCGATCGATCTGATTTGTCAGGCCGGATTTATGCGCATCCTGACTTCAACCTTTATTTCGCCGTGGCGTGGACGGCTGATTAACATTCACCCATCTCTTCTTCCCAAGTTCAAGGGGCTTCATACCCATGAACGCGCCCTTGAAGCTGGAGAGAGCGAAGCCGGATGCACGATCCATTTCGTGAATGAGGGGGTTGATGAGGGCGAAATTATCCTCCAGCGCTCCGTTCCCATAATCTCCGGCGACACTCCCGACCTATTGGCCGCTCGCGTTCTGGAGCAGGAGCATATCGCCTATCCGGAAGCCGTCCGACGCCTTGCCCGCGATATTCTGGCTAATCGGCGCGTATGTTAAGCGTGCGCACCAGCAGAAATAGTCAAATTTATACCGTATATTAACTCTTCTAGCGGACTCTATAGCCTAGTGCAGAGTATCTTCTCTTGCCGAATGCTAGTCTATGAGATGTTTTAAGGTCCCGTTTACAGCCTATCCTTCGCCGCAGCCTTTACTGCGCGCGCGCGCGGTCTTATGGGCGTCCTTCGTCATGATCTTAGCTTTGCTTCTTATGGGGGTCCGTCCATCTTACGCCCAGCAAGCCCAAGGCAGTGCCCCACAATATTCCAGTATTGTCCTAACGGACTACACGGCTAAAACAACTATTGAAGGACGCTATTACGCGTTAGAGGATAGCTCCCTCTCCCTTTCATATTCGAAAGTCGAGGCACTTGTCCGTAGCGGTGAAATGCTCAAATACCGACAAGACAAGCGCCTTTATTCCATGGATTTCCAGGGAAAGGCCGTTTGGTTTGTTATCCCTGTATCCAACAACAGTTCGAGCAACGCCTGGAAAATATCGTTCGGGAGCCAGCTCGAAGGCCGTTTTGCCAATCTCAAATCTTTTTCACTATACAATATGAATACGCGGTCGTTTCTGTATAACACCGACGATCCCAATGTTGTTTCACCGATTATACCCGAGACCATTACCGTTCCCGTTGCCCAGAACACCACAACGTTCCTGATCTTTTATATGAAGAGTTCTCCGGGAGCTCTGACGGTCATCAACCCGACATTCATTAACACGAAGCTGGAAAGCCCGATTGAAAGCTGGGTGCCGTGGGGGATTACATCTATCTGCTTTCTAGGCTTCCTATCGATGCTGGCCATTTACCGCATCACCTATAACTATTCCTATATTTTCCTGTCATTGCTGTGGGGGATGGCCTTCTTCCGTCACATGTGCATTACCAACTTCCTTCATTTCGGGCTTATCGGTTCGGATATGATCTTTCCTCTCACTTGGGTCATATCGCCTCTCTTGCTGATTGGCGCTCTCTGGACATCGCCCGGTGCTCGCGAAGACATCCCTCCGTCCCTCGTCATCGGAGCATCATGCTTGTTCGCTATTTCGGGCATTACCGGCCTTATCCTGATGCACCCGATGCCCAATATCTCCGTATTTCTGATATATGGCCCCTACATTCTCGGATGCATCCTCATCTGTTTCTCGACATGGCCATTTATCCTGATCGGACATCGCAAGGAGCTCCTTAGTCTGGCCCTCACAGCTCTTCTCCTCGGAATCATGTCGATTACGGTTGCGCTCACTGCACACAATATTCTCGAGAAAACGCCTACCATCCTTATGATCCCCGAGATCCTTCTGGTTGGCGCGATATTGAGTTCGATTTTCTTTTGCAGCAGCCGCAAAGAAGCCGGCTCCACCCTAAGAAATCTGATCGTCAAGAACGACTCGCTCGATGATGATGTGGAAATCGCCATTGCATCGCCGCTCAAAGAAGCCAAAGAGCTGTCCGAGCATAAGCGTCTTATCCAAATTCTCGAGCGCGAACGCCAGAACATGGCCGAGATGCAAGTCCAAGCTGCCCGTCAAACCGAAGAAATGCGCAAGGCCAAAGAGAATGCCGACGAAGCCAACCGCGCAAAATCTGCGTTTCTGGCGATTGTGAGTCATGAGATCCGGACCCCGATGACCGGCATTATGGGGATGGTCCGTTTGCTGCAAGATACATCCCTCACCCGCTCCCAACGCGAGTATACCGGTACGATTAAAGACTCCGGCGATGCGATGCTGGCGCTTCTCAATGATATTCTGGATTACGAGAAGATTGAAAACGGCAAGATGGAACTTGAAATTCTGGACTGCGATATCAAACGCCTTGTCCGCAGTATCCACACTTTGATGAGCGGCCATGCTTCGTCCAAAAATATTGAACTGGTCCTTGAAGTCGACACCAGCGTCCCGAACTGG
Source organism: Alphaproteobacteria bacterium (assembly GCA_051715325.1). Lineage (GTDB taxonomy): Bacteria > Pseudomonadota > Alphaproteobacteria > Micavibrionales > Micavibrionaceae > UBA1573. The sequence goes on along the minus strand of JBPXJO010000033.1, from coordinate 25,945 downwards.
GTTCGATGCGATCCGACACGTTTGCGCCAAGTTTTACTCAACCTGATCAATAACGCCATTAAGTTTACCAGCAATGGCCGTGTTTATCTTCGCATCCGTAACCTCACCAGCGAAGAGCTTCTATCGCAAGGAGTATACCAACTTTATTTTGCCATTCAGGACTCTGGCATAGGCATTAGCCCTGAAGCCCAGAAAAAACTCTTTATGCCATTCTCCCAAGCCGATAACAGCATCAGCCGTAAATATGGAGGAACCGGCCTTGGCCTCGCTATTTGTAAGCGCCTGATTGAGAACATGGGCGGAGGCATCAGCATCAGCAGTAAAGAAGGAGAAGGAAGCACATTCTTCTTTACCCTCAACCTTCCTGTCGGTCAGGAACGATCCGAAGAGGGCAACTCCCAGAACGAGGGCGATGCCGGACTTACCCTTCAAAACAGCCTCTCGGTTCTGGTTGTTGATGATAACGGCATCAACCAACGGGTTGTTTCCGGTTTCATTGAAAAATACGGAGCCAAGATTACGACAGCCAGCGATGGACAAACTGCACTTAATCTGATCGCACAGGATCATTTTGATATGATCCTCATGGACATCGAACTCCCCGGCATAAGCGGCATCGAAGTGACCCAGCGCATCCGCGAATCCCAAATTGCGAAAAAGGCCAACATCCCTATTGTTGCCCTTTCAGGCAATGTCAGCGATGAAGATGTGATGATCTATAAAAATTGTGCGATGAACGATTTCGCGCCAAAGCCGATTACGCTCGAGAAAATACAGGATCTTCTTTTAAAGGCGGATGGGCAGCGTCCGTTTATGTGGATCCCTCTTATTCAAGCTCCGTCTCCGCGCAGCCCTGAGCCTGGCGCTCCAACCGCAGCAACCAGTGAACGTCCCGCCCCAGATAGCGACTTATCCGATCCGTATCACAGCACAACATCAGGTTCCAGCGAAGGGTTTGAAACCGTTACGACGTATGATCGCGGTGAGGACCCCAACTTGATCAATATGGATACATCATTTCTCGACATCGAGAATCTGGATCTAACCGAAGAGGAAGAAGACTCTTTCAGCTTTGCGGTTCGCAAATTCGAAGAGCAAAAATTGCTCGAAGAACAAGCCGATGCCGGAGGTCAAAAAGATGAAACTGACCCGAATGACTTGTCGTTAAAAGCCTTTGGCCTTGATGAAGTCATGCTCTCGTCTTTAACCACAGGACTTCCAAAAGATGTTATGAACGACATTCTGGTTAGTTTTTATGAAAAAGCAGATGAGCTTATATCGGCGATCGGCACGGCTTTCTTGAATGGAAATGCCACTGACCTGCGCGCCCGCGCCCATGAGCTAAAAGGAATGGCCGGAAACTTTGGCTTCTCGGTCGTTAGCCAGCTCTGCGCCACCATTGAAGCTGCGGCCAAGGACAACAATATCCCGGCGGCCAAGGATGCGACCGACCACTTGGGCGAGAAATACGCCATGGCCCGCAACCGTTTGGCCAAGTGGTTGGCCGAAAAGGCATAATTCCCCTCCTGTTTCGTGTATTTTTATTCAAATTAGGCCTTGCGTTCCTGTTCTGGATTGTGTAGTTTCTGGCTCGCTTTATGGAGTTGGGGCGTCGCCAAGTGGTAAGGCAGCGGTTTTTGGTACCGCCATTCGTTGGTTCGAATCCAGCCGCCCCAGCCATTCTTTACACTCACCTAAATTGACGAATAGATCGAACGGTTTCCGCAAGGAAAACCGCAGCTCCTCGCCATATATTTCCAAGTTCGAAAACACGAAACCGATCAAACGGCGTTTTTCATCACTTTTCGAACTTTCAAACAGGTCGTAAATCCGTGATGACAGGGAAAGCAAGGTCGATAGGGCAATTTTATAGTCCCCATCCCCTTTCATGTGCTGTTCCAATTCGTAATTCAATTCCATCCGGCGATTCTGGAACAGGGTGTGCTTTTGGGTATAAACGTCCTTAGTAATACTCTTGTCGATCAGCAGGTCGGTTAAGGAATCCATTTTCCGGCTAATTTCGGCTATTTCATCGGTTAGGGATTTCGTCTTTTGCTGGTGATAGGCAACTTCGGCCTCATGGCTTTGTCGCAAATAGTCAACCATAGGCTCTAAAACGGCCTCCGGAATGGTAATTGACCGCATAATTTCGGCGATCTGATCCATGATGACGGATTCTTTAACCCATATCTTTTTTTCTGGGCGCTGGGGGTCACGGGCGATCAAATAGACATACTTGCCCTTTTTCAGGTCACAAGTGACCGTACGACCGGATACGGCGCATTTAACAAGCCCTGCCAAGGCAAAGGACTGTTCCGTGGCATGGACGGCATCCCCTTTACTATTCAGCCCCGTATAAACGGCCTCACAGGCTTTCCAAATGGACTGATCGACAATAGGCGGATAGGAATGGGGATATAGCTTGCCCTTAACCTGCATCATGCCGTAATAGAACGGGTTTTTGAGGATATTGGATATGGTTTGCAGGACGACCGGATACCCTTTACGCGAACGCAGCCCCCAGTCCTTGGCGCGGCGTTGCAATTCATTCATAGAAATTGTTCCGGTTGCATATTCCGTGAACAGGCGTTTGATAAGAAAGGCACGCTCTTTATCCAAAATGACGGTATTGCGCCCCGTTTCCTTATCCACGGCGTTCAGATACCCCAGCGGAGCCATACCATTCCATTCGCCTTGAGCCAATTTCTGCTTAAAGCTGCGCCTGACATTGTCGGATAACTGATCGGTGTAGGACTGCGCCATAACAACACCCATGTTCCACATGAGTTTCTGGCTACTGGTCGCATCCTTATCCAAAATATTCCCTTCACGCACAAAATGGATTTCCAATTTGTCTTCCCGCATAAGGGCATCAAGAATCGGGGTATGGGTAAAACTACGCTGTAGGCGGTCAACACAATCAACAATAAGGGCAACGCGCTGGGGTTGTTGCCGGATAAAATCAATCATCCGTTCAAATTCAGGGCGATGGCCTTTCGTGGAACTTTCAATGATCCGGAATACTTGTATAATTTCCAAATCTTTGCGCCCTGCATAGTTTTGCAGATTGGCAAGCTGGGCTTCCAGAGAATAACCATCCTCTTGATCTTTACTGGATACACGGACAAGAACAATGGCGTTTTTCATTTATTCCTCATCGGTAACAATTTTAATATGATCAAAAATCAATGGCTGTTCTGACACTTTCTTAACTACGACTTGAGAACCAAAAACAGGATCACTGCTATATAAAGTTTTCCATTTTCTCTGGAAATTTATAAATATGATTTCATCTCCATAACTTCTTATCAATGCAAAATCGGCTCCGTCAATTTTTGTGACTAAATAGTTTTTTTCATTAAATGCAGTATACGCCCCTAATATTTTACAAGACGGGATCATGATAAGAAATGCAATTGTTACAAAAAGATAAACGCCACCCCACCTTTCATGATTTACCAATTTGTACGTTAGGCTTTTTCTGCGTTTTTCTCGATCTAAATCATCGATACAATCTAACTCCTTCTTGTACTCATTGAAGGACTTTTTTCCAAAAGACGGGGCAATGTATATAAAGAAAATCGCCATTAATCCCATTAATAAATATGTGAAAAAATACCAAGAGAACCCTTTAATGACTAATAAAATCCCCGCAAATAGAACCAGAACTATCAAAAAAAACAAAAAAGAATAGCGGCCTATGCTAATTTTCTTTATCTTTATGGGTAAGCTTATAAAAAATAAATCAAGAAAATTTATCAGAACGGCATAGCCAGCCACCATAATTGAAAGAACATAAAGAAATCTCTCGAATGAGACTGAGATGAAAAATTCAGGAATAGCATAGTTACCTAGGTAACCAACCTCAAAAAAGTATGCGATTCCATAGGCAATTGCTGGGGCGATTGATATAAGTAATGCATCCGAAATCAACCCGCCTCCTTCTTTGATTTTCTCTGACATCACGTAAACGCACCATTTTGATGCTGGAAAGGTTTGATTTTTCCGATGAGTGTTCCGACCTCGCGGCGAGTTTCCATCATGTCGTAGGTGTTTTGCAGGCGAAGCCAATAGCCTTCGGACATTCCGAAGAAGCGGGCAAGTCGCAAATCGGTGTCTGCGGTGATGCCACGGCGGCCACGGATGATTTCATTGATACGGTTGGCGGGTACGCCAATCGCTTGCGCCAAGGCGTTTTGGGACAGCCCCAGCGGCTCCAGAAACTCTTCCTGTAAAATGACTCCGGCGTGCGGGTTTTCAATATGCTTTGTCATGTTCTACATCCTTTAATGGTAATCAACTATTTCAACGTCATGGGCTTCGTTATCCTGCCAGATAAAGCAAATACGCCACTGGGCATTCACCCGAATACTCATTTGCCCTTTGCGGTTGCCTTTCAGGGCTTCCAGATGGTTGCTGGGCGGCACACGAAGGTCATTCACATTCTGGGCGGCATCCAACATACGCAGCTTGCGTAAAGCCCTGTCCTGCATATCGGATGGAAAAGCGCGCGACCGCACCCCATCCCATATTTTTTCAGTTTCCTTACAGGCAAACGACCTGATCATCTATTCTACCCCCACTATAGCACTTATACGCATTCCGTACAACATAATTATTATTCCGGAAAATCTATTAAATTAACAACCTTATAATTCCCTCTATCTTCTTCTGTTATCTCTCTCAAAACACGCTGTGAAACAGCTATGTATATGTCTTTGATTTTTTGATGGGCTTTGTCTGAGAAGACTTTTTCTCTATCGTGAAGAATATTTGTATAAGTCAAAATATCCTTAAGAAACAAAAGCGGGTTGCATAAATCCTCAATGTCTTGCCATAAATCCAAATAGCCCAAAGAATGAAGTTTTCCTTTTAATTGATCATCACACTTTCCCTTACAGCATATAAAAATATCATCTGTGTAATATTTTCCATCAGCATCCTTTTTATCGGCATATATAACTATCCCCATATTTGGTCTGGTAATAATGTCCTTGATCCAATCACAACCGCACATCTCACATTTTAGTTCTATGTGCTGATCAACAATTTGCTGTAATGGCCGCATTTTCACATACGAGATAGGAAAATATTTATACGCTAATTTTGATAGGCCGTGTGCATAGAAGTATCCAGCAATCTTCTGTCCATCAAAAATATTATAGTCCACAATATCCTCACTGTCTTTTAGTGAAGAAAGTCTATTGGTCAGTTCGGTAGAGGACATTGTGGAATAAAAACCAATAAAACCATCGCATTTATGCCTTTTCAGCCTGTCAGATATATCTACTTCTTCCCGAGTTCCTACTGCTGCGCCACTGCCTGCATAATGTTTACAACTTACCAACCACCTGAATTTTTTGGTATGCAGTTGACCGGAAACTTGCTCTGAGATTATCAAATCTTTTCCCCCGTCAGCACCACGGCTTGGGTCTTCATCAATAACAAATCCGATCTGAGAGAAAAAATCACGCGCAAATAATTCCCAAGCATCCCCATCAGCGATTTCTTTAAAGTCAATCATTCTTACCTCGCATATTTAAACCTTCAAAAATCCGAGTTCATAAACCATCGGGGTTAGTTTTTCGGTCAGGGATTTGTAGGCTTCCTCAAAGGCTGAAAAATCAACGGGTTTGAAATCACCGCTGTCATTGCGTTTCTTGAGGGCGTTGCGGATTTGATACCAACCAACATCGGGGCGGCCCAGTTTCAATTCATCCCGAACGGTATGCATATCTGTTTCTGCGAAATATGCCTTCCACAAGTCACGCCCAGCATCCAGAACGGCTTTGGCTTCGTTCGAGAGAGATTTATCTGATAGGTACTGCACCATGAAATCCGATTCGAAGCGCCCCGATGCCCCGACTTCATCTTCGGTGTAGGGAATAAAATGATTGACGATTGACCATGTCTTACCATTCCATTCCAGACCATCCGCACTGGCAGACAGGTTAGAGCCATTAAACAGCATCCACAACAGGCAATCCGTCTTAAATTCGTCAGTCAAAGGTTCAGATGGTTGTAAAAACTGGTCACGGTCATTTATCCATGTCGGTTTAACCAAACGCCGAACAGAAAAAACAATAGCCACCTGCCAGAGGTTTTCTGGAATAATAAAATATCCTCCAGCATGGCCAATAGAATGAACAGAGGAAAAAATGGCCGTCATTGTTCCGGCATTCTGCATATCGTTCCCATTGCAGAAAAAATGCCCAATAGCGTCATGCGCCCATTTTGTATTACGAACACCATTCACTTTTTCTATCGGTGTAATAGCGTTAATGAGGGGAATTACATCCCTATCATTTTTTTTGATACGCTTAATCCATTCGCTTAAAAAATCTTTATTTGGTTTATTATAAAATTTCTTTTCGCCAACTGGGAATCCCATCTTATCAATCATCTCAGTTGATATTTCTACAATCGAAGTCTTCTTCTGGGAGTTAATATCAGTCTTCCAAATTAAGAAACCAATAGGGAAATCACCCTTCAATCCATCAAAAGATTTGCTATGCACAATAAAGCCCCCAAGATATTTTGCATTCCAAACATCCCTGAATTTCTCAAAGTTAGGGGCATTGACGTATTTTAATGTGCTGAACATGGCAAGAGTTGCTGTAGGGATTTCTTTAGAGATACGCGCCATAAATTGAACAAACAACTCGCGAGCAGCATAGCCGTAATCCTGATTATTCATCAACAACCCGATTTTTGTTTTGGCCACATCAGTTTTTCCCTCGTTGCCTTGCGAGTTTGCAGCCTCCGCATAAGGTGGATTAATCAAAACAAGAATCTTTTTACCTTCTGATATAGCCTTACGAAGACCTTCGGGGAGTTTATTGGTCAAACTGTAATCAATCTGTCCCAATTCATTAATATCGTCATTCAAATAGTCATATTGGAATCGTTCGGCAGCCACGCAGGTCTTGGTTGCCTTCATCACGTCCACATCGGCCTGATCCAACGTGCTCATATAAATATTGCGGGGATTGGAATGTTTGACTTCCAGATTGCCGACACCGCAACACATATCCCAAACGATATAATCTTTCTGCCAATTCTTGCCGAGAGTTTCTGTCAATTTATCGTAGGCTTTGTCCACGACATGAAGCGGGGTGTAATACGCCCCTTTGAATGACCGTTCATCAATCGGGATAAGGCTGTCACGGCGTTCCAGCAGATAGTTCCGGTATTCTTCGGCAGGTGGCCTGTGATAAATTGCCCAAAACCGTCTATACCCTTCTTTATTTCCCAATTCATAAATTTTTCCGTCCAGAGAAAAGACGGGTTGATTGTTTTTATGAAGAAGTTCAGCAGGCAAGTCATTATGGGTCGAAATATTCCCATCGCTCATAATATCGGCAAAGAACAACAGATTATAATCATCCTCATCAACCCCCTTGATTTCCCGCCCGATCATCTCTACCCATTTATCAAAGACCTGTTTCAGGTTATCCGGTGTAATTTGGGTACGAATGATGTCGCCGGATTGAATGGCGGCCTTTACTGTCGAAATAAATTCTTCGCCGTGGTCTGAAATTTTGAATGATACAAAATAGGTTCCGATAAAGGCCGAAACCTGATCCAACGCCTCTTTGGGGTACTGGCTGGCTGATTTTCCCCATTTGATTGTCTTTTTATCCAGAAACGGCAGAACATCGGATGTCTTCATAATTGCCGCTTTTTCTGTATCAATAACAGCCAGAAACGGTGGAACATCTTCCCCCTTAATTCGCGCCACCTGCACATAATGCAAAAGCTGGGTAAACATTGCGTATGTAGATGTCGGTTTATCCTTTGCCTCAAACCAAATTTCTTTGGTCTGAATATCAATCAGGTTTTTGGAGAAGTTTTTCAGCCCTAGCGCCTTAATGTAAATATCCTTCACATCCTCTTCGGTACGGGCTGTTTTTAATTTTTCGTACAAATTCATGCTTTTCTACAACTTCCTAAACCATTTAATAAATCGGTCTTTACAATATCATCCGCAACTACGGGTATAAATTCGGCCATCTGCTCTTTTACCGCGTTCAGGATGGAAAAGCGAGGGATTGTATGGATTGCGTCCAAGTTTTTCAGGTCTTTTTTTATGGCATAAAACATTGAATTGGTCAGCTTTAGAAGGCTTCTGGCCGCGGGGATGCCCATTTTATCTGCCACCGTTACAAAGCCCACTAGCTGCATTACGGATTGAGGGCGTTTTCGGGGAAACGCTGCCTTTACCCTTTCCGTCAATGTCACCGGATCGTTCGGGGTCAAATTGTGAAGATACAGCCCTTCTGTAATCTGATTCCAGAAGTGCAAAAGAATGGCTCTGGACAGACCTTCATCAAACAAACTGTCAAATTCCAGAGGGCGAAAAACCCCGAGTTTCTTCATCAAGGGTTTCAATTTTTTTGATTTTAGCCTTACCTCAAATCGCAAAACCTCCGGAAGTTGCGGCGTATTTAGCAAATCAAACTGGCAGTCATTATCTTGTTCTAGACTGCGCTTATCTCCATATTTCTTGGCTTGCTGCAAATCTTTTACTTTGTCATACAATGCGACTTCATAGGTGCTGGCATGGTATTTGACCATCTGCCCGCCATTCCGGAAATCCGTCTGATTCAAGTCCAACTTTGCTGATAAGTCCAATTTCTGCAATTCTGCCAAGAGCAGGAATACGGGTGTATTGCGTTCCAGAAGGACATTTTTGGAATAATGAATGGCTGTGACCTGCGCATTCCGCAACAGACCCAGTGGCACATCAATCCCCATTTGTTTAAGGGCTGAATGCAATGCGGTCAGGACAGCATCAAAATCGTCTCTGCCCCGCAATTCCACAAAGTTATTGCCAAATAACAGTTTCGGCGCCGAGAACTCGACTTTCAGGCTGATTGCATTGATACTGTCGGTAAATGGTCTTTTGACGAGCGTCAGTCGGGGTTTATATCCCGAATGCTTTTCTGCTTTAGTCGGGTTATAAATGGCTTTCATCAAGGTCTTTCCACCATACATCGGATTGGTCAAAAATCCGGATTCGGGACTGAACCGTTCGGGATAAAGGATTTTGAAGTGATGTTCAGGCAATGTCAGCACGATCGTATCCAGCATCACTGTTTTCCGTTGTTTTCAATACATCGTTCAGGCGGTTCAAAATGGCCGATTCAATTTTCTGTCCAGCTCTGCGGTTTATCGGATGGAATATCTCGAAATTCTGGTTACCAGACTTGCGCGTAGGGTAGGTCAGGCGGTATCCATCCCCAGCGAGTTTCTGGTGGATGCCAATACCGGATAGGTACAAATCATCATTGATAACCAACGCGGCAAAGCCGATCAGGCCATCTTTGGGTTTTATCAAGTTGATCTGGACTTCACTGATTTTCATGTGCTTTTTCCGGTGTTTTTACGGGTGTTTTTGGGCTTTCGGATTTTAGTCTTTGTTCAATTTCGAACAGCACCCCGAAAAATCCGGCAAGGTTGTGGCTGGCCATTTCACCCAACGCAGCGGTATCCAAGCCCTTTGTATGGGCATGGCCTTGGATAACTGTGGTTAGACGTTTGACGGGTGCGTTCATACATCCGGAATAAGCCGGATGCATTGATAAAGACAGTCAAAGGAATTTTTTTATTTTTTCCGGAAATTTTTCTTCTAAATTTTTTCCGCTATTTCCTGTGCGGCCATAGTAGCCAAAAACTGGATGTAATTATTGTTCATAACCTGACCCGCTATTTTCTTGGTCGTTTTGCGTATCATTTCCTCACCCAAGTCACCATCAGAAAAAATGGCATCTGCGAAGACGCGATATGGGATAGAAAAATTATTTTCTATTTCCCAAATTTGTAGATCTAGGTAAGGCAAAATGGCGTACTCAATCCATTTCTCATACTCTGGGCACTTGAATGAATTTGCAAGCTTTATATCGGGATTTCCCTTTCTTACTCGGCGCAAATAGTTAGCGAATTGTTCAATCAAAATTTTGTCGGGAACAGTTAAATCAATTCGCACAAAGTCATGCCCCCGCATCTTTTGATAAGGGGGAATTTCCTCCCCTTGTTTCTCAAATGCTTCATAGATAGGGTCGTCAACAAATGACCTAGCCCATTCAGACTCCTGCTTAAGCTCGTCTGTAAATTCAATTTGGCCAAAATCCCCATAAATGGAGTCAGCCCACGTTCTTAACCGCTCTCGCGTCGTGCCCTTCAATCGAGACTCATTATGGTACAAATGCCTTAATGTCAGTGGTGAGATTGCATTCTCATGTTTAGAAAAATATTGCTTATCCGATCTTAAAGATGCTAAACGGCTTCCCCCCATTAATAAAGTTTGCGTTTCATCAGTTAAGAAAAATAGTGGATCATTTCTGGATTGAGCCAACGTATGGTAAAAGAAATCTTTACCCTTAAACTGTTCATTTTTATATCTTTCTTGGCTGCCAGACCTAAACCAAAAAAGATATTGCTGCCTCAACAACAGCAGTTCATACCATCCAGCAGCATCAAGGCCTGATAGGCCCTCATATTTTTTCAAACTATACCATGAAGGCAACTCTTTGACATTTCTAATAATTATTTTGTTTTTGCCCACTACATCATTCATTTTTTATACATAAATCACTTGGCTCAATTACAGTCTTAATGAGTATACTAATAAAATATATCGTCTAAAAACTTTTAATTTTTGCCCCTAATATGGACTGCCGAAATTCATATTCTCTGCGCCTTTAGATCGCCCTCCAAAACTTTGACTATATGGAACCGCAAAAGTCGTAATTTTTTCCGTTTCTTATGGACTCGGAAAACTGCTACTCCAGCCCCTACATAGGCCATGAGTTCACTTACATTTTTTCTGGATTTTAGTTGATAAATATATCCAGAAAACTTACCAAGAAGATACGATTGAATTATGGCCAAAGCTGAATTTGAAGGGCTCCCCTTTGTTCGTTTTACCGAACCCAATCCCCGAGTTTCCGTTTGAAGTGAATTTAAAATTACCTTTACGCCCATCATCACATTCAAAAGTACCGGCCCCTGACACACGGGGGTTATCGTATTGGAACTTTCCAAGGCATTGCATACCGCTCTCTGTGCCGATAGTCATTGTACCACTACCATCCATATGTCCGGTTGCTTGTCCTAGAAAGCGTTCCTGTCCTTTATTGAAATCACCCTGAACAGGCAGAGTCATTGAGCATCCAACTAGCAATAAAGGGATTAAAAAGAAAAATATAAATTTAGTCATTTTTACTCCATCGTTTTTTTGTTGAATGATTTGTACGCAGAATAGGCAAAAATGAGACCTGCCAAGGCATCAATAACCATCCATATTTCTTTTTCCATTGATATTGGAATTAATGGATTAAACAGGATGGTTATTACCCCCCAGACGTACAGCCATGGCCCTTTGCATCCTTTGTCCCACAGCTGATAACAGGCAACCCCAGCGCACCCGCATACGATGATCTTAACGAACGTATAAAACCCATAGGGCATAGGGGCAACCGCCACAAACAAAAATACGGAAACAAGGCCGAGAACTTTATACGGGATGTCATGCATTAGTATCTACTTATAATGGATCGACCATTTTATACATCGGGTTTTTTGAACGAACGTTGGCTTCGATGTCTGGAATGTCTGCTCTCATCCTTTTCATCTCTGCGAGAATTTCGTCCAGCTTCGGCCAATCCAGCTGCCCTACCCCATTGATATGGTCATTAAAATCATTTTGCATCTTGCGGATACGCACCATTTTCTCATCTTCCGACCAACTCAAATCCTTTATTCGATCCAGTGATATTTCAAAATCTTTTGTGTAGGCAGCGATAATAATATCTCGCTTGATCGCATGATGGGGGATCAACCTTCGTGCTAAAATTTCACCACGAGCCATAGCCTCAGCATCTTGCTCAATCAAACTTTTTAAGGCCCCTTCGATGCTAAATTCAGGCTTTACATCTGCACACCTTGTCTTCTGGTTTTGTCTAGCTTTTAGATAAACTTCCTTGGCCTCCTGTACTTCCTTTGCTGTCGGATTTTCCTTGCCCGTAATCATGCGGTCAAAAATACCATGCATTTCAGGGGGGAGCTTCGGAGATTTTTTTTCCTGTGCATCAAAATATGCCCCCAAGCCAAGCAAAACTACCGCTGTTCCAACGCCGCCGATGGCCGCACCAAGAATTGAGAATGATGTGTCCAAAACTTCTGCTCCGGCAAAACCACCAATAGCCGTTGCTACCAGCAAGACCAATAAAAACAACTTCATGTTTTCATCTCCCAAAAGAAAAAGTCACCAAAGCTGTCCTGCTCTGGTGACTGGAAGTGATAAAGTCGCATTAGAACGACCGCGACGGCCTTTAAGCCGAGGCTCTGGACATACGCCATCGCCTCCCAGTCGTACTGAGAAGCGACGTGATGACGGACACGTCTCCGTCTAATGCGAGGTTTATCAGGCCCCAGCCTATCCAAATGGACAAACTGAATAGTTCTTATCTGAAACCCTAGGGTTTTTCAATCAAATGTATAGGGATAGGCTATACAAACCCTAGAGTTTTTCGTTTAAGGAATTATATTTTAGGTGGGTATAGGTGAGTTTGAGTAGGCATAGGTATAATTTGGGCGGCCAACAAAGTTTCATCCCAATATTGGGTTCGAATTTTATCCAACCTTTCCAGCCATTAAGTCATTGATTTAGTTGCATTTTTTAATTTTCTGCTGTGTCGCCCGCTAACTGCGGGCTTTTTGCTGACCACTTTTTCCGGCACGCACTGAGAATGAGAATTGTGGAGTCCAATCTCCGATTTTTCTCAGTTGCGATTTTTTTCGCGTGTCGGAATTGTACCCGAGAAAAGTTTTTATGACTCCCCGCCTTACCGGAGAGTCACATGCGAACTTTTTCTCTACTCATTTTGGTTCGCAGATGACTCCCCTCTACTCCGCGGAGTCACTTCGAACTTTTCTTAAGGTACGGATGATAAAAAAATATGAGCGACAAAATGCTCAATTTCTATCTGATGTAATTATTAGATGATAGGAATTCATGTTTTTCAATCACTTAAGAACAGACAGAAAAACCGCCATTCGTAGGTTCGTATTCTGCCCCTCCCAGCCATCTAGTCACCGGTTTGACACGCGATGAGAGAATACCCCAAAAAAGCCCCACGTTCTGCGCTGATTTGCGAGATCCATATTTCCGACACGCGCTGAGAATTTGAATTCTGAAGCTAAAATGCCCACTTTTCTCAGTAGGCATTTTTTTCGCGTGTCGGATTTAAGCTTAGTTCTGTGGAATATGTCGCCTAAGAAGTTCTTCAAACTCATCTTCTCTGTAGAGAACCGTGTTGCAGAAAAGGTCGGCAGGTGCTTTTTCAAGCTGGCGGAGAGTCTTAATGTATTCTCCGACACGGCTAATTTTTTTATAGTTCTTCGTGGACGAAACAACTATGCCGATATGCCCCATCATGCTTGCATTCGTATAATCCCCCAAAATATGCTTTGAGGATCCATTATACTCAATTTCAATAGCAAGAAGGCAGCGAGGATTATTGTTGTATCGCCAATCCACATTTTCTTGCTGCCCCTTGGTAATGATTTCATTAATTAGATTTTGAGCATTCCAACTACGAATAACTTCGGTATCTTCATATCTATTTTCAGTAGTAATATTAAATGGTCCTACCGCTATATCTAAGCGCGGAGCATACGTTGTGTTAGTTCTACGAAAGCCGTCCTCTGCCCCATTCCAGATAGACCATTCTCTTTTGACGTTTTCGTCTGGAAAAATCTGCTTAAGCAGATTCTCTACATGACTTTGGTATATTGTTGCCGACATTTTGCCTCTCCCGTTTTTACTAAATGAATGTAGCAAAAATAGATGTCCCAACATAGGACTCAGAGTATCTTTCCCGTAACGCGATCTCCTTGATCTCAGTTCCAGAGAAATGCTCATCACGCCAGATAAACCCCTGTACCAGCTTCTTAAGCTGGTCAGGCGGCAGGTCAAATATATCCTGCGCTGACCTTTCAGGTTCAATCACCACTGCACCCCTCTTAGTCCGGCGAGTATTATAGACCCCAGCGATAATAGCCACTTCTTTTGAAGGGGCTATTTTGACTCCGATTTCTTGGGCAAGAATCTGACACAGACCTTCAACGTTCAGTTCGATCTCAATACTACTGTCCTGAACGATAATGCGCTGGATAATACTTTGGACAAACATATCCATAGGAAGAAGGGTCGCTTGCCCCTCAACAATTTTATGAATGATTTCTATATCTTGATCATGATTGATACCCAGCAATTCTGCCATACCGGTTCGACTTCCCAAACGATCCCGCAATATATTTTCAACAGTAGTTTCAATTTCATGCGCTGGAAGCCTGCCGAGAAGACCATCCGGATGATTTCGCATCTGGATCAGATTCTGGCTGATATAATACCGGTACTGCTTTTTCCCTTTGGCAGTATATCCCGGTGTGTAAGGAGTTCCATCTGCGTCAAACAAAAGACCTTTTAGTAAATTAATCTCCCTTGAAGTTTTATGCCCCTTACATACCGAAGCATTATTGGCCAGATTTTCCTGAACAGATGTCCATAATTCTATCGGTATAATTCCTTCATGCTGACCTTCATAAGTTTTATCCTTATGACGAATCTGGCCGATGTATATCGGGTTTGAGAGTAGCGCATACAAAGCCCCTCGGGAGAACGGCTTTCCCCCAACTGTTCTTCCGTCCTTATAGGTCAAAACCTTGCTGAATATGCTCTCCCGATCAAGTTCCTGCTTCAGCCGGATAACATTGCTGTGATGTAGATAACGTTCAAAAATATGCTGAACTTTTTTGGCCTCAGCCCTATTGGGAACAAGCTGTCTGAACTGGATATCATAGCCAAGCGGCGGGGATCCGCCCATCCACATTCCCTTCTTCTTGCTGGCAGCGATTTTATCACGTACACGCTCGCCAATCACCTCCCGTTCAAACTGCGCGAAGGAAAGCAGCACGTTCAGAGTCAATCGTCCCATTGACGTTGTGGTATTGAAGGATTGAGTGATGCTAACAAAAGTCACGCCATACTGGTCAAAAACTTCCACCAGTTTGGAAAAATCCATCAATGCCCGTGTTAACCGGTCAATCTTGTAAACGACGATAATATTAACCTTGCCAGCCTTAATATCTTCCATTAACTGCTTCAAGGCCGGTCGTTCGAGAGTACCACCGGAATACCCGCCATCATCGTATGCCTCCATGACAGGAACCCAGCCCTCAGCCTTCTGGCTAGCGATATAACTTAAGCAGGCCTCGCGCTGTGCATCCAGAGAGTTAAAATCCTGCTCTAGTCCTTCTTCAGTCGATTTGCGGGTATAGACCGCGCAGTATTTTAGAGCGGGTTTCATACGGTACCTTCTTTCTTCTTAAGGCCGAAGAAGATCCAACCATTCCAACGTGTACCCGTAATCTCTGAAGCAATTTGTGAGAGGCTGCCGTATATCTTGCCATTATACTCATACCCTGCAACCTGCACTAGAACACTGTGCCGCGCACCGTTCCATTTGCGGACCAGTCGTGTACCCGGTTTGAGGACCGGAACATTCTCATCAAAACAATTTGGATTGCGCTTATATTGTTTGATCAGCCGCTCAAGGCGTTTCTGCTGATCTGGCATCAACTCTTGACCACGCTGCTTATACGCCAAACTTTTCTCCAACATACTCCGCCCCATCCTAGCATGTGGGCGCAATCCCCAAGCTGACGCCCATTCCTGCCGCAATTCTTCGATGGAAAGATTTGTCAAATGACTAGGAATATTATGATCTAAATTGGTTTTTCGCATATGAACCTCCTAGGTCCATACACGCTTCCTTTCAGAGGGAAGTCCAGTCAATTAAGAGAAAAATATTAGTTTTTAAACCGCCCAATGAGCTTCCTGCTCGTCATGCTCATCTATGGCAGCATTCTTCTCAAGGTTCAGACTCCTTATCATTTCCTGTACCCAAACCCGGACTTTTTTAGTGGGATGGTTTTCTAATTCCTTCAGAGGTTGTTCATAAAGTGCATAGTATCCGGAACGAGGGCCACTCCAGCTGTAGGTGCCTATATTGGCTCTGATTGAATCCAGCACATCATCTCTTTCTCCAAATTCATCTAAAATTCGTTTCATGATTGGGTGGCATGTACGCACAACATCTCCAGGATTCTGAGAAGTCAAGACAGGCACAATCCCAGCAACGAAGGCCGGAGCTATTTCCGGGTATTCGTGACACCATGCAAATAACATATTTTCAGGCAATTGCAGTATTGCTGGATTTTTCATTTCTCCAAACGAATACGCATCACCAAAAAGATGCCCTAGACGCCATGAATCTTCTTTTGCGGAGACAATCGCCCGACCTATGTGTGGCCATGTTATTTCCGGAAAGTCAGATAACAAAAGAGGAAGGAGCGGCTTCATTATTTCTTTGTCCCGTCTTTTGACCGATTCCAACAAATAGTTTGTTAAAATAAGTACTACAGCTCTGGCATCAGGATCTGTTTTTCCTCTTTTTAAAACCCATGTCATTATTTCCTGAAAATGATGTTCATCCATTTGCGAGCCGCCTCTTTCCTGTCTGGTACTGACTTTTTCAGCAGCAAGCTTGATTTGAGGCATTAGTTCGCTAAGGATATCCCGCCGACCATGCGCATACATACCCATCAGTTCAACTCCGACTGAAAAACCACCTTCTCCCATGCTGATAAGCTGATCAAGAAGAGGAGAAAGTTCAGATGGGCTTAAGCTTTTGGCTAGGACTCCACCGCAGCTCCACTGCCGCAGATCGTATGGTTTTATAAATTCTGCTTGCAGAGCACTACAAGCTAAAGAAACATCGCTGGCTTGCATATCCATGCGCCAGCATATTGGCGGTAAAGCCCGAGCTAATTCTACTGAAGAAGAAATTTCCCGTTTAA
Organism: Alphaproteobacteria bacterium; assembly: GCA_051715325.1. GTDB lineage: Bacteria > Pseudomonadota > Alphaproteobacteria > Micavibrionales > Micavibrionaceae > UBA1573. Next base: position 9,019 of record JBPXJO010000033.1, on the reverse strand, counting down.
ACTTCTCAACAATTTCCGGTTTTTCTTTTGCAAGAGCGGCTATATATCCAGACAGCATCTCAAAATCTCTGTTTTCTGGTTGAATATTTTTAAGGCTATTTACTATAGGATCCAGCCACATAACAGGATCTGTAGATTTTTCGGCAAGAGCCTGACCAAAAGTAGAGGCCATACGCATCTGGCCACGACAGTTACCTGCCGGCAAGTCGTTGATGATCGGAATAAATTTGTTTATTTCTTCAGGTTGTCTCAAAAGATCAGTAACAAGATTTTCTACAGCTTCTCTTTGTTTCTTTCCTCTATCCTCAAAGGATGTTTTTTCATCGCAGGGATAATCCCAAGGCATTTCCATGACTAAAAAACGGATACGATCTTCCAGTGTTTGAGGAGAGAGCGTTTCTATCAATTTCTGAACTTTATTTTGTATTTCCGGATCTAAGCCTTCTTTATCATGAGCAAGGATATCTCCCAATCCTTCGTATGCTGCAGGCCAATAAGCGCCGTGTGCTGCAGTAATTTCTTTTACGGCTTTTTCAACTACATGAAACAATGGAGCTCTGAGTGCCAAAGGCCTGAATCTCTGCCCTAGTCCTTCCTTTGCTGCTTTTCCGACCTCGTCAGTTCTTTTGGCCAATTCAATCAGGAGATTGCAACATTTTTCTACATAATCCCAAAGATCCTTCCAGGTTTTAGGAGTCCAAGACCTTAATGCCGGTTTACTTCCATGCGTTTCTGCACCGACAGATCTAGAAAAATGATTTAATTCTATACCGGACAAAAGAGCCTCTATTATAATGAAGAGCTTTTTATTGTCTGCGGCCTCTGTTGCCTCCTTAATTCCATCATTAAGGACGCGAAGGCGTTCTTCTGCTCCTGCAGCTGTGTCACCAAGCTGGACAGGAAAAAAGGATTTAAATTGGCCTGTCGCATTATTGCCCCAGCTTTCATTTTCGGCGACTGCAAAATCCAGCATAAGATTAGCGCCGCGTTCAAACGTATTTTCTGCAAAGCAGATTTTATCGAGAGCCCATATGATGTGACGCCTAGTGTCTCCCGTGATTTCTCTTATATCATCAATAGATAAGCCTTCTCTTATCTTCATAAGAAGAAGCACCGCTGCTTCAGTATCTACTTCGGAAAGACGAGAAAATATGGCTGCCTGGCCGAAGCATGATAAACTTTCCAATGAAGCGAGAGGACCTCTGTGGCGGAGCAGATACCTTCCTATTTCAAGCCCTGCGGGTATTGTGTTCATAAGAGCCAGCTGGTCTATAGCTCTTTGCTTAAGCCCTTCAGGCATCGAACCCGTTATCACACTGTCCCAGTGGTCTTTTCCCCAGCTGTTCCATTGTTCGGCGGCAAGACAGAGAGCAACCGGACGCGGTTGAATCATGAAGGCTTTGCCTTTTTTCTGCACAATGCCCCGTCTCTGCAACTTTCCAATAGCTGTACGCAAAGCTTCTGGAGTTAAACTGTGCGCCTCTTTTGCGGCAATCTCGATTTCACTTTCATAGATCAGACCAAAAACGCTTAGTATCCGAGCGCCGCGCAGCAGATCATCTGTTTCGGTAGTGTCGCGGCCTATAATGATAGCTTTCGCTAATTCTGCATCAATTGTGGCTGTTCGAATTCCTTCCGCCCAGGATTGTCCCAAGAGAACAGCAACGCTTGGAAAACCTGCTGAAAATTGTGCAAGTCTCCTGTAATCCTCGCTATCCAGACCCGGCGCCACCTCTTTTAGAATATTATCAATAACACTTGTGTCCTGTTTTGCTAGCGGGCGCACAATGATAATGCCATCTCTGTCATCAAACGGTGGTTGATCATCGATTGTAATGAGAGATAGATTGCTGTTTTTTCTTTTAACAAGGTTTGCAAGATCGCCATGCATATGAATATCACAGCGATCAACAATAATAATGCACCGTGTACCAGATTCAGCGAGACTTTGCACCGCTCTCTTAATAGCGTTGATATCATCCCCCCCATCTGCATATAAAGTCAAATCTTTTGAAAAAGATGCCGTATTTGCATTTTCTAGTGCTTTTATGATCAGGCGGGATTTTCCTACGCCAGATGGTCCGATTACGCGTGCAACACCACCTGTTGCTGATATAGAAGGTAATAATTTTTCCTGTATCTCGGCAAGTCGGGGATCTGCTATCCATTTCACCCGATGTGATGGACAACCGCTCCACCATTCCCATGTTCGTAGGGCATGAACATCCTTAAACCCTGCATTTTCTAAAACCCAAATAGCTACGGACGGGTGAACGTTGACCCACTCAGCAATCTGGCCAGCATCACGAAAAGCGATCTGCTCATCTCTTATACTCAGACCGGCGCTCTTTATAGAATATCTGATTGCCGCTTCTCTTTCCCGAATCAAATCTGCTGTATATGAATGAGCGCAAAGAAGAACATAGGTTCCGTCATCTTGAAGAATGGTGCGCACCATATCTTTAATGTTACCGTCTTTTTGTAAAACTTCTTTGGCCGAACCAGCAGCGCTTATTTTTCCTGATTTCAATTGGAAACCGTTTAAACGACAGGGCAGAAACCGAGTTCTTTCGCAGCTATTTGTCCATTTAAACTCCGCGTCTATGCCGCCGTCAGGGGCCGTAATATTGTCTGCAACATGAATGCCATCAGCAGGAATGTCGTAAGAAAACGCCTCGGCTGCAAGCAAGCGGCGCACGAGATTTTTCAATTGCTCAGGTGACAGTGCTACAACATGCTTTTCTTCAACTTCAAAAGGAGAGCGACCACTTCCGGATGTTTTTTTTCCCGAAAGCAAATCAGGATTCTGTTCCAGAATTTTCAAGAAGTTTACCACAGCTGCTGTCGGTTTGACGGTACCGGATTCATATTTGGTGAAAGCTCGGGGTCCACCCCCGATAACCTCACCTGCTTCTTTCTGCGACAATCCAAGGCGCTCCCTAATGGCCCGTATGCGATCCGGACTTAAATCTATTTCATTAATTTTTTTATTCATTATAGACACCTTAATGGTCACTTTTGTATATTTATGGTGTCATATAGTTGAAATAATGTCAAGACCATGATACAAATTCTTCAGTGTCGATTCTTCTACTTCCTCAGTAGCTTAAAATAATAATCCGCTTGTATTTCTTAAGACGGTCTTAGCAGAGGAAAAAAGGCGGAAGCTAGTAAATTGCAAAGGAAGGTAACTATGCTCCAAGCTGCTGCAGCAAATGCACAACCAACAACAGGACTGGACGGCGAGGTTGCCGCTTTAAGTGATATAGTAACCTGGTCGCAAAGCCGGTGCGCATGGCAACGCGATGCTTTGCGCCGTTTGTGCCAATCAGCCGAGCTGACGCCTGCCGATATTGCGGAGCTGGCTGAGATTTGTAAGGGTGCTACGGAAAAAGCCCAGCCTATTTCGCATGATCATGTTCGTGACCCCGACGCCTCCACCAAGAAAGTCGAGCTGAAATCTATTGATAGCGTTGAAAACGTTAATGCTCTCGCCGCAGATCAAAGGCTGCAGTTTTCTACAAGAGGTATGACCGTAGTTTATGGCGATAATGGTTCCGGCAAATCGGGTTATACAAGAATCTTGAAACAGGTCTGTCGCGCCCGCGACCCGAAAACCGCCACGATCCTGCCGAATATCTACGGCACGCAAACAGGACCGTTAAAGGCTCAGGTACAATTCGTTGCAGCAGGACAAAACCAATCGACGGAATGGATCAAAGACCAAACCATGGAGCGGCTTCTGTCCTCTGTAAGCGTTTTTGATTCCAGCACCGCGAACATCCACGTCGATGCCACAAACGATGTCGCGTATGTCCCATTCCCCATGGCATTGCTCAGCAATCTGGCCGAGGCCTGCAAAAGCATAAAAAGTGTACTGCAAGCAGAGATCGATGCCCTAACAGCGCAAACGCCAAACACTCTCAAAGCGCCGAAATGTCAACCTGGCACGGCGGTGGGAAAAGCAATCGCTACTTTGAAAGCGACCACAAACCCGCAGACGATTGAAACGCTGGCAATGCTGAGCACCGATGAAGAGAAACGGCTAGAGCAGTTGCAAAGCGATCTGGCCAACGATCCTGCAGTTATCGTGGGTGGCCTGAACGCGAAACTGAGACGCATTAGTGTGCTATCTGATAAAGCTGACCAATTGTCGTCCGCCATCGCGGTAGAGCAGCAGGCTAAGTTGAAGGAACTGCAAAACGAATACACGACACATAAACAGGCAGCTGGCGTTCGGGCTGCGCGTAAGAGAAACCTTGAATTGCGGCACGCCGTAGTTGGAGCGCTCCTGCTTCAACTCCACCGCCAAGCCTGCCAGCTTCATTTTATCGACTTCTTGCGCGAACTGCGCCCGCAAGGCGTTCGTAACGAGGTTTTCGGAAATACTGGTGCTTTTCGCCGTGATTTGAGTGGTCACGGTTTCCTGCTTGATCAATACGTTCAATGCATCAATCTTTTTCTTCCGCTCGATCTCGGCAATGACATCGCTCTTCACGACACCAAGCCATTTTTTATCTTCAAGCTCGGCCTTTTCAGCTGCGAGTCTTTGTCGTGCCGTGACGGCATCACCAGCGGTGAGATCGGACACGCGCTTGGTCACTTGCGCTTTCTCAGCTTCGGAAGTTGCTTTCGGCCACACCGACACGTCAGGCAAAACGTCCTGCATCTTCAACAAAGCCCGCAAACGCCATTTTCCTTTAATGAAGAAGGCGCGAACTTCTTTCGCCAAGGCAGCGTTATTCAGTTCCTCTTTGCAAAACGTGACGTATTGCGAGATTTCAGCCAAAGACGGAGGTGCGGCAGACAATACGCCGTGCAATTTCTGGAAATTGCTCAAAGCTCGCTGTTCTTGCTGCTTTGTGTCGTCGGTAACGAAAGCCTCAAACCGCGCCAAGCGCTCTTTCGCCTCGGCATCCAGAGACTGTTGGCATAAAACGCAATTAGAACCATCTCCCGTTACAGGAAATGCCTGTCCCGTATATGCGCTATTTTGTGAATAGCGCCGTGCCGCCTCCCAGAGAGCTTTCCATGCCGCGCCACCAACATCCGGCAACGGATCACTTTTGAAGAGTGCCGTGGCGGCAAGTTCAAGGTCGGTCAGGTTCTCAGCGAAGGCGAGTTCCGCTGCATCGCGCTGGCGGCGTTTTTGGCCGAGCTTGCGACAACTCAAAGCAAATCCGCTATTGTGTTTGACGATCCGGTTTCCTCTCTGGATCACGTCCACAGAGATGCCGTGGCGGAAAGATTGGCAAACGAGGCGCTGACGCGGCAGGTTATCGTATTCACGCACGATATTCATTTCCTGTTCCTGTTGGGGCAATTCTGCCGTGAAAGCGGCGCTGAAATCCAGTATCGCCACGTCACAAAACGGCCAGACGCCACGGCGACAGGTCTTTGCCACAACGATGCCCCGCCAAAGGCGCAAGATGTGGCCAAGCGCATCCAGTCTTTGGCAAACCGCTTAAATAATGAGAAAATCCATTACGAGAACGGTAATGAAACCGAGTGGTATAGAACCGTGCGGTCGCTGCAGGACGACATTCGCTTCACATGGGAACGCGCCGTCGAGGATTTTGTGGGCGAAGTGGTGACGCGCTTTAGAAACAAGGTTGAAACTAAAGGTCTGGCCCGTTTGACCGTGTTAACGATGGAAGATTGCAAGGCGATGCGCGATGCATACGGACGTTGTTCCAGCTGGCTGCATAGCAGCGGTGTCGGCTTGAATCCCAACCTTCCTTCTGCCGCCGATATTCAGCAAGAGATCGATGTGCTGAAAACCTGGTATGAGGCTATTCGTCAGAAACAGCGTGAGATAATAGTCAATTAGAGAGGCCCATATGATCAACATAGGAATTGATATAAATTATGGACTTGTTTATGAGGGAGACGGATACTATGGACGTGGGCTCTGGCCAACACCCGTTATAACGCCCGCCAAGTTTATTTATCTGTCCAAAGAACAGCTTAGTTCACATCTATCCTCTGATCGCATGGAGTATCGATTTCGGGAAGATTCGTTTGATCCTATCGCAAGAATTAGACGTGGTCGCTTTTATCAGGCCGGGCAACAGCAACCTATACAGTGGGCACGCTGCTCTCATCATCCAGGCTTTCCCTTGGATGCAATTGATCCACTTGTGCATGCGAAAAATAAAAGCCTAGAAACTTTCTATGGGAATCCAATTTGGCATGAATATATACAAGGTAAGAAAGAATTACCGCTTGTGCTCCTGGGCGTAGATGACCGTTTCACCGTATGGACCATCATAAGCGTAGAAGCTATCGCCACCGGCGAAGATTTAGTGACGCTTAAGGCAAGAAATAGTTTTGGTATATTACCAATAATAATTGATCATAAAATACCCGACATTTTTAGGGATAAGCTCAACGAAACCCTTGAAACCTTTATGGATGAAGTCCATCGATCCTCACCAGTATCCGTCATTGACCGTGCACGGGATGTTGCCACATATGCATTACTAGCTAATTTCAATCTTCGCGGTGAAAGCGTTAAAGATTTGAGCGCACTGGCAAAGAAGCTGGAAGATGACAAAAAATATATCGGGGCAAACATAGCTAAGATCATTGCTCAGCTACATGCCCGCGCAAAACCGGCAGAACAAGAGAAGCGTGAGCTACAACCAATTCGGGAGCAAGATGCAGATCTTGCCGTTCAGTGCGTGGGAACGCTTCTATGTGAAATCGGTTTTGCGCGATGGCCTTAATTCAACCAATACTCTGCCGAAAATTTTATTTTAGTTTATACCCCCCAATCCTCATGTTCCAGGCTCTTTGATGCCAGATAAGGAATTGGCTAGTACTATCAACCTGATCATCGTGTTTGACAGATGGGAACGACAAAAGCTCATGCTCATAATCAGCAAGCCAGGGTTCATTTTTAGGTATTCTTACTTGCCCTGACTCAAACATTGGAGTAACTGACTCGAACCGTTCAATCTTATCCCCTTGTGGACGTATCCCGATGGCATGAATGCCTTTGTATTTAAGCTGCTGGATAAGCTGTAGCCCTAGACCATTTTCTTCAATCAGCACGACCCTATCAAATTGGCTATATTTAACCCGAATTTCCTGAATAGTTTCAATCAAGGTTGGGAAATCAACTCGCATGCGATAAACATCAACTAAATAAGCGATACCATTCTTCCTGGCCCAAACAGTGCAAACAGAATAATCATTATTACGACCAGTCCCTGAAGCCACATCAAGACTTAGAACAACAGTCTTTACTGGCGGGGTTTGATCAAAACGATGAATCCATTCTTTTTTCAGTATATTTCCATCAAATGGCACAGGCTGCTGTTGGTATTGTGCGCTAAAGTTTTTGGACCCCATATCGGCTTTTAGTTGATCAAGCACAATACCATTTTCCCGCTCTGGCTGAAGCAAGTCCCCGGGGCGTCGTAAAATAATTCTGCCGTCCGTCAGAATAAAACTCTCCTCCTCAACAGCTATTGCCGGGAGAATTAGTTGATTAAATCCCTTGTCTAACAAATGTCCCGTCAAATCATCACTGTGGAGCCTTTGCATAACAACAATGATTCGACCATGACGCTTGTCATCTAGCCTGGTGAAAAGGGTACTATCAACCCATTCGTTCACTTTAGTGCGAATGGTATCAGAATTTGCATCCCCTGGCTTCATTGGGTCATCAACAATGATATAATCCGCCCCACGGCCTGTCAGCACGCCTCCAACGGATGTTGACATGCGGAACCCTCCCTCCATTGTTTCAAACTCATTTTCGCCTGATTTATTGGGATTGAGGCGCGTCTTCGGAAAAGCACGCCTGTACCAATCAGCCCCCATAATACGCCGCGTGTCCCGTGAGAATTTTGCGGCTAAATCCTGCGCGTAACTAAGGGCAATAATTCTAGATTTCGGGTTTTTACCTAAAAGCCATGCCGGAAAACAAACCGTTACGATAAAGGATTTTAAGGATCTGGGCGGAACATTAATAATCTGTCGTGGGCGCTCTCCCAAATATGACCGCACCAAAGTATCGCAAATAATGTCCACATTGATGCTGGGCGTTAAGGGCTTACCCTCAAGCTCATAAAACGCCTTCTGCACAAAGCCTTTAAAATCTTTGCGCAGAATGGCAGAGAGGATTTCAGACTCATTCATCTTCTTGCCCTCCAGATTTTTGTGGTTTGGGGAGGTTACGGCGTAGAAATTCATCCAAAATGTCCTGATCTTGTGGCGAGAGGTTTGAGACCCCTTCATCACCTTCCTTAGCCATTTTACGGAGGATACAGGCCTGAAGCATAGCCCCAGCCTTCGCATCCCCCTGAATGGCATCACTGACCATACGCTTGATAAAAGCGCGTTGTTTGCTGATCATTTTTCGGCGACCATTCTCAGTCAAGGGAATACGCTCGCGCAATTCCTCATCAAGGTCGGCATCAAAGTTTTTGGTACCTTTCGGACGCCCTTTGCGATTAGGACACTGGCCAGGCTGCCAACGGGAATGCAGAGGGGGTTTACCTTTACCAATCTCATAATCATTATCAGCATATGGATTTTTCGGTGTTTTGGGATTATCGGTCATTATTAGGCCTCCGTAATGACTGTAGGTATTGAAGCACACTCATCGAATGTCTGCCCGGTTAACTCCAGAACAGCCTTCTGGCCCGTCAAATTCTGCCAGCGACGGACAATCACATCACAATAATGAGGATCGATTTCGATGAGACGTGCCTGACGTCCGGTTTGCTCCGCCGCAATCAGGGTTGTACCACTGCCTCCAAACGGATCGAGCACGATCCCGTCACGGGGAGAACAGTCTTTGATAGCGTCTGCAATCATGGCCACGGGCTTCACGGTCGGGTGAAGAGCCAGCTCGTCCATGCGTCCATTACGGAAGGAATTAACGCCCGGGTATTCCCAACAATTCGTGCGATAACGTCCGTGCTTGCCGAGTTCTACGTTATTGATATGCGGCGCATCCCCAGACTTATAAACAAAGACGAGTTCATGGCGGGAGCGATAGAGGCTT
>JBPXJO010000032.1:0-6466 GCA_051715325.1 Alphaproteobacteria bacterium | reverse complement strand
GTCAAAAACCGCGAATGTTGATTTGCAATGGATGTCCCCGTACGACTACCCGATCAACAACACGTTTAAGTATGTTGGTAGCTATCAAGAAGCCGTATCGACCCTTCTGGGGCAATATGGCCGCGAGAACCCCCGTCCGCGTGGTCGCCTTTACCCGAACCTTCCGACCGGCCCATCGGTTCTTTTGGTGAACTAGGGTCTGGTTTAAATTGAAAATGAGGGGCCTTGGCCCCTTTTTTTATACCATTTTAGGCTAGGACCTAGATTCTTCTTGACCCGGAAAGGCCCATCCCCTATAAACAGCGCCAATCCTGTCCAAGACTGCAGGTTTTTGAACCGCCTTAAACGGAACAAAAATAAAGGGAAACCACCTGTACAGATAGGCCAATATGGATCAAAGACCGCCTAAGGCGGCCATTGAAGCGTTTGGGCTTTCAGGTTTTTGGCAGGCGACTCTTACGGGTCGCTTTTTTATTGGTTACAAAAGGAGAAACGCGATGGATCGCGCACAGAAACAGTCAGAGATTGACGCTCTGAAATCGACCCTCGGTGGTACTGAAATTGTGATTGTTTCGCACAATAAAGGTATGACCGTGGCTCAGGTAACCGAACTTCGCAAAAGTCTTCGTGCTCAAGGTGCTCGTTACAAAGTCACCAAGAACACTCTGGCTAAACTTGCGATCAAGGGAACCAAATTCGAACCGATCAGCGACCTGCTTGCAGGCCCGACTGGTTTGTCGACCTCGACCGAAGAACCTTTGGCTGTTGCCAAAGCTGTTTACGATTTTGCCAAAAAATATGAAGGCAAACTTGAAATCGTTGGCGGCTATTTTGGCGACATCAAGCTCGATGCAGCTGCAGTTGAGAAATTGGCAAAACTGCCAACCCTCAACGAAATCCGTGGCAAACTGGTTGGCCTTATTCAGGCTCCTGCTGCCCAGCTGGCTCGTTTGGCTCAAGCTTACGCCGACAAATCGGCTTAAGTTCACTTAAATATTTCGTAGCTAATTTTTTATTTATAAGGAGATTGAATTATGGCTGCTAACTTGGAAAAACTCGTTGAAGACCTCTCGGCTCTGACCGTTATCGAAGCTGCTGAGCTCGCAAAACTGCTCGAGGAAAAATGGGGCGTATCTGCTGCTGCTCCGGTTGCTGTAGCTGCTGCTGGCGCTGCTGCTCCGGCTGAAGAGAAAGATAGCTTTGACATCGTTCTCGAAGCTGCTGGCGACAACAAAATCAACGTTATTAAAGTTGTTCGTGAAATCACCGGTCTGGGCCTCAAAGAAGCGAAAGACCTGGTTGAAGGCGCACCGAAAGCTGTTAAAGAAGGCGCAGCAAAAGCTGAAGCTGAAGACATCAAGAAAAAACTCGAAGCTGCTGGCGCAAAAGTCGCTCTCAAATAGTTTCGGGATTTTCTCAATCCATTCAAACACCCCCGCTGGTCGGGGGTGTTTTCTTTTCCGCAGTTTAAGATAGAATGGCTTAACCAATTCTATCCATTCTGTTGTTAGAATAGCCGGATGTCCTTAAATCAGACTTATAAGCAAAACCGCATCGATTTTCTGACCGCAGCCGTAAAAGCGGAGGCGACTCTCACAGCACTAGTGCATCCCCTTGATGAAAATCTGACCACTGATATAGCGTCTCTTGGCGATAGGGACGCAGCGCATGTTGTGGTGGTGAGTTCCGGCCTTCATGGCGTCGAGCTTCCGGCAGGATCACTCTTCCAGCGTTTAGGGTTACAGCAGGCTCAAAATCATCGTCCGGAGAATGTACGGATTGTGTTCGTTCACGCCCTTAATCCGTACGGATCGGAATACGCGCTCAGGACCGACCGTGCGCCGGATGGCGGTCGCAACATTGATCCGGCCCGAAATTTTATCAGGTTCAGCGAAGCGGGGCCGGGCTTACCGGAAGCTGATCCGGCCATTAGGGCCGCCTTCGAAAAAGCCGACCTCTCGTCGTCATCTCTCGCCATGATGTGGGCCAAGCTGCTCTACACCGCATTTGTCGAGCAAGGGCAGGGCACATTCAAACGCAATTTCGTGCGCGGCCAATACAGTGCATCAGGCCTACCGTATTTTGGCGGACATAGCGCTTCATACACGCGCCTCACTTGGGAAAAGATAGTGCGCGAAACCATCATCCACGATAAGCTTGAAACCATCACCCACATCGATGTGCATAGCGGCGACGGTCCATTCGGGTGGCTCCAGCTCTATCTCCCACATGATGCTCCGGCCGACAGTGAATCTTTGGCAAAAAAACTGGTACCCGAAGACCGGATACGCCGCACCGATAGTTACTTTGCCAAAGTCACAGGGGACATCGGTGATTATTGGGATGAATTCGGCTTTCCGCCAAGCGTCACCGTTCATCCTGTGACCGTCGAATTCGGAACCACACAGGCTCGCATTCCCGGAATCGATGTGCTGGGTGCGATTCTCAACCGCACGCTTTTGTCCGAGAAATATAACGACGACCATCCGAAAAAAGACCTGATTATCACCCAGATGCGCGAAGCCTTCGCCCCGTCCCGGGAAGAGTGGTCAGGTGATATATTGGGTCAGTCGTTGAACTTTTGGGGGAATATGCTAGTTCATATTAAGAGTGGGCGGATTAGCGGCTAAGTCCGACTCGTTGCAGCAGGCTATCGAAAGCAGTCCACGACTTCATGGGTTCGACAGTTGAAGGGCCGGCTTCGGCAACTTCAATCGTATAGCGATCCGGATCTCCATCCTGACGCCGCGCGACTTTGGACCACGAGTCGACCAAAGTCGCCTCTTCACATGCTTTTGAAGGCATAGAGGGGTGGCAGAGATTTTTGCCAAAATCGAGATCGAAGGTAATTACCGACATTCCTTGCATACGAAGGCCGGTATCAATGTCATTGGCGTGTATAGTGTGAAGGGAGCCGTAGACAACAACCATAGGCCCCGATTCTTCAACCGACTGCTGGATCATTTTGGCAATAGAGGGGTCGGCTTTCTGGCGCTCGGCGCCAAGATCATAGCGTTTTCCGGCAACATCCCCTATTTTGCTTGTAAGCCATTCAGCCTGTTCCCCCATGGCGACCATGGCGGAAGATTGGTGATGAAAAAGATCGAGTGCGTACTCTTTATAATCGTCGGCGCTTAAACGACCTTCGCTTTCCTTCTGGCGAACGTCCAGCAAAGTGGCTGCAACATCTTCCTGTTGACTGGCACTGAGGCTATCGAGGCGCTGTTCTAGCTCGGCGCTCATTTGGTCAAATTTGCTTTTAGCGGTATCGTCGGTCCAGTCCGCCACGCTTTTTTTGAAAACAATATCTTCGACCACAAGTTTTCCGGAAATTCCGAACATCTTGTCGACTTGTTTGGCATCTTCCTCATTAAGGGTAAATGGGAACATCCCCCGTGATGTTCCCAACGGGCAGATTTCAACGCCGGATTCAACAAGATCGGCGATGGTTTCGTACATGGCGTTGGCCCGCTCGGCTCCTAAATATTCATAGGGACTGCCGCTAGGTAGCGAACCTTTTGCGGGCTTGTTCGCTTGAAGAAATTCGTCGCGGGTGACGCGGCCATCCTTGAGGGCGCGTAAAAGTTCGGCTTCGGTCGGGCCGATAAATTCAATACCGACCTTCTTTACGCCGAGATCTTTGAGCTGGGATACGAGCTGTTTGGAAAATTCGATGCTTTTATCCGAAGAAGCGTGCAGCTCGGGCACCATGATAACGCTCTGGCCACTATATTTGGAGGCCGCTGCTCTGGCCGCGCTCTCCATAGGGGAAGGGGATGTTGATTGATCTCTAACTTCAGCCATAAAAGTGTACTCACCTCATAGTATCATTTACATAAATATAGAAGGCGGGTTAATTATCCGTAAAAAAGGCTCAAAATACAAAAAATATGAAAATAAAGGAATTTTAACAAATCCTGAAAAAATCTGTAGACAACCCCGAATCAATTGGTTAAAACCACTCACCCAGCAGAAAAACAAGAGTTTTCTGGTGTGGCATATATGCGGACCCAAGGGAAAATTTAGACGAGTTATTCAAGTATTGTCATTGTGGAACATCTGGCAAATCCGCAAGCCGTGTGTGTTCTCCAAATGACGGGTCGAATAACCGAATGTTTTTCCGACATATTGAACGAAACGCCTGAACTTAAAGTTCAGATTATTCAAGGGCTTGTAAATGAAAAAGACCGCGCACGCGAAAAAAGCTTCCCCCGTTCTCAATCCTGCCGCCATCGTTGACAATTTTACCGGACGCAAACGCATTCGTCGTTCCTTTGGTAAAATCCGTGAAGTCGCCGCGATGCCGAACCTCATCGAGGTACAAAAGGATTCGTACGAACAATTCCTGCAAATGAACGTCCCGGCTGATGACCGCAAAATGCAGGGCCTTCAGGAAGTTCTCTCGTCCGTGTTCCCGATCAAGGATTTCGCCGACAAAGCCGAGATCGATTTCGTCCGCTACGAACTTGAAGAACCGAAATACGACGTGGAAGAATGCTACACCCGCAGCATGACCTTCGCTGCGCCGCTGCGCGTCACCTTGCGCCTGTCGGTCTTCGATGTTGATGAAGAAACCGGCCTGCGTTCGATCCGCGATATTAAAGAACAAGACGTTTACATGGTCGATATGCCTTTGATGACCCGTAACGGGACATTCATCGTGAACGGCACCGAGCGCGTGATCGTATCGCAAATGCACCGCTCCCCGGGCGTGTTCTTCGACCATGATGGCGGAAAAACCCATGCTTCCGGTAAATACCTGTTTGCCGCGCGCATCATTCCTTACCGTGGTTCCTGGCTCGACTTCGAATTCGATGCGAAAGACATTTTGAACGTCCGTATCGACCGCCGTCGTAAGCTTCCGGTAACGACCTTCCTGCGCGCTCTGTATGGCGCTGAAACCGAGCAGTACATCGTCGATTGCCAACACAATGGCCGCGACATTGACCCGCTTCTGGTTCAAGGGATGAGCAACGAGGAAATCCTCGGCACTTTCTACAAAACCATTATTTACACCCACGATAAAAAAGGCTGGAAAACCGGCTTTGATACCGCTCGTTTCCGCGGTGTAAAACTCATTAATGACCTCGTGAACGCAGCAAATGGCAAAGTCGTTGCCGAAGCCGGAACCAAAATGACTCCGCGCCTCGCCAAAAAACTGGTGGAAGAGGGTCTCAAGGAAATTCTGGTTCAGGAAGCTGAACTGATCGGGTCTTACCTTGCTAGCGACGTGATGGATATGACCACCGGTCTCGTCATGTTTGAAGCGGGCCACGAACTCTCCGAAGATGACATCGCCAAACTGCTCGATATGGGCGCAACCGACCTGCCGTTGCTCGGTATTGACCACCTGAACGTTGGTCCGTACATCCGCAGCACCATGATGGCCGACAAATGTGATACCCGCGAAGAAGCTTTGATCGACATTTACCGCGTCATGCGTCCGGGCGAACCGCCGACTGTTGAAAGCGCCGAAGCGCTCTTCCACTCGCTGTTCTTCGATCCGGAGCGTTATGACCTCTCCTCTGTAGGCCGCGTAAAAATGAACGCCCGTCTTGACCTCTCGGCGAGCGATGAACTCCGCGTTCTGACCAAAGAAGACATTCTCTCGATCCTTAAATATCTGCACGAACTCAAAGATGGTCGCGGCGAAGTCGATGATATCGACAACCTCGGTAACCGCCGTGTTCGTTCGGTGGGTGAGCTGATGGAAAATCAGGTTCGCCTCGGCTTGATGCGTATGGAACGCGCGATCCGTGAACGTATGTCCTCGGTCGATATCGACAACTATATGCCGCATGACCTGATTAACTCCAAACCGGCTCAAGCAGCTGTCCGCGAATTCTTCGGATCAAGCCAGCTCAGCCAGTTCATGGACCAGACCAACCCGCTCTCCGAGATTACGCACAAACGTCGTCTCTCGGCTCTCGGCCCGGGTGGTCTGACCCGCGAACGCGCCGGTTTCGAAGTGCGTGACGTGCACCCGACCCACTATGGACGTATCTGCCCGATTGAAACGCCGGAAGGCCCGAACATCGGTCTGATCAACTCGCTCTCGACCTTTGCCCGCGTCAACCAGTACGGTTTCATTGAAAGCCCGTACCGTAAAGTGGCTGAAGGCAAAGTCACCGACGAAGTGATCTATATGTCGGCGATGGAAGAAGCTAAATACACGATTGCTCAGGCGAACGCCGAGCTGAGTGATGACGGCAAATTCGTCCATGACCTGATCTCGTGCCGTAAGGCCGGTGAAAACTTGATGTCTACGCCGGAACACATCGAATATATCGACGTGTCACCGAAGCAGATCGTATCGGTTGCTGCTGCGCTCATTCCGTTCCTTGAAAACGATGACGCGAACCGCGCTCTGATGGGATCGAACATGCAGCGTCAGGCTGTTCCTCTGCTGCGCTCCGATGCGCCGCTGGTTGGAACGGGTATGGAGCTGCCGGTGGCTCGTGACTCC
>JBPXJO010000031.1:0-7779 GCA_051715325.1 Alphaproteobacteria bacterium | reverse complement strand
GCCAGAGCCGTCGCTCCACCAGCCTCAGCCAACACTTTCGTGATCGCCGCGGTCAGCGTCGTTTTACCATGGTCAACGTGACCAATCGTTCCAATATTGCAATGCGGCTTGCTCCGCTCAAACTTCTCTTTGGACATTTTTGTTTCCTCTTTCTACTTCTAGATTCCTAAATTAGCTTATGCAGCCACTTTCTTTTTAACTTCTTCAACCACGTTCGCCGGTACAGCATCATAGTGGTGGAATTCCATCGAGTACTGGGCGCGACCCTGGGACATCGAACGGAGTGTGTTGATGTAACCAAACATGCTCGAAAGCGGGACCATCGCTGCGATAACTTTTGCGTTACCACGATCCGACATATTGTTGATCTGTCCACGGCGGGAGTTCAGGTCACCAATAACGTCACCCATGTAGTCTTCCGGAGTTACAACTTCGACTTTCATGATCGGCTCGAGCAATTGCGGGCCAGCTTTTTGCATACCTTCTTTGAAGGCAGCGCGAGCGGCAATTTCGAACGCGAGAGCGGACGAGTCCACGTCGTGGTAAGCACCGTCGGTCAGACGGACTTTGAAGTCAACAACCGGGAAGCCGGCGATGATACCGGTGGTTTGAGCGCCGTTCAGGCCTTTTTCAACACCCGGGATGTATTCTTTCGGAACCACACCACCAACGATTTCGGATTTGAACTCATATCCGGCACCTGGTTCGTTCGGCTCGAACACCAGAGTGAGGCGAGCGTATTGACCCGAACCACCAGTTTGTTTTTTGTGGGTGTAATCGATTTCAGCCGATTTGGTAATGGTTTCGCGGTAAGCCACTTGAGGAGCACCGACGTTGGCTTCCACTTTGAATTCACGTTTCATACGGTCAACGAGAATTTCAAGGTGCAGCTCGCCCATACCTTTCATGATGGTCTGACCGGATTCATGGTCAACCGATACACGGAAAGATGGATCTTCAGCAGCCAAGCGTTGAAGGGCAAGACCCATCTTCTCTTGGTCAGCTTTTGTTTTTGGCTCGACAGCAATCTCGATAACCGGCTCAGGGAATTCCATGCGCTCGAGAACGATTGGCTTGGAGCCGTCACAGAGAGTGTCACCGGTGGTAGTGTCTTTGAGGCCAACGAGAGCCACGATGTCACCCGCAAACGCTTCCTTGATTTCTTCACGCTGGTTGGCGTGCATCAAGAGCATACGGCCGATACGTTCTTTTTTATCTTTAACCGAGTTCTGAACATACGAACCGGATTCGAGTTTACCGGAGTAAACACGAGCGAAGGTCAGCGATCCAACGAACGGGTCGTTCATGATTTTGAACGCGAGCGCCGAGAACGGAGCTGTATCTTCCGGTTGACGGCTATCAGCCTCATCGGAGTCAATTTTCTTACCTTGAACAGCACCGATATCGAGCGGGCTTGGCAGGTAGTCAACAACTGCGTCGAGAAGAGTCTGAACGCCTTTGTTTTTGAACGAAGAACCGCAGAGCATCGGAACGAACTTCGACACCAAGGTGCCTTTACGGATGCAACGTTTCAGGGTCGGGATATCAATCTCTTTACCTTCGAGGTAAGCTTCCATAGCGGAATCTTCCATCTCGACAGCCATTTCAACCAGTTTAGCGCGCCATTTGTTGGCTTCTTCAACGAGGTCAGCCGGAATATCGCTTTCAGCATGGGTTGCGCCGAGGTTGTCGGAGTCCCACTTGATGGCTTTCATTTTAATCAGATCAACAACACCAGCGAAATCGGATTCAGCACCGATCGGCAGGTTGATAACCAGAGGGTTTGCACCGAGGCGCTTATCCACATCATCAACGCACTGATAGAAGTTCGCACCGATCTTGTCCATTTTGTTGGAGAAGATGATACGCGGAACATTGTATTTGTCGCCTTGGCGCCAAACGGTTTCAGTCTGAGGCTCAACACCTTGGTTCGAGTCGAGAAGGCAAACCGCACCATCAAGAACACGGAGGGAACGCTCAACTTCAATGGTGAAGTCCACGTGGCCAGGAGTATCAATGATGTTGAAACGGATTTTTTCGCCAGGGGCAGCGCCATCAGCAGGACCAGTCCACAAGCAGGTGGTCGCAGCCGAGGTAATGGTAATCCCGCGCTCTTGTTCTTGCTCCATCCAGTCCATGGTGGCGGCGCCATCATGCACTTCACCGATTTTGTGCGATTTACCTGTGTAGTACAGAATACGCTCGGTGGTCGTCGTCTTACCGGCATCAATGTGCGCCATGATACCGAAGTTACGATAGTGTTGAAGAGCAAATTCGCGGGCCATTTTCGTGTGTCCTTAAACCTTGTGTTTTTCCTAGTAGCGGTAGTGAGCAAATGCGCGGTTAGCTTCAGCCATTTTGTGCGTATCATCACGCTTCTTCACAGCTGCACCACGATCATTCGCGGCTTCGTAGGCTTCAGCGGCCAAGCGCTCAGCCATGGTGTTCTCACCGCGTTTACGAGCGAAGTCACGGAGCCAACGCATAGCGAGCGCCATTGCGCGCGGAGCCGGAACCTCGATAGGAACCTGATAGTTTGCACCACCAACACGACGGGACTTAACCTCGACTTGCGGGCCGATTTTTTTCAGAGCCAGAAGCAGGATCGCGAGACCGTTGCTTTTTTTGGCATAGTCCGGGCTGAGGTCCATATCGTTTGCCGCTTTTTTCTCGAGCATTTCGATCGCATCATAAACGATGCTTTCGGCAACCGATTTTTTACCGCGGGTCATGATGATGTTGATGAATTTCGACAGAGTTACATCCCCGAAACGTGGATCGGGAAGAACTTCGCGTTTTTTAGCACTGTGACGACGGGACATTTGTCTTCAATCTCCTCAAAAAATTACTTCGGCTTCTTAACGCCATAGCAGGAACGGGACTGCTTACGGTCTTTAACGCCCTGGGTATCCAGCGCACCACGAACGATACGGTAACGAACACCCGGCAAGTCCTTCACACGGCCGCCATGCACGAGAACAACAGAGTGTTCTTGCAGGTTGTGGCCTTCACCGCGGATGTAGCAGATCACTTCAACGCCTGTAGTCAGACGGACTTTAGCGACCTTACGCAATGCCGAGTTTGGTTTTTTAGGGGTTGTGGTGTAGACGCGAGTACAGACGCCGCGAACCTGAGGGTTCTGCTTCAGAGCCCGGTTCTTTTTGCGTTTGACCTGTTTTTCCCGCGGGTTACGGATAAGCTGTTGAATTGTTGGCATATTTTTGCCCTTCAGTCCTTTTTATCTCAAATATAAAAATGTTGTGGATGGTTGGCGTCGTACCGCGACAAGGGACATGAGTCAAGGGTTTTCTTACCCTGACTTGCTTTATGTCTCTCACGGACACCCCTTTTAGGGGGTTTTTAGTGTCGCGTTTAACGCTTGATAACCTCTTGATTTTTAAGAGATTGTCCAAACATTACGACCGACGCATCCAAAACAAGTTCGCGGACTATACTCCGCGATTCAGCGCAGAGTCAAATATTATTTTCATGATTTTTTAAGATTTTTTTTGAATCATTTGAATCACTTAGAAGGGCCACTTTGACGCCCTTGTGCTTCGTGTCAGGGAATTGAGAGGCACCCTCCCTAATCCCCTGATATTATTCATAAAATTATTTTTTATTTGCGGGCTGGCCCGAACACCATGTTCATGTCAATACGATGCTTCATTCTCTGGCTTTGGGATTGCCCAGTAAGTAACCATGGTATACTGGCCAAGTCCACCTCATTGGATACCGTTATATCCGCTCCCGCTTTTTCGAGTTTCCGGATTGAAGGGCCGTTTTCGAGATAGCCAACATAAGAAGGAACATAGCCGACAACCGAACGGGGGTGCAGCATTTTGGCCGTGCGAACACCTTCGGCTGTGTCACTAACCACCACCGATTCGTCGCGAGGGGCCTTTCCGGCTTTAAAGGCTGCCATACAGATCATTCCCAGGCTGGTATCGTCTGGAACCCATTTCTCGAGCGATTCGAGGCCAAAGACTGCATCCTCGAAGAAATCCCTTATACGCCCCTCCTCCAGCATTACTTCGACACTCTTGCGCGGATAAAGCCCAACAGCCGACACGGCATGGCCATCACGCCGCAAAGTTTTGAGTGATGTTCCCAGCTCCTTATAGGTCACGTAGGTTCTGTCCTTTCCAAGGATTTTAAGTTCCCGCTCATGGAAACGGCGCATTGAATCAAAGCGGAGTTGGTCAATTTGCTCATCCTGATCCCTTGCCCCCGGGGTGCCGATGAGGACTTCGCCCCCTTGGAGACTGGCGCAGTTAAACTGGACCCGATGGTCGAGGCCTTCGGCCTTGGCTAAGGTTTCAAGTCTATGATTGGCTTCTGAAATAGGTGCGTTAACGTCGTAGTCGGGCCACGACAGGTGAAATACGAATAGCATTGTGATCCCTGTTTCTGTTCTTGTAGTTTTTTTCTTATTGAAGTTACTTTCCCAGAATTCGTCAATAAAAAAAAATCCCCGATTGTGCATCGGGGATTTTTATCCAAATTTCTTTGCGGTTTAGCTGTTTGCGGCTTCCGGAAGGGCTTCGGCTTCGTCGGAAGCTTCAACCGCCATTGATTGCTGCTGTGTAGCAATCGCGAGCTTGTCGCGACCAGCGGCCAGTTTCTTCAGCTGCGATACATACGCACCGGTACCAGCCGGGATCAGGCGACCAACAATCACGTTCTCTTTGAGGCCGTGGAGTTTGTCGGACTTGCCTTGGCACGCAGCCTCGGTCAGAACGCGGGTGGTTTCCTGGAACGATGCGGCCGAGATGAAGGAACGGGTTTGCAGCGATGCCTTGGTAATACCCTGAAGGATCGGACGGCCTACCGGAGGACGTTTTCCTTCATCAAGGTATTTCTGGCGCTCGGTTACGAACTCGTCACGCTCAACATGCTCACCAACGAGGTAGGTGGTATCGCCCACTTCGGTGATTTCGGTTTTTTGCAGCATCTGACGAACAATCACTTCGATGTGCTTGTCGTTGATCTTCACACCTTGCAAACGGTACACGTCCTGAATCTCGTTGATCAGGTAATCGGCCAGAGCCTCAACACCCATCACATCGAGAATATCGTGCGGGACCATCGCGCCATCGAGGAGCGCATCCCCCTTACGGACGTAATCGCCTTCGGCTACAGCCAAGTGACGTCCTTTCGGGATCAGGTACTCTCTTGGCTCGAGCGACTTGTCGGACGGCTGGACGATCAGGCGGCGTTTCGCCTTGTAGTCCTTACCGAATTCGACCTGACCTTCGATTTCCGAGATAATCGCGGCGTCTTTCGGACGGCGAGCTTCGAAGAGCTCGGCCACACGCGGCAGACCACCGGTAATGTCACGGGTTTTCGAAGTTTCGCGCGGAATACGGGCGAGAATATCACCAGCCTTGACCTCTTGTCCGTTTTCAACGGAGAGGACGGCGTCCACCGACATATAGTAGTTGGCCGGAAGACCGTTCGGCAGAGTGATAACTTCACCTTTCTTGTCGAGCAGCGCGATACGCGGTTTCAGTTCGCCACCACGCGGCTGGGAACGCCAGTCGATCACCACTTTCGAGGAGATACCGGTGGCTTCGTCCATTTTCTCGCTGATGGAAACACCTTCCACCATATCGAAGTAATGGGCCACACCGTCTTTCTCGGTGATGATTGGAATGGTAAACGGATCCCATTCGGCCATTTTGTCGCCCGGCTTGACTTTTGCTGCGTCTTCGACGAGCAAACGCGCACCGTACGGCAGGCGGTGGATCGCTTTTTCAGCGCCCTTCGCATCTTTCAGAACGATCTCGGTGTTACGTCCCATGACGATGTTCACACCTTCCGAGTTCTTCACCACGTTGTGGTGACGGATCTCGGTGGTGGCAATCATCGTGGCTTCCACGGAGGATTTCTCGGCGCCTTTCTGGGCAGCACCACCAATGTGGAAGGTACGCATGGTCAGCTGGGTACCCGGTTCACCGATCGATTGGGCGGCCATCACACCGACAGCTTCTCCGATGTTTACCGGAGTACCGCGGGCGAGGTCACGGCCATAGCAGTGACCGCAGACGCCAATCTGGGTGGCGCAAGTGAGAACCGAACGAACCAGAACCGAGTCAACACCGGCTGTTTCCACAGCTTCGGCTTTGACTTCGTCGATGAGGTCGTTGCGGGACACGATGACACTGCCCGAGAGCGGGTCAACGATGTCGGTCGCCGCTGTACGGCCGAGGATACGCTCGGAGAGCGAGACCACAACGTCCGCACCGTTCATCACAGCGCGCAGGGTAATACCGCGTTCGGTACCGCAATCTTCTTCGTAAACAACAGCATCTTGAGCGACGTCCACGAGACGACGGGTCAGATAACCGGAGTTTGCGGTTTTGAGAGCGGTATCGGCCAGACCTTTACGAGCACCGTGGGTCGAGTTGAAGTACTCGAGAACCGACAGACCCTCTTTAAAGTTCGAGATAATCGGTGTTTCGATGATCTCGCCCGATGGTTTGGCCATCAAGCCGCGCATACCGGCGAGCTGACGGATCTGCGCTGCAGAACCACGAGCACCGGAGTGCGCCATCATGTACACCGAGTTCGGCATACCTTTGGTGATGTTGGAAATTCCCTTCATCATCGCATCGGCAACTTCATCGGTACAACGCGACCAGATATCCACGACCTTGTTGTACTTTTCACCTTTGGTGATCAGACCGTCCATGTATTGCTGTTCGTATTCCTTGACCTTTTTCTCGGCGTCGGCAACGAGGCGTTCTTTGGCTTCCGGAATAATCATGTCTTCTTTACCGAAGGAGATACCGGCGATACACGCGAAGCGGAATCCGAGTTTCATCATCCGGTCACAGAAAATCACGGTCTCTTTCGGGCCGCAGTGACGGTAAACGACGTCAATGAGGTTCGAAATTTCCTTCTTGGTCAACGCGGTGTTGAGGATCGTCACCGGAACGTTTTTGTTCCGTGGCAACAGGTCAGCCAACATCATACGGCCCGGGGTCGAGTCGATGACGCGGACAACCGGAGTGCCCTCTTCGTCCACAGTGTTGTAACGGCACTTGATTTTCGCGTGCAGCGTTACGTCTTTGGACTGAAGCGCGTGGTTGATTTCGCCCATATCGCGGAAGACCATGCCTTCACCCGGCTCGCCGTCCATGGCGAGCGAGAGGTAATAAAGACCGAGAACAATATCCTGCGACGGCACGATGATCGGTTTGCCCGATGCCGGCGAGAGAATGTTGTTGGTCGACATCATCAGAACACGGCTCTCTAACTGTGCTTCCACCGACAAAGGTACGTGAACAGCCATCTGGTCACCGTCGAAGTCCGCGTTAAACGCGGTACAGACGAGCGGGTGCAGCTGGATGGCTTTCCCTTCAATCAGGGTTGGCTCGAACGCCTGAATACCCAAACGGTGAAGGGTCGGAGCGCGGTTCAGGAGAACCGGATGCTCGCGGATCACTTCCTCGAGGATGTCCCACACTTCCGGACGCTCTTTTTCGACCAGCTTCTTCGCCTGCTTGACCGTCGCCGAATAGCCCTTGGCGTCAAGCCGCGAGTAGATGAACGGCTTGAACAGCTCCAGCGCCATCTTCTTCGGCAGGCCGCACTGGTGCAGCTTGAGTTCGGGACCGGTCACGATCACCGAACGGCCCGAATAATCGACGCGCTTGCCGAGCAGGTTCTGACGGAAGCGGCCTTGCTTGCCCTTCAGCATGTCGGACAGTGACTTCAGCGGACGCTTGTTGGCCCCCGTAATGGTACGGCCGCGACGGCCATTGTCGAACAGCG
>JBPXJO010000030.1:0-18515 GCA_051715325.1 Alphaproteobacteria bacterium | reverse complement strand
TTGCCGTTACCGCCGTATTCTCCAGACTTTAATCCCATCGAAAAGGCTTTTGGCACTCTCAAAAAAATCCGTCAATCCAAACCAAATGACCCCATCATCAATATCATCAAATCGTCCGATTATTATCTCAAGTGACTATATTTCCCTTTAACAAAATTTGAATATTTTATGTAAGTTTGAGACGGGTCATTAAATGGCGGAAACTCTTCACCACCCAAAAAACCTCGGGCTCCCTTATATTTAGGCAACCAAGGCAGTATTTTTTCTATATCTTGCGTTACTGGATTATCGGTTATCTCGATCATTATACTTCTCAACCTTACTCCTTTACCTAAAACACTCTCTATTACTGCAGGCCCACAACCAACAACACTCTTAGGGTCATTTAAGTCTGAGAAGGTTACAAAAGCTGGAAGATCTTTTTTTAGCTCTGACCTGTCTCCAATTCTCAAAGATTTATATGAGTCTAAACTGTTTGAATTTTCTGTCCAAAATGCATTCCCACTTTCCAAGTAGGCAAAATTATTCATTAGTCCAAATAATACCCCGCGTTCACCTAAATCTACAACGACAGCTTCTCCAATTACTTCATACTCAATGGGAGCAACATCTGGATTTATTATCTTCGCAGCATTTTTCCACGCTCGCACTTCCCGCACCGCCGAGCCGGATTTGATACCTTCCGGTGTTTCGATCTCAATAGTGATTTTGTATCTCCATGTTGTCGGAACAACGTACTCTTTGGCGGCATAGGCCGTCCCCGCAAACATAATAACAATAAACGCTAGTACCCCGATTTTCATGATTAACACCCCTTATTCTTCAATTACGTTTTCTGCATAGCCCTAGTTATATGCATCCTATGTCTTTTCCGATGTCTCACCCATGGCATAAGCCAATGTTACTGCAGCAATAAGAAACGCTGCGATAACCCCGAAGACTTTTAATCCCTTTGCCATCTCCACCTCTTGAATAATTCTGAACACAGAAAAAACCTAACCCTCACCGGATATACCTGTCAAGCAGCATACAACCTTTGGTAACATTCTTTATACCGGATAGAAACAGGACACACTGCCGCAACAAAATTGCCTGAAAACGGGCTTTTACAGGAAAACCGGGGGGAGTTGAACTGTGTTTCCCACATGGACGCTTATCGCTCCACCACCGAGGACAGTGACCATCCATGCGGCTGCAAAGCCATTCAGTCATCTATTTTCCGAGACAAGAGAATAACCTGCCACACTTCCCTGCAATACGGGAGGTGACCTAAAATACATCTCCCATATCAAAATTTATCACTGCCTTTCCCACTGAGGTCTCGCCATATTCAACAGAGTCCGCAATATCAGGTGCAGTTCCAAACTTAATTGCCGCGCCATACCCACGATTGTAGGCATCCATCGACAAAATGGCTTTAAACAAAATTGGATTGATTGCCATTTTCTACTCTCCCCTTTTAAAATATCCCGCATGAAGACCCAACGGGGCGTCTCTCGATGTCATTCCACCATGTAAATAATGTCCATTTAGCGAACTCAACCATTCCAAATAATCACTTATTCGCTCGGTCAAAGGTTCATCCGTCATCTCGATGGTGACGTCTTTGAGTGTGACACCAGCACCAAAGGTAGCCGCCAAGTTCAGCTTGTTCACTGCGGTAACCGTCTTCGGGTCTTTGATGTCCTTAAATGTTACCAATGTCGGAATATTTGGCGCGGATAAAGTAACAGGGCCGGATTTAAGCGTGCGATAATATTTGATGGCACGAATATCGGTGTTAATACCATGCGGGGTTGGAAACACGCGGTAGAACATTAATTGGTCAGGAATAAGCGCAAATAAAGTGCCGCGCTGTCCCATATCAACCACAACTGCCTCGCCCTTGATGGTTGCAGGGTTACGGCCCTCAGGAAGATTCGGATATTTGATGCTCGATGACGTATTTGCCATCTCATAAACAGCACTTCCTGATTTTTCTCCCTCGGGTGTTTCAACAGTAACCGTTATTTTATATCGCCATGTACCCGAGACATACACATCGCTTATCTGAAAAGCGATAACCGCAAGAACAGCCACAACCGCCGCAATTACGTATCGGTTTTTGAGTATCGGCTTTTTTGTTGTTTCCATTTTTATTCCCCCAAATAATTGCGATAACGAACGCACCAGACTATCAATAATTAAGTCAAACTTTTGGCCGCAGTTTTACGCAACTTTCGATTTTATTGCGCAATGGTTATCATTCACCCCGACCAAACCTGCCAACCCTCCACCCAATGAATGCCCTGTAAAAGAAACATCCAGCGTTGACGAGTGGGGATCCACACTCCCTCCGTATACGGTGCTTGCCACTCGAAGGTAGAATGCAATAGCCAAAAGCCCTTGAGAGCTTGAATATGGATCGCCAGAACCTATTGCAAAACCATTATTGAAATCCGAGCCCCCATTATAGCCATTTCCCACAAGCGTATCTGTCCCGCGATAGGAAATAACTGTCTCCGTAACATTTCCGGCACTGTCTTTAAATTGATACGCTATCCCATAGAAGCCTTCACCTTTGGCGGCAGCATCTCCCATATCGTCATACACAACAGCCCTACCTACAGCAGTTGCATCATAGACGACCGAGTCAGAGTTATCTGGAGCAGTTCCAAACTTAATTGCCGCACCATAACCGCGGTTATAAGCGTCCATGGCCAGTATGGCTTTATATAAATCCGGTGTCATTTCGGTCATTTTCTGTTTCCTTTATACTGAAAGTTTCCGGCATGAAGGCCTAGGGGGGAACCCCTACCTGTAATTTGTCCGTGCAAATACCCTCCCTTCAACCCTTCCAGCCACGGAAGATAAGTATTGAGTGGTCCCCATGTCATGGGAGCATCGGTGATCTCGATTGTGACATCCTTGAGCGTAACACCGTCACCAAATGTTTTGGCCAAGTCCTGACCATCCACATTTTCAACGGTCATCGGATCATCAGGATTTTTAAATGTTACGAAATGGGGCAAAACCCCCTTCATCATAAGGCTGGCTTTGCCTTCCTTCAGATGGCTGTAATAGGCCATGCCTTCTCGTGTGCCGGGCGGAGGCCCACCCATAGCAAGGGATAAGTCATCCCCCTCGGGCAGTAACCCAACCAAATATTGGCGTTTTCCAAGATCAACAACGACAGCCTCACCAATCGTTCCGGCAGAACCTCCCCCAACATCCCCCACTCGAACATCGGTGGACGCCCGCGTCTCCCGTACAACCGATCCGGTCTTGATCCCCTCAGGGGTTTCAATTTCAATCGTTATTTTGTACCGCCAGGATGCGGACGGGAACTCCTGCTTCCACAATCCCGCAGCCAGTACCAGCAAGAGCGCCACACCCCCGCATATCATCAATCCCTTTTTCATCCCGAACCCCGAATTTAACTGAATACGAAAATATCTACCCGTTTATCCCCGCGATTGTCAAATAATTCTACATCCCAAAGTAGAAAAATGTGCCGGATTGCGGTTTGGCGACCTTGTCAATTTTTTCATTTTTTTGCAAAAGTCATGACAAAACAGGCTCCCTGATCTTGAGGCTGGCTCATAGCCTTGATCGTTCCGCCGAAAGCGCGCAAAGTTGATCTCACGATATCCAAACCAAGGCCCGTTCCACCTTCTGCGCGACGCGTGGTAAAGAACGGTGTGAAGATCTTGTCAAAATTGGCCGGGGATATACCTGTGCCATTATCCTGAATACGGCACACCATGTTGCCCTGCTCCACATCACATGAAATCTCTACGCTGTCCGCTTTATGGGCGAGCGCATTATCCAGCAAATTGACAAAGGCTGTTACGCTGGCATCCTTGTCCATTGGTATTCCTGTATCTCCGGCTCCAATCCATGAGATCCGCAGACCTTGCGCTGCATATCTTTCCGTAAGCATTGCGGATAATGCCTCAACTTTTGTTTCCCCGCTTTCGGTATCCGAATGATCCGCCCGTGCCAGTTCCAGTAAACGGCGTACAAGATTGCGTAACCGGTCTATGTCGCCCATAATCAAAGCGATAAAACGCGACCGCTCGACGTCCGAAAGGTCCTTATGATCTTCCAGAATTTCAGCGGCTCCACGCATGGAGGTCAACGGGGTCTTGAATTCATGCGATACATGCATCGCAAAGTTTTCAAGATACACGGATTGATCATGCAGAGATTTAGCCGATCTTTCGAAGAACCCGCGCAGTTCGTCGTATTCACGCACAGAGAAAAGTTCCGTCTTTCCGCCTTCATAGGCATGCCGTACTTCCATATCCTTTACATACCCCATCAGCCTGTACAACGGGTGTAAAACCAAACGGGACGTTATGGCCGAAATCAATAATGTCATCAGGACAAGAGTTCCGGCAGCGACAATAAACTTATTATGCTCTTCATACATATTTTGCAGGATATTCTTCGGGGTACGCGAGATACTGACAACGCCCCACAGACGCTGATTATGAATGACAGGGTAGGAGACAAAAACGCGCACATACGCGCCGCGGCTAATCGACGCCAATGCCGGAGAAGGGTGGTCGGAAATCCGGTCTCTCAGCACACTTGTATATTCCCCTCCCAGTGCCCGTTTTATTTCAGGAATACCGGCATACGATATCCCGAATTCCTTTGGTGATACTACTCTTCCCTTATAATCCAGAATACGAATGCCGGATAGATTGACCCTTTTTGCCTCATCCAGAACAGGTGCCAACTTTCGCCCTGCCTTCGCTTCCGCCGAGGCCTCATCAACAAGCGCCTGAATACCGTCCGGTCTGGGTGGCTCTATCGGGCCCGCGAGCAAGTCCAGCTTTGGAAGAATTGGATCGTATTGCCCCAAGCTTTCGTCTTTGGTCCTTTCTACGGCGACGGGAATGCCATAGGAAATTGCACGATCGCCTAACTCCTCCGAAAGTTCCTGAATATAGGCCATCGACAAGACCGAGCTCTGCGCGATGAGCTCTTGTTCGGTCTGCCGAACCAACTCGTTCTCATAAAACCTGAAAAAGAAAATTCCCAAAAGTGGCAATACCAGAACCATCATATTCATCAGAAGAAGAATAGTTCGGAGACTTGGGGATATTACAGCGTATTTTCCCGACATTAACGTCCTGTTCCCAGCTTATACCCCACACCGTGAACGGTCTCGATAACAGACAGACAACCCACATCATAGAATTTTTTTCTTATATTCCGGATATGGCTATCGATTGTACGATCACTGACATGAATATTGATATCATATGCGTTTTTCAGGATAGCATCACGATCAAAAACCCGCGAAGGCACTTTCATGAAAGCCTCAATCATCAAAAATTCCCGTGGAGTAAGATCGACAACTGTGTCCTTGAATAAAACGCGATGATTTGCCGAAGACAGAACAATATCTCCATAGGATAGAGTTTTATCCTTATGTTCAATTGTTTCGTCAGACTTGCCCGCGCGTTTAAGGATAGCATTCACACGGGCAACAACCTCTCTGGGACTAAACGGTTTTGAAACATAGTCATCACCACCAATCTCCAACCCGACTATTTTATCAATCTCCTCATCGCGTGCGGATAAGAACAAGATCGGGATACGGGATGATTTCCGAATTTCGCGGCAGACATCCAGCCCATCCATTTCCGGCATTCCGACATCAAGGATAATCAGATCCGGGTGATGTGACAGGAAGCATTTCATGGCCTCACTGCCATCACTGGCCAAAATGGTATCCATTCCTGCTTTATTTAACGAAAAGGACACCACCTCGCGAATATGAGGATCATCATCTGCTATAAGTATTGTTTTGCCCATAAAACTCTCAAAAACCGGATGTTTCACAAATATTACCAGAATTAGTGTTATTGCATAGCAAATATTCCCTTATCGTCCACGCCCTCCAATCATGTGTATTCTTGCGAATTCTATTCCTTAAATTATCCTCAAGCATGGCTCGGCTCATATCAAATGAGACACTTTGATTGTTGTTAATCCGGCTAAGCGCCGGGAGCGACGAAGTGCCCAATTCTTCCAGATACGCTGTATCCAAACCGCTTCCTTGCCCCGTTATCTCACGGCAATGGGCTACATTATAATTTGCTACGATAGCCCCTATATCCAGTATGCTGCATACAATTAGAACTATCCCCAATACCGCCATATTTGCATTAACCAGCCACGCATTATTCTTTTGAAGGGAAATCCTCATAACGATCAGGAACAGTCCGGAGGCGACGATTCCCATCCAGATCAAAGCCGAAAAACGCAAAACAGTCAGTGAGTATTCCTCAATATAAAGATTTGTCCGAAGGATCGAGGAAAAAACCAGAAAGATATTCTGGGCCACCCATACATAGATCAGCCACTTGATCCATGAATATGCCTTTTCCAGGTTTTTATTACGCAACGCAATTAAAACAAAAGCCGCAGCCAACAACGCCGTTACAATCAACGGGTAAGCCCCTTGCCTTGCGTAGCGGGCAAAAGTCATTCCATCAGGGAGCCTTACGCCTCCCCACAAGTACACTACATCCATTGAAGTCTGTAGCATAAAAAGGACATTGAACATGAGCAAAGAGCGGAGAATAGCTCCTGGATTAAACAACCATGAAATCTGACTTTTTTCTTCAAACTCGGGAGATGCTAATCTGACCGGCCTGCATTTGACCAGAGCCGGACGCAAAAATGCCCATAGCACAGCAAAAGCAATTCCCCAGAATAGCGCACGCTGGATTGAAAGCCCTTCAAAAATCCTTGCGAAGCTCCAAACTTTCAATTGCGCATCAATCAGCGGATTTGCCACAGAAAACAGAAACACGAATACCCCTGTAAAAATAACAGGCAGTGCCCACCGCTGCAAAACCCCCGAGATTTTTCTACTACTTTTGATCCTCCGTTCTGCCTTTTGAAAAAGGCGAAAATCCATTATGCTCTTTAAAGGAATTGATAATAAAAAAACCAGAATACCCCTGAACCATGTCAACGCATGCTCGTAGATATCCTTGCTTCGCTGCATAGACAGTGTAGAAACACAGAAAAAATAAACCAAAACAGAAAGAGCGTTGGGTGAATATACAAGTGTTAAAGCCTCAAAAAGCCCCACTCCTAGACACGCCATATCCAGCCTGTTTATGCTTGACCTTTTATGAACGGCAAACAACACGAACAGAAAAATCATAGAAAATAATCCGGACAACCATCCGACAGGCTCTTCATAAAAAAAATAATCAGATAGACATACAAAAACGCTACATATCCAGATTTTAAGTCCGAATGAGCTCCGTATTTTACGAAGAATCTGCTCCACCATTTTTATATCTTTCCTGATTACGGGGTTATCCTGATACCCCCAGTATAAGAAGCTGATGTGCAGATTATATCTCCATGTTGTGCATTTTTCTCTGAATGATGTGCAGATTGTGTGCAGGTCGGATTCCCTTTTACCCGCTACCTTCGAGGCCATTTCGATTTAGTCTGACAGCACACGTGTGACGCTAAATTAGAAAACCGTTTGGAAACTTACAAAAAGGTATAGGGAAGCCGAAAAATGGTGCCCCTGGTCGGACTCGAACCAACACATCTTTCGATACCGCATTTTGAGTGCGGCGCGTCTACCAATTTCACCACAGGGGCAGCAAGGCGGACTTTATAACAGCCTTAATTTCAAATTTCAAGCTCTGATTTCTTGGGGTTTCTGGCTTTTTTAACCGTTTTCCGGACGTTAATTGCTGAAGTATCGAGCGTATTTTTGAGATGAGCGGCGTAGTATTTCTCGATCATCTCGACGCTGGTACGGCAATTCTTGGCAATTTGGTAAATATCCGCCCCCTCCATCAGCCGCAAACAAATATAGGTATGACGCAAACTGTACGCGGTACGGACATTCCCGTCCCGATCAAACTTCATATTCAGTTCATCCAGAACTGCGTTGAGTAAGTCTCGGGGCGTTCCACCAAATATCTTTTCCGTTGGCTTGCCGCCATGCCGCTCCACCATCCGCTGGAAAGGTAAAACTGCCCCCGACATACTCTTACAATACCCTACTCCGCGCTTACCGCGCACCTCGATTTCAAGGATACGTTCGTTCAAGTTCGGGTCTATCACGATCGTGACGTCCCGATATTCCAGCCGTCCGGCTTCATCTGGTCTCAGGCCAGTATTGGCCATGAACAGGACATAGTCATGTAAATCCTCACACACACCGCGCCAGCGTTCTTTCTTCGGATTTTTGGCCCGCTCGCGCGTGGCCTCATAAAGCATTTTATATTCATCGGGAGAAAACCACGCCCGATGCGTGACTTTGCCGGAAGTTTTGTACGGAGGAGAAATATCAGGAACAGCATCAATCCAGCCGTAACGGTGAGCCGTCTTGAGGATTAGCCGAAGTGTAACCGTATCATGATGCAGCGTACTGCGTGACGGCGGCTTTCCAGTGGGAGAGTTTGTCCGGCGAGAAACGCGGTACTCCTGAACAAGTCCGGCATTGATCTCGCTCAACGCCTTGTCACCGAAGAAAGGCAGAAGATGAACGCGAATACGCATTTCATGGGATTTCACGTACTCCTCATTGCGCTGACCTTCTGTAATCACACCATATTCGGTCAGAAATTTTTCACAAGCCTCGCGAAATGTTGGCCCCTTGGGGGTAATCTTTTTGGGTTTTTGAGGTTCACGACGAATGGGCATATCAGAATGCACATCATCCTCGAAAGTCGTCGCCAAATGTCGAGAGAGAAGCCGTGTGCGACGTATCCGGCTAGCTTCGACGTATCGCTCCAGATACCATTCCTTCGCATATTCTTTGGCAAGAACGACGTTCTCCTCTTTGGTCGTCGCACGATGATTGCGCCCGTTGAGATACGTCGAACATTGCCAAAAACGACTGTTATCACGTCGATAAACGTGCAGCTTTCCATCCATCAAATCATGTGTTTCCATCGGCATTCTTAGACCTGTCTGCAATCCAAAATGTGTAAGACATGTGTAAGAGTAGCACAGAAAGGTTAATATACTTAACCTGTTGATTTATAATGATTTTTTGAGTTGAAAAATATAGGGATGCGATTTTGAGTCTGGCGCGTCTACCAATTTCACCACACCCGCGTGAGGAGAAAACTACAAAAGTTCGGCAGTTATAGCCTCCCCGATAGGGGAATTCAAGACCGAATTTAACCCATCGGTTCCTGCGTCCTTTTGATGCAAAAAAGCACCTCCTAAAGGATTGGAATTGCGGGAAACCTGTCCTATATTTCGGGGATAGACCCGCTCTTTTGGGTAATTTCACAGAAAAAAGGTGCAAATATGACCGTTTGCAACATTATTACAAAAGCTTCATCCGCAATATCACCTCGCTTAGCCGCGCTCGGGATTGCGGCGGTATCCGCGTTCTCGCTCGCCGCGGCCTTGACCGCCCAGTTCGGGTTCGGCCTCCTTCCTTGCACCTTGTGCCTCTATCAGCGCGTCCCGTTCAGCATCAATATCCTGCTGGGCCTTGTCGGAGGCTGTTCCAAAAATGCGAAAGTGACAACGTATTCGATCGCTCTTTCAGGAATGAGTTTTCTGATTAACAGCGGAATAGCGTTTTACCATTCCGGCGTCGAACGGAAATGGTGGGCAGGGTTACAAGGATGCTCGACACCGGATATGAGCGGCACAATCGAAGAAGTCATGGCCCGCATCGCCGCAACCAACGTCACACGCTGCGACGAGATTCCATGGTCACTCTTTGGCCTGTCGATGGCCAACTACAATGTAGTGATGTGCCTTGGACTGGCCATACTGTGCGGCGTCTATCTTCTTGCACGCCGCAAAGCTCAAAACGTCTAGCTGAAATCAAGATCCGGCAAGACCGGATAAGGCAGCGCCAGAACATTCTCGTATTTACACGACGGATCAAACGGCACAAGCTTAGGGAATTCACGGCTTCGCGCAATTCCGAAGTAGCGGTAATCTTCACCAAAGAGCGCATCAAGCGTTTCAACCTGCCCAAGATCGGAACGGGTCGCGGTGCTGTATTCAAAAACCACCGCCGGACGATGCGCGCGAAGAGTCTCTTTAAGCCCCACAAGAACCGGTTTTTCGAAACCTTCGGTATCGATTTTAATCGTCGTCGGGACAATGCCGTGTTCGGCAAGGAACCGGTCGCCCTGACGAACCGAGAGGATCATTTTGGACGGAGCGGTTCCCGTGTTCAAAAATGTC
This sequence comes from Alphaproteobacteria bacterium, assembly GCA_051715325.1. GTDB lineage: Bacteria > Pseudomonadota > Alphaproteobacteria > Micavibrionales > Micavibrionaceae > UBA1573. Next base: position 8,318 of record JBPXJO010000030.1, on the reverse strand, counting down.
CCGACCCCGAGATTATTTCCCTCGGGCGGCGTAAACGGAAGTTCGGCATCCTGATCGGATAACCCACAATCAAAAACCCGTACATGGTCCATGCCGTTTGCCGCAACATTAGCCAAAGCGCGGTTGCGCACCGGCTCATATGGCTCGAACCCGTAAGCCGCAGCAGCACATGGCGCAACAGCAATCAGGTGTTGACCGGAGTTGGTTCCGATATCCAGATAAACCGGAACTTGTCCCCGCGATTTCTGGTAACGGAGCAATCCGCGCATCAGGCGAATAGTCGCCGGTTCATGCGAGCCGAACATAAACACTTTGTCATCCATATGGATGCCAAGCTGACCGCGGTACATCTGCCCGAACACGAGTGCATCAAACTCCGTCCCTTTCGGCAGGTCCGGATAAAAACGCGCGATCTTCTTGCGCAAGCGCAGTGGCACAGCACTGTTGCGCAAAATTGGCCAGTCAGTCGCCGAGCAAGGCGCATCAAGAACAGGTGGAGCAGATACGGTCATAGCGATTTACCTCTAGCCGGAAAATAGCCCAATCCGCCGTCGAAGACAAACACTCTTAGATATCAAACCCCAGCGCAATCGACAAAACAGCGAAGCAGCCGGCATAAAACAGGTAAAACAGAACCGCCTCGACTGGGGTACGTTTTTTGGAAAAATCAAACATCTCTTTCAACATGACAAAACCTCTAAAATCCTTGTAATCCGTGGATTACACGATTTAGAGGCCAAAAAGCAAGGAAATTGGACATAAAAAACGAAGCCGCTCTGCGGCTTCGCCAAGGTTACGCCCGGGGGAGAGCGTTTAACGTCGCTTATTTGTCACCCGAAAGAGTGGTGAGCAAAGCGACCGGGATCATACCCAGCAATACGCTCGTGGTAAACGCGAGGTACACGCCAATTCCAACCAGCAGGATCGAGAATAAGTCACTGGTTAATTTCCGTCCGGTCAGGATCATGCTCGAGAGCAAGAGGACAAAGCCTGTACCGATCATGGTGTAGACATGGCCACCCTCAAAGAAGCTGCCGACCGTGTCGACAACACCCATCAAGTGCAAAACGTGACCCAATACGGTCGAAAAACCGACCAGCAAAATTAATGAAGTCACATAGAACCATACCGCATCACCCGTCGTGTGCGTTTTGGTAACATCTAACGATTTTAAAAATCCAAACATGACAACCTCCTATGTTCGTCGTTGGTTTTAACCCCGCGAATTATAGTTATAAGTGAGGGTCGTCCCTATTGTTCGGCCAGTACGGTGTCCCAATAGAGGAAGTCCGACCAGCTTTCATGAAGAAAATTGGGCGGAAATTTTCGTCCTCGGTCCTGAAGTTCATATATCGACGGCTGCCGAGGCTCTCGTAACGGGAACATACCGATGTCATGCGGCATTGAGCTTCCCTTTTTGCGGTTGCAGGTCTGGCAGGACGTGACAATATTCGTCCAGGATGTGCGCCCGCCACGTGATCGCGGGATCACATGATCGAACGTCAACTCGTCGGTCCTGAAGTGACCGGAGCAATATTGGCATTGCCACGCATCACGCAGGAAAACATTAAAGCGGGTAAAGGCTGGACTGCGCGCAATCGGCACATAGTCCTTGAGCACCAGCACAGACGGGAGGCGAACTTCAACTCCCGGCGAGCGGACAACCCGGCTATATTCGGAAACAACAACAACCGCTTCACGAAAAATGGCCTTCACAGCTTCCTGCCAAGGCCATATCGATAAAGGGTAGTAACTCAAGGGGCGAAAATCCGCATTCAGGACCAACGCTGGACATTTGTCCAAAGGGGTTACGGTATCAATTAAACCGTCAATGAGATGATCAACAAGATGACCGCTCTCTGTATGGTAACCGGAACAATAGTCCACGGCACGCTCCTTCCGTCAGATGGTTGGGCCCAAACCGGAAACGAAGCGGATCATGTTCTTGTTTTTGTGTCATACTCTCGTTTAAAGTCCCCATGGCTTCCATGATTCGGGCTTTTTACTCCACCTAATTTTATTATAATCGATACGGTGCGTATAGCGTACAAATTCGTTAATATTTCGTTGACGCGGCGCAAAAAATTATGACAATATATTACAGCAAACTAGTCGATTTGTAATATTATTACTTCTATGAAGAATATATGAATAAGTTAGAGCATCAAATTTAGCCATGACGCCCAAAATTCCGCCCAATTTAAGAAAACCACTGTTGATCGTAGCCATCATGTTGATGGCCTATCTGGCCTTTGCGACCATCATCGAAATCAGCAAGAACGAAGCCGACCGCACCCCAATCGAGAAGACAGGCGATACCGATTAGGCCAGAACCCGCTTGAGGAATTCGCCGCCTTCATGAATTCCTTTTTCGTCAATACTGTGGACCAGACCTGGGGTCGTGTGCCCCTCCACCTCAAACCCGGCCTGACGGAGGGTCTCGGTTGCATGAAGCCACGCCCCGATCGGAACCACATTATCCATCTCGCCATGAATGAGATGGATCGGCATACGGGAAATATGCGGCTGCCCGATCAAACCTTCCCCCCCCAGAAGAGCACCCGAGAACCCGAGAACACCGGCAATCGGCTCATCACGGCGCGGCGCCACGAACAAGCTCATCATCGTGCCTTGCGAAAACCCCATCAGCGCCACCTTGGACGCCGGAATTTTATAGGTTTCCATCTGCTCGTCGATAAAACGGTTGAGAATGGACGCCGCCGCTTCAGCCGCGCCCAGCATGGCGAGCGGTGACCAGCTTTGCAGCGAGAACCATTGATAGCCGAACCCGATTTCACAACCGAACGGCGCATCCGGCGATACAAAAAGAGCCCCCGGAATATCGCGCTCCCAATAAGGCGCAAGCGAGATCAAATCCTGACCGTTCGAACCATAACCATGGAGGAGAATAACAAGTGACGTGGGCGCCCCGCCATTATGCGGGCCATGCGTATAAATCGACATCGGAAGGGATCCTTAAATTGATACGATCATATGCCCACAGGATGCGAAAGCGGTCAAGTCGATCATTCCGGACTTAGCGTTCCGGAGTTATCGTTTCAAAGACACGGACGGATAATATCCGTCCCAATCAGCCGCTTCCGCCGGATTAATCCGCCCGTTGGCGCCGATAAACTCCTCGAGACGCCCTTTTGCGGCGCTCAGAAAGGCAACAGTCGCGGCCGAATTACCGTGCTGATCAGCATGATCGATCTGGTCGGACAAGGCTTGAAGATTGAAACTGGCGGATGTTGTCACGACTTCAAAATCAATGCGGTTCATATGATCTTTGGGCTTCGAACTGGTGCTGGTGCGCGGCTTGGCCAAAGTACAGACAACCCCGACTTCATCGCCCAGATACGTAATACGGGCCTCACCGGTATAAAGACACTCTCCACTGTTAACGCCATCGCTCATGATCGACCCTTTCTTTGTTGAGGGAATTTAAGTCGTATAAACCTGACACATTAGAACAATTATGTCAAATTTTGACAAGGAAGGACGAAATGAGAATATGTCGCATTTACAAAAATTCATCCCCCCGCTATAAATGAGAATAATTATCAATTACATTCAAAGCCGTAGGTCCGTTATGCTGGAAACCGCCCTGATTATCTTTCGCGAAAGCCTTGAAGCCTTTCTGATTGTCGCCATCACCCTCGCTTATCTGGCCAAAACCGGACGAAAACACCTCTCGCCAGCGATCTATGGCGGAGCAGCGATTGCCGTCGCCCTATCGGTCTATGCCGGCATGATGATCGAGGATATCGCCGATAATCCCATAGTCGAAGGCGGTCTCGCCCTTGGAGCGGGCCTCTTGGTCGCCAGCATGACAGTCCATGTTATGCGTACATCGCATAAAATCTCGCAAAGCCTGAAACAATCCATCGACACCCACGCCAGCAAAGCTCCCCTCGCCGCTTACATCGGCCTCTTTGCCTTTACAGTTCTGATGGTCGCGCGCGAAGGTATGGAATCCGCACTGATGCTGGGCACGATGGCCGAAGACGGAAGCGTGCCGGACATCCTCTCGGGCGCAGCACTCGGCCTCGTTATGACCGCCATCATCGGCCTGCTCTGGATTAAAAACGCCAAGCTGATTAACCTGAAACTCTTCCTCCAGACCACCGGAATCTTTTTGGTTCTCTTTGCCATTCACCTCTTTATCTATGGCATCCACGAACTCTCGGAAGCTTCGGTTCTGCCGTTCGTTGACAATTTCGAGCTTCATACCGCCACCGAAATTTTTGACGAAGGTTCGCCCCTTGCGCAAGCTCTACTCTATTCCATGGTGATTGTTCCCTGCGTCTGGTTGCTCACAGTGATCGTCCGCGACCGCCTCAAAGCAAAACCTGTAGCAACACAGGCCGGATAACGATAAACTGTCAGGATGAGCCGCATCAGCCATCCCGACAAACCTTCCGCACTCAAAACACGATTTGCGCCAAGCCCGACCGGACATCTCCATGTCGGCCACGCGGCAGCAGCGTGGGCTGTTTGGGACGATGCGGAGCAAGACCCGTCGCGCTTTATTCTCCGTATCGAAAACATTGACGAGACGCGCTGCCGCCCTGAATTTGAATCCTCTATTCTCGATGATCTGACGTGGCTCGGCCTGTCATGGCCCACCCCTGTCCGCCGCCAGTCCGAGTATTTTGAGGATTATAAAACCCATTTGGAGACTCTCGCCGCGCGGGGCCTCACATACCCCTGCTTCTGCACGCGCAAAGATATTGCGCAAGAGAGTGAAAACGCGCAGTCCGCCCAGCACGGACCAAACGGCCTGATCTACCCCGGACATTGCCGCCATTTAAGCCCAGTAGAGCAAAGAGAGCAAATGGAGGCCGGAACGCCGTACGCCATCCGTCTGAACCTCGAAGAAGCCCTCGCTCAAACCGGACACAAAGCTTTAAAATGGCGTGATGCCGTAAAAGGGCCGCAGGAAACCACGCCCGAAATCCTGCGCGAAGCCATCGGCGATATGGTTTTGGCGCGGAAAGACACCCCCGCCAGCTACCATCTCTGCGTTACCTACGACGATGCCCTTCAGGGAATAACGCACATCACCCGAGGAGAAGATCTGTTTTTCGCCACCCATATTCACCGCCTATTACAGGAAATTTGCGGGTTTCCTGTACCAACTTACCATCATCATCCACTTCTGGTGGGACCGGATGGACGACGTTTTGCCAAACGGGACAAAAGTCTAACTCTCAAAGAACTGCGAAATAAGGGCTTGGAGCCAAACGAGCTTCGCCATATAATAGCGCAGCGCCAAATCGGCCGCCTCTTTGATCTTTAGAACCTGATCCTTCGCTGCTTATAACCCGAACGCCCGACCGATGACCTCACATACAGCTACTATGGAAAAAAGCAACCTGACCAAAATGGTGATTGGCGCCATCGGGGTCGTTTACGGCGATATCGGAACCAGTCCGCTTTACGCATTCAAAGAATCGTTCCTCGGCGCCAAATTCGCCGCCGACGCCGCGCACATCCTCGGTGTTCTCTCGCTGATCTTCTGGTCGGTGATGATTTCGGTATCGCTCAAATATGTTTACCTGATGCTCAATGCCGACAACAAAGGCGAAGGAGGAAGCCTCTCGCTCTTCGCTCTTGCCAACCGTTTTTCCCACGGCATGAAATGGTCGTTCATTGTTCCGGTCCTCGGGATTTTCGCCGCCGCTCTTTTCTATGGCGATAGCATGATTACTCCGGCCATCTCGGTGATGTCCGCTGTTGAAGGTCTTGAAGTCGCAGCCCCAACGCTAACCCCGTACGTTTTGCCGATCACGATCCTTATTCTGGCGTTCCTTTTCTCATTCCAGAAAATCGGAACCGGAAATGTCGGTACATTGTTCGGCCCGATCATGTGTGTCTGGTTTTTGATGCTGACCATTCTCGGGATCATCAACATTATCGATAACCCGTTTGTCCTCAAAGCTGTCAACCCGTGGTATGCCGTCTCCTTCTTCATGGAAGACAAAATCTATGCCTTCCTGACCCTCGGGAGCGTCGTTCTGGCCATGACCGGCGCCGAAGCGCTCTACGCCGATATGGGTCACTTCGGGAAGTCTCCCATCCGGATCGCATGGGGAGCGCTCGTCTTTCCGGCTTTGATGATCAACTATTTCGGTCAAGGCGCGTTTATTATCTCATCACCGGAAGGTTTGGAAAACCCGTTCTTTATGATGGCCCCCGACTGGATGAACTGGCCCATGCTGATTATGGCGACACTCGCCACCATCATTGCGTCGCAGGCCGTAATCTCGGGAGCTTTCTCGGTTACCCAGCAAGCCATCCAGCTCGGCTACCTGCCGCGGATGTCGATCATCCACACTTCGGACGATAAAATCGGACAAATCTATATTCCATTTATCAACTGGATGCTGATGTTCTTCGTTTTCCTGCTGGTCATCACCTTCAAATCATCGAGCAATCTGGCCCACGCTTATGGTGTCGCCGTGACCGGAACCATGTTGATTGACACACTACTCCTCAGCATCGTTGTCTTTAAAGTCTGGCACTGGAAAAAACCGCTCGGATTAGCCATGCTTGCGCTCCTGCTGACAATCGACTCGTCCTTCTTCCTCGCGACCAGCACCAAGATCGTTCATGGGGGGTGGTTCCCGCTACTCGTCGGCCTCATCATTTTCATTCTGCTCACCACATGGAAGCGTGGCCGCCAACTGGTCTTACAGCATCTGAGGCGTGAATCCATGCCGGTGGATGTCTTCTTCCGCGATTATTGCGACAACTTCACCCGCGTCCCCGGAACCGCTATCTTCATGTACAACCTCAATGAAGGTATTCCGGTTCCGCTCCTCCTTAACCTGCGCCACAACAAGGTTCTGCACCAGACCAACTATTTCCTCAACGTACAGGTGGAAGAAAAATCCTACGTCCACGAAGAAGACCGCATCCATGTTGTCAATCTCGGGCAGGATTTCTATCGTATTACCATCCGTTACGGATTTATGGATGACATCAACATCCCGCGCGAGCTTGCCAAAGAGCATATTCATGGCCTTAAAATCGACGCTGACTCTGTGACCTATTTCATCGGACGGGAAACCATCATCCCGACCAGCATTCCGGGCATGGCGATCTGGCGTGAATATATTTTCTCATGGCTCTCGAAAAATGCAGCCTCGGCAGCCGACTATTACAACCTGCCAAGCAAACGCGTCATGGAACTCGGCAGCCGTATCGATATTTAAATCATCAAACGATCAGCGGCGGCTTAGCCCACCGAGAACCCCGCGCATCACTTCGCGAGCAATCTGCCGACCGACCGAAGAGCCAACCGCACGCACCACCGACTTGACCAACGCCTCGCCAACACCTTGCCGGTTTGACTCGCGTGGGGCCTTAGGTTCGGAAGGTGTAGAGCCGCGGGCCGCCTTTTTACCGCCGAACAACGCATCCGCCTCGTCCGCGTAATCATTTCCGTGACGGGCCGTTCCGCCGCGCGATTCGCTTGCGCGTTTGGATAGAAGCTCATAAGCGGACTCGCGGTCAACCGCCGTAGTATAAATATCGCCGACCGGACTATTCTGGATAAAACGCGCCACAGTCGCCGCATCCGCTGGCCCAAGCCGCGATGATGGCGGACGGATCAAAACACGCTCGACCACCGATGGCTCGCCCTTATCCCCCAGAAGAGAAACAAGTGCTTCACCAACCGCCAATTCCTGAACGACCGCCGCAACATCAAGCGCCGGATTGGGACGGAACCCGTCAACAACCGCTTGAATATTTTTCTGCTGCGCCGGTGTAAAAGCACGAAGCGCGTGCTGGATACGGTGTCCGAGTTGCCCCGACACACGATCCGGAACATCGGTCGGGTTCTGGGTCACAAAATAAACCCCGACACCTTTCGAGCGGATCAGACGCACGACTTGTTCGATCTTCTCGAGAAGCGCTTTCGGCATATCGGTAAAGAGCAAATGCGCTTCATCAAAGAAAAGCACCAGTTTCGGCTTATCGGCATCTCCCACTTCAGGCAAATCTTCAAACAGTTCGGATAAAAGCCATAACAAGAACGTCGCATAAAGCCGCGGCGTTTCCATGAGTTTATTCGCCGAAAAAAGACTGATAAATCCGCGCCCGTCATAAGAAACCCGCATCAGATCGGATAGCTTCAAAACAGGTTCGCTAAAGAATTGATCGGCGTGCTGCTGCTCAAGACGAAGAAGCGCCCTTTGGATGGTCGCGACCGATGCCCCGGCCACTTGTCCATATTCTTTGGAGATCGTATCGGCATGATCCGCGACATACGTCAGGAACGCACGCAAATCTTTCAGGTCAAGGAGGAG
>JBPXJO010000029.1:0-19221 GCA_051715325.1 Alphaproteobacteria bacterium | reverse complement strand
TCGTTGGAGACCTTCGGTCGGGACGCGCGCTCCCGCTGCGCATCGCCTCGACGCCGAGTATCGGACAGGGCCTAATCGCGCAGGGCATCCGCCGGCTCGTCACCGAGTATCCAAAGGCGCGCATCGAGTTGATCATGGGCGACGCGCCGACCGAGCTGTCGAATGGCACGGCCGATCTCGGTGTGATGTTCTCTCCGCGCGTCACAGATGACATCGCCCTGACGCCGCTCGCTGAAGCGTCAATCATCGCTCTCGTTCGAGAAGACGATGCGCTTGCCCTTCGCGGGACGATCGGTCTGGCTGAGCTTCAGGAACGGCGCCTCATCTGTTTCGATCGAGAAAAGTCGCCACTGGGCTGGCTCATCGCTCGCGCCTACGAGCAGTCTGGCCTCGACTATGCGCCCTTTATGACAGTGCCATACAGCATTTCGGCTGCGCATCTGCTCGCTCGGCAAGGAGACGTAATTCTTATCGATAGCCTCCTAACGCAGGTCCAACGCTTCGAGGGACTCGTCAGACTTGAAGTCACGCCGGAGCTGCCAATCACCATATGCCTTATGACCGTGCGGAGCCGCCCTTTAACCCGTTTGGCCGCGCGCTTTGTTGAGATCATAACGGACCTCGACAGCAATCGGGAGGCGATAGCTGTGGCGCGCTAGTGCCGACCGAAGCAGCAATGCACGTTCGGGCTGGTGTCTTGTCGCCGAACTATTTGAAAAGATTGTGTGATTTCCGGGTCCGGTAGCCGCGATTCCCAGCTTCGGAGGGCAACGCTCTATCCAGCTGAGCTACGGGCGCATGAGGATTTTTGTAACAGAAGCCCTGATAGAAGGCAAAAGGTTATTTAGTCGGCCAGAGCATCGAGAATTGGGGGCAACCCTTTGAAATCAAGACTGTTTTTACGGCCCGTGTGCCAGAGCGCCAGATAGAGCGGACGCCAGCACTCTTTGGCTCCTTTTTCATGACGAAGCATCGACGGAAGATCGTGCAGCTCATTGGTTGTCAGCAATTCCTTGAGGAAATGGTTTTGGGTCAAAACATCCGAGAGCGCTGCCCCATCCTGAGCAATCCACTCGCCAACCGGAACCGTAAAACCGCGCTTACGATGAAATGGCTTGGCATCCGGAAGAACCGACTCAAGCCATTTCTTCAAAATATACTTGCCATGACGTCCTCGTATTTTGAGTCGGTCCGGCAAAGAGAACGCAAACCGGGCCACATCACGGTCAAGAAATGGGGTTCGCCCTTCCAAACCATGAGCCATGAGGCATGTATCAAGTTTTACCAAAAGATCATTAGGCAAGTACCCTTGAATATCGTGAGCCTGCTTGCGCTGTAAATTACTCCAGCTTTGCAGTGCTCCCTCTACGCTTGGAGTCCTGCGTTTGCGTCGCCACCAATAATCTTTGTAGCGGCCATATCCGGCAAACAGCTCATCGGCCCCTTCGCCGCACAAAACTACTTTCTGTTCCGTGGCCGCGACAGAAGCCAATTTCCATGTTGGAAGAACCGCATAGTCTGTCACAGGGTCATCCATATACGCCGCAATCTGCGGCAATAATGTCCGGAAATCGTCAACACCAAACAAAACTTCACGCATAGCGCCGCCACAAGCACTTGAAATATGACGGGCCATTTGCATTTCATTCGTCGATGAGCCGCTGACATCAAAAAAAGCGGTATAGGTTTTAATGGGATCGGCCCCTTTGTGCTGTCGAGCAAGAAGATGCATAAGGACCGACGAATCGACACCGCCAGACAAAAATAAGCCAAACCCGACATCCGATCGGCTGTGCATCATCACCGAATCATTCAAAATTCGATCAATATTCGTCAAAGCACTCGGCTCGGTGAGCTCGCTGTAAATGCTTGAGTTTATATAGCTATGACGATGGTTAGCGATGCAGCGCCCTTGCTCGTAAATCCTCATTTCACCGGGCGCCAGGCGACCTACGTTTGGATAGACTGTATCCACCCCGTGCACAAAATTTCCCGTCAAGATCTGCCGCACGCGGCCATAATCAATGTCCGAAGACGCACAGCCGGAACGGGTCAAAGCTTTAATCTCGGATGAAAATGCAAGCTCCGTAGCCGACTCGAAAACATAGAGCGGCTTTATTCCAAATGGATCACGCGTTAATATCATGCGCTCATGCGTTGGATCGTAGAGTGCGATCGCATACATTCCACGAAGATGTTGAACAAAGTCCTGGCCGTAGCAATGATAAAGCGCCAGAATAACTTCTGTATCCGAATGAGTCCGGAATTCGTATTGAGCGGCAAGCTGTTCGCGCAACTCAAGATAATTATAAATTTCCCCATTAAAAATGACAACGCAGCCAGAAGAGTCTTCAAGTGGCTGGGCTCCCTGTTCGATATCTATAACCGAAAGGCGCGTATGAACAAACCCCACACCTGTTGTCACATAAATTCCGGCACCATCAGGGCCACGCGTCACAAGGGAATCGCGCATACTATGAAGCATGGTCGTGGATACATCAGCTTGATGTCTATCTTTGACCAGAATACCGGCTATCCCACACACAATTGTTCCTTATAAAAACACGAAAAAATGTCCCGAAGAATAACAACCTCTTGATGAGCTGGGAAGTCCATAAGAAGATCGCATAAAGAGAAACTCAAGTAATCCACAACAACAAAAAACCCCGCCTAAGCGAGGTAATTTGAAACGTTGTGACAATTGAATAACATTCTACTGTGCTTCGAAGACTTGGCAACGACCTACTCTCCCATGCCTTGAGACATAGTACAATCGGCCCGAAGGTTTTTCACATTCCAGTTCGAGATGGGATGGCGTGTTTCACACTTGGTAAAGTCACCAAGTCATCGAAACACAGCAGGTTTTTGTCAAAATCAATTAGAGGTCGATAACAACAGCGGAATTACCGCTGCGCATGATATGTTGTTAGCCGTAGCCCGTAGGCCATGGCGTGAGAATTCAAGCCGATCGAGCAATTAGTACCGGTTAGCTGCAAGTATTACTACTCTTCCACATCCGGCCTATCAACGTGGTAGTCTTCCACGGCTCTGATAGGGATACCTAGTTTTGAGGGAGGCTTCACGCTTAGATGCTTTCAGCGTTTATCCCGTCCACACATAGCTACCCAGCGCTGCTCCTGGCGGAACAACTGGTACACCAGAGGTGTGTCCATCCCGGTCCTCTCGTACTAAGGACAGCTCCTCTCAAGTATCCTACACCCACGGCAGATAGGGACCAAACTGTCTCACGACGTTTTGAACCCAGCTCACGTACCTCTTTAAATGGCGAACAGCCATACCCTTGGGACCTGCTCCAGCCCCAGGATGAGATGAGCCGACATCGAGGTGCCAAACAGCGCCGTCGCTGGGGACGCTTGGGCGCTATCAGCCTGTTATCCCTAGAGTACCTTTTATCCGTTGAGCGATGGCCCTTCCATGAGGAACCACCGGATCACTATGACCGCCTTTCGGCTCTGCTCGACTTGTCAGTCTCGCAGTCAGGCAAGCTTATGCCATTGCACTCTTGAAGACGATTTCCAACCGTCCTGAGCTTACCATCGCGCGCCTCCGTTACACTTTGGGAGGCGACCGCCCCAGTCAAACTACCCACCATGCAGGGTCCCAACTCCAGATAATGGAGCTTGGTTAGACATCACGAAGGTCAAGGGTGGTATTTCAACGTTGGCTCCATCGATACTGGCGTACCGACTTCAAAGCCTCCCACCTATCCTACACATGACAATCGTAATGCCACTGCAAAGCTATAGTAAAGGTTCATAGGGTCTTTCCGTCTGACCGCGGGAACCCCGTATCTTCACGGGGAATCCAATTTCACTGAGTCGGTGTTGGAGACAGTGGGGAGATCGTTACGCCATTCGTGCAGGTCGGAACTTACCCGACAAGGAATTTCGCTACCTTAGGACCGTTATAGTTACGGCCGCCGTTTACCGGGACTTCGATTCAGAGCGTTAACCCCTCCTCTTAATCTTCCGGCACCGGGCAGGCGTCAGACCCTATACGTCGATTTACATCTTCGCAGAGCCCTGTGTTTTTGGTAAACAGTCGCCACCCCCTAGTTTGTGCCCCCTACCAAAAGTTGCCTTTCGATAGGGCATGCTTATCCCGAAGTTACGCATGTAATTTGCCGAGTTCCTTCAACACCGTTCTCTCAAGCGCCTAAGTATACTCTACTAATCCACCTGTGTCGGTTTAGGGTACGGTCTATACGCTGGAGTTATTTCCTGGATGTCCCAGGCTGCATACTCAATCCAATAAGAGTATACAGCTTTCGGCCACCGTCACTTCCAGCAGGCCCAGGAATATTAACCTGGTTCCCATCGACTACGCTTTTCAGCCTCGTCTTAGGGGCCGGCTTACCCTGCCCGGATTAACCTTGGACAGGAAACCTTGGATTTTCGGCGACAGAGTTTCTCACTCTGTTTATCGTTACTCATGTCCGCATTCTCACTTGTGATATCTCCAGGCTACCTCACGATAACCCTTCACAGACTTACACAACGCTCCGCTACCATGCACTAAGTGCATCCTAAGCTTCGGTACGTAGTTTTAGCCCCGGTACATCTTCGGCGCCGGACCTCTTATTTAGACCAGTGAGCTATTACGCTTTCTTTAAAAGATGGCTGCTTCTAAGCCAACTTCCTGGTTGTCATGGAAGTCCAACTTCCTTTTACACTTAACTACGATTTGGGGACCTTAGCTGTAGGTCTGGGTTGTTTCCCTCTCGACAATGGACGTTATCACCCACTGTCTGTCTGCCGTGATTGTACTCTTCGGTATTCGGAGTTTGGTTAGATTTGGTAGATATTGCTACCCCCTAGTCTATCCAGTGCTCTACCCCCGAAGGTAAGACACGACGTACTACCTAAATAGTTTTCGCGGAGAATCAGCAATTACCCGGTTTGATTGGCCTTTCACCCCTAACCACAGCTCATCCGAAGTTTTTTCAACAACTACCGGTTCGGTCCTCCATTGCATGTTACTGCAACTTCAACCTGGCCATGGCTAGATCACCGGGCTTCGGATCTAATCCTGCATACTCTCGCCCTATTCAGACTCGGTTTCCCTACGCCTACACCTAACGGCTTAAGCTCGCATGCAAGACTAACTCGCGGACCCATTATACAAAAGGTACGCAGTCACGGAACAAGTCCGCTCCTACTGTTTGTATGCATCCGGTTTCAGGTCTGTTTCACTCCCCGCTTGGGGTGCTTTTCACCTTTCCTTCACAGTACTGGTACACTATCGGTCGGTCAGTAGTATTTAGCCTTAGAGGATGGTCCCCCTATATTCAGACAGGATTTCACGTGTCCCGCCCTACTCAAGAGTCATTCTGCTTTTTACTTGTACCGGGCTATCACCGTCTATGGCGTCGGTTTCCAACGACTTCCAATTATTACAGAACAACTACTGGGCTGTTCCCCTTTCGCTCGCCACTACTAAGGGAATCTCGGTTGATTTCTTTTCCTCAGGGTGCTGAGATGTTTCACTTCCCCTGGTTTGCTTCGCCTTACCTATGTATTCAGTAAGGGATACCACATAAGTGGTGGGTTCCCCCATTCGGAGATCGTCGGATCAAAGCTTGTTCACAGCTCCCCGACGCTTATCGCAGCGTACCACGTCCTTCATCGCCTCTGACCGCCAAGGCATCCACCAGATGCACTTTAACGCTTGAATTCTAAATCACGCGCAGGGATAAATCCGCTGCGTATGATGTTCTCGATTCTCAGTTTTTTCTCGATCTTGACAAAAAATTTCTCATTCCTAACGGCTCGTTAGGAACAAGAACCTATTATGTTATTCAATTATTCACGATGTTTAAGAAACGAAGACTTCAGTCTTCATCCAAACGCAGAACCTGCGTTTGCAGAAAGACTGGCATACCTGGTGGACCCTAGGAGGATCGAACTCCTGACCTCCTGAATGCAAATCAGGCGCTCTCCCAGCTGAGCTAAGGGCCCAAGTTTAGGTAGACATGGTGGGCCAGAGTGGACTCGAACCACCGACCTCACCCTTATCAGGGGTGTGCTCTAACCAGCTGAGCTACTAGCCCATAACGTCTTAAAACGAAGCATTACTAAGAGAAGATACGCCGGCAGCAGCAGACATAAAAACCATCAACGTCCTTAGAAAGGAGGTGATCCAGCCGCTCCTTCCGAAACGGCTACCTTGTTACGACTTAGTCCCAGTCACCAGCCCTGCCGTGGTTAGCTGCCCCCTTGCGGTTAGCGCACTACCTTCAGGCAAAACCGACTCCCATGACTTGACGGGCGGTGTGTACAAGACCCGGGAACGTATTCACCGTGGCGTGCTGATCCACGATTACTAGCGATTCCAACTTCATGTACTCGAGTTGCAGAGTACAATCCGAACTGAGATGGCTTTTTGGGATTGGCTTGGCCTCGCGACCTTGCGACCCACTGTCACCACCATTGTAACACGTCTCTAGCCCTACCCGTAAGGGCCATGATGACTTGACGTCATCCCCACCTTCCTCCGGCTTATCACCGGCAGTCTCATCTGAGTGCCCAACTGAATGATGGCAACAGACGACGAGGGTTGCGCTCGTTGCGGGACTTAACCCAACATCTCACGACACGAGCTGACGACAGCCATGCAGCACCTGTGTCCAGTCCAACTAAATGAAGAAATCCATCTCTGGAAATCCCAACTGGCATGTCAAGGGTAGGTAAGGTTCTTCGCGTTGCTACGAATTAAAGGACATGTTCCACCGCTTGTGCGGGTCCCCGTCAATTCCTTTGAGTTTTAACCTTGCGGCCGTACTTCCCAGGCGGTGTGCTTAAAACGTTAGCTCCGTCACTGAATAGCTAAGCTATCCAACAACTAGCACACATAGTTTACGGTGTGGACTACCAGGGTATCTAATCCTGTTTGCTCCCCACACTTTCATGCCTCAGCGTCAGTTCCCGTCCAGTTGGCCGCCTACGCCACTGGTGTTCCTCCGAATATCTGCGAATTTCACCTCTACACTCGGAATTCCGCCAACCCCTCCGGGACTCTAGCAAGACAGTTTCAAAAGCAGTTCCAAGGTTGAGCCTTGGGATTTCACTCCTGACTTGTCAAGCCGCCTACGCATTCTTTACGCCCAGTGATTCCGAACAACGCTTGCCACATTCGTATTACCGCGGCTGCTGGCACGAATTTAGCCGTGGCTTCTTCTACGGGTACGGTCATTATCATCCCCGTCGAAAGAGCTTTACAACCCTAGGGCCTTCATCACTCACGCGGCATGGCTGGATCAGGCTTGCGCCCATTGTCCAATATTCCTCACTGCTGCCTCCCGTAGGAGTCTGGGCCGTGTCTCAGTCCCAGTGTGGCTGATCATCCTCTCAGACCAGCTACTGATCGTAGCCTTGGTGAGCCGTTACCTCACCAACTAGCTAATCAGACGCGGGCCGATCCTTCAGCGATAAATCTTTGATCCGGAGATATTATACGGTATTAGCGTCAGTTTCCCGACGTTGTTCCGTACTGAAGGGCACGTTCCCACGCGTTACTCACCCGTGGGCCACTCCCCTTGCGGGGCGTTCGACTTGCATGTGTTAGGCCTGCCGCCAGCGTTCGTTCTGAGCCAGGATCAAACTCTCAAGTTTGAATCCATGATTTCAAAAACATCACTATTTTTGTCTCAAGTAAATTAATTTAAGACCTGCATCTTGCGTAACACTATTTATTCGAAAATAAATAGGTCTGCGTGAGCAGATTGCGCAAAACAACAGATCATATAACAACGTGACGATAATCACGCTACTGCTGCCTGCGAATCTTCTCTATTTGCTTCGTTTTCACGATGTTCAATAACCACGACGCATAATCACTTTTCGGCGATTGCGTCACCGAGATCCGTATTCGTTTCTCGTTTCGTTTAGGTTTGCGGACTATAGCGGTTTGCTATTTCGTCGTCAACCCCCAAATTTAAATTTTTTACAATTTATTTTTGGGTCAGCGCGTTGGTTTTGTTTGCTTTTTCAAGCACCTCAGCGCTGCAGAGAGCGGCTTTATATACGGGTGATTTTTGAATGTCAAACAACTTTTTTAAAAAAAATGAATTTTTTGCATTATTTTTTTAAGTCATTGAAATTAATAGACTTATTGTTCAAGCTTTTTGGGGGCTTCGCCGGAAACCACCAGTCTCTGGCCGCCTCGCTCAATAATAACACTGAACTTTTCTCCATCCTCCAGACGGTCCATACGATCAAAGACCTCTCTATGGTCGGGATTATCAATGTTTTCCCAACGAATAATGCGATCACCGCCCCTAAAACCCAGCCGGAATGCCGGGGAATCGGGGCCAACAGCCTCAATTATTGTTTTCTGCCCCTCATATGTGGCTACACGCATATTCCAGCGGAACTTCTTGGTCGATACAGGATAACCACTGCGATTAAGCGACCAATCATCAAATGCGAACATATAATGGCATACGCAATCACGCTTTTGCGGGTTCCAGTTGCTGAAATCGAAATGCCACTCGTTATTGTGATTAAACCTTATAGCGGACTGAAGTATTGAAAACTCGAGTTTCCAAGCCCCATCCTCAAAAACAAAGAAGTAAGGAGGGCACTGACGTTCCTGCATAGGCCGACGGATGACAGCGTAGACACCGGAGATCCGGACATCGCCAGTCGAACATTTGCGCAAAGACACGGCCTCGTTGTCCATCTGCGCCGGAGTAACGGTCCATTTTTTCAAAAGATCTTTAGTGTCACTCGAATATATGGAGAGTTCGGGATTGCCATTACGCGCCTCAAGAGCAGTCTGATAAGACTGAAGAACCTGAAGAGGTCCGCTCTGATCCGCGGCAACAACATCCTCCCTTTGACGGAAGGTACGATCATCCCCTTCCCCGATATGGGCCGGATTACTGACACCGGCTCCGATTGCTTGCGCATCTAACGGCGGAACAAATTGGTTTCCGGCCACAGCATCTTGTGCCCGCGTAAAAATCATTTCGGTTGTAGCTTCAATTCCGCGTGCAACTTGCCCCGTCTTAAAAAACGGAATCATCTGCCTATGCTGTATGTAGGATACAAACGCATCCGTATAAACGGCGTCCAACCCCTTCGAGACTTCAAGGCGCACCTGATTGTGCCGAGGATCAATCAACAGCAAAAGCCCACTACCGCGCAAGCTGCCCTCACCAACATTATATTCTTCGAATGCCTGACGGGCCGCCTCTTCTATACTCTCACTCTCCAAAGAAGAGATCACAACATGATAGTCGATATCATAGTCTTTAATGAGCCTGCGATGTGTCTGGTTAATCTGCGCGGCATCCTCACTTGGTAAATAGTTCTGCGCATCATGAACCGGCGACGAGAGCGCCGTACCGGCAAGAATATTCTTGAAGCCAACCTCGCCAGCTCTAAATGTCCCACCCATCAGGGCCACGGCCCCAAAGCCCAAAACAATCAGCCCTCCTGCAAACGCATATGCTTTCTTTGAACCCTGGAACCGTTGCACCATAATAGCGACCCCTGCGTTGAATAGTGTTGTGACGATTAGTCCAAATTTACAGGAACAGCTTTTTCAGCACCTTTATCGGATTCGAAATACGCTTTTCGTTTGAAGTTTCCAAAGCCTGCCACAAGCGAACCCGGCATACGGCGAATGGAGGCGTTATAATCCTGCACCGTTTCATTGAAGACCATACGCGCAGCGTTAATGCGGTTCTCGCTTCCCTCAAGCTGATCTTGCAAAGTAAGGACGTTATCAGCCGAGCGCATATTCGGATAGGCTTCAACAAGTCCCATAACTCTCGTCAATTGATCACCGACAGTTTTCTGGGACGCCGCTATCTGCATTAATACCGCATCATCTTGAAGCGCTTGCTCCGCTGCGGACCCTTGCGCTTTTTTCAAATCGCCATCCGCTGCCTTTTGTGACTCCTCAAGGGACTTAAGCGCAGCCTCAAGATCATCAGGCGACCGTGAAGCCGCAACACGTCCGACGACGTCGCTCTCGTGCTTCATATAAGACCGAACAGCACTAACCAATCCGGGAATAAGGTCGGCGCGACGCTGGTAATTACT
Source organism: Alphaproteobacteria bacterium (assembly GCA_051715325.1). Classification (GTDB taxonomy): domain Bacteria; phylum Pseudomonadota; class Alphaproteobacteria; order Micavibrionales; family Micavibrionaceae; genus UBA1573. Next base: position 9,151 of record JBPXJO010000029.1, on the reverse strand, counting down.
CTCGACCTGCGACCATGAGGAAAATACAGCTTCTTCGCGGTCAACTAAGCCATTGTAAAAGCCCATAAAGGCCAAGAGTGATGCCACCAGCGGCAAAAGCAAAACAATTACACTGATAGTTTTTGTTGTACCGTGATTCATAGTTCCTACCTCGTTTGGATTATTGAGTACTGCATCGACATGTTGAATAGTGTCCATTTGGGGCGCGGGGTCCCCTCCAAATAGCATATAAGCCGCAAGGCCAAAGACGATCGCCGCTACCGCCCCGCCGGCAACAGGAAGTCGCTTGCGGTTATACGTCACAGCAACCTTTCGCGTGACGTCTTTGACCGAATTAATCATGTCACTCGCCTGATCGGGACTAATCCGCCCCGCAGCCGCCATCGCGGCTATACGATCCTCATAATTCACCATTGATCTCCTTGATTAAACGTAAACCTTCGCTACCGCTCACGCGGCCAGCCTCCATATCGGACATAATTTGTTCGATATGTTTTTGATCTTCATCGCGCAACTGGCGCAAAGCATCCATCATCGCATCTACTTGTTTACGGACGGTTGGGTAGCTGATTCCCAGATGCTCGGCCAAATCTTTAAGGTTTCCCCCCGCAAACAAAAAGGCTTCGGCCAACTGCCGGTCATTTTTGCTCATGCGGGCCAAACGCGGCAAAACGAAATGCCCTTCGTACGATGTGCGGCACGACGAACAGCTGAATTGACTGATTTGGAGCTGATTCTGACATATTGGGCACTTAATCATTGAATTTCCCCTAGTCATGTTTAATTTATTTAAAAAATATATCATATATTTTTAATAATATCAAAGTTTAATAAATAAAAGCAATATATTTCGTAAAATATGGGCTGAAGTGGGTTTAAATCCCTGTTTATAAAGGAAACAAGGGGCTATTCCCCTAGCTCCTGTTCCCTTATTCTGAAGCCGCAATATCGCGATACCTCATCTCTTGTGCCTTACATGACGCCCAAAAGCGCCCTTCTCATGATGACAACATCAGCCATGGTGGCCCTATCACCATGCACACAAGGGTATGCCAAAGCCAACGCGGACAAAGATGCAGCCCTCGCATGGCTTGATCCTTCGGACATAGCCGTCGATTCGGTTCTTCTCAAATCCGATTCGCTTTCAGACGACCAAATGGACAAATTGCTCGCGGGCAATAAAACTGAACCAGAGGCCGAGATAAAGACCGCCGCCTCATTCAAAAGAGTCCCATCGTCGCTCGAGCGTTATTATGCCGATCGCATCGAAACCCCTCTTGAACAGTTCGGATATACATTTTCAAATTCGAAAGTAGAGAATGAAAAAACAGGCGAAGCCCAAGAGAGTTACATTCTCGGACGCGGTGATGAATTATCGGTCCTCATCCGCGGACAAGAAAACCAGTCATCCGTAGTGGTCGTTGATGAAAACGGACGGCTGGTGATCAGCACACTCAGCCCCGTTCCCGCCGAAGGCCGCACGTTGGGCGAGGTTCGCAAAGAAGTCGAATCGATGATGGGGGATTACTACAACACCGAAGTTTTTCTCTCCCTCAATAAAACACGGCGCATTTCAATCTCGGTCACCGGCAATGTCGGAAAACCGGGGGATATCGGCCTATCATCCTACGCAACCGTTATGGATGCCTTGAATGCCACGGGCGGCGTCCTTAAAACCGGAACGCTCCGCCAAATCCGGCTGATACGGAATACCGAGAGTACAAACGTCGACCTTTACGGGATGCTGATTTACGGTTCAAACCTATCCGATATGAGGCTTCGCGATGGCGACCGCATTCTGGTCGGCCCAATCGGCCCGACAATCGCGATTAGCGGCGCCGTCAAACGGGCGGGAATCTATGAAATCCTTCCGGCGCGACAAACACTGGCCCAGTCAAGCAGCGAGCCGGAAAGCCGCAGCCAGATTCTCTCCCTTGATGATGTTCTTCTCTTTGCTGGCGGACCCTTAGCCCCCGGCCTCACTCGTTACATCCGCCTCTCTCCCGACGAGAGCGGACAGGATCGCACCAGCGAGGTTACCGATTCGAATCAGAAACTATTTAAAGACGGCGACGCCTTGATGGTCGGAAAACCGCAAGAGAAACGCGCCGGCTCTATCGAACTCGTCGGTCATGCGCGCGCTGACGGTCTTTACGCCCTAAAAGATACGCCGACTTTATCGGCCCTGTTATCAAACCAGTCGGTTCTCGGACCGGATATTTATCCGTTAATCGGTGTAATTGAACGCTGGAACACGAACCTTCTGACCCGCGAGCTCATTATATTCTCGCCCAAACAAATCATCGAAGGCGAGGACAACCGGAAACTCCACGAATCAGACCGCGTAATTCTCTTTTCCCGACAAGAGATCAAATCACTGGGAAGCCCGAATTCGGCCACCAAATCAACCGAGCTGAAACTCGCTAGCCTTTCGGATAGCAACGATCACGAAGAAAAAGAAGATGATACGGCGCAGGGCGACAAAAATGGCCTTTCGGATTTCTTGCTGGAACATTCGGTCTTTATTCGCGGCTCGGTACGGCAAAGCGGCTCTTACCCGATTGCCCCGAGCACCACTCTCGAATCGCTCCTAGCAGTAGCAGGCGGCCCGTCGTTTGAAGCCAGCCTCGGGAACATCGAGATCACCCAGCCTTTAGCCGACGACCAGCATAAACGCGTTAATATCAATCTGGCCACAACGCCGGCTAGCCGGATCACGCTTAATCCGGGCGACACGATTCGCATCAATCAGAAATTCCGCCGCGTCGAGGACACACACGTGGTTCTGGTCGGCGAAGTTAAAAACCCCGGAACCTATGACCTTCTCCCCGGCGACACACTGGGCAAACTACTGGAGCGCGCGGGCGGCATTACCGAACAAGCCTACCCGCAAGGGGCAATCTTCTCGCGCAAATCCGAGCGTTTGCGCGAAGAGCAACGTTTTAAAAACACAGCCCGCGACCTTGAGCTCAAACTCTCGAGCGCAATGGCGCAAAAAGACGACGACAAACGCCCGTCCGATGAAGAAGTCTCAACCGCGCGCGATCTGATTGCCGAACTGAAAGGCTCCGAAGCTTTAGGACGCATCACCGTCGAAGCCGATCCCGGTATGCTTAAAGCCAACCCTGATATGGATATCCTTCTCGAATCAGGCGACAAGATTTTTATTCCAAAACGTCCGTTGACCGTGCGTGTTGCCGGTGAAGTACTCTCTCCGGCCTCTCTAAAATTCCGCAGCGGTAAAGAGCCGCGCACCTATATCGACGAGGCCGGAGGATTTACCTTTAACGCCGACGCCGATCGCGCCTTCGTCATTCTTCCTGATGGCAGCGCCCAGCCTTTGGCTGTATCCGCATGGAATTCAAAAGCCCACATGATCCCGCCCGGCTCGACCATTATCGTACCGCGCGATCCTAAGCCTCTGACCTTTATGGACGGCGCAAAGGATCTGACTGCGATTTTGGCTAATCTGGCCACCACCGCGATCTTCGCTGAAGATTTGACCGATGGCCGCTAAAATTAAAGTTAGCATCATCACCATCACCTTTAACAATCGCGATGGCTTGAAGCGTACAGCGCAATCCGTCCAAAGCCAAATGAGCCGCGATTACGAATGGATTATCATTGACGGAGCCTCGACCGACGGCACACGAGGCGACTTTGGCAATTACGCGAACGCACGGATCATTAGCGAACCCGATAACGGCATCTACGACGCCATGAATAAGGGGATCGAACAATCGAACGGCGACTACATTATATTTATGAACGCGGGCGATATGTTCTCAACGCCAACGATTCTGGATGAAGTCCTAGGCGCAATCACAGAAAAAAATCCCGACCTGATTTATGGGGACGCGTGGGAACAAGGCAAGGACGGAGACATATTTTACAAACGGGCCAAACCACATTCCGGCATTCTCAATGGATTATTCACCCATCATCAATCCATCTTTTATAACCGCGCGGCATTGGGAAGCCTTCGCTACGACACATCTTTCCGGATTGCCGCCGACTATGACCTGACCTTGCGCTTTCTAAAAAATAAAACAAGAACATGTCACTACATAGATAAGCCAATTTGCGTATTTGAAAGCGGCGGCATCTCTCAAAAAAATATCGATACCGGACGACATGAGCAATGTCGTTCACGAAAACAAAACGGAACCCGCCTGTTTCACAACACAATGATTTCCCTACGCCAAAAGCTGGCCAGCGCTGTGCGCGAAGTGTGTCCGGCCCTTTATCATTTGAGCAAACAAAAGAAATGAACAAGCGAACTAACGAATGCGCGGCTGGTGCGGCACCGAGCTGACAAAATCGTGGTGATCTAGCGGATCAACAAGCGAGCGGGCCAGATCATACTCACTGCCAATACCGCTTCGAAAGCGGGCCAGAGGAGGAAACATCTCGCGCTCGGCGACATAAATACGGCGCGCCACAGATTTAGAAATCTCATCGCCTGATAAATTCTGGAATTGAGATCCTTGAAACACATCGGGATAATTGCGGACAAGGCGGCTGGCGAGATCCAGATCACAGGGTTCGTAGTCCGGCTCTTCGGCGATCAACGTACGGGCCACATGAGCAAATCCGCCTTTAAGCTTGTGGGCCAGAGTGCATCCGGCATCATAAGCTGCAAACACAAACATGTCGGACCTCCTACACAGTGCAAGCTTGAAGATTATTCGTGGTCAAACCCCATAAGGCGCACGATCATGAGTGGCTTTTGCTCGGATTCTTTAGCTTTAGCGCCAAACGCACTGCGAATACCGTTAGAGGCCAGATCATAGGCCAGAGCACCTAAACCGACTCCGGTACCAAAAATGTTGAAAAGGGAATCTTTAAGACCGGTTTGGTAATGTGTCTGCGGTGATGCCATTTTAATGTCCCTGCTGTTTTTGGTTTTTAATAATTATGTATATAGACTTATAATACTTATATTTCAAAACTGCAAGTTTTCGTCCCAAAACCCCATCTCGCCAGCCGGATAACAGAATATAAGCCAGAACAAAGTAAACTTCCGCCCGAAATGGGAGAGCGCGCCAGATAGACTTCAGACGTTGCCGCCACCAGACCGGATCGTCGGGCCACGCTTGACGAAGGGTCATCTGTGCTTCCCAATGAGCGTAGCCCTTATGCCGCTCCGCCCAAGAGAATTCATCCTCCAAGGCCAAGTGAAACAAAGGTTCTTGAAGATGCCCGATAACGACATGGTTTTGTGTGGCCACAGGCTGGTAATGCCCCTCGATCTCGTCCATGCCGTCAATATCAAGGTCGTTGACGACCGGAAAACAAAACTTCCGGCGATTGAACAATGTAAGCTTACGGTTTGGAAGACCATGACAGAGAATTCTCTCTCCAATCTGATAAAGCCCCGTAACAAAATAGCCATCACACTTCGGCCCGCCCTCGGTAAATAGAGCGGCAATCTCGTCCACAAGTGCAGGCGGAACAATTTCATCCGCATCGACAAAGAAAACCCACTCATGAACCAAAGGCAGTTGATCAAGGCACCATTGGCGTTTCTTGGGATAATGACCGTTCCACTGGAAATCTATTGTTTTTGCCCCCAAAGATTGGGCAACGGCCAATGTTCCGTCATCACTTGAAGAATCGACCACCCAAATTTCATTGAAACGCTCAAGCGCCTTTAAGCAGGCCGGCAGCCTCAGAGCTTCATGACGTGCCACCAGAATGACAGAGACCGGAATGCCCATGGCGTTAAACCCCGCGCGAGCGCTTTATATGATCCTGAACCAAAACAACAGCCGCGCCGCCAAAAAGCCCAGCCGCAAGGAACACCAAAAGAAGCAAAGCTTTGGACGGATAAATCGGGCGCGGGCTTGAGGTTGCCTCTTCCACAATGCTCACGGCATAAGGAGTCTCGATTGAAAGCAGCATCCGGCGACGCTCTTCGGCCATCAGAAGGCGCGTGAGGGCCTGACGATGCTCGGGATTGAGAGTCGATTTAAGCTCGCGCTTGAGCCAATCCACGCGCGCATCCACATCCTTGCGAACATCAAGGCGGATCAACTGGTCGCCGATCTTGACCAGATTGCGCAAAAGTTTTTCACCAAACTGAGGATCAGGGTGCCGATAGACAAGACGGATGCTTTCGGTATCGGAGACCGGTTCAAGACGCACATCATGTTCAAGATAATCCGATAAAAGCTGGGGTGTAGAGATCGACGCTGACATCCCCCGCACCGGAGCGGCTTGAGCAAGCGATTGCTGAACGCCCTCAAGCTTGAGGAATATGCCCGCCACAGCCGCGCCGCGCAGACTTTGCTGGAAGCGCACATAGTCGCCTTCCTTGGAGGTCATGGGCCGACTGGACGGGGCCAGAACCGGAGGAAGATCATCGGCGAGAAAATTGAGACTCTCGGCGCCCTGACGCGGCGGCGCGACAATCATCCAGCATTCATATTGGGGGCGGAGAATAAAGATCAGGACAATCGCGAGCAAAAGCCCAGCAAACATGGATAAAAAAAGAAACCGGCGGCGTCCCCAGAATATCCGGAGAAGGTCGCCATAAGTCAGTTCGGAAGCAGAACCCGCAGTCATAAGACGAGTCTAACGGGAAGGATTAGGCAACGCGATAGCGAATAGTATCGCGGGCACTCTTAATCCACGACGAAATGGAACGAACCGGCGCATAATCCTGTCCGGCTTTGCTGGCTCCGGTCTGGGCATCGAACCAAGCTTGTCCGTCTTCGCGGAAACTCAAAATATCTTTAGCCAACTGGCGCGCTTGACCTTGGGCCACAATGCGTCCGGCGCCATACTCGCGAATAACCCGCGCGGTCTCGGTGTGGTCCGGCCCGATCAGGATACAAGGACGTCCGGCAGCCAAAGCGGCATAAAGTTTTGACGGCACGAGCATTCCGGCGGCTTCATGCTTCATGCTGATCAAATGAACATCACCGCTTTCCATCAATTCTTTAAGACGGGACGTCGGTTGAGCCGGAAGCAAACGGATATTGTCGAGGCCGCGGCGAGCACGCTCCAAGGCGACTTTCTCGTAACCGGGGCCATCACCGACAAAGACAAATTCAATTTCCGGATGGTCGGGAAGCAGCATAGCGGCGGCGTCCAGAATTGTACCGACCGGATGGGCGCGGCCCAGATTTCCGGCGTACAGAACACGGAATTTCGGACTTTCGTCGACAAAAAACGGTTTACTGCCTTTAAAACGACGGGCTTCCGCTACAAAATTGGCGTTCGCCGCTGCTTTGACCTTGATCGGTGCGCCGCTTTTGACACTACTCCGCATCGACAACTCGAGATCAGGCCAGTTCGGAATAATCGTAACCTTGGACATATCAAGGCCGGTAAACGCCAGATGCTTCGCCATACAGCGGCCCACAACCACGACGCGGTCACAGGATTTCATCGCGCGGCGGGACAGCGCCTTGAGAAAATTCATCACCCGCACCGGAACATTAAGCCCCAGAACCGGCAGAATGTCCGGATAGAGATCATGGCACCAGTGAATGTGGGAGGACCCTTTAAGCCGCGCGAGAATACGGCCCGCCACCACAAGAAGCGGCGGATCGGTAAGGGTCACAACCATTTGGGTCTTCGGCATAAAAAGTGCCGTCCACAAAAGGCGAAACCACACCATGGCATAGGCCATCAGGGTTTTTCCGGGTTTAACTTTCACGCGGCGAAGTTTGACAGGACCGTCCGTAAAATCACCGGCTTTCGGGCCGGTCGTCAAAACCGTAACATCCCAGCCATCTTTGGCAAAGGCATGCGCCAGATCCCGCAGAACACGGCCCGTTGCCCCCTTAACAGGAGGGTAAACACGGTTAATGAACAAAACGGAAGGTTTCTTCATGCGTCCATTCGAATCCGGCTTTTCCGGAAACCGGTCGGCCATCAGTTGTGATTGAGTGGGTTTTTTATGCCACAGGTGCGGTGTTTTTTTCAAGTTTTTGATTGGGATAAACCGAAATTATTAACAACAACAAGCCAAACCCAAGGGATTTGTAGCTGGCATATATGGTAACCGAAATCAAAAGCGGCCAGAACAGAGCAAACCCCAAAAGCGCATTTTCCCGCGCAAGCGACCAAAGCTTGATAAAAATAAGGGCTATTCCGGCCAGCCCTAGGGCGCATCCGGTCAATCCGGCCTTAAGCAGCAGCGATGAAAAGAACGAATGGGTAAACAAAACATCGAGTCCCCCGACCGCCGGATTGGAGAAGCGGGTTCCCCACCCTTCCCCCAACAATAATGTCGAGTAATTTTGGCTAACGATCCTCAAAACGCTCATCCATTCCTCATAGCGGGAATTAAGCCCGACCACATGGGTCTTCCACAAAAGTGCGCTCATGAGAGAATGGGCATACGGCCAGAAGGCCATACCAAGGATCATCCAGAACACCAAAAGACGGACAAGGGCACGGGGCGATTGCCGGATAAAATAAAAACTCATCCCAAGGCCAGCCGCGGTAAAAACCGCAATACCCGCCCGCTGCATCATCAGCGCCATGGCGAGGACGCACAGCGCGCTACCGATTAAAAGTCCGAAAGTCTGAAGTCTGAAATGGGGAGCGCAAATACCGGAGAGCCCCTGCCCCAGAAACCAGAGCGCTGCAAACATCACTTCGGGACTATTGGCGAGATAAAGAAGATCAGGCGGGCTCCCGAGCGCCGAAAGATTACCGGACGTCAGATAAGGAAGGTAAGAAAGAATGGTCCGCACGGCGAACACCACACCGCCCAATGCAACCGCCCATACAAGCTTTGAGCCAAGATCGGCAGAAACTTTCCCGTAAAGAAGAACAAGAAACAAAAATCCGGCCGCTGCGACATCCCGGATGATATCAGCCGAACTATGACCGTAGAGCGCTCCGGTGACGGAAGGAACCAGAACACCAAAACCGAACATCCCCCAGAGCGGTAAATTCTCCCGCGTGACCATCGGCCTTAAAGCAAGGGCAAGAAGAAGGAGGATCGAAAGTTCGGGAACGCCAAGAACATCCGGCGTCGGGGACGAAAATATATAATATAGCCACTTGAGATAATAATCGGACGTGATAGAATGAGGGATGACATACGGAGTATCATTAAGGGCCAAGGTTCTTGGCTTAATAAAAGATGGAATGGGCAAGCGCGAGGCTGCTCGTCTGTTCAAGGTTTCAC
>JBPXJO010000028.1:0-177188 GCA_051715325.1 Alphaproteobacteria bacterium | reverse complement strand
GGGGCTGTACCAGATAATCAGTTAAGAAATTGATTAACCCATTGTTTAAGTTGGGTTAATTGATGTTTTGGAGAGGGGGTATTAAAACGCCACTCACATTCCTTCAAAAATAGCCCAAAATTGTCCTTTGGAACACCATTAAATTTACGCAAATGTCGCTTGGCTTGGTTCCAGAAATTCTCAATCCCGTTGATGTGATTTTGTCTATCCGCAAACAGCTTTGAATGATTGATGCGATAGTGCTTAAAATCGGATACATCCAACACATTATATCCCTTCCAACAATCGGAATAGACAATGCTGTCGGGGATGACTTTCTTCTCGATAATCGGGATAAGTGTCGTGCCGGACGCATCAGGAATAATCTTGGTGTAAACCTTCCCTCCGCGTTTCAAAAGGCCGAATACAGGAACTTTACCCGCAGCACCTCTCCCCCGATTGCCCTTACGATGTCCGCCAAAATAACTTTCATCAACTTCTATTTCACCGGCAAAGACTTCGTTCGCTTCTCGTTCGGTTTGAAGTGCGATCAGCTCACGAAGTCTTTGGTAAAAATAGCATGCTGTTTTAACATTCACGCCGACCAATTCGGCAGCGCATCGCCCCGTCGATCTAGCAACAAAAAGTTCGATTAGCTTTTCTTGTTTTACTTTGCTTATTCTACTCTTCCTCATGACCTGTCCATATAACACTTTTACAAGTTATCTGGTACAGCCCCTATTCTTTTATTTGAGAAGGTATCTGGGTAATCCCTCTAAATTAATAAGGGATTACCGTATGACCAAAATGCAGAAATTTTTGACTCAATGACCTTTCAGTTGGCTGCGGCTAACAGATAAGGAGAAAAATATAAAACTCAAAATAGGGAAGAAGGCGTTCGCCTAGGGTGCGTTTTTTCGGCAAGCGAAAACGCACTTAAAAGTCGGTTCCGACCTTTTTAAAAGATGAATCTTCATTCTGTGCGGAATGAAAAATAATTTGCTTCTTTGGAGAAAAGAAAATGGCGGGCAGGGAGGGATTCGAACCCTCGATGGGCTTGCACCCATACCGCTTTTCGAGAGCGGCGCATTCAACCACTCTGCCACCTGCCCAACCCGCATTTAACCCTTGGTTTTGGGGTTAAAAGAAACTTTGTTCGGCGGTTATAGTGGAGAAATCACCGTTTTTCAAGGTGTATCTTACTCTTTGGACTTATTTGGCTTTTTTCGCGGTTTTTTTGACGTTAATCGCTGATGCGTCCAGCGTATTTTTGAGGTGTGCAGCGTAGAATTGCTCGATCATTTCGACGCTTGTCCGGCAGTTTTTGGCAATCTGGTAGATGTCTGCGCCCTCCATCAGGCGGAGGCAGATGTAAGTGTGGCGAAGGCTGTAAGCCGTCCTCACATTTCCATCACGATCAAATTTGAGGTTAAGGTCTTCCAGAACTTTATTCATTTCATTCCTTGGCGTTTTGCCGAAGATTTTGTCAGTGGGTTTGCCGTTATGCCGTTTTTGCATTCTCTGGTAGGGGAGAATAGCACCCGTCATACTTTTACAGTATCCAACGCCGCGTTTGCCGCGGACTTCAATTTCAAGAAGGCGTTCGCCTGTCCCATCGTCTGTCACGATTGTGACATCCCTGTATTCAAGCCGTCCGGCTTCATCAGGTCTCAGGCCAGTATTGGCCATGAAAAGTACGTAGTCATGTAAATCTTCCCATACATATTTGTAGCGTCCATCAGGAGTGTTTTTGGCGCGGTCTCGTGTGGCTTCATAAAGCATTTTGTATTCTTCGGGTGAAAACCAAGCGCGGTGTTTTACCTTGCCCGATGTTTTGTAGGGTGGCGAAATATCTGGCACCTGCTGAATCCAGCCGTAACGGTGCGCGGTTTTGAGAACAAGGCGCAAGGTCACAGTTTCATGGTGCAGCGTGCTACGGGATGGTTTGCGGCCTTTGTGCCCGTTTGTGCTGCGCTGTATCCGGTATTCCTGCACAAGTCCCGCTGAAATTTCACTTAATGGCTTGTCGCCAAAGAAAGGCATGAGGTGAACATTGATCCGCATTTCATGCTGGGCTGTCCATTCTTTGTTTCGTTGCCCTTCTGTAATGATGCCGTATTCGGCAATAAATTTCTCTGCAGCCTCGCGGAAGGTCGGCCCAGTTGGTTTTTGTGGAGGTTCTTTCCTTATAGAGGTATGGGGAAGGGGATGTTCTCCGAATTGTCCGAAAGTTTTAAGCATCCGGTCAAAGCGTGTACTTTGGCCTCTTTGCCGCGCACTCAAATACGCGGCCATGTACCACCCTTCGGCAAAGTCTTTGGCGAGGGTGAGGCTTTCTTCCTTTGTCGAGACGCGGTGATTGCGTCCATTCATGTAGGTGGAGCATTGCCAATAGCGACTGTTGTCGCGTTTATAGATATGGACTTTACCGTCCATGAGGGTGTGGCTTTCACTCATAATTAGCTCTCGTTAGTTCTAAAAACTGGTGCAAGCAAAGTGTGTAAGACATGTGTAAGTATAATATGAAAAAGTTAATAACCTTATCATATTGTTCTACAATGATAATTTTGTGTTTTGATTTGCTATAATGGGCTTTCGAGACTAGCGCATTCAACCACTCTGCCACCTACCCAAGGTACCGAATGGATGGGAGTTTATAGTCATTTTACCCTCGTTTGGCAAGCCCTTCGGAAAAAAAGCCTGTATCTCTGGGCAAACAGTCCGGTCTGCGGTATAATCCTGTAAAGTTAAACGAAATCAATGTGATGCTTCAAGATATACTGTCCCAGATTATCCCCTTAACAATCAATTACCCGCTTTTGTTCGGAATATTCATGATTCTGGGGGTGGTGGCCGGATTAATCACTTCAAGGATTTCATGGCTGCCGACAATATCAGGGTTCATGCTGGTTGGTTTTGCAATGGGACCAGAGGGGCTGGAACTTTTTGACGGTAAAGTTCTTGAGCAGGCCGAAAGTCTGGTTCAAATCGCATTGGGCCTGATTTTATACAAGCTCGGTTGCTCGTTGCATCCACAATGGATTATCAAGAATATTCGCCTGCCTTTAGCGTCATTAGCAGAGTCAGCCATAACTTTTTTTCTGGTTCTTGCCCTCCTGCTGGCGTTTGGAACACCGGTCATTGTGGCTGTATTGGTGGCGGCTATCGGAATTTCGTCATCGCCAGCCGTTCTGGTTCATGTTGCAACGGAAATGAGGGCCAAAGGAGCCGTTACCGACAGTACCAAGATGCTGGTGGCTATGAACAATCTGATCTCGTTCATAGTTTTTAGTATGGCGCTGCCTTTTGCTCTCTATAGCACCGAAGCCACATGGCAAGATATTCTTGGTATTCCTCTCTATAGGCTCGTCGGCGGCCTGATCGTCGGAGCCACAACGGCCTTTCTGGTTATGGCACTGGCCAGGCATCTGACCCGCCATACACATCATTATACGTTTCCGCTCATGCTGGGGGGGATTATGACGACGCTTGGTCTCACGTTGCTCTTTCAGATGTCGTTTTTGTTCTCCTGTCTGGTGTTCGGGATCATGATACGCTGGCTGGAAAAGGATGATCGCCGTATTACGCAAACCGACTTCGGTTATGCTGAAGATATTTTCTTTATTATCCTCTTTGTGACTGCCGGAGCCAAACTTCATATCGAAGAACTGGTAAATGCCGGATGGTTGGCATTGTTGTTTCCACTCGTCCGGTGCGGGGCTAAGTATTTTAGTATGATCGGAGCCAGTCGCGCTTTGGGTTATAACTTCCGTCAGGCGTCCGCCAGCGGGATGTTGCTTATGCCTATGGCGGGGATGGCAATCGGGTTGTTGCAAACCACGAATGCACTTCTTCCATCCATAGCGGCGCAGGTGGCCGTTCTGGTGTTTGCGGCGGTTGCAGTGCTGGAGACAATTGGGCCGCCAGTCGCAAAATGGGCGTTCCGTCTCTCCGGGGAGGCGGCATCCGGTGCCGACGATGCCGAAGAGGCTGCTCGTAATTAGTCGCCAATTTTTTTAAGCTGATACAGAAGCTCAAGCGCTTCACGCGGCGAGAGTTGGTCGGGATTGATCTCGTTCAAGCGATCCTCGACGGCGCTGGATTTTTTATTTCGCGGGGCAACGGGCTGCACGTGAAAGAGGGGGATTTGCATGGCGGCAGAATTCTGTTTACTGCTCTCCAGAAGTTCAAGAACTTGCTCGGCGCGCGCGAGCACGTCTTCAGGCAGTCCCGCCATTTGCGCGACATGAATGCCGTAAGAGCGGTCAGCCGTTCCGGGAGCCACTTGATGAAGGAAAATAACCTCACCCTTCCATTCGCGAATTTGCATAGTATAGCAATCCAAATGGGGAAGGTCACGATCAAGCGAAGTGAGCTCATGATAATGTGTGGCAAAAAGTCCGCGGCATCCGATTCGGTTATGAAGATATTCGAGGGTGGCCCACGCAATCGAAAGCCCGTCATAGGTTGCCGTTCCGCGGCCGATTTCATCGAGAATAACCAGTGATTGAGCGGTCGCGTTCTTAAGGATAGAGGATGTCTCGACCATCTCCATCATAAAAGTGGATTGCCCGCGCGCGAGATCATCTGAAGCTCCGACACGGCTAAACACTTTGTCCACGATACCGATGTGGGCGGCACGCGCCGGAACATAAAATCCGGCCTGCGCCATAATAACAATCAAAGCATTCTGACGTAGGAATGTCGATTTACCCGCCATATTAGGGCCTGTGAGCAACCATAGGCTTTGATGGTGTTCAAGGGCGCAATCATTCGGAATAAACGCAATTTGCGATTTGGACAGGCTGTGCTCGACAACCGGATGACGGCCGCCTTCGATATGAAAGTCACTTCCGGTGGTAATCGTGGGGCGGCAATAAGAGCGATCAATGGCGAGCTGCGCATTGGCCGACGCGACATCAAGCTCCGAGAGCGCGCGGGCAATCAGGCTGATCTGATCGGCAAGGGCAAGCGCTTGTCTTGTAAACCGAGTAAAGAACTCGTCCTCAAGCGCGAGGGCTTTATCAGAAGCCGAGAGAATATCCCGTTCCAGTTCAGCCAATTCCGGAGTCGTAAAGCGAACGGCGTTCGCCATGGTTTGGCGGTGAACAAACGGATTATCGGCAGAGCTTCCGTCGCGTACCATGAGCTTGTCGGCGCGTTTGGCCGGAACTTCAATGAAATAGCCGAGAATATTGTTGTAAGTAATTTTAAGGCTATCAATACCGGTTTGATCAATGTAACGGCTTTGAAGCGCAGCAATATGCTGACGGGCTTCGCCCTTAAGATTGCGGACATGATCAAGCTCGGCGTCATATCCGGCGGCGATAAACCCGCCATCCCGTGCCAGAAGCGGAGGGGATTCGGTGAGGGCTGTGGTCAAAAGATTATAAAAATCATCAAGGCCGCCGCGAACATCAAGGGCTTCCAGAATAGCCCCGAGCGCTCCGGCAGCAAGCGATTTCCCCGAAAGATGCGCGCGAAGGCTAATGGCAACACCAAGCCCATCCCGAAGTGATGCGAGATCACGCGGGCCGCCGCGTGTCAAACTCAAACGGGCAAGGGAGCGCTCCATATCCGGAAGCTGCCGGAGGCCGGAGCGGATATCGGTGATCGCACTGAAATCAGAAATAAGAGCTTCAATTTCATCATAGCGGCGCGATATGGCCACCGCATCACGAAGCGGAGCGAGAAGGCGCGCTTGTAAAAGTCGTGCGCCGCCAGCCGTAATCGTCATGTCAAGGGTTGAGAGAAGCGATCCGGCTTTCTCGCCGCTTTGGGTGCGAATAAGCTCGAGTGAGCGCATCGTCGATGGATCAATTTCAAGCGCACTATGACCGGAGATCCGGCGCGGCAACAGCAAATGAGGGAACTGGCCTTTTTGCGTCTCGCCGATGTAACGGATGAGGGCGCCGCAGGCCGCAATCTCGGCGCGTGTCAGGTCGGGCAGATGGGGCTCGATGGAAGAGCCAAACAAATCAGTTAAGGAACGGCGTCCCGCCTCACTGTCAAAATGGGAAGCATCAAGGCGCGAGATGGTGGGAAGAGCAAGAATTTCGCTCGGGATGTCTTGTGTAGAGGCGACACATTCACTCGCATCAAGGCGAAGAAGGGCTGGCAAAAGGGCATCACGCGAGAGGGTCTGAACTGAAAATTCACCAGTCGAAACATCAGCCGCCGCAAGACCAAAGAGCCCGCCGACCTCGGCAAAGGCGGCCAAAAAATTATTGGCCCGCGCCGTGAGCAGCGTATCTTCGATCAGCGTGCCCGGAGTGATAATGCGGATCACATCACGCTGGACAAGGGCTTTGGAGCCGCCGCGTTTTTTGGCCTGCTCCGGTGTCTCGATTTGTTCGCAAATCGCAACCTTGTGTCCGGCACGGATAAGACGGGCGATATATGGCTCGCACGAATGAAACGGCACACCGCACATGGCAATATCGTCGCCTTGGGTCTTACCGCGCTTGGTTAAGGTGATATCAAGAACACTCGATGCGATGACGGCATCATCCATAAAGAGTTCATAGAAATCGCCCATACGGTAAAACAGCAAACAATCCGGATGCGCCGCCTTCACCGACAGATACTGCGCCATCATCGGTGTATGCCCCGCCGAAACGTATTCGTCTGGCGAGGTGGATGGGGTGTCCAAACGTGCAGCGTTACCGGATAACATCAGGCTTACTTCGTCCCTGTCGATCCAAAACCGCCTGCGCCGCGTGAGGTCTCCGAGAGGTCGTCACACTGGTTCCATTCAATGTGCTCGTATCGGGCAATCACCATTTGGGCAATGCGCATTCCGCGCTCGATCGTGAACGGAACTTTGCTGTGATTGATCAAAATGGCTTTGATCTCGCCGCGATAATCGGCATCAACGGTTCCAGGGGAGTTGAGAACGGTCACACCGTTTTTGGCAGCTAGGCCTGAGCGCGGGCGCACCTGACATTCAAATCCGGCGGGAAGGGCAATCGAAATTCCGGTTGGAACCATGGCGTAAGCTCCCGCGTCGAGAACCATCGGCGCATCAATTGCCGCCACCAAATCCATCCCTGCGGCTTGCTCGGTCGCATAAGCTGGAAGCGGAAGATCTTTGGCGTGATCCCAGATTTTAATATCAATAGACGGGCGTGCGGGTTTAGCTGCGGCGACCGGATCGTTGGCTTGAGGCTGGAGTGATACTGCGCTGGTCATTGGACGTCATTCCTGTAACATTGAGTTGGCTCGCAATCGCATCCGCCAAACGCCTTGCCACGTCCTCTTTGGGGAGGGACGGCCAGTTTTCGGATGTCGTGCGTGTCACCAATGTAACCTGATTATGGTCAACGCCAAAGCCCGGATTTTCGCTTGTCCCCACCTGATTTGCGACAATCCAGTCACATCCCTTGCGGAGGAGTTTCTCCTGTGAATAGGCAATCACATTCTCGGTTTCGGCAGCAAATCCGACGACCAAGGTCGGACGCTGGGCATTTTGGGATATAGACGCCAAAATATCAGGATTTTCAGAAAAACTGAGGGTGGGAGGCATGGACCCAGCCCCTTTTTTGATTTTCTGGAGGCTTGGAGAATCGATTTTCCAGTCGGCAACCGCTGCTGCGCAGACGGCGATATCGGCAGGAAGGGCTTTCATACAAGCCGCAAGCATATCGTCGGCGCTTTCGACATGAATGGTATGAACGCCAACCGGATCGGGTAGGGCAACTGGCCCTGAAACAAGCGTAACTTTGGCACCGAAACGGGCCAGTTCTGCGGCGATGGCGTGCCCCTGTTTTCCCGAGGAACGATTGCCGATATAGCGCACCGGATCAATGGCTTCAAAGGTAGGGCCGGATGTCACAAGAGCCGTGCGTCCGGCAAGTGGAGCGGACGCGTCCAAAGCAGCGCAAATAGCCTCGAGTAATTCAGGGGGCTCAAGCATACGGCCCAAACCTGTTTCGCCGCACGCCATCTCGCCCGATGCCGGACCGACGACGGTAATGCCATCATGGCGAAGAGTGGAAATATTGCGTTTGGTCGATGCCTTGGCCCACATCTCGGGATTCATAGCCGGAGCCACAAGAATAGGGCGGTTGGACGCAAGAAGGGTCGTCGAAGCCAGATCATCAGCAAGGCCGTTAGCCATCTTGGCCAGAAGGTCGGCACTGGCCGGAGCCACCACAACAAGATCAGCCTCGCGGGAAAGGCGGATATGTCCCATCTCGCTTTCGTCTTTAAGCGAGAAAAGATCCGTATAAACGGGATGCTCGGACAATGCCGAAACACTAAGCGGGGTAACGAATTCGGAGCCGCCTTTGGTCAAAATGCAGCGAACCTGCGCGCCGTCTTTACGGAGGAGGCGAATAAGCTCGAGAGCTTTATAAGCGGCAATCCCGCCCGAAATAACAAGGAGTACAGTCCGGCCAACAAGACGAGACATCGCACAACATCCTTTCGCAAAAATCAAAGAGGCTCCGCACAGTAGCACAGAGCCTCTTGAAATTCAAAATCAGCTAATCGAGTAAGAACTACTCAGCAGCTTTTTCTTCAGCAGCTGGAGCAGCTTCTTGGGTAGCAGCTGGCTCGGTAGCAGCAGGAGCGTCAGCAGCTGGAGCAGCTTCAGCAGCAGGAGCGGCTTCAGCAGCAGGAGCGTCAGCAGCAGGAGCAGCTTCTTCAGTTGCAGCAGCAGCAGCATCTTTTACTTCAGCAGCTGCATCGGTAGCAGCAGCAGCAGCTTCTTCAGAAGCTTTTTGTACGGTTGCAGAAGCGTCTTGAGCAGCGTCAGAGATCGCACCGCTAACTTCGCCAGCAGCTGGGATTACGCTGTCCATTTCAGAACCGTTTTTGGATTGGTTGTTCATAATGCCGAAAGCAGCCAAAGCAACAACGATAGCAGCAGCAACGATAGTCAAAGTAGTCTTGTTCATAATATGGTTTCCTTACAATAGAGAGTTTACGAGATTTACTGTTCAGTTTTTCAGCCCTGAATTCTTTTCCCGATTTTGAATAATCATCATCGGGCACCGCTACTAAAATACAGATTCATTTTATTTTTCAAGCATTATTTTAGGGGTGCGGCATAAAATTATTATCCATAATTAAAATGCATTTTTCCTAACTTGTTGTCAAACTTATGAAAATGGCAAATTTTCAAAACGGACAGTATAGAAATAGCTATGGAAAAGGCTTGTGGATAAGATTACGGGAATTAAAATTTCCATCCTTCATGAATAGCCACAACCCCGAAAGTCAAGGGTTCAACCTGAGCGCGATTAAATCCGGCATCCAGAAGGCGCTCGCAGAGCTCTCCTTGCTGGGGGAAAGCCCGGATGCTCTCGACCAGATATTGGTAGCTTTCCTCGTCGCCGGTGACGTAGCGGCCCAATTTAGGAATGATGTTATATGAATAAACGTCATAAAGTTTTTGAAGAGTTTCATTATCCAAATGGCTGAATTCCATGCAGAAAAAGCGTCCGCCGGGTTTAAGAACGCGATAGGCTTCCTTAAGGGCGTTGTCGATATGAGTGACGTTCCGAAGGCCGAAAGAGATAGTATAGACGTCGAAACTGTTATCCTCGAACGGCAGTGATTCGGCGTTGGCTTCCACCCATTTAAACCCGCCAAGCCAGCCGCGATCAACGGCGCGGGATTTCCCGACCTCGAGCATCGAGGCATTGATATCGGAAACCGTAATCGGTTCCGCTGTGCCGATGGCTTTGGCAATGCGGAAAGCTATATCGCCCGTCCCACCGGCCACATCAAGATATGTCAACTTTGGAGTGGGCCGAATGCGGCGGATCAGGGTATCTTTCCAAAGGCGGTGAATGCCTGCCGACATCAGGTCGTTCATCAGGTCGTAACGGCTGGCAACGCTATCAAAAACGCCGAGTACCTTCTGGGTCTTCTCTTGCGGCGAGACAGATTTTCTGCCAAACCAATGGCTTTCTGGGTTGCGCGTTTTTGCGGTGCTCATCGAGGACTCCTCAAACTTCTTCATTGAAAGTGAGATAGCACATGAAATTGTTTAAGGCTATGGCGACTATTGCGGGGTTTACAATGGCCAGCCGCGTCGCCGGAATGGCCCGCGACATGATAACCGCTTCGGTCCTAGGTGCTGGGCCGATTGCCGATGCTTTTTTTGTGGCGTTGAAACTTCCGAATTTTTTTCGCCGCGTTGCCGCCGAAGGCGCCTTTAGTGTCTCGTTTGTTCCCTTGTACACCAAAACACTGACCCATGAGGGGGAGCGTGGCGCAGGGGAGTTTTCAGGTCAGGTCTTCTCGGTGCTTTTTTTGATACTGTCTTTATTTTCGGTAGTCGTGATCGCTTTGATGCCGTGGATTATCCACGCGATAGCGCCCGGATTTCACGAGGGAAGCGAACGGTATCATTATGCTGTTATAATGACCCAGATGACATTCCCGTATCTGCTGTTGATGTCATTGGTCACATTATTTGGCGGGATGCTTAACGCCCACCACCGGTTCGGCCCGTTTTCGGCGGCGCCGATTATATTCAACATCACTCTGATTTTCTTCATGCTGGTTTTAACTCCGTTATTTCCGAGTGCAGGACACGCAATGTCAATCGGCGTTACGACCTCCGGAGTTATTCAGCTCGCCATGATGGTTTATTTCGTAAGACGAAACAAAATCCGCTTTGTCTGGCAAAAACCCCAACTGGGAGAGAAAACAAGACGTCTCTTTAAACTTATGGGTCCGGGTGTTGTGTCCGCCGGAATATTTCAGGTCAATATGTTTGTTGATATGATGTTGGCTTCACTACTTCCGGTCGGCGCGATCTCCTTTTTATATTATGCTGACCGATTAAACCAGTTGCCGCTTTCTCTGGCTGGGATTGCCATTGGAACAGCATTGTTGCCGATGCTCTCGAAAGCCTTGGCCGAGAACGACCACTCCGAAAGTCGCTCGATGTTCAACCGCTCGCTCGAACTCTGCTTTATGGTGGCACTTCCGGCAGCTGTGGCTTTGTTGATTGTTCCGGTTCCGATGATTGCAACCTTGTTTGAACACGGGGAATTTACGCGCACGGAAACTCTGCAAACATCCTATGTGTTGATGGGGTACGGGCTGGGGCTTCCGGCCTACGTCGCTTCAAAAGTATTCATGACGGCCTTCTGGGCGCATCAGGATACAATGACGCCCGTCAAAATATCAATTATGACGGCGTTGGCCAATATTGCGCTGTGTCTCGCATTGATTGGGTTCCTTGGTGTGGCCGGTATTTCCTTGGCAACGGGATTGGTGGGGTGGATGCAGGTCTACCTCCTTTACCGGCAATTAAAAGGGAAGGAAGCTCTCGAGTTTGACGAACGGCTGCGCACCGTTTTTCCAAAGATTGCGCTTTCCTCTTGCATTATGGCGGTAGTCTTGTCATTGTCATGGTATGTCTTACGTGATCAATTCTCAGGCTCCTTATGGACAGAAATTCTGGCGCTCGTGGCCCTGCTAGGGGGCGGCGCGATCACTTATGCGCTGGCAATTCAGGTCAGCGGTGTACTCAATCTCAAAGAAATTAAAACCTACCTGAAAAGGTAATCGACCAGTAAATAGGACTTGTCATGAAACGTATCTTATCCGGCATGCAGCCAACCCACCAACTCCACTTGGGCAACTATCTGGGAGCCCTGAAAAACTGGGTGGATTTACAAAATTCGGAACCCGGCAATGAAAATCTCTACTGCGTCGTCGATATGCACGCGATTACCATGCCTTATGAACGCGACAATCTGGCCAAAGCCACACGCGAGATTGCGGCAGCCTATATCGCCGCAGGAATTGACCCGAAAAAATCGGCTATTTTTCCGCAATCCGCCGTTGGAGAGCTGCACGCTGAACTGATGTGGCTCCTCGCCACCATGACCCAGATCGGGAAGCTCAACCGCATGACCCAGTTCAAGGATAAAGCCGGTAAGAACGCCGAAAAGGCAGGGCTTGGGCTATACGCCTATCCGGTTTTGATGGCTGCTGACATCTTGATCTATAACGCGACCCATGTTCCGGTCGGCGAAGATCAGAAACAGCATCTGGAACTCGCGCGTGACGTTGCATCCACGTTTAATCACCGTTACGGCAACGAGTTTTTCACCTTGCCCGATCCGATGATTATGGGCGATGCCACGCGCGTAATGTCGCTCCGCGACGGAAGCCAGAAGATGAGCAAATCGGCGGAATCCGATCTCTCGCGCATCAACTTGACCGACACGCCAGAGATGATCGCCGATAAAATCAAACGCGCAAAAACCGATCCGCAGCCTCTGCCGGACAGTGCCGAAGGCCTGGAAGGGCGTCCGGAAGCCGCCAACCTGATTACAATCTACGCAGCTCTGTCAGGGCAGAGCAAAGCGTCGGTTATTAATGAATTCGCCGGAAAACAATTCTCGGAATTCAAACCGAAGCTATCGGATTTGACGGTTGAAAAAATCGCCCCGATCACCGAGCGGATGCGCCAGCTCTTGGCTAATCCGGATGAGATTGATCGTATTCTGGTCGATGGAGCCGATAAGGCGCGTACTATTGCCGCGCCGATCCTTAAAGATGTGAAATCGATTATGGGATTCTGGAGCGCCTGATTAACGGCGGGCGAGAGTCCGTTCGAAAGAAGCAGCGCGCCCCAGATAAGTGGTAACCGGCTCCGGAAGGTTTAAGTTTTGACGGAGCAGGTCTGCCGCCTTAACCCATTTCAGCTTCAGTGGTAACGTGTCGACGCTGTCGCGGTCGGGGGCGTTGCACAGCAGCATATGGGCTTTAAGAGGTTCGCTGTAACCGAGATTGAGCGGGTACTCGAGTGTCGATTTTACACCCGTTTCCATCAAGGCTTTGGCTCGATTTTCAAATTCTTTCCCCAAATCCACCGCAATAACAGGGGGGGCAAGGCGGCCGATCAGGTCGGATGATGCAAGAAAATCATGGGTCTTTGGGTCTTCGATAAAAACCATAACATAGTCAAGCATACTAAAACGGCCTTCCGGTAAAAGCAGTGGAGATTGCACTTTATTTGGCATAATTATAAAAAGGATGCAAGTTTTTTTAGGGTAAATCCATAAGTTCCCGTTTGCAATTTATGGCGGCTCAGAGCACAATAATGCAAATTGAATCCAAGGGGTTATTTCCAAAATGAAATTCTTTTCGACTGGCGCTTTGCGCACCGGAATTCTGGCGTGTTGCGCGACTGTGGCTTTGGCTATGCCTGCTAAAGCGGATTATGCCGTATGGGCAGACAACGAAACCGGTCTCAAGGTCTCTTTTCCGGATACTTGGAAGCAAATCAATAACCAGCAGCCGGATGATGTTATCACCCTGTCACTTCCTTCAAATGGAGATGAGGCCGTTTGTCGTGTCCGAGCTCGTGAAGACCGCCGCTTTGTGATTTATCCGAACCGTTACCGCGATGAAGTGCGCGATATCAATTTTGCAACCGATTACTGGAAAGAGTACACCTCGGCCTATGACAACGTCACGATGGTACGCCAGCAGAACGAAGCTGGTTTAGGGCAGGGGTTTGCCAGCATGACTCTGGTGTCCTTCACGACGCCGCCAACCGAACCGGAAGCCCAAAAGGCCGGTTTAATGGCCGTTACAAATTACGGGGACAAAGTCTATATTGCCGAATGTACGTCGAAATCTGAAGTTTATCCGGACTACCATGTTCCGTTCCTGAGCTTCTTCAAAACGATTTCGTTTAAGCCGGCTTACAGTGTAACCAAAATCGGGGACTACAGAAACTTCCTGAAAGACTGGGGAACCATCAACGTACCGCTGGCGAACAAAGTCTCCCGAAGCGTCTACTAATCGGCCTGTCTACCGGAGGCGGTAGACTGACCGGAACCAGAGATTGGTTGGGTGTCCGCCTATGGATATTTATCTTCCTATAGCTGAAATGGCTGTCCCGCTCGAGAGCATCCTGTGTCTCGGTGTTGCGGTCGGGTTGGTCTCGTCAATTTTTGGTGTCGGCGGTGGATTTTTGGCAACGCCGATGCTGATTTTTATGGGGATTCCGGCGTCAATTTCAGTTGGTACGCAAGCCGTGCAACTGATTTCCTCTTCATTGTCGAGTGTGATCGGGCATTGGCAAAGAAAGACCGTTGATGTCAAACTCGGAAACGTCATGTTGGGCGGAAGTCTGATCGGCACAATTCTCGGGGTTCTGATCTTCAAACTACTTCAATACACAGGGCAAATCGATATCGTGATTAATGCCCTTTATATTCTGTTGCTCGGAAGCATCGGCTCGATGATGCTTTATGAGAGCTCTCTGGCATTGATGAAGCGCAGTCGCCATGAAACAAAAAGGTCACGCTTCTGGAGTAAAGTGACCCATAAGCTTCCTTACCCTATGACCTTCCCGCGTTCGAACCTCTGCATCAGCGCCATTGTTCCGGTAACGCTTGGCGTGCTTGGCGGATTGATGGTGTCGGTTCTCGGAATTGGCGGCGGCTTCTTGCTTGTTCCCGCCATGATATACATTCTTGGAATGCCGGGCACATTGGTGGTTGGAACATCTCTGTACCAAATCTTGATTACGACGATCTTTTCGACCGTACTCCATGCGATGAGCAACTCTTCGGTTGACCTGCTGCTGGCCATGATCCTGATGGCCGGAAGTGTCGTGGGGTCCCAGATCGGAATACGGGTCAGCAAATACATCAAAGGCGCTGTGGCGCGTTTACTCTTGGCCATAATCCTCCTTGGAGTTTGTTTCCGGTTGTGGGAAAACCTGTTTATCGAACCATTGGAACATTTCACGTTGGAGGTGCTGGAGTGATGACACGCATCTCTCAAAAACTATATAAAATCGGTCTGGTTTTTTGTGTGCTGTTTGTGTTGGCGGTAGCGGGGGCCAACGCGCAAAATCAAGGTGATATTCCTGACCGCATTATTGTGGACCTGGCTCAGGATAGCATCAACGTCACGACCGGATTTTCAGGAAGCTCGGTTGCTGTCTTCGGGACAGTGAAGGGGATCAAGAAAAACCAAGTAGTCGCGATTTTGCTCAAAGGACCTTCGGCTCGTGTTGTGGCGCGCGAAAAAAGTCAGGTCTTCGGTATGTGGCTAAATAGTGACTCGGTTGTTTTTCGGGATATTCCGCATTTTTATGATTATGCATTAAGTTCGTCCGATACAGCAGCCGTACCAACCCAAACATTGATCGATAACGGAATTGGCCTTGATACATTGGTATTTGAAACCGAGGATAAAGACGATAGCCTTGATAAAGAGCGCTATAAAATGTTTCAGGAGGCTCTGATCCGGAATTGGCAGCAAAGCGGAAACTTGCCGCTTGGTCCCAAGAAGGTCAAATTGCTGGATGATAATTTTTTCCGTGCCGATTTTGAATTACCGGCCAATATTCCTACGGGGGATTACACCGTTGAAGCCTTCTTGTTCGAAAATGGAAAACTAGTCGATAAACAGCAACGTTTGCTTGATGTAAAACAAGCGGGATTTTCGGCGTCTGTCAGTTATTACGCCCGACAACACGAACTTCTCTATGCACTAACAGGATTTCTGATGGCCGTGTCGGTAGGATTGCTATCGGCGGCTTTAGGGCGCAGGGGAAAATAAGGAGAGCACGATGAGTGAAGACAATCACAATGCCGCCGCTACGGACAAGTCACCTCTTTATGTTTTGTGCGCTGATTTGTCCGCTGACAATCATTCGGCGTTCAAGTATGTGATAGATAAAGCGGCAAGTGCGAACGGCAGAATTGGGCTTTTGGGCTGTATCCGGATGGACGATTTTCAGAGTTGGGCCAGTGTGGAGGGGGCCGTAAGACAAGAACTGCACGAGCAATGTGAGAAAGAACTCTGGATATTGGCTGGTCAGATGAAAGACATGGGATCTCCGATGTCTGAATTTTTGATTGAAGAGGGCGCCCCTATGGAGGCGTTAGGAAAGATCGTGGAGAAGTACCCCGATATTTCCGAAGTAATTATCGCGCTCTCGCGAGCCGATATCGTTGATTATCTGGAGCCGGACGCGATGCGGAAATTGCCGGTTCCCCTTGTTTTTATGCCGCCAAGCCTTAGGTAGGAGGCAGGAGTATTATAAAGATGTTTATCCAGACCGAAGCAACACCAAATCCGAACACCATGAAATTCATTCCGGGATCCGCTGTGACCGGAGGAGACGGACTGGAGTTCAAAACGCGCAAAGATGCCGAAGGGTTGTCGCCTTTAGCCGAGCGTCTCTTTGATATAGAGGGCGTCGCGTCGGTTTATCTGGGAAGCGACTTCGTCGCTGTTACCAAATCCGAGAGCGAGGAATGGACCGCTGTTCGTACGCTGGTTTTGGGCGTTATGTTTGAATTTTTTACGATGAACAAACCTGTTTTATCGGCCCCGGTTTCAGGTGTTGGCAGGACTGGAGAACCCTCACGGTCATACTCGGCCGAAGAGAAAATTCTTGTCGACAAAATCATCGAACTCCTGAATTCCCGGGTTCGCCCTGCCGTTGCCCGTGATGGCGGCGACATTGAGTTTGTTGAGTTTGATAAGGGAATTCTCTGGTTGAGAATGCGCGGAGCGTGCTCGGGTTGCCCGAGCTCGACCATGACTCTCAAGATGGGGATCGAGAATATGATGCGCCACTATGTGCCGGAAGTGCTGGAAGTTCGGGCCGTTAACGACGAATAGGGGCTCAGGATCTATTCCGGAAAAATAAACTGGAAGCCCGCCCAGCGCCAACGGGTGTTATCCGTATCTTTAACCCCGTCTTCATCTTCCGGAACAAATGGAATTGTGCAGTTGACCCGTGCTTTACTGTCATCAAAAGCGGCAGGAAAAACAATTGTAACAGTTTTTCCGTCAATTTTCTTGTCAACGCCGCTTTGACCGGAAGCAAAACAGTCGAGCTGTTTTATTTCCTGAAGCGGAATACGGTCATCAATTGTAAAGGACAGTGACGGAGGGTTGTCAGGAACAAAGGTATGATCGGGTTTAACCTGATTAACAGGAAGTGGAAGGGCCATGGATGTCATACGAAAGCGATCCAGATCGGCAAAGCCTTCGGTCATGGTAAATCGGGGAATAGCGTATCGCGATGTAGATGTGGCCAGAGCGCCGGACGCTTGTGTAAATGCTCCTTGAAAGCCTTGTTGATCCACAAGGTTCGCCAGTTGAGGCGTATAGTCGCCATATGGATACGAGAAATATTTGGGCTCATCGCCCATATGGTCGCGGAAACTGGATTTGGCGCGATTGATATCCAGTTTGAAGTCCGCATCGCTGAGGCTGTGGCCGTAGACGTAGCGATAAGGCAAAATCCCGAATTCGGCGAGTGAGCTTTTGGAAATGGTTTTCAGATCATCCCAGCTAGGGGATGCGCCGCTTCGCTCGGCGTCATCAAGGCGGGATGTGGAGACACTCAATACAAAAGGAATTTTGCGATCTTTAAGAATTGGCCAAACCGAAGTCAGAAAGTCTTGATCAAAATTTTCAAACGTCAGAACAACGGATTTTGGAGCGATTGTATCGTTTTGCTTCTGACGGGTGAGCACATCGGATAGAGGGAGAACCTGATAGCCGTTGTCGGGGGACGACAATTCATCAATTTGCTCTTGAAACGACGACAAGCTCAGATCTTGGGTGTTGGCTTCAGGAGCGCCGATTTTAAAGTAAGCATAGACGATCACCGAATTGAGATCTTCGGAGAGGGTAGCCGCGATGGCGTGCTGCGGCGAAAAAAGCCAAAAAGCACATGAAAACAACAGGATCAACTTGCGGAGCATGATAGGGGGACTATAATCAGTCCCTTGCAAACTGACAAGATGGGACAGGAAAAACGGTCTAAACGATGCGAATATTAGCAATAGATGTTGCGGTAAGCGGTTGCAATGTGGCGTGTTTTGATAGCCAAAGTGGCCAAATCAGCCAAAAAAGCCAGCCAACCGATCGGGGACAGGCGGAAATGCTGGTTCCGATGATCGAGAGCTGCATTGGGGAGGCAGGCTGGAAAATCGTGGATATTAACCGGATCGCGGTAACCCGTGGCCCGGGGTCGTTTACCGGCGTACGAATTGGTCTGGCCACGGCCCGAACTTTGGGACTGGCGCTTAAAGTCCCTGTCCTCGGGTTTTCAACTCTGGCCCTCAT
Source organism: Alphaproteobacteria bacterium (assembly GCA_051715325.1). GTDB lineage: Bacteria > Pseudomonadota > Alphaproteobacteria > Micavibrionales > Micavibrionaceae > UBA1573. The sequence continues at coordinate 159,125 of JBPXJO010000028.1, read as the reverse complement.
GCTGGATAGTGCAAAAGACAAAGAGAACGTTCTGGCTGTGATCGATACCAAGCGGGATGATTTTTATGCGGCCTCTTCTCAAAATAATACGGTGGCCATTATAACGCCGGAACAGGTTGCAAAGTGGAGCGGAACGGTCATTCGTGATGTGCTGCCGGATATCGCCTTGATGGCGCGACAAGCGGCTGAAATTGCAGAAGAGGACTTTGGGCGCTACGACCCGTCTCCAATCTATGTGCGGGATGCCGAAACCTCCACACCAAAATCGGCTTGAATCCTCGTAAAAAGGCCGGAAAACTCTTGAAATAAACGGTTTCAGGCTGTTTTTATCAAAGCACGCGTGCCATAATTTCGCCCATGGAACAATGGATTGATCAGGGAATTGTACTATCGGCACGCGCGCACGGTGAAAATGGAGCGGTGCTATCCTTGCTCACCGAAAAACACGGACGGCATAACGGCTACGTGAATGGTGCGCGGTCAACCCGTATGCGCGGCCTTTTGGAAGTCGGTACAATCCTTGAGGTTGACTGGAAATCGCGTGTCGCCGATCAGCTCGGACATTTTACGTTTGAACACGGACATAATAAGGCCGCCCTTTTAATTGGTGATCCGCTCCGTCTTGGCGCACTTTTGTCGGCGTGCGCGCTCTGTGATACATCATTACCTGAACGGGAAGTTCACCCCGGTCTGTTCCACGGTATGAAAGCTCTTATCGACACGCTCTCGACCGATGTCTGGGGCGCAGCTTATGTGATGTGGGAATTGGCGCTCCTCAAAGAATTGGGATTTGGTCTTGACCTGACCCGATGCGTTGCCGGAGGCGATTCCCGCACATTAACCTATGTCAGCCCGAAATCCGGTTGCGCCGTCTCCCTCAAGGAAGGATACCCGTACCGCGAGAAATTACTGGTCTTGCCGGAGTTCCTGAAGGCCGAACCGTCCCGCGATTTGACGGAAGACGATATCAATAACGGCCTGAAAATGACCGGATATTTCCTTGAACACTGGGTTTTTGCCCATCATTCGCATGGAATCCCCGAACCGCGCTTGCGTTTTGGGACGCTATTTGCGAAAAAATACATCCCTTTAGATGAATCAGTTGCCTAGGAACTTGAGTTATGGCCCGCAAGACACCAACCAAACCCGTTACCGAACAGATTATAGACCAGCCAATGTCGGGTCTGCTCTCGACCCGGTATTTGTCCTACGCACTCTCGACGATTATGGCGCGCTCGCTCCCCGATGTGCGTGACGGTCTGAAGCCGGTCCACCGCCGCGTTTTGTTCGCTATGTACCAACTCAAGCTCAATCCGAACCTGCCGCCCAAAAAATCGGCGCGTGTGGTCGGTGACGTGATCGGTAAATTCCACCCCCATGGCGACCAGTCGGTTTACGATACGTTGGTGCGTTTGGCTCAAGACTTCGCGGTTCGTTATCCGCTGGTCGACGGGCAGGGAAACTTCGGAAATATTGATGGCGATAATGCGGCCGCGATGCGTTACACGGAATCGCGCCTGACTGAAACCGCGATTGCCCTCCTCGAAGGGATTGACCAAGACGCCGTTGATTTCCGTTACACTTATGATGGCGATACACAAGAGCCGGTCGTTCTGCCGTCCAACTTCCCGAACTTGCTCGCCAACGGCGCAGCCGGAATTGCCGTGGGTATGGCCACCAATATTCCGCCGCATAATGTGGCTGAACTGTGTGAGGCTATGGAACTGATGCTGGAAAAAGACGCCAGCATCGAAGAGATTGTCAAAATCGTCCGTGGCCCGGACTTCCCGACCGGCGGTATTCTGGTCGAAAGCAAAGACTCCATTCTTGAATCGTACCGCACCGGACGCGGCAGCTTCCGCACCCGCGCGCGCTGGATGAAAGAGGAACTCAAGCAAGGGACATGGCAAATTGTCGTGACCGAGATTCCGTATCAGGTGCAAAAAGCCAAGCTGGTCGAGCAGATTGCCAACCTGATTACCAATAAAAAACTGCCGATGCTTGACGATGTTCGCGACGAAAGCGCCGAAGATATTCGTCTCGTTCTGGTTCCGAAGAACCGCAATGTCGAGCCGGAACTTTTGATGGAAGCGCTCTTCCGCGTGAGCGATCTCGAAAGCCGCTTTGCACTGAACATGAACGTACTGGATAACGGGGTTGTTCCAAAAGTCATGAACATCAAGGATGTTCTGCAAGCATGGCTCAACCACCGTCAGGACGTGCTGGTGCGCGTGTCGAATAACCGCCTTGAAGCCGTCAAGCACCGCCTTGAGGTCTTGGCCGGATACCTGATCGTATATCTCAACATTGACGAAGTCATTCGTATTATTCGCGAGAGTGACGAGCCGAAACCCGCTTTGATGAAAGCGTTTGGTCTGACCGAAGTTCAGGCCGAAGCCATTCTCAATATGCGCCTTCGTTCGTTGCGTAAACTCGAAGAGATGGAAATCCGCAAGGAATATGACGGTCTCGAGAAAGAAAAAGACCTGCTCGAAAAACTGCTCAAATCCGAAGCCAAACAATGGGCCGAGATCAAACGCCAGATTGGCATCACCAAAAAACTTTATGGCCTGACCACAACACTTGGTGCCCGCCGCACAACCATCGGCAAACCTCCGGCTCCGGTCGATATTGACTTGCAACAAGCCATGGTCGAGAAAGAACCGATTACGATTATTCTCTCGGCTAAAGGTTGGGTGCGCGCCATGAAAGGTCACGGCGTCAACCAGACCGAGCTTAAATACAAAGAAGGCGACCGCGAACAGATCGTCTTCGAAGCGCAGACGACCGATAAGCTAGTCCTCTTTGCCAGCAACGGGCGTTTCTACACGATCGCGGGCGATAAACTTCCGGCCGGCCGCGGCTTTGGTGAACCGGTTCGACTCTTGGTCGAAATTCCGAACGATGCCGACATCATCGATATGATGGTCTGGCAGGAAGGCCGCAAATATCTGGTAGCCACACGCGATGGACGCGGGTTTATTGTCCCGAGCGACGATATTCTGGCGCAAACCAAAAACGGAAAAACCGTCATGTCGGTCGAAGATAACGGGGACGCACGAATCTGTATTCTGGTTGAAGCGAAACATGATCACATCGCGATCATGGGCACTAACCGCAAGATGCTGGTCTTTAAACTCGATCAGATACCTGAAATGTCCAAAGGCAAAGGCGTCATCCTCCAGAAATACAAAGATGCCGAAATTGCCGACGCTAAAACCTTTAACCTGAAAGAAGGTCTGACATTCCTATCCGGTACACGGGAAATGTCCGTGAGCAACGTGAAGGAATGGATCGGCGAACGCGCCCAAACCGGAAAACTGCCGCCAAACGGCTTCCCGCGCAGTAACCGCTTCAAATAACGGACAAAACAAAAGGCCCTCACGGGCCTTTTTAATTAGCGGCAAAGTGCCGGGGAGTTTGGAGTAGGCATCCCGTTACGTTCATTGCGCAATCGAGCCAGATACTCGGCCTCAGGATTGATAACAGAAACACCATAACCTGCAGCCAAAGCGGCCCGTTTCTGGGCTTCGGTCAACGCGGATTCAGCAGGAAGAACAGGGGCAGCAACACCGGATTTATACATTCGACACCTCTATGTAAAAATTTATGGCAAACAGATACGGCAAACAGGCCGGATTTGCAAGAAAAAGCTGCAAAGCCATAAATCTAAGGGAATTGAACGTTTCCGGTGGTCTTCTTGTAGCCCGGATCAACAGGAACTGAACCTGTACCGCTGGACGACGCCGCTTTTTTCGGGTCAACCGGACGGGTGAGGGACTCGCGGAGCAAGATAATACTGATGCGGCGGTTTTGCGCTTCGTCGGGTTTGTCCGGTTTCAAAGGCTCGGTGTCAGCTTTACCGACAACGTTGGACAGCTTTTTGGTTTCGATTCCGGAATCAAGGAGGACGCGGCGGCTGGCATTGGCACGGTCAGCCGACAATTCCCAGTTGGTATAGTCCGCGCCTTTGGAATAGGGAACCGAGTCCGTATGACCGCGAACCGAAATCTGGTTCGGCATGGTCTTGATAATACCCGCCACCATATCAAGCAGCTTGATTGTTTTCTCATAAGGTTTGGAACTTCCGCTCGGGAACATCGACGACCCGTCCTGATCGACGATCTGGATACGAAGACCTTCGGGTGTCATATCAACCATCAGGTTCTTGGCAAGCTCCTTGAGGTCGGAATTTTCAACGGCCTTCTGGATTTCTTCTTTTACTTTTTCAAATTCGGAATTCTCGCGCTTTTCGAGTTCGGCTTGAAGCTGCTCTTTAGCCAATTGCTCAGGATTGATTTGCTGCTGTTTTTGAGTGGGCTGGACATCATTGTGCACAATCGGCTGAACATCGTTAACGCGAGCACCTTGATTGGAAACGGTCAAGCCGCCCATCACGCCGCCAGCACCACTGGTGTTGCTCGAGACTTCCATCGGGGTCGGATCAAAATATTCGGAGATACCTTGCCGCTGTTCTTCGGTTGTCGCATTAAGAAGCCACATCAAAAGAAAGAATGCCATCATCGCGGTCACAAAGTCAGCGTAAGCGACTTTCCATGCGCCGCCATGGTGACCACCACCACCTTTGGTGATTTTCTTGATAACGATGACCGGGGCTTTTTTATCGTCAGACACGATGAAATCCTAACTTAAATCAGTCGCACAGGGCCATCTTACGAAGGGGCCGGAATAGCATTGAGGCTTTCCTCAAGCTCCTGGAAGCTTGGTTGTACATCATGCGGCAAAAACTTACGCGCAAATTCAACCGCAACTTGAGGAGCAGCGCCTTGCAGGAACGCCAGAACACCAACCTTCAAACATTTGTAATACATCACTTCGGTGTGGGCGCGGGCGGTCATGGCACCGGCAATCGGGCCGATCATCCCGTAGGCCAGAAACACACCGAGGAATGTTCCCACCAAAGCTCCGCCGATCATCCCGCCGAGAACTTCCGGCGGTTCGGTGATCGAACCCATGGTCTTGATAACGCCGAGAACAGCGGCCACGATACCCAGAGCCGGAACACCGTCCGCCATAGTCTGGATGGCATGGCCCGGGTGACTGTGGTGCGCTTCAATGGTTTCAATTTCTTCATCCATCAACGCTTCAATGGTCATCGGGTTGTCGTTACCGAGAGAGATAATGCGGAGATAGTCGCATAGAAAAACTTCGGCATGGTGATTGTTCGAAAAACTTGGAAAGCTTTTGAAAATCGAACTGTCGTGCGGGTTTTCAATATGTGCTTCAACCGCGAGCCAACCTTTTGTACGGACAAGCTTGAAAATCGTGTACATCATTCCAAGAAGATCCATGTAATCTTTTTTGGAATACGCATCCGGTTTGCTAAGCGCTTTAAAATATCCCATCGTTGTTTTGATAACGTGGGGAGGGTTCGCGACAAGGAACGCTGCCACCGCGCATCCGAAAATAATCGTAAACTCGCCGGGGAGGGCGTGAACGATAATCATCACAATTTTGACAAAATGCTCGAAGTTGAAGTGCATCGCGATCAAAAGACCGCCGAAGGTAAACACCAGAACAAGAGCCAAGCCGGCAAATTTCATGCTAAGAATCCCGAAATCAGAATAGTGGCGCCAAATAGAATCACCCGAATGTGACTCCAGCATATAAAGTGTGCCACAGGTGACTTAACAGGGTTTTAATAGAATATGGTAACTTAGCCGCGCAGGTAGCCGCAGGCGTCCAGAGCAGCATAAGTGATGATACCATCTGCGCCCGCTCGTTTGAAGGCCAAAAGCATTTCCATCATGGCGGCTTTTTCATCAATCCACCCGTTACGGGCCGCCGCCTTGATCATGCAGTATTCGCCCGATACGTTGTAGACAAAAGTAGGCATATCGAAAGCCTGTTTGACTTGGTAGAGAATGTCGAGATAGGCAAGGCCCGGTTTAACCATAACCATGTCCGCACCTTGTTCGATATCAAGCGCCACTTCACGAAGGGCTTCCGACGAATTGGCCGGATCCATCTGGTAGGTTTTACGGTTGGCCGGGCCGGAGCCTTGACCGAGGGAGCATCCGGCCGCATCACGGAACGGACCATAAAAGCCCGAGGCGTATTTAGCGGCATAAGCCAGAATAGCAGTGCGGCTGCATCCACTTTCATCAAGCGCAGCGCGGATAGCGGCAACCTGGCCATCCATCATGCCGGACGGGGCAATAACATCGGCTCCGGCTTCGGCGGCAATAACGGCCTGACGGGCAATGTTGGCAATCGTGCGGTCGTTATCGACGTCATTATGGACATGATCGAGCGGACCGCAATGGCCGTGGTCGGTATATTCGCAGAAACAGGCATCCGCCATAATCACCATATCAGGACAGGTGTCTTTGGCGCGCTTGACCATGCGGTCCATCAAGCCGCCTTTACGGAACGAGTCAGTCCCTTCGTGGTCTTTGTGGTTAGATACACCAAACAACATAACCGCAGGAATTTTAGCGGCATCGACTTTTTTCAGAAGATCGGAGAGGCTTTTTTCGCTTTGGCGGTAGACGCCGGGCATCGAGGATACTTCAACCGGCTCGCTAAGAGCTTCGTCAACAAAGATCGGGTAAATAAAGTCATCAGGAGCGAGAGTATGTTCGCGAACCAAGCGGCGCATGGCGTCAGACTGGCGCAAACGGCGCGGGCGGATTGATAAACCTGCATCTTGGGCTGGTGAAAGCGTAGTAGGGGCAAGCTTGGTAACGCTCATGGCGATCTCCTTATTTACAGAAAATTTACTAGGAGGTTTTCCTCTTCAAGTCAAAAGAATTTAGGCGAAAGATCAAACTTTATAAAGATTTATCAGAAAATTTACTTTTTAAGGATTATGATGCAGTCTCGTCAGGTCTCTGGGGCCGGGACATCGTTTGGACTAAGGAGTTACTTATGACATCACAGTATTTTGAATCCATTCAGCTGATCGAACGGTTGCACCGTTATTTTCTGGATGTTGTCAAAACCGAACTGGACCGCAAAGGGATTCAGGATATCAACAACGTGCAGGCCATGATCCTGCATAATATCGGTCAGGATGAAATGACGGTGGGGGAATTGACTCTTCGTGGTTATTACCTTGGCTCGAACGTGTCGTACAACGTCAAAAAAATGACGGAAAACGAGTACATTCTTCAGGAACGGTCAATTCACGACAAGCGATCCATTCGCGTCAAGCTGACCGACAAAGGCAGGGATTTGCATAAGGCGCTCGACGATATGTTCCTTCGTCATGAAGAGAAACTGAAATCAATCGGAATTGAGGATCCGGATTTGGTGGACCTCAATCACACGATGAAACAGCTGGAACGCTTCTGGGCCAGCCAGACATCCTTCTCCGGGCTTGCTAGTCTCGAAGACGCAGAATTCTAAAACTAATGGATCTCTCGTCACGGGAAATCGTCTACGAAGTCACAACAATTGGAATATCTTCCAAAGTTGTGGCTATTGATATGGGAACTGGAATAGAGGCGGCTGTCGTCGGCCCATCCAACGCCATCGCATCCCTGAGACAATTAGCGCTTAAAAAACTCGTTTTGCTAATAAGCAAAAAAGGGTAAGGTCAATCTATCGCACCATTTTTGTCTGTGCGATAGAATGAACACCCGCGTATGTTTTCTTGTTAATTTTCTCCCCTGTGTCAAAAGTTTGAACCGTCAGAGTTTATTGTCGTGCGTATCGGAAAAATAAAAAAACCAAGCCACATTGCATTTATCGCGGCTTTTCTTTTTTTGCTCTCGACGATCTTGAGCGTGTTTTCGATTGCAACTTCGGCGTCAATAGCAATCCAGGCGGAATATAGGAACAGAATTCAGGATGTCGGCCTTTTGGCGGTAACGTTGGTCGATGGAAGTCTGCACGAGCGGATTACGAAACCGGAAGATAAAGGTGGACCGGCATATAAAGACTTCCAGAGTCCTTTGCGATCCTTGATCTCATCCAACAGCTCGATTGCTTACATTTATACGATGGTTTTAAAAGGCAACGTTCCGCATTTCATTACAGATATGAAGGGACAGGCCGCTGCCTTGACTTCGGAAAATACTGAGACAGCGGGCGTTATGGAGCCCTACGAGGATAATATTCCGGCTCTTCTGCGAGCCCTTCATAACCAACAGGTGGTCATTGAAGATCGTGTTTCGGGCGACAAATGGGGGAAGACAATATCGGGATATTTCCCTTTCTATGATTATCAGGGAAAGTTCGTTGGCGTTTTGGGTGTTGATTTTGACGCAAGCAAGTACCTGCACGATGTCAATGTAATTTGGAGAGATATCGCGGTCGGCAGTATTGTCTCGTTTCTTCTCTCTATTCTTATCTATTTTTTCGTTTATAGCTTTGTTGAAGAGAAAGAGAAACGTGAAAATGCTTCGAATAAATTCAGGATGGCGATTAAATCACACAGTGAAACGTTAGCTATATCTTCCGGAGCCATTGTGCGAATGGCGCGGCATATGTCGGCTGTATCGTCGAATGTATCGGAATTCGCCGAAAACTCGCAGCGCAATATTTTCGGAGCGGCTAATAAAATTGAATCTGTGGCGTCAATCGTGGATCTTCTGGCTAAATCCGGTGGGAGTGAAGGGGCTCGATCGCTGGTTCCGTCCGGATTTTCGTCACAGTCCACCGAACGGTTCCGTTCGGTGATTACAGAGCTGGTTAGCTCGAATAAGGGAGTTGCGGCCTCACTCGAAAATATTCCCAAGATTACATCGAAAATCAATTTGCTGGCGCTCAACGCCACGATCGAGGCCGCTCGGGCAGGGGATGCAGGAAAAGGCTTTAGTGTCGTTGCCACCGAAGTGAAGCGTCTGGCCGAGCAGACCGACAAAGCGACGAAGGAGATCTTCGGGCTTTTGCAGATCAATCACGAGGCAGGACTTAAAGCCAGTCAGGCCTTGGCGGATATTGAAGTCGACACCACTGTTGACGAGACATCGGACGCTGAAAAAAATGCTGATTTTCAAGGGATGATTTCAGATATTAACGAAGATATGAAGGATTTGCAGGGACTTGTATTGGATATGGAAAACATCATATCTCTTCTTAAATCTGACACTGGCGATGCAGCCGCAGAGGCGACAGAGCTCCAAGCGCATATCGAGAACATTTCAAAGCGCAATGAAGAGTTATATGAAAATATACAGGCCTACATCCAAAGCGTAAACCGTTAGCAGTTACGGGGTGGAAAAACACCAAAAAAACATTGCTTTTGAAGGTGGTTACGGACTATACCCTAGCCATGCTGTGGACAAACCCGTTATCAAAAAAATTGCCGGATTACGGCACAATTTCCAACTTGGAAGAAAAGAAGGCTGTCGCCTCGAAACTGGCTGGTGAAGTCAAGAATGGTCAGGTCATCGGAGTAGGGTCCGGATCGACCTCGTTTCTCGCTCTTCAGGAAATTGCCGGAGTATGCCGCGCCAAGAATTACACCTGCCGCTTTATTCCATCCTCCCGCGAAATTCACATGACCTGTTTGGCGTTGGGCCTAACGGTGGCATCGCTCCTTGATGCGCGCCCTGACTGGTATTTTGACGGCGCCGACGAAGTTGATGGCAAAGCCAATCTGATTAAAGGTCGCGGCGGCGCAATGACCCGCGAGAAAATGGTCATGGTGGCCGCCCCGAAAACATTCATTTTGGTCGATCAGACCAAGTTCGTTGAGCATCTCGGACAGAAATTCCCTGTGCCGGTCGAGGTCAATCAGGAAAGCGCGAACTATGTCGAAGAGCAGCTGTTGAAACTCGGCGCTTCTGAAACCATGGTTCGTCCGGCCAAAGGCAAGGACGGCGCAATCGTGACCGAGTCAGGCCACTTCATTCTGGATGCGCGGTTTCCTGAAATCGGCTCCGGCCTCGAAAAAGAAATCAAATCCATCACAGGCGTGATCGAAAGCGGCCTGTTCTGGGGCTACAACCCCGAAATACTGAGTTCTTAGTTTTTAGAAAAAGGAGAGAGTGATGACCCAAGCATTAGCCCAAAAGAAAGAGAATGACGCCATGAACAATCCATATTTTACTGCTCCTCTCGAAGAGACCGATCCCGAAGTGTTTGCGACCATCGGAAAAGAATTCGTCCGTCAGCAAGACCAGATCGAACTGATCGCCTCCGAAAACATCGTCTCCAAAGCCGTTCTTCAGGCGCAAGGCTCTGTCCTTACCAACAAATACGCCGAAGGTTATCCGGGTAAACGCTACTACCAAGGTTGCGAATTCGTTGATATCACCGAACAACTGGCGATTGATCGCGCTAAAAAACTCTTTAACTGCGAATTTGCCAACGTCCAACCAAACTCGGGCTCGCAGGCCAACCAAGGCGTTTACTTCGCGCTTCTGAAGCCAGGCGATACCATCCTCGGAATGTCACTGGCATCGGGTGGTCACTTGACCCATGGCGCTGCGCCGAACCAATCCGGTAAATGGTTTAACGCTGTTCAATATGGCGTCAAAAAAGAAGATGGTTTAATCGATTATGATGAAGTCGAGCGTTTGGCTCTTGAGCATAAACCGCAAATGATCGTCTGTGGCGCTTCGGCGTATCCGCGCGTCATCGACTTTGCGCGTTTCCGTGCGATTGCCGATAAAATCGGCGCGTACCTGTTTGCGGACATTGCCCACTATGCAGGTCTTGTCGCTGGCGGATCGTATCCGACCCCGTTCCCGCACGCTCATGTGGCGACCACCACGACCCACAAAACCCTGCGCGGCCCACGCGGCGGCATGATCATGACCAACGATGAAGCGATCGCCAAAAAGATCAACTCATCGATTTTCCCCGGCATCCAAGGCGGACCGCTGGAGCACGTGATTGCCGGTAAAGCAGTGGCGTTTGGCGAGGCTCTCAAACCGGAATTCAAACAATACGCCAAAGACGTTGTGGCAAACGCCCGTATTCTGGCGGATACATTGATTGCTGGCGGCCTCGACATCGTCTCGGGCGGTACTGACAGCCATATTGTTCTGGTTGACCTTCGCCCGAAAAACCTGACTGGCAAAGTTGTGGATCTGGCACTCGAGCACGCAGGCATCACCTGTAACAAAAACGCGGTTCCGTATGATCCGGCTCCACCAATGGTCACATCTGGCGTTCGTCTTGGAACTCCGGCTGGAACAACCCGCGGCTTTGGCGCGGCTGAATGGAAACTGATTGGCGAGCTGATTTTGGAAGTGGTTGACGGTCTGGTCGCAAACGGTGAAGAAGGTAATGCAGCGGTTGAAAAAGCCGTTCGCGCCAAAGTAAAAGCTTTGTGCGACCGCTTCCCGATTTATCCGGAAGGTATTGCCGTTTAGGCCTTAAGCGATGCATTGCCCCTTTTGCGGATTTGAAGAGACACAGGTTAAGGATTCCCGTCCGAGCGAGGACGGGACATCCATCCGCCGTCGTCGCGCTTGTCCGGAATGCGGGGCTCGCTTTACCACCTTTGAACGCATCCAGCTCCGTGAACTCACCGTCATCAAGGCTCGTGATAAATGCCAGCCTTTTGATCGTGATAAAGTTATCAAATCCATGGAAGTTGCGCTGCGCAAGCGCCCAGTCACGACAGAGCATATTGAACGCGCTGTGAACGGCATCGTCCGTCAACTGGAAGTCACCGGCGAAAACGAAGTCACATCAAAACAAATTGGCGAGCTGGTGATGCAGGCCCTGATGGAACTCGATGTGATCGGCTATATCCGTTACGCATCCGTTTATAAGGATTTCAGTAAAGCCGAAGATTTCAAAAACTTCGTCAAAACACTCGATCAACTGATTTAAGCACGGGGAGGCGGGGCGGTGAAACTACTTCACGTTCCATATCAATATCTCCCCTCCGATATCATCGGGGCGTTCACCAATGACCATCATCTGATATGGCTTGATAGTGGACGTCCGGCGCATTCCCAATCGCGTTACAGCTATATCCTCTTTAAGCCAGAGGCGGTGTACGAGAACCTCTCGATTGCCGAGCAAAAACTAATCCTTAAAAATTTGAGTGATAAACTTGGCGATGCTTCAAGTGGCCTGCCGCCCTTCAAAGGGGGATTGGCCGGATACTGGAGTTATGAGTTTGGAAAAAGTGCCGAGCTTCCGTTCTCGGTGCATGACACGCCAAACTACCCATCTGTAAGGTTGGGCCTCTACACGCAGTTTTACTATTACGATCATAAGGCTGAAAAAGGTGGATGGGTTTGCTGGGCGAACGATGGAAGTAATGAAGAGGCGCTCAAGCAAAAATTTGCCGCAAAAATTACAGAGCATAAGCCTCCGCCAGTTTCAAGCGCGGTTCCTGAAACGTCATGGGTAAGCGATACATCGGAAGCCGGATTTATCGAAAGTGTAACCAAGGCGCGTAGCGCCATTCGCGCCGGAGATATTTTTCAGGTCAATCTTACGCGCCGCTTGACCGCGCAAATTCCCGAAAAATTTGACGCACTCGGCGCCTATTATAAGGCTCGAACCATTAACGCCGTTCCGTTCGGGGCGCTCCTTCGTTTCCCCGATCTTGATGTTTTGTCATTCTCGCCGGAATCGTTTTTGAGTGTATCCCCGTCAGGCGAGATTCTCTCGCGTCCGATCAAAGGAACCGCAACCGCCGAAGAAGATTTGGCGCGCAGTGAAAAAGACCGCGCCGAAAATATCATGATTGTGGACTTGCTCCGGAATGATCTCTCGCGCCTTGCAGATGATAAATCTGTGTGCGTGCCATCGCTTTGCTATACCGAGAGGTTCGAAGGGTTGATACACTTGGTTTCGGAGATTAAAGCGCAGCTCAAAAGCGACGTATCGCCGCTCGATGCTCTTGAGCTTTGCTCGCCGGGTGGATCAATCACCGGAGCTCCAAAAATTGAATCGATGAAGATTATTGACTGGCTTGAAAAATCGGCCCGCGGCATCTATTGCGGTTCAATCGGCTTTGTCGGCTATGATGGTGCCATGGAAACCAGCATTGCTATTCGCACTGTCGTTAAATCAGGGGGATGTCTGGTTCTCGGCGTCGGCGGCGGCATTACTTATGCCTCTGATCCCCAAAAAGAATTTGAAGAAACAATAATCAAAGCAGCCCCCGTGCTCAGGGGGCTTGCATGATCCTGATTATCGACAACTATGATTCCTTTGTGCACAATCTGGCCCGCTATATCAGATTGGCCGGAGCAGAAACCGAAATTATCCGCAACGATAAGATAACGGCAGAAGGCGCACTAGCGTTATCGCCCGAGGCTATCGTCATTTCACCGGGGCCATGCACGCCGGATGAAGCCGGAATATCTCTTGAGCTTATTCGTAAAGCGCGCGGAAAAATTCCTCTTCTGGGAGTCTGCTTGGGCCATCAATCAATCGCGCAGGCCTACGGCGGATTGGTCGTTCCGGCCAAACAGCCGCACCATGGAAAAAGTTCAAGCATAAAACATAACAGCGTAGGCCTGTTTGAAACAATTCCGGATCAATTCGAGGTAGGGCGATACCATTCTCTAGCCGTAGCCAACATCGAGACGCATGGCCTTGTTATAGATGCGGTCAGTGAGGATGGTGAAATCATGGCCATGCATGACCCGCGATCGCCCGTTTACGGCGTCCAGTTTCACCCCGAGTCAATTTTGACACGCTACGGCGATATATTGATCCGGAATTTTATAAAAATATCGAGAGAACACACATGATCTGGAACAATGGCACACTCACGGACAATCCGAATATATTATCGGTCTATGATAAAGTGAATCTCGGTATGTCGGTCTTTACCACTTTACTGGTGATCGGCAAGAAACCGCTTTGGCTGGAGGATCATCTGGATCGTCTGTACCGTCATGCCCACGTCATGAAACTTGATATTCCATACGAAAGAGCAGAACTCGAGAAGGCCGTAATGGGCTTGATCTCGGCTCAACAATGTACCGATGAAAAATTCTTTTATATTCGTATTCAGGTCAGCGCCGGAGAGGGAGCTCGGGGAATCGAATATCCGGAAAATACAAATACGATCATGACAATCGGACCGGCACAACATCCGGATATCAATATGCCGCTTCGGGTACGGATTGAAACCGAAGGGCGTATCGACAGCGCCAACCCGCTTTATAAAATTAAATCGGGAAATTATGGCCTTCAGGCGATAGCGCGGCACACAGCAAAGCAACTCAATTGCGATGATGCCATTTTATTGAACGAGAACGGACTTGTAGCATCCGGCACAACATCCAATGTGGTGATTGAAAAAGACGGGGCCATGCTAACTCCACCGCTTGAAGACGGGGTGATGGACGGGATTATGCGCGCAAAGCTGATGCAACATTTGAAATGCCGTGAAAAATCGATGACTGCGGACGATTTAAAGGCCGCTGACCACATCTGGCTGGTCAATTCGATGGGTATTCGTTCCGTGCGGAGCCTTGACGGGGTAGAACGTCCGGTTAAGGACATAAATTTGCATAAGCTCGGAGTATCCTTTTAGATACTCAACTGAAAAAGAGAATACAGAAGCAAAGGCCTATGCTAAAACAGGCTAAAGGAATAAGACGATGTTTACAGGAATTATTACAGCCAAAGGGCGTGTTGCCACAGTCGATGAAACGCGTGGCGATAAACGTTTTGTAATTGAAACACCGTGGGATATGGCTGATGTTCCGATGGGGGCTTCGATTGCGTGCTCCGGATGCTGCCTGACCGTTGTCGAGAAAACCAAAAACAGCTTTACGGTGGATGTATCCGCAGAGAGCCTTTCGAAGACCGTTCTGAATGATTGGAAAGTCGGAAGCGAGATCAATCTTGAGTCATCGCTCCGCTTTGGCGACGAACTTGGCGGACATCTGGTCTCGGGCCATGTGGATGGTGTTGCTATTCTGGAATCGATCACGCCGGAAGGTGACTCGCACCGCCTTAAAATTCGTGTGCCGCAATCGCTCAAGCAATTCATTGCCCCTAAAGGATCAGTGGCACTGGATGGCATTTCCTTGACCATCAACGAAGTTGAAGACGATGTCTTTGGTGTGAACATTATTCCGCACACATGGACGGTGACAACTTTGGGCGCGCGCAAAGCCGGTGATCGCCTGAACATGGAAGTCGATATGCTGGCCCGTTATGTTGCCCGCATTCTAGGAAAGGACGCGGCTTAAAATGTCGTCGGTTGTCAATCTGGAAGCAGCACAGTCCCACCTTTCGAGCGCTGAAGAAATTATCGAGGAAGCGCGCAACGGGCGGATGTTCATCCTCGTTGATGACGAGAACCGCGAAAATGAAGGCGATCTCATAATTCCGGCGCAGATGGCAACGCCGGAAACGATTGCGTTTATGGCGCGTGAAGGCCGTGGCCTCATCTGCCTTGCTATGGACGGTGCATTGATTGATCGTCTGAATTTGCCCTTGATGGGACAACAACAAACACGGATGCAAACCGCTTTTACTGTTTCAATCGAAGCGCGCGAGGGGGTAACAACCGGAATTTCCGCCGCCGATCGCGCCCGCACTATTCAGGTAGCTATTGCGCCGGATTCACGAGCCGAAGATATTGTAACGCCCGGCCATGTGTTTCCCTTGAGGGCGCGCGATGGCGGCGTATTGGTTCGTGCCGGACACACCGAAGCCGCAGTGGATGTCGCGCGTATGGCTGGACTGCGTCCGGCCGGAGTGATCTGCGAGATTATGAATGATGACGGCACTATGGCGCGCCTCAATGATTTGATCCCGTACGCACGAACGCACGGCATGAAAATCGGAACGATTGAAGACTTGATTGCCTATCGCCGCCGTACCGAAAAAATTATCGAACATATCAGTTCACGGCCTTTTGAAAGTCGCTGGAGTGGAAACACAACGCTTCACATTTACCGGAACATCCTTGATGGTCGCGAGCATTTGGCTATGGTCGTTGGTGATATTTCAGGGAACGAGCCCACACTGGTGCGCGTCCATGTTGAAAACACCATTCAGGATGTACTGGCGGGCGGCGAACAGGTTTTGGATCGGGCGATGTCGCGCATCATGTCCAAAGGGCGAGGGGTCTTGGTCATTATTCGTGATCACAACCATTCCTGCTCGGAGGCTGCGGGACGCGAGCCGGAATACGGGATCGGCCAACAAATTTTGAATGATCTTGGCGTGAAATCCATGACAGTTCTGACCAACCACCCGTCCCCAGTCACGGGGCTTGAGGCGTATGGATTGGTTATTGAAGGCTTCGAGAGTTGCTGAAACTAAGGTTTTTGATATTAAACTTGACGAAAATCAGGGCTTTGTCCTAAAACACCACCACGATCGAAGGGTTATTAACTATGGTTCATACAGGTCAATCATCAAACGCCGTCAGCGCTTTGCAATTTCTGGCGCCTCCCCATGTTCTCATTCTTGAGGCACGGTTCTATGACGACGTGAATGACTTGTTACTCGAGGGCGCGCGCGAAGCCCTTGAATCGGTCGGTGCGACTTGGGAGAAAGTTACAGTTCCAGGCGCTCTGGAAATCCCGAATGCTCTCCAATACGCTTGCCAGCGAAAAAATGGCCGTCCATTTGATGCGTTTGTCGTCTTGGGCTGTGTTATCCGCGGCGAGACAACCCATTACGAGATTGTCTCGAATGAAAGCGCACGCGGGCTTATGGATGTCGCCGTTCGAAACAATCTGGCGGTCGGCAACGGAATTCTGACCGTCGAAAATAAAGATCAGGCTCTCGACCGCGCCTATAAAACCCGTCAGAACAAAGGCGGTGGAGCTGCAATGGCAGCGCTTGCCATGCTTCATCTTAAGCAATCCTTTGGTCTCGTCTAGATACATAAAAGAGAATTCAATATGACGTCATCCACATCCTCCTCTGTGAAATCCGGTAAAGGCTCGTTGAAAGCCCGCAAGACCGCTGCTCGTTTGCTCGGTGTTCAGGCGGTCTATCAGGCTCTGCAGAACAACACATCGCCATCGGCGCTGTATGAGGAATACATCAAATTCCGGAGCGGTATGGAGCTTGAAGAGGGGCATTTTGTTGAGGCTGAGCCGCAATTGTTTCAAAGCCTCGTTTCCGGCGTAACCGAGCGTTTTGCCGATTTACAGCAAATTATACGCCCGCGTGTTCAGCAAAACGGACAAATGGAGCCGCTTCTGACCGCGATTCTTCTGTGCGGTGCATACGAACTTCTCGTGCATCAGGATATCGACAAGCCGATTATCATCGCCGACTATCTCGATATTACGGCCGGATTCTTCGAACAAAACGAGCCCAAACTCGTTAACGGTATTCTTGACGCAATTGCGAAAGAAGTCCGAAATTAGGGCGCTGCACTTATCGCTAACTAATTGATTTTATAGGTATAATTTTTAGTTAAAATTTTACCTAATCCTTACCCGATGTTAAGGGATTCCCTGATATTCTTATAAATGGGAAGAATAAAAAAACGGGATAAGGGACTCCATGAAAAAAATCATTCTCACAGTTGTGGCGTTGCTATTGGTCGCCGGTATCGGCGGAGCAGGCTATATGTTCTTTGGCAAGTCGGCCGAAGCTTCGGTGAGCCCGGGTGACTTATCCGATCAAGCTAAAAAAGCCGAAGCCGATGCAAAGAAAGCTGAAGCCGATGCGAAGGTCGCATTTGTGAAAATGGACCCTTTGAACCTGCCGGTTGTCTCGGATAGCGGCGTTGTCCAGATTATCAACATCTCCATAACCTTGGAAGCTGCGGATGCTGAGTCCGCCAAGGAAGTCGAAAAGTTTCTGCCGCGCCTGAAAGACGCCTTTATTCAGGATATGTACGGAGCCTTGAGCAGCAAAAAAACAGTGTCTGCCGATGGTATTGTCGAAGTAAACCATATTAAAGAGCGCTTGAATAAAGTAACGGCGCGTGTACTGGGCCCGGATAAAGTAACCGAAGTGTTGCTTCAGGCCGTACAGCAAAGGAAAGTTTAGTACCAGCACCTTATGATAAAGTGAGAACCTTTAAGTATAAGAACATTCTGAAGCACTTGTGAAACTAAGCACAGCACCTTTCGGAAGTACCTTGTTGGAATAGATTTTTAGTTTTTTAGTAGTGAGCCCTAAACTCATGCCCGGCATTTGCCGGGTTTTTCTTTTGTCGTTTATTTGAATTGTGCGCCTAATATAATGCGGCGAGGGGTCGTTATGTGAATTTTGGGTATAAAGTCAATCCTATGAAGGTGTTATCTTGTTCCCCCCTTGCACGTGGTACGACTCAGGCGTACTCTACCCCATTGATTTTTCAGAAATATTCTGCGTTGCAGCATAACCTGAGAAATCGGGAGTACTGTTTCTTAAACCTCTAAGGGGAGCCTAAAATATGACTCAAGTCTATCTGATGGTTGCTTCTTGCGTGGTCCTCGCACTGATATACGGACAGGTTGCTTACCGCCGTGTGATGTCGAAACCAGCAGGCAACGAAAAAATGCAAGCAATCGCCGCCGCAATTCAGGAAGGGGCCTCGGCCTACCTGACCCGCCAGTACAAGACCATCGGCGCGGTTGGTATATTCGTGGCCTTGGCTTTGTGGATGCTTCTCGGGACCCATGTGGCCTGCGGATTTCTGATTGGGGCTGTTTTGTCCGGTTTGGCCGGATTTATCGGCATGAACGTCTCGGTGCGCTCGAACGTCCGTGTGGCGCAGGCCGCTACGGAAGGCCGTGAACAGGCGCTGGATGTCTCGTTCAAAGCCGGTGCGATTACCGGTATGCTCGTTGTGGGATTGGGCCTGATGGGCGTTGGTGGATACACCTATATTCTTCTGGAACTCAAACACTACGCTGTTCGTGAGGCGCTGGAAGGTCTGGTTGGCCTTGGTTTTGGTGCATCATTGATCTCGATTTTCGCCCGTCTTGGCGGCGGTATCTTTACCAAAGGTGCCGACGTTGGAGCTGACCTCGTCGGTAAAGTCGAAGCCGGTATCCCCGAGGATGATCCGCGTAACCCGGCTGTGATCGCCGATAACGTTGGTGATAACGTGGGCGACTGCGCTGGTATGGCCGCTGACTTGTTCGAAACCTATGCCGTAACGGTTGTTGCTGCAATGCTCATTGCATCAAGCGTCTTCGCTGAAGGCTCGGTAGGTTTGACCGTTGGCCTGATGTTGCCGCTGATTATCGGATCGCTGTGCATCGTCGGATCGATTGCCGGAACATTCTTTGTCCGCTTTACCAAGACGACCACCACCGTTATGGGGGCTCTCTATCGTGGCTTTATCGCTTCGGCGGTTTTCTCGGCCTTGTTGCTTCTGGTCTTCGTGGCCAAGCAAATCGGTCTTGATGAAGGCTTTGAGCTGAAATCGGGCGGTATGATTACCGGTAAAGACCTGATTATCTGCGGCGGCACCGGCCTTGGTGTGACGGCGCTTTTGGTCTGGATCACCGAATACTACACCTCGACCGAATTCCGTCCGGTTCGCGAGATCGCGAAATCGTCGGAAACCGGTCATGGAACCAACATTATTCAGGGCTTGGCTGTTTCTCTTGAAGCAACCGCTCTGCCAGTGCTGGTAATCTGTATCGGTATCTACATTGCCTTTAGCTTTGCCGGTCTTTACGGGATCGCGATTGCGGCAACAACCATGCTGTCCTTGGCCGGTATGGTGGTAGCACTGGATGCGTTCGGCCCTGTAACCGACAACGCGGGCGGTATCGCCGAAATGGCGGAGCTGCCGGACAATGTCCGTGTCACAACCGACGAACTGGACGCTGTGGGCAACACCACGAAAGCGGTAACCAAAGGCTACGCTATCGGCTCCGCCGGTCTCGCATCCTTGGTTCTCTTTGCGGCCTTTACCGAAGAAATCAAACACTATATGCCGGAGCTCCAAGGGATGAATTTCTCCCTTCAAGACCCGTTTGTGGTTATTGGTCTCTTTGTCGGTGGTCTGCTTCCGTACCTCTTCGGCGCGATGTCGATGACGGCGGTGGGACGTGCGGCGGGAGCCGTGGTACTGGAGGTTCGCCGCCAGTTCCGTGAAATCCCGGGCATCATGGAAGGCAAAGCCAAGCCGGAATACGGCACAGCGGTTGACCTTCTGACCAAAGCGGCAATCCGTGAAATGGTTGTTCCGTCCTTGCTTCCGGTTGGTGCGCCAATCGTTCTCTTCGCGATTGTCTACAAACTGGCTGGTCTCGCTGCGGCGTTCCAGTCACTCGGAGCATTGCTGATGGGAACGATTGTGACGGGTCTCTTTGTCGCGATCTCGATGACCTCGGGTGGCGGCGCTTGGGACAACGCCAAGAAATACATCGAAGAAGGCCATCACGGCGGCAAAGGTTCGGATGCCCATAAAGCAGCCGTAACCGGTGATACCGTCGGTGACCCTTACAAAGATACGGCTGGCCCTGCGGTCAACCC
Organism: Alphaproteobacteria bacterium; assembly: GCA_051715325.1. Classification (GTDB taxonomy): domain Bacteria; phylum Pseudomonadota; class Alphaproteobacteria; order Micavibrionales; family Micavibrionaceae; genus UBA1573. The sequence goes on along the minus strand of JBPXJO010000028.1, from coordinate 138,830 downwards.
GCTCATTAAAATTGCCAACATTGTGGCCATTATTCTGGTCGCGATTGTCGCAGAATCCATGTCCAAATAGTCTTTGGATAAGTAAACAAAGCCCCGTCCTTCGAGTGACGGGGCTTTTGTTTTGCAGGAAGAGCTTGCAAAACCTTCAAAAGCAGCTTATCTCCTGCGTTATTATGGTTCGCTCCTCTGAAATTTCATGTCCGGAAACGGAACTTCGTACACCGCCGTGCCCGCATTTTGAAGAATGCGGCTCATGCCAATTCCAGCATATCGCACCATCGGTCTATCGTTCGTGGAAAGAAGACGGGCTGAAACAGCTCATAGCTGAAAATGGGCTGAAGCCGGACGAATGGCTTCCTTCTGTGTTCATAAACGAAGGAACACGCCGCCGCGTTTCGATCAAGGTCACGCGCGATGATGATGGGGATGTTGCTCTGGCCTTTCATAAATTCCATTCGCATGACCTGACCCCGATTACGGATTGTTTGCTTCTGACGCCAAAATTATCGGCGGTTCTTCAGAAACTTCCCGAAGCGATCAATGCCCTGTTGCACAAAGAAGCGCTGCTTGAAGTCTCGATTCAGCAAACCGATAATGATCTGCTGGATTGTGTGATTACGGGCCTCGAAGAGCTTGGCGCACGCCAGACCGGAAATGTTGCTCGCTTTGCCGAGATGTGCGGCATCTCGCGCGTGAGCTTCCGTAAAGATGCGATGAGCCGCCCTGTGACGCAGGTCTCGCTTATAACCCCAAGCAAAAGCAGCGGCGCGATCAAAGTCGAACTGCCATGCGGTGCATTCCTGCAGCCGTCTCTGGAAGGTGAATCGGCACTCTGTCAGGCCGTGTTAGGCGCTTTGGCGGATAAGAAACTGGGTAAAAAAGATAAAGTCATTGATCTGTTCTCGGGCTGCGGAACTTTCGCCGGACAAGTGCTTGAGCGCACGTCCGTGCACGCCGTTGAAGGCGACAAGGCTATGGCCGATGCCTTGATCGAAGCCGCAAAAGGACATGGACGTTTGAGCGCCGAATGGCGTGACCTTTATAAAGAACCAGTAAGCAGCCGTGAATTGAGGGCTTATAACGCCGTAATTTTTGATCCGCCGCGTGCCGGGGCCAAAGAACAATGCCAGATGCTGGCTAAAACACAGATCCCCGTCATTGTCGGAGTATCCTGCAACCCCGCGACGTTTGCACGGGATGCCAAAATTCTGATCGCAGGCGGATATCGCCTCAAAACCATTCAGATGGTTGACCAGTTCACTTGGTCAAGCCACCTCGAGATGGTTGGTGTCTTTGAAAAATAACGCGGGCTAGTTGTCGCCGCCAGCCGTACGGGCTGCAGATTGCTCAGGCGCGTTAAACTTGCCCAGATTGCCCAGAAGCTGCTGAATAAACGTGTATTCGTTTCCGGAGGTCGGCGTGTGACGCTGAACGATAGGGATGTCATCACGGCCATCACGGCGTTCGACGATTTTATCGACGCGGCCATCTTCGGTATTGAATGTCACGACCACAATGCGCTCTTGCGTAACTTCAGGGTCCATAATCCCCTTTTTCGAGGTCCGTTGGCCCATATAATACCAAGTGTTTTCGTCAAACGGCGCGATGCTGGTTGGCGAACCAATCTTGCGGATGACATCTTCCTTGGCGTCAAGTCCCGGCAAAACTTCTTTCATCTGGTAATCTTCGAGAAGATTGCCGCGTGTCGCAATTTGCGGCGTGCATCCGGAAGCCAGGATCAATCCGAGAGACAGAAAAAGACCAAGAGTGGGAATACGGTATGTCATAGCACTGATTCCTAATCAGTCTTGCCCCAAAAGGCAAGGGGAAGGGGGCTGATTTAGCCCATATTTCATGGATTTATAGTTTTTTCCTTTTATATTTTGTTGAGAATTGATAATCTTCGGCCTTACGAGCATCGTTAGGAATAAGAGCTCTTTATAGCTCGGGGAGATTCCATGTTAGGCCTTATCAATAGCCGCAAGCGTGCTGCTACAAAAGCAGCGCACAGAATTTATGACACAATTATGGATGTATCGCGCCAGCCGGTTTTCTTTGGTGAATGCCGGATTCCGGATACTCTCGAGGGGCGGTTTGAAGTTCTAACCCTCCATGCGGGTCTGGTTGTTAACCGACTGTCGAAAGCGGATATGGGCCGCGAAGGAACCCTTCTGGCCCAGTGCCTGTTTGATGTCATGTTCAAAAACCTCGATTGGTCGCTGCGCGAAATGGGCGTCGGTGATTTGGCCGTTCCGCGCCGGATTAAAGCCTTGATGTCCGCTTTTAAAGGTCGTAGCTTTGCTTATGATGAGGCAGTACGTTCGGGCCGCGGCGAGATTAAACACGCGCTGATCCGCAATTTATATGGCACGGTCAAGGATTCTCATAATGACGAACTTGAGCAGATGACATCCTATTTACAGCACTGTGTTGATACCCTGAATCGTCAGGGTCTGTCTGATTTCTATCTGGGTAAGCTGAGTTTTCCTGACTTTTATGATTGCAACCGGAGACGATATGACCAGCAAGCAGCTTAGCAAAGACGATGTCCAACATGATTGGTCTGCGCGCGTATGTGCCGCGCAGGTTCCCGCAGGCGGACAGTGGATTAAACTTGTCGCCAATGATACGGCCCGCAAATCGGTAGCCGAGCGATTGGCCGTACGATCGATCGAGAACCTCGAGGCCAAAATTCACCTGACGCCGAAAAATAGCGGGCATATTCTGGAGGTCGAGGGAACTCTGGAAGCTGACGTTGTTCAGGATTGCGTCGTTAGTTTGGCTCCGGTTCAGTCTCATATCGAAGACCAGTTTTCAGCGTGGTACGCCAATTACGACCAAGCGGCCTCGTTTACGAAAGCCCAGCATAAGCTCAAAGCGACCATGGAAATGGATGAAGTCCAGATGATGGACGAATCGGATGACCCTGAACCTATGGAAAAAGGTGAGGTGGATGTTGCGGAGCTGGTAATTCAATACCTTTCTTTGGCGATTAACCCATACCCTAAGAATGATTCTGTAAAATCAGAGGTGTCCGAACCTCCGTCCGATAGCTCGAAAGAAAGCTTGAGAATGAACCCGTTTGCGGCGCTGAAGAACTGGCGTCCAAAAGATTAGGGGATATATATATTTTCCTTGCAATAGAGGGCGGGATTCGATAGAAGAACGTCCTTGACCCGTTGAAGGTGCGGTGAAAACCGCGAACAGTTATTTCTAACCGGAAGTTTCATTATGGCAGTACCTAAGAAGAAGACATCGAAATCCGTGCGCGATATGCGCCGTTCCCACCACGCTCTCGAAGCGACCAACTGGGTTGAAGACAAAACCACTGGTGAACCAGTGCGTCGTCACCACGTTGACCTGAAGACCGGTATGTACCGCGGTCGTCAAGTTATCGACATCGCGCAGTAAGATTCCATCTTGTATTGTCAGGCCCTGTTGAGATAATAGGGCCTGAAGTTTATTTTCTTGTCCGCATTAGTGCGGAAATCAAAAAGGATTTATATGTCCGGTCAATTGACCATAGCATTGGACGCAATGGGCGGTGATCTGGGGCCAGAGGCCGTTGTGCCGGGTGCCAGCCTTGCTTTAAAGCGTAATCCGTCGCTACAGTTCCTGATCTTCGGACATCAGGACAAGATTAATCCGATTCTTTCCAAATATCCCGATGTCGCTCGCGTCTCCCAAATTATCCACACGGAATATGCGGTGTCCGCGCATGAAAAACCGGGTGTAGCCCTGCGCACAGGACGCCAATCGAGTATGCGCCTCGCGATCAATGCGGTGGCCGACAAAAAGGCCGATTGCATCGTCTCGGGTGGCAACACCGGAGCGTTGATGGCGATGGCCAAAATGGGTTTGCGCTGCCTTCCGGGAATTGACCGTCCGGCGATTGCCAGCCTGCTTCCGACCATGGGCAAAGAAACAGTTATGCTCGATCTTGGTGCGAACCTCGAATGCGACGCCGAAATGCTCGTGCAGTTTGCAATTCTTGGATCGGTCTATGCGCGATTTGTCCGAGGCCTTGATGAACCGAAAGTCGGACTTCTCAATATCGGCTCGGAAGACATGAAGGGCCATGACGAGATTAAAAAGGCAGCCGCCATTCTCTCGCAGGTGAAATTCCCGGGTAAATATGCAGGCTTTATCGAAGGCAATGATATTCCGATGGGCGCTGTTGATGTCGTTGTAACCGACGGCTTTACCGGAAACGTCGCTCTTAAGACAGCCGAAGGGGTCAGTAAACTGATTTCCGGTATGCTCAAAAAATCTCTTAAATCGTCACCGATCTCTATGCTGGGGGCATTCTTGGCCAAAGGTGCCTTGATGTCCCTCAAAGAGGAAATGGACCCGCGCAATTACAATGGCGGAATGTTCCTGGGGCTGGACGGCGTGTGCGTTAAAAGTCACGGCAACATGGATGCGGTTGGTTTTGCCAACGCGATTGGATATGCAGCAGAGCTTGCATCGCGCAAATTCAATGAGCACGTCTCTAAAGAACTGGCCGATGTTCTGGCTCAAGAAAAAGTGATTACGGTTCCGGATTTCGAGCCGCAAGAGAAAGTATCCTAATGGGCATCGTCAGTTTTATACGGTCAACCGGATCCTACCTGCCCGAGAAAGTCTTGACCAACAACGACCTTGAAAAAATGGTCGATACAACCGATGACTGGATCGTTCAGCGCACTGGTATCAAAGAACGTCATATGGCGGCCGCCGACCAACCAACGTCGGACTTGGCATCCAAAGCCGCACGCGCGGCGCTTGAGGCATCAGGTCTCACGGCAGCCGATATTGATGGTGTGATTGTCGCAACAACAACCCCAGACCAGTCATTTCCGTCGGTTGCCGTTAAAGTGCAGGCGGCTCTCGGTCTTAAGGCTGGTCCGGCGTTTGATGTGCAGGCCGTCTGTTCGGGATTTGTCTACGCATTGACTGTTGCGGATTCGATGATCCGTTCCGGAGCCATGAAAAGAGTGATCGTCATCGGTGCCGAAAAAATGACATCGCTCCTTGATTGGAATGACCGCACAACCTGCGTTCTGTTTGGTGATGGAGCAGGGGCCGTTATTCTCGAAGCGCGCGAAGATAACAATGCCCACAGCGGAAAAATAATCTCGACGCATCTCTATGCGGATGGTCGCCTCAATGACTTGCTGCAAACGACCGGCGGTGTGTCTACGACGGGAACGTCGGGTCATATTGTGATGCAGGGCAAGGAAGTCTTTAAAAATGCCGTAACCTTGATGGCGGACATTGTAGCTGAAGTTTTGGAGCATAATAAGATTGCCCCTGAAGAGATTGATTGGCTAGTGCCGCATCAGGCAAATTTACGGATTATCACCGGAACCGCCGAAAAACTGCATATGGGCATGGACCGAGTTGTCGTAACTGTGGATAAGCACGGGAATACATCGGCGGCTTCGATCCCTCTGGCCCTTGATATTGCCGTGCGCGATGGCCGTATAAAGCGCGGACAACTGCTGCTTCTCGAGGCTTTGGGTGGCGGTTTGACATGGGGCGCGGCCCTGATCCGGTTTTAGCCCCCCCGAAAAAGTTAACGAAACGCCTTACCCCCTTGAAATGAATCACCTTTTTGTGGATTTACCCCTGTCGAATAATTGACGACAGGGGCAAAAATGTCTAGTCTGGACTTCTCGCTAACACAACGAATGGGATTGGGATGAGTAATCGCACTATTACTCGCGCGGATCTGGCAGAAGAAATCTATCGGGAACTGGGGCTCTCGCGAAACGAGTCTGCCTCTTTGGTCGAGCAGGTTCTCTCGGAAATTACCGATGCTTTGATACGCGGAGAAACTGTAAAAATTTCGTCTTTCGGTAGCTTTAGTTTGCGCCAAAAAGGGGAACGTATCGGACGTAATCCGAAAACCGGTGTCGAAGTTCCGATTACGCCGCGCCGTGTTCTTGTATTTAAAGCGTCACACGTTCTGAAAGATCGTATGAACGGCATAGAAACCACAAATGAGTCCGATGATGAGTGAGAGTAAATCAGAGTCCGCGTTCCGCACAATTAGCGAAGTCGCCGAAGAGCTCGGTGTGCAACAGCACGTCCTGCGCTTCTGGGAAACAAAATTTTCCCAGATCAAGCCGATGAAACGCGGCGGCGGTCGTCGCTATTATCGTCCGGAAGATGTGGCTGTGGTCAAAAAGATCCACTCGCTACTCTACGTCGAAGGTTACACCATTAAGGGTGTGCAGAAACTTTTGAAGGGCACTTCAAAATCTCAAGTGATGGCCGAGCAGAAAACTCCGGTTCAAGCCGCTGTCGCCGAGCCTAAGACTCAGGCGCATGGACAGAATCTTCCGCAGATTAAAGTTCAGGAGCAACCGGCGGCAGCCGTGGCCGAGCAAAAGAACGACGAGTCCGAGCAAATCATGGTTCTGAAATCCGTTCTCGATGAGCTTCTCGAAATGCGCGAGCAAGTCAAACAGCTTCTATCAGACGATAGCAAAGCCGCCTAAGTCAGGCGGTTTTTTCGCTGGACGGATAAAACCCTTTCAGCTAGATAGTTTTCCAAGTCGGAGTGTGGCGCAGCCCGGTAGCGCACTTGCATGGGGTGCAAGGGGTCGCAAGTTCAAATCTTGTCACTCCGACCATTTTAAAGACCGATGTTGAATTTGAACTTGCGACAATAAAAAGATCAAGTTCACCACGGAACAGGTCAAAAAGAGGAAGCATTTTTGAACAGTGCACCATCTAGTGTGACAATAACTTCCTGCAAATGAAAAAATGGCCCTTATTGGGCCATTTCTTTCACCATAAGTGTCTGTTCCTGATCGCTTGTAAAGGCAGGGATTTCCATGACATTTTCCTCTGGAGTCACCGATACAGGTTTCAGCGATTTTATATCTCTTCTGATCGCATTATACATCGGCTTTAATGCTGAAGGGATGATGCGTTCGATATCTTCGACATCAATCATAATCGGTACGCGAAGTCCGCGGTGATCAACACCTTTGCCGATCTGTATGGCCGGCACATTATGGTTGTGCAGGTGATTGAGCAGGCGTGGCTCGACAATTGCAAACAAATAGCGGATGCCTTGCTGTTTTGCTGCCGCCTGAATGCCCAAATACAAGCTGAGCAGTGCAAAAGCGTTGTTCGATTTTTTGCGAGCCAAGCGGGCATTTTTGTCCTTACTTGCTTTTGACGCTCTGAAATTTTTCTCAATTGCCAGACGGGACACTTCCGCATACTCGTGACCACTGTTTTTAATAGAGTTTAGAATTTTATGATCAATTTGATCTCCGCAGTGATGTTCAAATGGCATGCTGCGCATGACGCCATTATGGCGGCCGTGAACCAATCTCGCGCATCCTACATAGGATTTGTGAGATCTGCTGTAAATCACCATGTGTGTTGAGTAGCTATCAAATTCATCCTCTTCGAGGCCTGTGTCTCGAGATTCTTCGTATTTCAGCTCGGAACAATAGACTTTATGTCTGATTTTAAAGGCCTCTTTTTGTAAGTCTTCATTATCAGCTGCAACGACCTTATAGGCGTAGGTCATGAGATTGAATGTTTCCTTGATATTTTCCCAATAATTTAAACATAGGAAGACAAAGCCCTCCTTGAGACGACGTTTAGACATACCACACCCAACCATTTCTACATTAATTAACACCACAGCTTTAATGTTATTTACATATTAACGATGATATAAATATGTAAATAAAAAAGAAATTATAGTCAAGAGTTTTAATAAAATTGCGCGATTTAATAATTTGAAAGGAATTTCTGCTAACTTCTGGGGGTGCTTGGTCCAATTTTTCCTTTGTTCAATAGGGGACGACTCCAAAATGATTAAAACGCGATATAAAGCCTTGTCCGGGCTCTTGGCGGTCGGTGCAATACTGGCTGTTTTGCTAAACAATCCGGCCAATCCTTCCGCCTCTCAACTCTATAATGGGGCTGAGCAGAATTTCAATGTCGGCGGCCTGGCTTGGATTGAGCCGCAGTCTCGCGTTATAAAACTTGGTGCTCCGAATATGTTGGAGGGAGCTCGCGTTGAAGAGCTATCGATTAAAGAAGGCGATACCGTTACTCAAGGTCAAGTGATAGGAACATTTTCATCTCACTCTAAAAATAAAGCGGAGTTAGACGTCGCCAAAGCTAATCTGGAGTTAGCCAAGGCAAATTTGGCTCGTGTTCAGGCTGGGAATACCCAAAGTGATATTTCATCGCAAAAGCAAATTGTTTTGTCTTTGCGAGCGAATGAAGAAGAGGCCTATAAATCTTATAAGCGCTATAAAGAGCTTTATGAAAGTCAGGTTGCGTCCAAATCCCAATATGATACGGCTAAGGCTGCGATGGGAAATGTCTCGGCTCGTCGTAAAGCGGCAGAAGAATCCTTGGCAAGTCTCGAGCTGGTGCGTCCCGATGATTTGGCGATTGCCCAATCTCAAGTGGAGGTCGCCCTGTCGCAAGTGAAGGCGGCCGAAGCAAATGTCAAATTATCATCTATAATTTCTCCGATTAGTGGAACTGTTCTGACAGTTTATGCCAGAAGCGGTGAAGCCGTTGGAGATCTGGGAGTTCTGGATGTTGCGGACTTAACATCAATTGATGCCGTGATGGAAGTTGATGAGGATGATGTTCTTAAAATTTCACCTGATATGCCTGCAGAGGTTCGAATTACAGGTGTTGAGCCGCATGTGACGGGGACTGTTCGTGAAATTGGCAGACAAATTAAAACGAATTCTTTGACGGATGCCGCTCAACCTAGTCGCATTCTTGAGACGCGCGTAATTGAAGTGCGTATCGGATTGGATAAATCCCGTAATGATATTCTGAGCAGGCTTATTAACAAAAAGGTTCGTGCCATTATCATGACTTCCGAAAGCGGAGTTGTCGCCCAAACGGCACAATAAGGATTTTTATGCGTCAGAGCCATAACCCAGCTGCAATTCCATTTGGATACGCCTTCCGTTTGGCCTGGCGTCAACTTTCACATCAGAAGGTTCGCTTTGCTACAGCTGTAGCAGGAGTGGTCTTTGCTTGTATTCTTGTGTTCATGCAAATCGGTTTTAAAACGGCTTTGTTTGAAAGCGCAACTCTGTTGCAAAGAACTATGACGGGTCAGCTTTATTTGTGTGATGTCCAGTCAGAGGCGATCTGGAGGCTCATTCCTTTCCCGAGAAAGACACTTTATCGGGCCTTGTCTGTGCCTGAAGTCGATAATGTCGGCGCAATGTATGTTGGTCAAGCGCCATGGAAAAACCCGGTTACGGGAACTAATAGAACGGCATTGATTTTGGGGATTGATCCGAGGGTCGATGTTTTCCCGTTTAAAGGATTAAAAGAGTCGGCGCAAAAACTACAGATGCGCAATGTGGTTTTATTTGATGAATTTTCTAGGCCTGAGTTCGGGCCTGTCAAAAAGCTCCTTTCCGAGAAAGGTGAGTTTCCTGTCGAAGTCGCCGGACGTAATCTGGATGTTGTCGGGACTTTTCAAATGGGAATTACGTTTTCGGCTGACGGGAACTTAATAGTCAATGATACGACATTTTTCGAAATTTTCCCTACCAGAAGTCCACAGGGCGTTGAAGTCGGTATTATCAGTTTAAAGCAAGGTGCGGATATCGCGCGTGTACAACGTGATTTACAAAAAATTATGCCTGAAAATATTAAAGTCATGTCGCGGGAAGAATACGTCGAAGATGAAAAGGCATATTGGAATGATCTGACGCCTATCGGTTATATCTTTAACTTTGGTGTGATTATGGGGTTGTTTGTCGGGTTGGTGATTGTCTATCAGGTTCTTTATAACGACATCAATAACCATATGCATGAATATGCCACGTTAAAGGCTATGGGATATGAAGATTCTTACTTTGTAAAAGTCGTTTTATCGTCTGCAGCCATTCTCGCGATTGCCGGATATGTCCCAAGTTTGATCTTATGTACGGGGCTTTACAAAGTGGTTCAGGCCTCAATTTTTATCGAGATGAACCTCTCGCTCGGAAAAGCATTTCTGACATTCTCTCTGATTTCAGGAATGTGTTTTATCTCGGCTATTCTGGCTGTTCGCAAACTTAAAATCGCTAATCCGGTGGATGTGTTTCAATGATGGATTCTTCTTCTCCGCAATGCCTGATTGATGCTCAGGATTTGATTTTCCATTATGGTGAGGGGGAGTTGATCCAGCATGTTCTTAAGAACATTGAGCTGCGCGTTATGTCAGGAGAGTTTATAATTCTGGCAGGTCCATCCGGATCGGGCAAAAGTACTTTGTTGTCTTTGATCGGGGCGTTGCGTCCTATTCAGAAAGGTACGCTTCGCGTATGCGGATATGATATGGGGAGTTCTTCTGCCGATATGCATCTGATCCGCCGCCAGATCGGGTATGTGTTTCAGCAGCATAACTTGCTTAATTTTCTGACTGCCAGACAGAATGTCGAGATGACATTGGAAATGCTGGGAGATGGTGATGAAAATTCTAGGCGCACAAAATCTATGGAGATGCTGGAAAAGGTCGGGTTGAAAAAAGAAGCCCATAAATTTCCTCCAGAGTTGTCTGTCGGGCAAAGGCAGCGCGTGGCCATTGCCAGAAGCCTTGTGCATCAGCCGCGACTTATTTTGGCAGATGAGCCGACAGCGTCTCTTGACGGGAAGTCGGGGGCGAATGTTGTCGAGATTTTGCGCGATATGGTCAAAACTCTCGGATGTGGAGCTTTGGTCGTTACGCATGATGAGCGTATATTCCATTATGCCGATGCGATATTACGCATTGAAGATGGTGTGATTTATAGCGATATGAGAAGGGAAGAGTAAGTTGTCGGGGTTTGAATACGATGTTGCCTTTTCTCGTAATCTGGGCTGGGTCACCGAGAGTGAACAGCTTGTACTTAAATCCAGGAAAGTAGCTATAGCAGGATTGGGCGGTGTCGGAGGAAGTCATCTTCTGACGTTGGCGCGTCTTGGTGTCGGGGCATTTTCTATTGCGGATATGGATGTGTTTGATTGGGCCAATCTCAACAGGCAAGCGGGTGCTTTCGCGTCCACCATGACCCTTCCAAAAAGCGATGTCATGGAGAAGATGGTTAAGGATATTAATCCGGAAGTGTCGGTTTCTTTATTCCCCGAAGGCGTAACAGACGATAATTTGGAGGCCTTCTTGGAGGGCGTTGATTTGTATGTAGATAGTCTGGATCTATTTTGTATGGATATACGCCGCAAGGTGTTTGCGAAATGCAGAGAAAAAGGCATCCCAGCCATTACGGCGGCCCCGACTGGTATGGGAACAGGAGTTGTTATCTTTTCCAAAGACAGTATGAGCTTCGATGCGTATTTCGATTATAAGAACGATGATTTTGAAACGCAGGTTATCAAGTTTATTGTCGGCTTAACTCCTAAGATGTTGCAGAAATCATATCTTGCGAAAAAAGGCACGTTTGATGTGTCTTTGAGAAAAGCGCCTTCTACGCCTATGGGGATCGATTTAGCGGCAGGGGTTGCCTGTACAAACGCTTTGAAGCTTTTATTAGGGCGAGGGCAGGTTCTCTATGCTCCGCGTGGACTGCATTTTGATGCGTATCTAAATATACTGAAAAAGACCTGGGTTCCATTTGGGAACAAAAATCCACTTCAGAAGCTAAAGATTTTATTTGTGAAATCCATAATGAAGCGGCAGAAAAGAGAAGATGGTCGACTCTAAAACAATGTACGCGATATTGGGTCGTGCGGGCTTGGCGCTAAGCGGAGATGATATCCAGCAGTTAAGATGTGCGCTGTTTCGAGCTGGGTCAAAAAAGACGCAGCAAAAAGAATCCGGCTTCTACAACTTCATCGTGAACCGAACTGGAGAGGCAGGGCGCGAAGCGGGTCAAATCTTGTCACTCCGATCATTATTAAGAGCGGGAGATGTTTTATGGGTTTCATGAAAAAATCAAACGAGTCGGTTCCCTCTCGCAAAATCAAAACAGCAAAGGACCCGTCCGCAGGAAATAGCCTGTCAATTCTCCTGTTGATTGTCCCGATTGTTTCTCTGGTCATTGCCGCTAATTCCAAGGTCAAATTGCCGATTGACCAGATGGGATATAGTGGTAGTTCTCTCCTTGTATTGTTGGTTTTTTTTGCGATTCTCGCCTATTTCTCATTCCGGGATGCCCTCATGACCAAAACCCTGAAGGGGGTTCTGGCGTTTTTGTTGCTGCTATGGTGCATCGGCAACTTCATGGTGTTGGCTCAAATCAATGTGGAACTTGATAAATCACCAGTTGAAAAAAAGTACGTCAAGGTTGTGAAACTAATACAGTCATTATCCTCGAGCGGAACGGGCATCAGGAAATCATCCTCCCGGTCGTGCACGGTCTGGCTGGATAAGCCTCTTTCCGGAATGGAATACATACATATCAGGTACGATATGTGTGATGAAATCGAGATTCAGAAAGATGGTCTTTTGCTTGATGTCCGGAATGGATATTTCAATATGCCGTGGGTATCGGATTATTCGGTCATAAAAGATTTTGACACTTATCTCGAACGGCTGGGTATTCAAAGAGACGAGTAGGACGCTTGTTTAAAGCGGTGTGTGTCCCAAGGCCGCGCTTTCGCGTGCATTCTTGCGGTGCTGGTATAGTGCCGAGTAGAGGCGGGCTTCTATATTTTCCAGTTTTAAATCCGGATATTTCTGCTGCATATGATCGAAATAGGGAAGGGTCCAGATAACGGCTCTTAGTCCGCGATCGCGGAATATAAAAACCGACATATCCTTGATACTTCGCTCGAAGCGTTCATGCCCCCACAAACCCGTGCGGTCAAGGGCGGCCGATGTAAAACTGGTCGAACAGCGCTGCAAGGGGGTGTGGGCAAATGGCCGCGCCGGATCAAGCTGCTCAGGTTTAATATAGACCGAAAGATCAATTTCGGTATTGGCGTGTATATCGGATGCAAAGCAGGTGAAGCGGTAGAACGGCTCCTGCTTCATAAAACGGAGCAGGGAAAGTCCGGTCCATTCTTTGAACTGATGACGTTCACGTTCATTGGCCATCACCCAAGCGTTGTAAGCAGAAGGAGAGTCGAGTGCCGTCAGTAATTGGTTCGGAATTCGTGTTTTTTGGCCAAGGCATGTATGGGCGTCTATGTCATGTATGGGGCGGCGACCGATGAGCGCGTCAGAAATGCATCCACCAAACAGGGTGGCCTGTTCGAATGTATCCTGAAGGCGGCTCAATACGCTGTGATATTCAGTCGGTAGACTGAAATCCAGTTGGACGTATTTACGCAAGGTCGGATTGCCAAAAACCATAATATTGACATAATGCTTATTTGGGGTGTTTGTCAACAAATCCGGAAAAAACAGAAATATTGCCAGCCCCTAAAACCTGTCCTATATTCCCCCGTCTCGAAGGGCGGAATGTGGCGCAGTCCGGTAGCGCACTTGCTTCGGGAGCAAGGGGCCGCAGGTTCGAATCCTGTCATTCCGACCATTTTCTCTCCGTATGCAAAAAACAACCAACTTGTTGAAGATATAGGGCTTGATTAGCTTATATTGGCATATAATTCACTCGCACAACTAAACGTCACCGGAAGGATCATCATTATGAAACTTTACTATTCCAAAGGGTCTTGCTCCCTGTCACCTCATATTACGGCACGTGAAGCTGGTCTCGATATCGAGCTGGTGCGTGTTGATCTCGCCACCAAAAAAACCGAAAGCGGTGATGATTACTCCAAGATTGCCCGCAAGTCAGCAGTCCCGATGATCCAGATGGACAACGGCGAATTTTTGACCGAAGGCGCCGTCATTGTTCAATATTTGGCTGATCAAGCGCCTCAGGCGAATTTGATCCCTAAAGCCGGATCAATTGAGCGTGTGAGGGTTCAGGAATGGCTAAACTACGTATCGTCCGAATTGCACCGTGGTTTTGGTCCGATCTTCAAACCGATGGGCGATGAAGCGAAGGAATTTGCCCGTAAAAACCTTGCTAAGCAATTTGACTATGTCAGCGAACAATTGGCCAATCGCAGCTACCTGATGGGCGACCAGTTCACCGTAGCAGACGCTTACCTTTATACGGTTCTCTCATGGGCAAAACCGGCTACGATTGATTTGGCCCCGTGGCCTGTGCTGACCGCTTACCGTGACCGCGTCGCGGCACGTCCGAAAGTACAGGAAGCGCTTGCTGCCGAAGGTTTGATTGCAGCGAAAGCCGCAGCCTAGGAAACCCGAATAAATAAAAAAGCCCTGCACGTGCAGGGCTTTTTCTATTCCTATTGGGCGCAACCGTATGCATTGCCCTTCATTGTGTATTTGCTGTCGGCTCTAACCGGATTGTCGAGGACAACCGCATTGGCTTCAAGGCGCGCCGCCGAGTTTTTGGCAAGCTCGATCAACTTGTCCTTGGTCACTGCGGTAAAGACGCCGTAATAAGGCGCCTCACTGTAAACCGATCCTTTAAGTACACACATGGATGCTTGTTCGGGCGTAATAATCCGGATGGTTTTAGCTTTTTCATCCAGCGTCCCAACGCAGCCGGACAAAAACAATGAACCTGCTAGTGCGGAGAAAATTAAAAAATGTCTGGTCATGGGATGCTCCATCAAATTGAATTGTAATGAGAGTTATAGGACGAAAAAGAGGTTATGAACAGCCTGTATCTCTCTTGGGTAGGAAGGTGTTCGGGAAGCCGTAGGAAGCTTTATAGAGTTCGCCAATTGCACGGAAACTGGCATCCCGTTCGGCATTCCAGCGGCCCAAATACTCGGCGCTCAAATCACCATTATGATCATCAATGCGGAATTCAGCGCCCCACCACCCGTAAACGGACGGGCCGGGCACACCATAGCGAATGTCCGTAGCGAGATAGGTTTTGCTCTGCTCATCATAAAAGAGGTTAAGTTCCTCCGTTGAAAACCAGTTCATCATTCGGCCGCCTTCGGTCTGAAGAATGGCGTCTTTAACATCGGTCGAAGCCTGTTTCATGCAGCTCCATTTGATCTCTTGTGGAGCAAAGCTTGAGACAAAGCCAATACGAACCTGATCGGGTTGCCGGACAACAATGCGGCGCATAAAGGGCTGGAAAATAGTGGTGTAAGCATGCACCGAATTATAGACGATATGCTGCTGATCCAGCTGGGCGCGCGCAATATCTTCAGCTATGAAATTTTGTCGCCACGCATATCCGAGAAAAGCGGTGGTAAAAATCAAAGAGGCCACCGCCGCAATTTGGGCTTTGGCTTTGAGGCGCTCGAAACGCGTGAAGGCAATCGCGATAAGCAAAGGCACTGTATAGATCGGATCAATAATCCCGACCGATGAAATGTAAAAGCGGTGATTGCTGAATGGAGCAAATAACTGCGTCCCGTAAATCGTGCAGGCATCAAGAAGAGGGTGGGTCAAAATGGATAGAACCATAATCCAGATCCACGGAACCAAGTGGCCGATTTGCCGCCCGTAATGCCGCCACAGCCCGTACCCCATAAGACTGCCGAGCACAGGGCCGAACCAGAGCGAGTGGGTAAAATGGCGGTGATATTTCCATCCGGAAAATTCGTCGGAATGGCCAACGAAATTCAAAGCGGCGGGAATCATGACATCAAGGTCGGGGAGAAAGCCGCCGAGGGCTCCCATAACCAGAGCCTTGTTTCCGAGCTTCTTGTATCCAATCGCTTGTCCAATGGCGGCGCCGAGGGCAATCTGGGTAATGCTGTCCATTAATGAAGCCTCTCGCCCAAAGGGGTATCTTTATCGGGGCGCGTCAGGACGACTTCACCGGCACTGTCTTTAAATCCAAGAACGAGAACCTCGGAAATAAAAGGCCCAATTTGTTTGGGCTCGAAATTGACGACGGCACTTATAAGAGTGCCGACGAGTGTCTCAGGAGTGTAGTTCTTGGTGATCTGGGCCGACGAGCGCTTAACGCCGATTTCCGGCCCGAAATCAATTTTGAGCTTATAGGCAGGCTTTCGCGCTTCGGGGAAGGGGAGCGCCTCCAGAATCCGGCCAACCCGTATATCGACCGCTAGAAAATCATCGTAACTTATAGGCATTTGCTCTCCTGAATGTTATCACAATGAGATATAGCGGGTTTTAGAAAAGGAAAGAAGCCTATGTCCGAATTCATGATGACGTATGTGACCTGTTCGTCAAAAGACGAAGCTGAAAAAATATTGAGGACTTTGCTCGAAGAGCGGCTGGTTGCCTGCGGGAATATCTCGTCACCTGTGACCAGCTATTACCACTGGAAAGGGGCCATTGAGTCATCCGAAGAAGTGGTGTTGATCTTGAAGACCAAAACAGCTCTTTTCAGGCAGGTCGAGGAAAGGATAGCGGCGCTTCATTCCTATGAGGTTCCATGTATTTTGGGATTTGAAATCAACCAGATTCATGAATCCTATAAACGCTGGATGGAAGAAGAAGTCTCGTGATCTAGCGAAAGATTGGAGATAGACCATGGATGGAAAAAAAGTGGAATGCCGGCGTTCCGGGTAAGTTTTGCCCAATAATTCCAGATAATATTGTTTGAATTTCGCGTTTCGTACCGGAAATAAACAGATTGTGTGATCTGTTGTTATTATTCGCCATAACTTGAACATTAGCCCCTTCAAGTCCGGCAGCAAGAAAAGAAGCCCTTAATCGGTCGGCTAGCCTTTGCGCCGTTATGGCGTTGGCCGTGAATAGCCGTACGGCGTAGTCATAGGGCTCCCCGCGTGTCACGTTGGGGTTCATATAAAGAGCGGCGCTCGTGAAGTAATGTAAAAGCGGTGTGTTCATTACAGTCAGGTTGTGGTTTTTTCCGGAAATTCAGATCTGGCGAACCTACAAAAGATGAATTGGCTTAGTCAAACTGTATAAAATAACAAGGTATCATAATACCAATAAATATAACTAATTGATAAATATAGATAAATATAAAATGATCCCCCAATTATTTCCTTGACGCCGCAGTTTGCCTTGGATACAAAGACACCGAACAATAAACCCTAACTGATAGACTTAAAGGACCCAAGGTCATGAAAACCTTTTCCGCCAAGCCTTCCGATATTGAGAAGAAATGGATCGTCGTCGATGCTGAAGGGCTTGTACTCGGACGTTTGGCGTCTGTACTGGCTATGCGTCTGCGCGGCAAGCACAAACCATCATTCACCCCGCACATGGACACCGGTGACTACGTCGTTGTTATCAACGCCGAGAAAGTCGTTTTGACCGGCAACAAACGCGAAGGTACCCGTTTTTACTGGCACACCGGCTACCCGGGCGGTATCAAATCCCGCACCCGTGCCGAGCTTCTCGATGGTAAACATCCTGAGCGCGTCATTATGAAAGCCGTAGAACGTATGCTTCCAGAAGGTCCAATGGGCCGTAAAGTTCTGGGCAATATGCGCGTATACGCTGGCTCCGAACATCCTCACGCTGCTCAGAACCCTGAAGTTCTCGACGTAGCTGCCCTCAATCCTAAGAACAAAAGAGGCTAATGAAGATGGCTAAGATGGAAAACCTTCAAAGCATCGCTGCTTCAACCAACGACGAAGCAAAACGCGAACCAAAACGTGACGCACAAGGCCGTGCTTATGCAACGGGCCGCCGCAAAGAAGCTACCGCTCGTGTATGGGTAAAACCAGGTACCGGTAAAATCGTTGTGAACGGTCGTGACCAAGAAGTTTACTTCGGTCGCCGCACCCACCTGTTGGTTCTGAACCAACCGTTCCTGATCGTGAACCGTGTCAACCAATTCGACGTGTTCTGCACTGTTGAAGGTGGTGGTCACTCCGGTCAAGCTGGTGCGATCCGTCACGGCATTTCCCGCGCTCTTCAATACTACGAGCCGGACCTCCGCGCCGTACTGAAAGACGCCGGCATGCTGACCCGTGACTCCCGTGCTGTTGAACGTAAGAAAATCGGCTTGCACAAAGCACGTCGTGCGAAACAGTGGGTTAAGCGTTAAGCTTTCACCGACATACAAAATTCAAAAGGCCGGACAAATGTTCGGCCTTTTCTGTTGTCGCCATAGAGCAAGAAGACTACGGCTTCATCATGTCCATCGCCTGATTGATTCCCGATACGCTATTGCCGATATTTTTCTGGGATTTTTTAAGCATCTCTTCGGTCATAACAACACCTTTGGTCAAGCCGGTCGAGTCGATAACCATATCGTCACGGTTCAGTCGAAAGGCCGCACATTTAGCATCGGCCTTGTTGCCTTTGGCATTATCATAGTCAGGAAATTTTTGGGCGATGTCGGCGCAGCTGCCAACACTGACATTTTCATAGGGGTGTCTTTTGCCGGGCTCTTGTGGAATATCAACTGATTTAATGTCGCCCATAATCCGTCTCCTCGCAGCTACCCAGTGAACAATCCTATCAGGAACTTGTAAATATAAAGGAAACTCGGAATGAAAAAGCCCCGCAAGAAGAGCGGGGCTTTGTAAGTGCTTGATAAATGCCGACTACGACGAATAGTACATATCGTATTCGATCGGGTGCGGCATGGTTTCGAAGGCCAGAACATCTTCCATTTTAAGGGTGATGTAGGCTTCGATCAGATCAGGGGTGAATACGCCGCCTGCGGTCAGGAACTCATGGTCAGCTTTGAGGGCATCAAGAGCCTGACGGAGCGATCCGCAAACGGTTGGAACTTTTGCAAGTTCGTCTTCCGGAAGCTCGTACAGGTTTTTGTCCATAGCTTCACCCGGATGGATTTTGTTTTTAATCCCGTCCAAACCAGCCATCAGCATGGCGGCGTAGGCGAGGTATGGGTTAGCCGCCGGATCAGGGAAGCGGACTTCTACGCGTTTGGCTTTTGGCGAAGCGGCAAACGGAATACGGCAAGATGCCGAGCGGTTGCGCGACGAGTAGGCGAGAAGAACTGGTGCCTCATAGCCCGGAACCAAGCGCTTGTAGCTGTTGGTGGTCGGGTTGGTGAACGCATTCAGAGCTTTGGCGTGCTTGATGATACCGCCGATATAGAAGAGGGCGTTTTCCGAGAGACCGGCATATCCATCGCCAGCAAACATCGGGGTCGAGCCTTTCCAGATGGATTGGTGAACGTGCATCCCCGAACCGTTATCACCGAAAATCGGTTTCGGCATAAAGGTAGCGGTTTTGCCGTAGGCAGCAGCCACGTTGTGAACAACGTGTTTGTAGATCTGCATATTGTCGCCGCACTCGACGAGGGTCGAGAATTTAATCCCGAGTTCGTGCTGGCTTGGCGCTACTTCGTGGTGATGTTTTTCAACTTCAACACCCATAGCAGCAATCACCGAAAGCATTTCGGCACGAAGGTCGTTACCGGTGTCCATAGGTGAGTCAGGGAAATAACCGCCTTTAACGCGTGGTCGGTGCCCGAGGTTGCTTTCGCCATAGGCGCGGTCGGTGTTATACGGGCCCTCGATGCTATCAATTTCGTAGGAGACCTTGTTCATACGAACAGAGTATTTCACGTCATCAAACACAAAGAATTCCGCTTCAGGACCAAAAAACGCTTTATCACCAACGCCGCTGGTCGAGAGATACGCTTCGGCAGCTTTGGCAACCGAGCGCGGGCAGCGCGAATAAGGTTTGCGTGTTGCCGGTTCAAGAACGTCACAGAAGACTTTAACGGTCGGCTGGGCTGAAAATGGATCGGTACAAACCTTCGAGAGGTCGGGCAGCAAGATCATGTCGGATTCGTTGATAGCTTTCCAACCGGCGATCGATGAGCCGTCAAAGTAAATACCTTCGGTCAGTAAATCCTCATTAACCGTCACAATATGCTGGGTCGTGTGCTGTTGTTTACCCTTGAGATCGGCAAAAACGAAGTCGACATACACGATTTCGTTGTCTTTCAGGTATTTTAAAAAGTCGGATGCGCTTTTGAATTTCAAAGCGGAAGAGCTCATAGGATGCCTCGTAGTTAAGTTGAAATATGCAAAAAACTCAAACCTAATATGTCTAAGTATGATAGGTGAATAACATGGTCACTGAGCAGCTGCAACAGAAATTATATTTTCTTCTAGACAAACGAGGTAATTTTAAGCATAAAGCTCCCACTCTACAAGTGGCGGCCGTAGCTCAGTTGGTAGAGCCCTCGGTTGTGGTCCGAGTGGTCGTGGGTTCGAATCCCATCGGTCGCCCCATTCTCTAGAGTCTTACCTCTATTGATGTGTTAGAAATTCGACATCTCCCCGTACAGGCTATACAAAAGAGTGATTCTGGTTCATATTTTTGAACCATGACCAACGCGATCCTCAATACCAAACAGTTTGAATTTATTGAAAATCTGGCCATGAGTGCCGGTAAAATCACGGCTCAAACGCTGATGCAGCGGGCGGGGCGTGAAGTGGCGGAAATTATCCGCGACCGGTATGAAAAGCAGCCGGTTTTGGTGTTGTGCGGCCCGGGAAAGAACGGGTGTGACGGGTTTTACGCAGCGATCGAGCTGAAGAAAAAACGTTGGGAAGTTACAGTCGCGTGCTCCATTCCGAAAGTTAAGGATATGGACGACGATCTGGCGTTGGCCGCATCCGGCTGGACGGGAGAGATTCTTCCCTTTGATAAGGTCACGTTTCCCGAGCATGGAATCATCGTTGATTCGATATTCGGGTCCGGGCTAAACCGCGAAATCACAGGTGATATTCAGGAAGTTCTGTTCCGCTTGCAGCGCACGAGCTGCGATGTCGTTGCCGTCGATGTCCCGTCGGGTCTTTTTGCGGATACGGGGGATTGTCAACCTTGCACGCCACGCGTCGAGCTGACGATTACATTCCTTCGTAAGAAATATGGACACGTCATGGTTCCGGGACGTCAGGTCTGTGGCGAGATTATTGTGGCCGATATCGGCATTCCGGACGATCTTTTGAAGCAAGTTCCTAAAGTCGAGCTGTCCTACGAAAATCTGCCTCTCAAGGGGGATTGGCGGGAAGATGCCTCGACAAAACCCTATTGGAGCCACAAATATCACCATGGCCATGTTGTGGTGCTGGGTGGCCGGGTCCAGACAGGGGCGGCGGCGTTATCTGCATTATCCGCGCTGCGCGTCGGCTCGGGCCTTGTGACCATAGCCGCGCATCCGGATACACTGACCTCGTTTCGCGCGGCCTCGCCATCACTTATCATTGAACCTCTCGCCGAAATGGCGCGTTTTAAAGAGCACTATAAAGATGAACGCCGGAACGCCATCCTGATTGGTCCGGGGGCTGGGCTGGATAATCCGGCCGCACTCAAGAAAATCGTCTTTGATGCCACAAAGGCAGACCCTCAGCGCGTCTGCGTCATCGACGCCGACGCCTTGAGTGTATTCGAGGACGACGTTAAAACCTTTTACAAATGCCTCCATAAGAATTGCATTCTGACACCTCATGAAGGGGAGTTCGAACGCATTTTCCCTCAATTGCAGCAAGAGAACAAAATAGACCGAGCGATGGCCGCCGCCAAACTTACGGGCGCTATCATCGTCCTTAAAGGATCGGATACGGTTATTGCGGCTCCGGACAAGCCGGCGATCGTGAATACAACCGGAACCGGCTGGCTGGCAACCGCCGGCACGGGAGATGTTCTTGCCGGTATGATTGCCGGTTTGGCATCCCGACATATCTTTAAACCGTTTGATGCTGTCTGTGCTGCCGTGTGGATGCATGGGCGCGCCGCCGAAATCTCGGGGCCGGGCCTGATTTCGGAAGAGTTATCCGCGACAATTCCTGAAGTTATTAAGGAATTGGCCGCTATGCCGCCGTACCAATAGGCGACCTTAGCAAAAAACTTCAAAAATGTGAGTTTTCCCTTGGCGTAACCTCGGTTCTGCGCTAAAACACCTGCGCCGCTTGAAAACGATTTTCTGGCGTGTGCGGATGTGGCGAAACTGGTAGACGCACCAGACTTAGGATCTGGCGCCTTACGGCGTGGGGGTTCAAATCCCTTCATCCGCACCATTATATTTAAACTAGAAAGTGAAAAAACAAATGCAAGTATCTGTTTTGAAAGAAGAAGGTCTCTCTCGCGAGCTGGAAGTTACTGTGCCGGCTTCCGCTATTCAAAAGAAAGTCGAGAGCGAACTGATCGCCTACGGACAACGGGTCAAAATAGATGGTTTCCGTAAGGGCAAAATCCCTATGCCGATCCTGAAAAAGAACTACGGTCAAATGATCTTGGGCGACGTTCTTGATAAAATGATTCAAGAAACCGCGACAAACGCCATGAAGGAAAAAGATATTCGTCCGGCCATGCAGCCAAAGATCGAACTCAAGGACGGCGAGAGCTTTGATGAAAACAAAGATCTAACCTACACCATGAAAGTCGAAGTTCTGCCATCGTTTGATGTTATGAACTTGGGAAAAATTGCTGTTGAGCGTCCGGTCGCCAAAGTCGAAGATTCGGTTGTGAACGAAACTCTCGAGCGTATTGCGAAAAATAACCGTGATTTCGTTAAAGTTGAAGAAAACCGTCCGGCCGCCATGGGCGATGTCTGTGTCGTTGATTTCCACGGCAAAACCAAGGACGGCGTTGAGCTTCCGGGTATGTCGGGTCATGACATGAATGTTGAACTCGGCAGCGGGCAGTTGATCCCGGGCTTTGAAGAGCAACTCGTTGGCAAAAAAGCCGGTGAGCATGTTCATGTAGACGTAACTTTCCCTGAAGATTACGGCGTTCCTGAACTCGCAGGAAAACCAACGATTTTCCACGTTGATTTGAAAGAACTGCGCGCTCCGAGCGAAACCAAGATTGATGAAGAGCTTGCCAAAAAGCTGCGCTTTGACAATCTGGACACCCTCAAAGACGCAATCCGTAAGGAAGTCGGCAAAGATTACGAGCAGCTCTCTCGCCTGCGCCTTAAACGCGCTCTTCTGGATGTTCTGGACGAAAACCACAGCTTCGAGCTTCCGGCCACAATGGTGACGATGGAATTTGATTCGATCGTTCGTCAGATGGAACAGGAAAAGAAACAAAACGGCGAAGAAATGACCGACGCCGATCGCGACGAGCTGAAGCCTATCGCCGAGCGCCGTGTTCGTTTGGGTCTGGTTCTGGCTGAAATCGGCCGTGCCAACAAAATCGAAGTGGCTCAGGAAGAGCTCTACAAAGCCATCTATGCCGAAGCTCGTAAATTCCCGGGTCAAGAGCAGAAGGTTCTCGAGTTCTATTCCAAGAACCCGCAAGTCATTGAATCCTTCCGCGCTCCGATTTTCGAAGACAAGGTCGTTGATTACATTCTGACCAAAGCGAAAGTTACCGATAAAGACGTATCGGTTGAAGATTTGACCGCTGAGGAAGACGATGGCGCCGCTGAGGCAAAGCCTGCCAAGAAAAAAGCGGCTGCCAAGAAAAAAGCCTAATCGATTTGAATAGGCGTTCAATTTAAAAAACACCCCCGCCAACAGGGGGTGTTTTTGTATTTTATGGGAAAATCAAGACTGTAAACTACATCGGCCGATGAAATTACGCCCTTGAAACCGCAAGGCTCACGGGCTAATCTTTATCAACATTAAACCTTCCTATGATTCGAATTTCCAAAGGCTATTATGATTAGAGACCGCGATCCGATTGACGTATTCAATAACTACCTCGTTCCTACAGTGATCGAGCAAACCAGCCGCGGCGAACGCGCGTTCGATATTTACTCGCGCCTGCTGAAAGAGCGGATCATTTTCTTGGTTGGCGGCGTAAATGATAACGTGTCGTCCCTGATTTGTGCCCAGCTTCTGTTCCTTGAGTCCGAAAACCCGACCAAAGACATTTACTTTTACATCAATTCGCCGGGCGGTGTTGTCAGCTCGGGTCTCGCTATGTATGACACCATGCAGTACATCAAGCCGGATGTGGCGACGGTTTGTATCGGCCAGGCGTGCTCGATGGGCTCGTTCCTGCTGATGGCTGGAGCTAAAGACAAGCGTTTCTGTCTTCCGAACTCTCGTATCATGATTCACCAACCTTCGGGTGGAACCCAAGGTATGGCGTCGGATATCGAAATTCAGGCGCAGGAAATCATCCGCCTGAAAAAGATCCTGACGGAAGCCTACGTTCATCACACTGGTCAAAAATACAAACTCCTTGAAGAGATGATGGATCGGGATAAGTGGTTGTCGGCGACAGAAGCCCAAGAGATCGGGCTCGTCGATCATGTGGTTAAATCCCGTGATGATGTAAAGCCTAAGAGCTAAACATCCGCCGTTTTGACTGTTTTGGCCCCGAATGGGGCCAAAATTTCAGCAAAATTGTAGATTGTGCCTGTTTTTGGCGCCAAATTCGGCCATTTCCAGACATAAATGGTTTTACCCCTTGTTTTTTGGGGTAATATTAACCAATTCGTTAAGGACTGAGGCTATGCTCGAGTGTGAAGCATACCGTCTTAATTGAACAAATAGAGGTTCCAGCATGCTTGGTTTCAAATTTACCGACGCTCCCCAGACTTTTCCGGTTTTACCGCTCCGTGACATCGTCGTTTTTCCGCATATGATTGTGCCGCTTTTTGTCGGGCGCGAAAAATCGGTCGCGGCTCTTGAAAAGGTTATGGATGCAGGTAAGCAAATCCTGCTGCTGACCCAGAAATCGCCGTCGGTTGATGATCCGATGCCGGGCGACTTATATGAGGTCGGGACGATTGGAACGATCCTGCAGCTCTTAAAACTGCCGGATGGCACTGTTAAAGTGCTGGTGGAAGGCGAGAAGCGTGCTCGCGTCAGCAGCTTCACTTCCGCAACCGGATACTTGGAAGCCGAAGCCACCGCCATTGAGGATGCGAACACATCCTCGGCCGAGCTTGAGTCGCTGGCGCGAGCTGTGGTTACGCAGTTCGAAGAGTACGTAAAACTCAATAAAAAGATTCCTCCGGAAGTGATTGTCTCGATCGGACAGATTGAAGATCCGTCAAAATTGGCGGACACAATTGCCTCACACCTCACGCTGAAGATCGAAGAGAAGCAAAAACTGCTCGAGGTTCCAACCGTAGCGGAATCGCTCGAACAAATTTTCTCGATGATGGAAGGGGAGATCGGGGTTCTTCAGGTCGAAAAACGTATTCGTGGCCGCGTCAAACGCCAGATGGAAAAAACCCAGCGCGAGTATTATCTCAACGAGCAAATGAAGGCGATCCAGAAAGAACTCGGCGAAGCCGAAGGCAGCACTGGCGAACTGGAAGAACTGGAAAAACGTATCGAGAATACCAAACTCACCAAAGAAGCCCGTGAAAAGGCTATGGGTGAGCTGAAAAAACTCCGCATGATGTCGCCGATGTCTGCAGAAGCCACGGTTGTTCGTAATTACCTCGATTGGCTCTTGTCCGTTCCTTGGAAAAAACCGACCAAAGTCAAAAAAGATATTACGGCCGCCGAGAAAATTCTCAACACCGATCACTATTCGCTGGATAAGGTTAAAGACCGTATTCTCGAATATTTATCGGTGCAGCAGCGTGCCAACAAACTCAAAGGTCCAATTCTCTGTCTAGTTGGCCCGCCGGGTGTTGGTAAGACTTCGCTTGGTCAATCGATTGCCAAAGCCACCAATCGTAACTTCGTTCGTATCTCGCTTGGCGGCGTGCGTGACGAAAGCGAAATCCGTGGGCACCGCCGCACCTATATCGGTGCGATGCCGGGTAAGATTGTTCAAGGGATGAAGAAAGCCAAATCGTCCAATCCGCTATTCCTTCTCGACGAGATTGATAAGTTGGCCTCCGACTGGCGCGGCGACCCAAGTTCGGCGTTGCTTGAAGTTCTTGATCCCGAGCAAAACGCAACTTTCAACGACCACTATCTTGAAACCGATTATGATCTCTCGGATGTGATGTTCATCTGTACCGCGAACTCGCTCAATATGCCGCGCCCGTTGCTGGACCGCATGGAGATCATTCGCATTTCTGGATACACCGAAGATGAGAAGCTACAGATCATCAAGAAACATTTGCTGTCGAAGCAAATGAAAAACGCGGGTCTCAAAAAATCGGAATTCTCGATCAGTGATACAGCGCTGCGCGACTTGATCCGTTATTATACGCGTGAAGCAGGGGTGCGTAACCTCGAGCGCGAACTTGCGAACTTGTGCCGCAAAGCCACCAAAGAAATTCTCCAGAAAAAACGGACCGAGCTGCACCTGACGCCGAAGAACTTGGGCAAGTATGCGGGCATCCGTCGCTTCAGCTTTGGTGAAGTCGAAGAGAGCAACCGTATTGGTGTCGTCAACGGATTGGCATACACCGAAGTTGGCGGTGACTTGCTATCAATCGAAGCTGTGACTATGCCGGGCAAAGACGGCAAGCTGTCCACGACCGGTAACCTCAAAGAGGTGATGAAAGAATCGATCACAGTAGCCGAGATGCTCATTAAATCGCGTTCAGCTCAATTCGGATTGTCCTATGATAAACTCAAGGAGATGAATATTCACGTTCACGTTCCGGAAGGGGCAACACCGAAGGACGGTCCGTCCGCTGGCGCGGCCATGGTGACGGCCATCGTATCGGCCCTCACGGGTATCGAGGTTCGCCGCGATATTGCGATGACCGGAGAGGTCAATCTGCGCGGATATGTGACCGAAATTGGCGGTCTTAAAGAGAAGCTTTTGGCAGCTCTGCGCGGCGGCATTACCAAGGTTCTGATTCCGAAAGATAACGCAAAAGATCTTGAGGAAATTCCCCAAAACGTCAAAAAAGGCCTCGAAATTGTGCCGGTCCGTACCATCGAGGAAGTGCTCTCGCATGCCTTGATGTCTCTGCCAGAGCCGCTTTCAAACGGCGAAAATGGCGAAAAAAGTGGGGAAATGGCAGAAATATCCCCAAAAACCGCAGAAAATCAGGCGAAAGATGTAATTCGTCATTGAGATTTTCTCTCAAAGAGCATAAAAATTGATTCTGCGAATCGCTGATGCCCTTACGAATCAAGGGATAGCGGAGGTTCGTAGAATGTTTTATCTCAACTTTGAACCCAAGGGGTTATTATGAACAAATCTGAATTGGTTGAAGCCGTTGCTAAGAAAACCGATATGACCAAAGCTGCTGCTCAAGAAGCTATTGAAGCTGTAATTGAGTGCATCTCTAAAGCGCTGAAAAAAGGCGACGAAGTTCGTTTGGTTGGTTTCGGTACCTTCACCGTAGCAAAACGTGCTGCCTCCACCGGCCGCAACCCACGCACCGGCGAAGCGATCAAGATCCCTGCTTCGAAACAGCCAAAATTCAAAGCTGGTAAAGAGCTGAAAGACACCGTTAACGGCCGTTAGTCGTTAGCAGTTAGAATTTAAGAGCAGCCCGGTCGAGTGAACTCCCGGGCTGTTTTTTTTATGGTTTTCTGCGGGGTTGGGGATTGTAAAATTTCCTCTTGCCAAGACAGATAAATCCCGCTAGAAAGTCGGTCTCTGGAGCGCGCTTAGCTCAGCGGTAGAGCAACTCGTTTACACCGAGTGGGTCGGGAGTTCAATCCTCTCAGCGCGCACCATTTTTCCCCCCCATCGACATTTTGAATAGATACATCTTTATCCATCACATTAAGGTCTTGATGAAACGGTTCATCATGGATACTTTTCCTGAATATAAGGCGTGGGGAATATCCTGCTGCACAGGATAAGGCGATCTTTAAAGAGGTAAATATGACGTTTGATCAGGCTCGGTCACAGTTTAAGGAATTTACGCGACCTTATTGGCTGACCATGGTCACCATCTGTTTGACCCTTTTAGTTTGGGTTCCCACAAAACGAAAGATCCTGATGGCTTCACCCACAAGTGAAAATCATGGATATTTGGTAACATTCACGGCGATATTTTTTACCATTGCCGGTTTCCGCATAAAAATGGCTGATCTTCCTTACGAAGTTAAAATTGTCCTTCGTACGGTTTTTTCATTGTTTGCATTCTATTTTGTAGCGGCCCATCCGGTCGTCCTCGATGACTACCCAATGACGGGACTACAAAAATTTGAAATGACGTACGGGCCCTACGTCTTTGCCGCTCTCTTGATCGGTGCGCTGTTTAGGCCAGCCTTAGCAGTGTTTCCGTTGATCGAAGTGGTCTGGCAGAAAAAAATGCTCATGGCTTTTTCATCAATTAAGTTGAGCATGACCGACTATGCTCCATTGATTGAAATTTCAATCTTCATGGTAATTTTTATCGCGATAACCGATTACCTGTTAAAATCTCAACGCGTCAATAATTGTCTTATAAATGGCTCAGGCCGCGATCGCACAAAGCTTTTCCGTGAGGAAAGTACGTTTGCTTTCTTGTTTGCGTTTTCGGTCCATATGGCGAATTATTTTTATTCAGGACACGAAAAGGTCGTTATCGGCAACAATTTTCTGGACTGGCCGCTGCACAATGAAACCTATCATTTGATATCCAATGCGTTCGCCGTCGGGCAGCTGCCTTTAACACTCGTACCGGGATTGGCTGAACAATTTTTTAATTTATTTTCTCATACCTATGTCCTGAGCAATCTATTGATTTTCTTTGGGCAGCTCTTTGCGATTGTATGTATCTTCAGAATTCGTTGGGCATTATGGACAACTCTCTTTTATGACCTGACCCACGCGGTCATATTTGTCGTGAGCGGTATCTTTTTCTACAAATGGATCATTTTGAATTTATCATTGGTTTGGGCTCTGAAGAGTATGAGAGGCTATAAAATCCCGCACCAGATCAAAATTCTGATGCTGTTTTTCGTCTTATCGGCTCCGGCAGGGTTCTTTGTCGCGCGATTAGGCTGGTGGGATACGCCAATGCTGGAACGCGAGACCTATGAGGCCGTTTTTAAGGATGGTGAGAAAGAGGTTATTCCTACAAACTTCTGGCGGTCTTATTCGCTTGGATTTGCCCAGCAGCGCTCGAATATGCCTGATTACAGCTCCGGAGTTTTGCCGACCTACACCTATGGGATAACCAAGGAGCGTAGTGTCATGGCATCCAATATTTGTAATGAGAAACTTGAGTTTGATGCCTCGGACCCGAAGCTGAAATTAAGCCCCAAGCTGGTGGATTTTATAAAAGGATATCTGACTTATAGTTTGGCCAATTTTGGTCAAAACAAGTATTACGACGTATTTCCGCATCATATTTTCTCGATGTTCTGGGAGTTTGATGGTTTTCGAACCTCAAATAAGGAGAATATTATTGAAATTAACTATAGACATGATGCAATCTGCACATATTTTAAAGATATGCACTTTGGTGAAAAACTGCTGGGCAGAATAGAGGATCAGATCGATGTCAGATAATTGGCTATTGTACGACGGCGAATGCCCATTTTGCCGGAACTATACCGAGCTCTATAAAATCCGGCAGGCCGCCGGAACTATGAGGCTTGTGAATGCCAGGGAAAAAGGGCCGGAATACGATCTGGTCAAAACGGCCGGCTATAATATCGATGAGGGTATGGCCTTATCCTATGAAGGCAAGCTCTATCACGGAACAGACGCAGCAATAAAATTGGCCGAGCTAGGGGCAGATGAAGGCATCTTTAATAAAGTGAACAACAAGGCTTTTCAGAACAAAACCGTGGCCAAGTATCTGTATCCGGCTTTTAAGTGCGGACGCGCGGTTGTTCTTAAAGCGCTCGGGCGCAGCAAAATCGGGTAGTTGACCGGATATAAAAATATCCCGTCATTTTAGTGTAAGGAACTGCTCGATAGCTCTTCTGCCGTAAGTAGACCAATTGCATCTTCAACCGACGCGGCGAAGCGCATTTGTGCGATCATATCGGCGCCGAGTCGGCGGATCATACGGTTATGGTTCTTGCGAGAGAGAACTATGATAACTGTTTTTTGCGCCGCCATCATTTCTTTGATCATGACTTCACACGCATCTATCGCGGTAACGTCCATCATGGGAACAAATTCCAGATCAAGAATAATGTGATTAAAGGCGCGATCCGTGATGTGAGCATCGCGCTGTTCAAACGCATGGTTAACGGTGCCGAAGAACAATGGGCCATCAATGCGGTATAAAAGCGTATGCGGCGGAAGCTTATAATCGCTGCCTTCATCCAGATGGTGGTGAACGGCCACATGAGTGGCTTCAATCATACGTTTGAGGAACAGAAGAATAGCGACAACCACACCAACCACAACACCCGCCACCATATCGATGGCAACAGTCAAAGCAAAACAAACCAGAGCCACCGACATATCGGAGCGGGGGGCCGTTTTGATGAGATGCACAAAATGCTTGGCATGGCTCATCCGCCATGCGGTAACGAGCAACAGAGCCGAAAGAGCGGTCATTGGAATGTAGGAAATGAGTGGCGCGAGCAAGATCATATAGAGCAGCAGCAAGAACGCGTGGATGATGGAGGCGATCGGAGAAACGGCTCCGGCATTGATGTTGGTGGCCGTACGGGCAATAGCGCCCGTTGCCGGAATGCCAAGGAAGAGGGCCGAGAACATATTCCCGAGGCCGATGCCATTCAGCTCGGCGTTCGGGTCATGGCGCGTTCCGCGCATGCTGTCCGCAACGGTAGCCGAGAGCAAAGATTCAAGCGCTGCAAGGGCCGCGATAACAAGAGAAGGAATAAACCACGTCGAAATTTCTTTCATAGTGGGCAGGGCATAAACTGGATCAGAAGAAAGTCCCGGAATATGAAGGCTAGGCGGGATAGGGGGGATGCCGTCATGATTTAACCCGTCAGCGCCGACATAATGAAAACGGCTTCCGATAGTTGCGAGGTCATGACCGGAATGGGCTAGAAGCACCGAAATACCGGTCGCGACCGTTATGCCGACCAAAGCGCTTGGCAATTTGGGGGCAAATTTGGGAAGGCCCGTCATAATGAGAAGAGCAAGAAGTCCGACAGCCAAATTTATAAAATTGGTCTCGGTGATGTGATCGGCTATAGCAGCCACTTTCTCGGGCCAGTGGCCAGCTGTCGAGGCGCTAATGCCGAGAAAATCATTCAGGGCAATCGTCCCGATAACCACGGCAATACCGGCTGTAAAGCCGGCTGTAACCGGATAAGGCACAAAAGTAATAACACGGCCTAGTCGAGTGATGCCGAGAAGAAGAAGCATAAGGCCTGCAAGAATTTGGCACCAGACAATCCCGCGCAAGCCATATTCGGCTACAATCGGGGCAAGAATGACGACGAACGCCGCTGTTGGTCCGCTTACCTGTGTGCGGGAGCCGCCAAAGATAGCGGTAACGATACCGGCGATAATGGCTGTATAAAGGCCATGCTGCGGAGGAAGGCCCACAGCAATCGACAGGGCCATGGATAAGGGGAGGGCAACCAAAGAGACGATCAATCCCGCGATCAGGTCCTTGCGTAATTTTGTCCCAGTGTAGCCGGTGAAAACCGACTCGATCAATGCGGTGCAAACGGGGACTTTTCTAAGGAAATTGGCATATGTCATGGTGACTCTCGTTCTCGAAACGGTTACGCCGCGCTTTGTAGATCATAATTGCATTCATGGGTAGGGAAATGTATAAGCGCCTCAAATTAGAATATACGATTCTGAGTAAATAGGAGGCTAAAATGTGTGGTGTTGATGGACGTTCTTTAGCCGTGGAAGCCTTGAGAGCCTTTGCTCCTAGGAAAGATCACGGCCCTCATACTCCCCAAGTTGGGTTGATAACCTGCAAAGATGCGCGAATTGCCGCAGGCGGGCATTACAATGATGTTCTGGGTGATTATGCACTAAGAGAGACGCAGTTCGCTGCTTTGTTCCCGTCGTGGGAACGTGCGTCATGGGCTCACAAAGCCATCGTGTCCTTTCATAAACTTAAGGCCGTTGATTGTGTTAAGGTCGAAGGGCACAGCTTTTGCGGCGCCGCCACTGCCGCATATGATTGCCCGAATCCCGAGAATGCCGCGAATGAGGATATCTACTGTATTTTAAAAGCGATTGAGGACTCGGGCGCAGATATTCCTCGCTTGGTTGATGCCTTCAAAACAGCGGCGCAAGGCAATGATGCGCGGGCAATTAATCTCCTCTCGCGGCATATGGTTCTGCATTCGCTCACAAATCTGATGGAGTATCCCGGAGTACGTCAACGCATGGACATGGGAGAATTTGCATTTCTGCCGATTTATCACGTCCTGAAACAAGATGATCCCGATCAATACAGCTATCTTGAAGTGTTTGACCTTAAAAACGGACAATGGAAAAGAATCAACAAAGAAACACCCGATGGTGATTTCGGATTCCTGTATATCAACAGCGATCAGGAGTCCGCGGGATATCGTGATATTGTCCGTCAAAGCATCGAATGGGGTGTTCATGTATTTGAAGACGGAACGCGGATTGAATTGCCGCGCCACGCTTCAAGTCTGATTGACCAATACCCGAGCCTATACGGACATCACCGACATCTCGGCTAGAAGTTTTTAAAACGGGAATAGATCGTCTGCGGCGCAGGATTAGGAAGGAACTGCTCCTTAGTGTCGGCTGATCCAAGTGATGTCAGTGTGACAATCCGTCCATAAGGATCAACGACGGCCGAAATGCCCGTGTTGGCGGAGCGGACAACCGGAACGCCTTCTTCTATGGCGCGATAAAGGGCGTGGGCCAAATGTTGGAATGGCCCCGGAGACAACCCGTACCACGCATCATTTGTCACATTCACAATCCAGTCAGGTCGTTTGGGGTTGTCGGATGTCACATGACCGGGGAAAATAACCTCATAACAGACCAGCGGGCTAAAAGGCGGAATGTTATTGATCTGAACCGTTTGTGGGCCGGGGCCGGGAATAAAACCTGAAAAATCGGTAATGGTAGGGATCGGAATATAGTTCTGGAATGGAATATATTCACCAAAAGGAACCAGATGGAATTTATCAAAGGTATAAAGCGGATCAAGGTTCGGATTTAACGCCATCAGGCTGTTTGTGTATCCTTTATCCTGACGCAACAGAATTCCGGTCAGTAAGGTTGTCGGTTCGCGGAAGTGAAGAAGAGCTCCCTTTAAAGCATCTCGGGCCGCCGGATTATCAAGATGGTGGTAGGTTATGGCCGTTTCAGGCAGAACCAGAACACGTTGAACATCGCTCTCTTTTGAGCGAAGTGACGTATCCGCGCGAATAACATTGATAAGGGATCTGTAGTTCTCCCAGAGTTTTTCGGAGTTCCATTTTTCGGACTGGGGTATTCCTGGCTGGATGATCTGGACAATGACGTGTTCGTTAAAGCTGGTGGGGTTGTTATGAAGGCGATTGGCTCCATACATATAAATAGCAGTCCCCAAGACAACTGCGGTCACGAGAACTATAAGGCGCAGGGCCTTGCTGGATTGTCCTTTCCAAGCGAAAGCAGGAGCCAGAAACATGAATGTGGTTACAAACGACAGGCCAAAGCTTCCGCCAACCGCCAGAAATTGGAGCATCGGCAAATTGCCGGTCCACGACATTCCGAAAAGGTTCCACGGAAAGCCGCTAAGCTGTGTTCCGCGCAAATATTCGAAAATCATCAAAAGGCCCGTAAAAATAGCGAAGGCAACAAACGAACGGCCCGGACGGAGGCGGTGCGCGATATAGCATGGTAGCGCAATGAACAGCGCCAATCCGGCCGGCAAAGCGCATACGGCCAATGGGTAAGCCCATGCATAAGGGTTGCCGTCAATAAGGAGTGCATTTCCTATCCAATAGAGACTGAAAACAAAATAGCCAAAACCAAAGAGCCAACCTCCGGCCAGACTTTTCCACGGAGAGTCTTCGCTAAACTCTGTCAGAGTAAGCCAGAACAGGGAGAGCGCGACCAGAAGGACCGGCCAGACATAGAGTGGTCCCATTCCACCGCCAGCGAGCGTCCCAAGGATAAGGCAGAAGAAAAGTCGCCCTGAAGTGGTTGCGGGCATGATATTGAAAAATTGCTTCAGCATGGACTATCCGAGCGGGCTGGAGGGTTAAAATCAGGCAGGCGTTTGAGGTGATGATTCATCGCGGCGAAAGCTCGCAGGCGGCGTAACGCGTATGCGTGTAACGCGGCGTGGATCGGCTTCCATGATTTCAAAAACGAAATGCGAGTCCTTATGTTCGATAAGCTCTCCGCGTGCCGGAACTCGTCCGGCGATCGCAAAAATAAATCCAGCCAGTGTGTCGGCCATGGTTCGATCTTCCGCCGAGAGGATTTGACCGAATTCGGCCTCAAACTCGCTAATCAGAACACGCCCGTCTACGATATAGGTTTGACCGTCTTCCGGAATGATTAATGGGGCATTTGTGCTCGGCGCTTGATTTTTCATTTCGCCGATCATGGCTTCGACCACATCGCCGATAGTTATAAGGCCGTCAATACCGCCATATTCATCAACAACAAATACCATCTGATGATCGGTGTCGCGCATCATAAGCAACAGATCAAAAACAGGCATGGCCGGAGATACAATCTGTGCTTCGCGCATAATTGCTTTTATATTGATCTCTTTTTTAAGAATGAGTGCGGAAAGCACATCATCATGATGGATAACGCCGATAATGTCATCGAGTGTCTCACGATAAACAGGAACGCGGTCATGATATTTATGGGCAAGAATATTAAGGAGATCATCAACCGGAGCCGATACTTCGAGCGCAACGATATCGGCGCGCGGGACCATAACATCTTCGGCTTTAAGCTCATGAAGTTTCAGAATATTCCGAAGAAGTTCCAGCTCGTGGGAAACGGCAGCATCACTGCTGACCGGACTTGATGACATTTCGTCGATATAGTCGGTGATCGTGTCACGAAGCCCGTCATCCGATAAGTCAGTTTTAGGAGAGAGAAGGTCGCGCAGCCATTCAATAACATTGCGATTGGCAACTTGAGAGAATTGCGAGGGTGCGACTTCAGGCTGTGGTGCGCTCGCAGGGGTGGTCTTGGATGTTGGTGCGTTGGACATATCGTTTTTTATCACGGTTTATAAGGAAATGTAAGGGTTCGGGATACCCATTTTTCTTAAAATCTTGATCTCGAGAGCTTCCATTTCGTCGGCATCCGAGGATTTTATATGGTCGTATCCCAACAGGTGAAGAAAACCATGGGTAATCATATGACTGAAATGGTGCTCGAGAGGTTTCTCTTGTTCGAAGGCTTCGCGGCGTATGGTTTCAAAAGCAATGACGATGTCCCCGATTGGCGCCGCCCCAATTCCGGCCGGAATATCGGCCATACAGTCCCAGTCCGGAAAAGAGAGAACGTTTGTCGGCTTATCTTTACCGCGATGTTCATGATTCAGAATTTGAATGTCGGCATCACAGCTGAGTGTCACCGTGAGTTCAGGATCAAATCCCTTCGGCTTTTGCGGAACCATGGCCCAAGCAGTCTCAAGGATTAGCGGTACACGCTTCCGGCACGAAAGTCGTGCTTTTGCCCAGAGCGGCGAGTCAAAGAGAATATCAACGTTTGGCATCTTGACGATCGTAGGCGTTGAGTATTTTTCCGACAAGCTTATGGCGCACCACATCACTGTTGGTGAATTTGATAAAGGCAATCTCATCAATGTCGCCGAGAATATTCATGGACTCGTGAAGCCCTGAAATCTGGCCGGATGGCAAGTCAGTCTGGCTCGGGTCGCCGGTGATAATCATGCGCGATCCATCACCCATACGGCTCAGGAACATTTTCATCTGCGCCGAGGTTGTGTTCTGGGCTTCGTCCAGAACGACATAAGCATGAGAGAGCGTACGCCCACGCATAAAGGCGAGCGGGGCAATCTCGATCTCGCCGCGTTCCATCATTTTTTCGACGCGTTCGCCGCCCAGAAAGTCATTAAGCGCATCGTAAATCGGGCGCAGATAAGGGTCGATCTTCTCGCGCATATCCCCCGGAAGAAAACCGAGCTTCTCGCCGGCCTCAACCGCAGGACGACAGAAGATAAGACGTTCGACAATACCTTTTTCATACATCTCGACGCCAACAGCGACGGCAAGATAAGTCTTACCTGTACCGGCAGGACCAACGCCGTACACCATTTCTTTTGTACGGAGAGCATCGACATAAGCCGACTGGTTTTGGGTGCGAGGTACCAGAGAGCGGCGCTTGGTGTTAATAGCATTACGATCAGACGAAGCCACGACTGAAGAAGGGACTACAGCATCATTTTGAGGCATGGGAGATTGTGATCCTTTAGCTTTGGGGACTTCGGTAAAGCGGATAACGGCATCCATATCGGCGGGCGTCACCATGATATGGGGCGGTTTGACAACGCGCGTCCATAGCGTCGAGAGAACATGCTCGGCAAGGGTGACTTGCTCGGGAGCGCCGCTGATCGAAAGCGTATTGCCGCGATCTGCAATCTGGACACCCAGCGTTTTCTCGAGATAGGTGATATTGGAGTTATGCTCGCCGTAGAGGTAAGGCAGAAGTGAAAGGTCATCAAATTCAAGAATGGATATGGTGATATCTCCTTGGTTACAGAATAATTATAACACGAAGGCGCCCAAAAGGAAAAGGGCGTCGATAGTAAAATATATATTAAATATCAATAAGATAAAATTAAGCGGCCAGCTCGTCGTCCTTAAGGGCGATAGCGAGTTGCCCATGAAGCGCCATATGACCGGCGCTCGTAATCGCAACAGGGGCTATTCGTCCTTCCAGACGCTTGACGGCTATTGCCGAGGCGCAGTCAACGTGCACCGCTTGATTGTATTCGGTGCGGCCATGAAGCTTTCCGCTTGATGGATCGCGGGACACATCAAAAAGAACCGGAAGAGTTTTTCCTATGGACGATTGATTGAAACGAAGAGCTTGCTCGGTAATTAAAGCTTGAAGACGCTGCAAGCGGGAGTCCTTCACATCCTCACGCACCAGATTGGTCATGTTGGCCGCCGGAGTCCCGGGGCGCGCCGAATATTTGAACGAGAAGGCTGAAGCGTAACCGACTTTGGAGACCAGCTCCAAAGTTGCCTCAAAATCTTCGTCAGTCTCGCCGGGGAAACCGACAATAAAATCGGATGAGATGGCGATATCGGGACGTGCATCACGGAAACGGGCGATCGTATCCAAATAGGTCTGTGCCGTGTGCTTACGGTTCATGGCTTTCAGGATCTTATCGGAACCACTTTGTACCGGAAGATGCAAATACGGCATAACTTTAGGACAGTCGCGGTGGGCTTCGATCAGATCATCCAGAACATCGCTAGGATGGGAGGTCATATAGCGAAGGCGTTCGACTCCGTCGAGGTCATTGAGTTCACGGAGTAGTCGTCCCAAACCCCATGTCTGCCCATCGGGGCCAGCGCCATGGAAGGCATTCACATTTTGTCCAAGCAAGGTAATGTCTTTGACACCGGCTGCAGCAAGGCGACGGGCCTCATTCATAACATCCGTAACATTGCGAGAATATTCGGAGCCACGCGTGTAAGGTACAACGCAGAATGTGCAGAATTTATCACAACCTTCTTGAACAGAAAGAAACGCAGACGGACCGTTCACCGCATTGTCTTGCGGCAGGTGATCAAATTTTTCTTCAACCGGAAAATCGGTGTTGATCACGCGGGCATGACCATAGGCATTGGTAATTTTGGCCACCATCTCCGGAAGGAGGTGATAGGTTTGCGGGCCAAACACCATATCAACGTAACGCGCACGGGAGAGAATAACATCGCCTTCGGCTTGCGCGACACAACCGGCAACGGCAAGAACCATTTGCTCGCCGTTTTTTTCTTTGTCGGCTTTCATCGGACGAATACGTCCCAGATCGGAAAAGACTTTATCGGTGGCTTTTTCTCGGATATGGCAGGTGTTGAGGATAACCATATCGGCACCATCCGGTTCTTCAACAGGCTGATAGCCGAGTGGGCGCAAGATATCTTCCATGCGCTTGGTGTCATAGCTGTTCATCTGACAGCCATAAGTCTTGATATAGAGCTTTTTAGAGCTTTGGTTCGTCATCCCGCAATCCGTTTGGTTGAGCGGCCCGTTAAATCATGTTCAGACAGGTAAAATCAATGAAAATCGGCGAAAAAAAGCCATCCTCAAGTTCTAACGCATTGATCTAAAAGCCCCAAATGCCGCAAACACCGGCCTGACAGATCGGAAAGGGAACGGAGTTGTTCATGGTTCCGGACGGACAGCTGGCCGCTTTAGGGTCGCCAACGCGCTCGAAAGCGAGGCTCTGCGCCTCTTCGTAATAGCTTTTTGTAACGGCGGTGCGGGAGCATCCATAATCAAGCGCGACGCAGTCCTTATTGCTGGTACAGGACTGGAATTCTTTAGGCAAATGGAGGGCGGTATCATCAATACGCTTCAGATTACCGCTATAGCCGGTCGAAGGTGATCCAAGAAGAACAGAAGGATCGACTGACAGGTTCCCGGCATAAAGCCAGCGCTGCCCGGATTCAAACGCGATATGGCACGTCGACATCTGTGTATCAAGCTCATAAATCGGCCCGTTCACGCCTTTAAATGCTTGCTCGACATTGAAGACCACATGATTGCCGTCGGCGCTTGAAACTGTTCCGATAAACGAGACGGGAGCATCAAAAAACTTTTGACTAAAACTGCGCTCGTCAGGAACAGGAGAGCAGGCAAGGGCTGAAGAGGAAATCACCATGAGAGCAACAGCAAAAACAACGAGCGCGGACATGTGGGTGCGAAAAAATGAGGATAATGGGGTCATGGCTTTTTTTCTCCGGTCGACCTGTTATAATCGTTCCAGTTTAATCTATTCTAAGGCGCGGCATATAATGAAAAAAATGATTTTGGCACTCGGGGCAATGATGCCTCCGGAAATGGACGAGCTGGAAAATGATTTCCATTTGGTACGCCTGTGGAAAGAAGCAGATCCCGAAGCCACGATGCAGCGTATCCGGAACGATGTTCAGATCATTCTCTCGGCATTCAATGGAATGGCTGTAACCCGCAATATCATTGAATCCTTGCCTAATCTCGAACTGATCGCCCAGTACGGTGCCGGAGTGAACAATATTGATGTTCAGGCCGCAAGGGAAAGGGCTGTCGCCGTAACCAGCACGCCGGATACACCGATGAACGACACCGCCGATACGGCCTTGGGGCTAATTCTGATGACGCTCCGCCGTTTTGTGGAAGCGGATATGTTTGTGCGTATCGGAAAATGGAACAGTGGCGCTTTTCCTTTGGCAACAGCCTTAACAGGAAAAAAAGTAGGTATTATCGGGATGGGGCGCATTGGTCAGGCAATTGCGCGCCGCTGCGAGGCTTTTGAAATGGTTCCTGTGTATTTCGGGCCGCGCCGTAAAAACGAGGTAAGCTATGAATATTTTGATAATCTCGAGGAAATGGCGCGCGTAGTTGATGTCTTGGTTTGCGCCTGTATTGGTGGCCCGAGCACCCACCATATTGTGAACTACCCTGTTTTAAAAGCCCTCGGGCCAAAAGGAGTGGTGGTAAATGTCGCGCGAGGCACGGTCATCGATACGGATGGATTGCTTGTGGCTCTTTCCAATAAGGAGTTGGGTGGTGCGGGGTTGGATGTTTATGAAAACGAGCCGGGCGTGCCTGAGGGGTTGCTCTCTATGGATAACGTTGTGTTGTTGCCTCATGTCGGCGGCAATACAGCCGAGACCAAGACCGCTATGGGGCGATTGGTTATCGAAAATATAAAGGCCTACATGGACGGAAAACCGCTGGTTACGCCATTTGCGGCTTAGCCCTCAAGTAATGCTGGAAATGAGCATGAAACGTAGTTAAAAGGTGGGGGCGCGTCGGGCGCCATTATTCAGGATCTTACTGTGCTCAAACCTAAGTTTTTTTTATATTTTCTGTGCTTTACACTGATTTCATCACAAGCGGTAGCTAAGTGTTATTCTATGAAAGAGGCGGAAGCCGAGCAGGGGATCCGCATTCACAGCGAGCTTATGGTGATTGGTCTTAATTGCCAACATTTATGGCCGAAAAGTAAGCCGAATTTATATAAGCAATATCAGGAATTTACAGTAAAGCATTCGCACCTGTTTTCAGAATATGAAAAAACACTTTTGGGGTTTTATGCGTCCGAAGGTGCAAAAAGTCCTGAAATGAAACTTCACCAACTTCGCACAGATTTTGCCAATCAAATTTCAAAAGACGCGGCGGTTATGCGTCCTGATGCATTTTGTGCTATGTACGCCCCGCGCGTTCCAAAAGCGGCCACAATGAACAATGACAAGCTTAAAAAATGGGCGGCGACGATCTTCCCGGGGCATCCGGTATCGCATCCGATTTGCACAGCCAAGTAAGAATTACGTCAACAAAATACTTCGCAATACATGTGAATAACGCGATATAGAGTCTTGAAACTCTTGTTAAAGCGTGCCAGCCTCATGTCATTCCATACCAATGACATTTTTAGAACGGGGCCAACCGCTCATGACTCTTTTTGTACCGAAAGACGAGAGCCAATCGTCTGCTAAGCCGGAATCCGAACCGGCGGTTGAAAGTCAGGTTTTTATAGGAATGAAACCTGTACTCAAGAATTGGAAATTATTTGGTGAAGATGGTATCGCCAATGAAGATCGTCCGGACAGCACTCACGCCGAAGAGAATGCCGAAACGCATGAGGCGGGCCCTCAAGAGTCGGTGATTCCGGCTCTTAATGTCGGAAAGAAACTTACAAATCGCCGCATTCGTAATACGGCTCCCGTAGCGCCATTCTGGCTTCAAATTGGTCAGGCTCTTGCTGTATTCGTAACCGTCGCGTGGGTTACATACGCCGCCTTCTATATTCTGGCTCTTCCAGGCAGCATCAAAGCTATTACCTCGTCCCCGCTGACACTCGGCGGTATTATCGCGAGTGTTCTGGCTCCGGTCGCCATGCTCTGGCTCTGCATTGCCACATGGCAACGACGCAGCGATGCGCATATTTATGCCCAAGCCCTCAAAGAAGAACTTCGCGATATGCTGTTTCCGAGCGAAGAACAATCACGTCTTCTCGGCGAAGATATCCAGATGCTGATGCGTCAAGCGACCGAAATGTCGGCGTCCTCGCGCGCAGCCGTAAAAGCGATTCAGCGCGCCCGCGCCGGGCTTCGCACTGAAATTCGCGATTTTGCGGGTGTTTCCCAGAAGGCTGAATTCCATATTGACCGCTTGGCCGACACGCTAGGAAAGCGTTCGGAAGAGATGCTGTCTATGATGGAACTCATGGAAAAGCAAACCGATCAAATCAATGTTAAAGCCGCCCAAGGCATTCAATCTTGGGAAAATGTATCGGAAGAAATTTCCGAACTCGGTAAGGAAATTGATGATCTCTTTGAAACGGGATCGCAGAAAATTACGGGCGCTAGCGCTAAAGCGGCCGACCATGCATCTAAAATTGAAGGGACACTGGCTGGCGCGGCGGAAAATCTCTCACTCCGTATTACAACCGTGGCAACGCAGATTGAAGAAGCTCAAGGTCGTATCGACAGCGATTCCAAACGTCTGGAAGAGGCCGCATACAACGTGTTGGCTGGCGCCGACCAGATTTCGCAAAGCCTTGATGGGGCCGAGCGTATCGCTGGCGCCGTTGAAAGCGTCATGTCGGTTATCGAAGGTAGTCTGATCAAGGTCGAGAAAACGTCGAACGATCTGACCGAGCGCACCGATAATATCGAACAGAAACTTGCGGAACGAGCTGACAATCTGAAGCAATCGGCCGTCGAGCTGCTGCAAAGCACCAACGAACTTGAAAAAGTTGGTGAAATGGCTACCCACAAACTCGGAGAGGCTTTGACAATGGCTCTTTCCGGAGCGGATACAATTTCAGCTTCGGTTCGTCGTTCGAAAGATATGATCGATAAGTCGATTGAAGACGCGTCGCTGCACATTGAAGAGACCAGTGCCAAAGCCGAAAGCCGCCTTGAGCTGGTTGTGCGCAGTGTTAAAGTTAATCGTGACGAAATTGCCGAGCTTCTGGGTGAAATGGAAACCCGTAACGAGGCTCTGGATCGTACCGCCGAACGCCTTGAATCCCAGCGCTCGCGCATGGTTGAGTCTATCGAGAAAGCATCCGTAGCTCTCGACCGTACCGCCGCTGATTTGAGTGAGCGGGCCAAAGAGCCTGTCGAGCTGATCGCGCGCTCTGTTGATCGCTTGGGCGAACAAACGCAGGATCTCGATGATCGTCTTTCGGTTCGTATTGTCGAGTTGGAGCAAAGCCAGAATAAACTGCGCGATACCATAGATACGGTCACTGTAACGCTCAAAACCAGCTTGCAGGACACATCATCGGTGACAGGACAAATCATCTCGCAAACCCGCACACTGAATGACGAGATCGATACGCAG
Organism: Alphaproteobacteria bacterium; assembly: GCA_051715325.1. Classification (GTDB taxonomy): domain Bacteria; phylum Pseudomonadota; class Alphaproteobacteria; order Micavibrionales; family Micavibrionaceae; genus UBA1573. Next base: position 96,784 of record JBPXJO010000028.1, on the reverse strand, counting down.
AAGAGCAGTCTCACCGCTTTGGTGGATGAACTGGAACGTCGTACCGGTGAAATCGTCGATTACTTTAAAGTCCAGAATCAGGAATTGTCGGATTCGCTCAATATTTCTGAAACACAAATTGGTCTGCTGGGCACGTCCTTGTTTGACCGCGGCTCTGAAATTATCTCGCAAGTCTCGGGAATGTCGACTGACATTTCGTGTGTCGAAAACCGGATTATCGAAGCGCTCGAGCATATCGAAGCCAAAACCGATAATGCCCAGTCGATGCTCGAAGGAAATGCAACTCGTCTTGAGGTTCTGGCTGAACAAATGGGCCCGAGCTGCGAACAAATGGTCGTGGCCGCCGAAGCTCTCGAAGCCAAATACGCCGCTCTTCGTGAATCCTATATCAACTCAACGGAAACCGCAGCGGAATGCATTACCGATTTGGGCCGTCAGCTCGACGAGCGTCTGGAGCGTCTCTCGAATGGTGTGATGGAAGGGTCGCGCTCGATGCTGGCCATGTCCGAAGATTTGGGCGGCACAATGATCGAAATCCGTCAGGTGGCTGAGGATGCGCAGGATAAACTGTCTCAAGTTCAATTGGGCGTGAAAGGCCGCATTGATGACCTCCAGCTTGTCACCGATCAGGTAAAATCAAAAGTCGAACTCCTACAAAAGAATCTCGATGTCTATATCACCGACATCGCTGGCGTTGTTGGCAAAGCCACAAGCGATTTGCAGGAAGCGACCGACCTCTTTGGAATGTCTACGACGGCACTCGATCACAAAGTTGACTCGACCAACCGCAAGCTGATTGAGAACATCAAATTATACGTTGAAGAAGGTCAGCGCATTTCGCTCGTTTCCGAACAAACCACGCACAAAACTTCCCGCATTGTCAGCTCGGTGCGTGAAGAAACTGCGAAATTGGTCGACTCGGTCAATCAGGCACTGCTTGACCTGCAAAAATCCGGCGAAACACTCTCAGTTCGGACACAGGAGATCGAAGCTTACTTGCGTTCGAATACCGAGAAGGCCGGACAATACACCGAAGAGCTGCGCAAACAGGCCACTACAGTAGCGGCAACATCTATGGACGTTGTCGATCAAATTGCCGAAGCGACGTCAAAACTCACGTCGCGGGCCAACGAGGTTCGTCAATCGGGTATGCAGATAACAGACAATCTGGAAGTATCCCGCGAGAAACTCTCGGATGAATCAACGCGTATGGCCTCGGTAACTCGTAAAGCTATGGAGGCTGCCGAAGAAGCAGCCGGTGTCTTCACCCGTCAGTCGGCGGCTCTCTATCGCTCGGTTCAGGAAATTGCGGATCAGGCGAAGAAACTCAAGGACACGCAACTGCGCTCTGAACGTGAAGCGTTCCTCGCCGCATCCAAATTTGTGATTGAAAGCCTCTATTCATTGGCGGTTGATGTATCGCGCCACTTGGAAGAGGAAATAGACGCTCGGGTTCTTCGGGCATACCAGAAAGGTGACGTGGCATCGTTTGCGCGCCATCTGGTCGAAATCGCGTACCGGATTCCGCTGGAACGGAGCCAGAAGAAATTTATCGAAGACAGCGAGTTCCGCACCTATGTTCTTCGCTTTATCCGTCAGTACGAAGAAGTGCTCCAGCAAGCTCAGTCCAACGACCACGGCGAACTGCTGGCGTCCTTGTTCAGCACCTCGGATATCGGGAAGCTCTATAAGATTCTGTGCGAAATTGCCGGTCGCAGCGCCAAAATCCATTAATGGGCTATAAAAGCGAATAGTTTTCAGGCTTGCTAACATTCCGTTTAGATTTGACCTCTAAACTGGGAAGAGTTTGGCGCCAAAAACGCTCTTATGTGAACAGATAAAGCAGGTATACCGGAAATGGCCAATACAAAGTTCTGTCAGGGAATATCTGATATTTCAGATAGTTACACAGGATTTATCATCGACACATGGGGCGTGTTGCACGATTCCGAGAAGGTTTTTGAATCGGCAATTGAGTGCCTGAAGGAACTCAAAAATCGCAAAAAATTTGTTATGCTCATGTCCAATTCGGAACTTCGGGCTGACCAAATGGCGATTGAATTGCGCAAAATGGGCTTGCCGGATGGCCTTTATAACGAAATTCTGACATCGGGCGAGCTTCTGGCCAAAGGACTTAAAGAACGAAAAGATGGCGTTTTCGAAGGCATTGGCCCGAATTGCTATATGATTGGCGGCGAACGAAGCCGAAAGTTCCTGTCGGATGCGGGAGTAAACGTTGTAAGTGAGCTCTCCGAAGCGTCCTTCGTGCTGATATCGGGTTGGGATCATCTGGAAGGCGAAGTGGCTGATTACGAAGAGGCTCTTCGGGAAATTATTCGCCGCCGGCTTAAAACGATCAGTATTAACCCCGATAGCCGTGCCTTGCTGGGTGTAAATTACAAGACGGAAACCAGCCAGATCACACGGCGGGTTCAGGAGTTGGGCGGTGTCGTGCACATGGTTGGTAAGCCGTATAAGCCGATTTTTCACCAGGCGATCCATATTTTACACAAAAACGATATTTACCCCGGACAAACCGTGATGATTGGCGATACCATGGCGCACGATATTACGGGGGCCACCTTGGTTAATATGGATACATGTCTGGTGCGCAGCGGGATGCATTCCGCTGTTTTCAGGAACGCGACGACCCCTGCAGATGTGAACAAAGTTCTCAATATGCTGATTACCCAGTTCAACAACATTCGCCCGTCTTATCTGGTCGATCGCTTGAAATGGGGTAAGGCGCTTCCAGACCGAAAACACCGGAAACGCTCGGGTTAAAACCTTCTAACAAATTGAAAATATATAGATTTTATCCGGCTCTGACTTGATAAGTGCGGGGATTCCTCGTATTTTCTCCTCGTGATGATTGAAGAAAAAACAAAGAGAAAATCGGCTCTGGAAATCCTGCTGCCGATTATTAAGACCTATCTGGCCCCGTATTCAGGGCAGCTGGCAATTGCTATGCTGTTTATGTTGCTAGCAGCAGGTGCTACGGCCGTATTTGCCAAACTCCTGCAACCGGTTCTTGATAAAGCGATGATCGGGGTGCAGGACGACCCAAACTCGATTGATGTGATCTTACCACTTGGTGCAATGATCTTTGCTTCATTCGCTGTACGCGGTATGGCCACCTACATCCACACCATCAAGATGAACAAAATCTCGCAGTCGGTCGTCGCCGACATCCAGCGCGATGTGTTCTCGCATTTCATGTCGCTTGATCTGGCATTCTTTCATAAGTACCCGAGTGGCCAATTGGTCTCTCGTGTAACCAACGATGTAAACGTTATGCGTGCAGCCGTATCAGATGCCCTAACCGGAATTGGAAGTAACCTGCTGACACTTGTTTTCTTGGTCGCTGTAATGGTGATACAAGATTGGAAACTCTCGCTCATTACCTTTGCGGTCTTTCCGTTTGCGGCAGGGCTTGTGGCTTATCTCGGGCGACGTCTCCGAAAAGTATCAAAGTCCATTCAAGGGGAAACCGCTAATCTGATGGGCGTATTGACCCAGATTTTTCAGGGAATTCGTCAGGTGCAGGCCTACGGAATGGAAGACTACGAAAAGAAGCGGGCGCATGGCGCAGTTGAAACTGTTCGTAATCTTAATATCAAGGCAGCACGGATCAGCAACCTATCGACCCCGATCAACGAAATACTGGTGGGTGGTGTGGTCTTCGGGATTATTGTGTATGGCGGATACCGGATTGCCGATGGTGAATTAACGCCGGGAGGATTGATGTCCTTCATTGCGGCATTCTCGTTGGCGTATGAGCCGATGAAGAAACTGGCGAAACTCAATTCGGCTTTGCAAATGGGGCTAGGAGCCGCCGAGCGGGTTGAGGAGATGATGAAGCAAGTCACCTCGATCACGGAAGACGCTGGCGCCAAAGCGCTTGCCACAACCCGTCCCGAAATTGAATTCCGCAACATTGAATTCAGTTATGACAGCTCGGAATCCGAAAAGGCCCTCGACGACGTCAGCTTTAAAGTTGAATCCGGAAAAGTCACAGCTCTCGTTGGTCCATCGGGAAGCGGTAAATCAACTCTTCTATCGCTCGCGCTTCGCTTTTATGATCCGGTCGGGGGGCAAGTGACCATAGATGGCATGGATCTTCGTTCAATGACAATTGAGTCGCTTCGTCGCAACATTGCCCTTGTATCGCAAGACATCACCATCTTCGATGATACGATCGCCGGAAACATTGCTTATGGGCTGACCGGGGCAACGCAGGAACAGATAGAAGACGCCGCCAAGGCCGCAGCAGCGCATGATTTTATTTTAGCGATGCCGCAAGGCTATCAAACCGAAGTCGGCGAAAACGGCGTGCGTCTTTCGGGCGGGCAGAAACAGCGTTTGTCGCTGGCGCGCGCCATTCTTCGTAACGCGCCGATCCTGCTTCTGGATGAGGCAACTTCGGCCCTTGATAATGAGTCAGAACGCTTGATCCAGCAAACGCTCGAGAAAATGCAAAAAGATCGCACAACCTTGGTAATCGCGCACCGATTGTCCACCATCCAGCACGCAGACAAGATTATTGTTCTCGATCATGGAAAGATTGTTGAGCAGGGAACGCATGACGAACTATTGCCGCTTGGCGGCGTATATACGCGAATGCACAACTCGGCTTTGGTGGAGTAATCGGCGGCTATGAAGAAAAGTTTTAAGAAGCGTATGATCGAATTTTTTGTAACCTTTGCTGTGATCTATGTGCTGATTATTGCACTGATGTATCATTATCAACGCAGTATTCTGTACTTCACTCATGTCGCTTCCGATGAAGATCGTAAAACTTATGTCAGCCAATACGAACAAGTGTCGGTTGAAACCAAAGATGGCTTGAGCCTCAAAAGTTATTTCCGCCCGCCCCAAACAAAAGATAAACCCGTCATTCTGGTATTTCACGGTAACGCGTCGACGGCAGTGTGGAAGGCCTATGAAATGGAACCGTATGTTGAAAAGGGCTACGGCGTATGGCTGGCGGAATACCGCGGCTATGACGCTAATCCCGGCCAGCCGTCGGAAGAGGGGCTTTATATGGATGGCGAGGCCTATCTGAGCAGCGAACGCCTTACAAAGGACTATGCTCGAAATCCGCTCATCGTGTTTGGGGAATCGCTGGGAAGCGGCGTTACCAGCGAGATGGTGCATCGTTATCCGGACCGTGTCGCCGGAGTGATCCTCAAAGTGCCGTTTGATTCTCTTTTGGAGGTTGCGAGCACCCGTTATCCGTTTGTCATCGGTATGTCATACTTGCTGAAAGATCAGTACCGTTCAATTGAGAAGCTCTCGAACTGGCCAATGCCGAAACTCTTCCTGGTCGCCGGAAAAGACGAAGTGGTTGGGGCCAAGGGCGGCAAGCGTCTTTTTGAAGCGGCACCCGAACCAAAGCAACTGGTTGTCATAGATGAAGCTCGGCACAACGATATTGCTCAGTTTGGAATGTCATCCCACATTCTCGATTTTTTGGCACGGGTTGAAAAAACCGCCCATGAACAGGAAAACGCAAATGCGCCGTAAGTTGATCGCTTTAGCGGCAACAGGACTAGCGCTGTTGGTCAGCGAGGCTGCCCGCGCCGAGATTCTTGAAATTACCAACTCGTCGACTGGGAAGATCAAGGCGAGTTTTGAAGTCGAGGTCGCCCGTGATGAGCATGAACGGGGGCGAGGATTGATGTACCGCAAAAGCCTCGGCGCCAATTCCGGAATGTTGTTTTTGTTTCCTGAGCCAGTGACGCCGGCTTTTTGGATGAAAAACACACTGATTCCATTGGATATGGTTTTTATTGATGAAAAAGGACTGATTCTGGGCATCCATAATCGGGCTATTCCTCATAATCTAACCCCGATTTCCCCATCCGGCCCTGTCAAAGCAGTGCTGGAAATCAATGGCGGACAGGCAGAAAAGCTGGGGTTACGGGTAGGGGACCCTATTATTTCATCTTCTCTCACAAATTAGCTTGAACTTCATAGGCTCATTGTGTAAAAACCCAATACTCACTCAGGTCGGGGCGTAGCGCAGTCTGGTAGCGCAACTGCTTTGGGAGCAGTGGGCCGGGGGTTCAAATCCTCTCGCCCCGACCAGTGGGTCAGTAAAGAAACTGTCTCTATGGCAAATGATCTGGATCAGGATGTGGAGTGGGCCGAGCTGGCCAAAAAAGCCCAAGCGGGCGACGCTCAATCCTACCGTAAGCTTCTCACCGAAATTGTTCCCGTTATAAAAAGAACCGTAATTCGTAGTCTGCCTTCCGCGGATCTGGCGGATGATGTTGTGCAGGAAGTCCTGATCTCCGTTCATAAAGCCCTTCATACCTACGATCCGGCTCGGCCTTTTGCCCCATGGCTGATGGCTATTGTCTCGTTCCGGAAGACCGATTTCTTGCGGCAACATTATGCCGCACGAGGAAATAAGCAGGTATCCATTGATTCTGTGGATATACCGGACTACGTCAATAACAAGGACGATCGGGAAGAAAATTATAAGGACATCGAAGCGGCGCTGGAAACACTGCCTGAAAGGCAGAAGAAAGTTGTGGAGCTGCTAAAACTCGAGGGCTATAGCACCAAAGAGGTATCGCAGAAGACAGGCCTGTCGGAATCGGCAGTTAAAGTCACAATGCACAGGGCCTTGCAGAAACTTAAAGAGAAACTGGCATGACCGAAGAGAATATAGACAAGACCATTTCGAACCTGTGTTGCAACCTGAAACCGGTGTGCTGCACCCGTCCGCTGCGCAAGGCGTTGCTTTGGATATTGATGGTCGTTTGTTACACTTCGGCTGTGGCTATGACCATCGGTCTTCGGGAAAACATTACCGAGGCGATGAATCGATCGAATTTCATTTTTGAGCTGGTTTTGGCGTTCTCGACCGGTCTATCGGCGTCTTTGCTGACATTTTGGCTGAGCACCCCCGATTGTGAACGGTACAAGAAATTCATAGCCGTTCCCCTTACGTTGCTGGCCGTACAGATGGCCTGGATGTTAGACCGGTTGTTTTTTGAAGGAATGGGAAATATCCGTGAAAACTGGCTAAGCCACTGCTGGATCAATACCGCCCTTCATACAACGCTTCCGGCCATTGCCGTTATTCTCCTGATCCGGAAAGGGGCAACGGTTATGCCGTGCCTGATGGCCACCTTTGCCGTGATTTCGGTCAGCGAGTTCGGCTGGATCGGAATGCGTCTGATTTGCCCGAAGGATAACGTCGGTGAGGCCTATTTCCTCAATTTCCTGCCTTACGTCATTATGGGGCTGGTGGCAGGATTTTTAGCCAAAAAGCTGTTCCGCTGGTAAAAAACCGCTAGATTTGCGTGGGTTTCCCTCTTTTAATTCTTTGGCAATTCGGCTAGGTTATGCTCATTCTTTAAAGGTGAGTTTACCCATGGAAGTTCGCATCTATCGTCCCAGCAAGTCCGCTATGCAGTCCGGTCGCTCAAAAGGCCAGTACTGGCAAATGGAGTACGTTTTGACGTCGGCGCGCCGTCCGGAAGACTTGATGGGCTGGACCAGTTCGAATGACACGCTCAATCAGGTAAAGCTGAAATTCGAAACTCTGGATCATGCCATTGAGTTCGCCAACAAAAAAGGATGGGCGTACACTGTGCAGGACACGCAGGAGCGTCGTATTACTCCCAAGAATTACGTCGATAATTTCAAATACGTTCCAGCTGACGAAGCGTCGGCTTAAACAATAGGTCCCGTAGCTCAACTGGATAGAGCATCTGCCTTCTAAGCAGAGGGTTGCAGGTTCGATTCCTGCCGGGATCACCATTTCTTCTTCACAGCATCAATCGAGAAAAGCCGCTCTGTGGATAACTCTGTGGGAATCTGGATAAAAAAAGGTCCGGAGACCTTTTCGGTGCTCCGGACAAACGGCGGTAATAGAGGGTGTGTAAGTTATTTATACGTCAGCCCTGCTTTTTCTGCAATAGAAAAATGCAAAATTTGAAAAAAATTTTTCCAAAAGTGAAACTATCGAAAATATTAAGTTATGCTTTGAAGTAATATATATGAAGGAACTAAGTAATTATTTAGTTCAATAAAGTATATGAGTTGATAACTATTCCTATTTTTAAAGTAAATACTAGAATATGAGCGAGTATATAATTCAATTTACTTGCGGCTCTGAAAATAGTTTCATTTTTGGATAGTGGGAACGACACAGTGCAGCCACATTATTGATTGTATTTATTAACAATGGGTAAATGGATATTCTTGTCGCATACAGGAGTAAAGTTTTGGCTGGGGAAGGGGATGTTTTACTTCTCAAGCGTTATTACAAATGAAAATGACGAGTGAGGGTGGGCTAATGAGAAAAATGTACAGTCGATTCGGCGCTGTGATTCTCGGCGCTGCCATTTTGATTGGTGTGTCAGCTGGTATACCGGCCTATTCGGGCGATCATGACAAAGTATCCGAATGGCTGTCCAAACGGCGGGACAGGGTAGCCGAGCATCCGGCCTGTTCGCTGCCAGGTGAACCCGGAAAATTAGAGCGTCTGTCGGATTTCCGGAAGCTGCAAAAGAAAACAGTGGAGCTAACAGGCTCGGACGATCCGGTCGAAATATTCTTTCCAAAAAGCAGCAGGCAAGACGAGAAATTTCCAACCATATTCTTTAGTCATGGTTACGGTCCGAATATGTCAGTTGGTTACGCCGACATGATTACAAGTCTGGTCTCCCAAGGTTACATCGTCGTCTTTGGCGTTTACCCGATGAACGGACGTATGGAGAACAGATATAATATCCTTTGGAGCGGTTTCGAGAAAGCAGTTGCGGTTTATCAAGACTCGATGGATTTGGGACGGGTAGGGTTTATCGGGCATTCGTTCGGTGGTGGCGCCAATCCTTATATGGCCTATCAAGGGTTTGTAAAGCGGCATTGGGGCAGGCAGGGCGGTTTCATGATGGAGCTGGCTCCGTGGTACAGCTATTATATGTCGGATAAAGAGATGCGGCTGTTCCCGCCTCATATTATTCATGTCGCCCAGGTTTACGCGGATGATGAGATGAATGATCACGCTATGGCGATTGATCTCTTTGGGCATATTTCAACAGATCAAAATTTTTACATCCGGGTCGACGGACAAAAACTATCGAATGGCTGTTATGCCGAGGCCGGTCACTTTGTTCCGGGAACACGCCCGAATTTAACGCTGCAAAAATTTGGATTTCTAAACCCGCTTTCAGCGATAGCGGCGGCCTCATTTGGCGGAAGTGTTTTGAATATGGAATCTGTTGTGAAGCAAAGTAATAATTTTTTGGAAAATGTAGTGCGGCCATCCGCATCCCGCTCTTCTGACTTTTACAGATTCAAATGGAGCTCCGAGGCTAATCCACGAAACGAATGACTGCATCGAATAAGTCTGGCTTAAGTAATTACGATTCAAAACCATTCTGGAGTGTGTTAGTATACTCCCATATTATTTAGTCCAAATCTTTCCGGAAATTAACATGCTCGTAAAAAGAAAAGTCCAAATTGGCATTGCGCTTCTTGTTGTTGTGATAGCGGGGAATATCCTCCTGATCAATTCTCTCCTGAAACAACAGACAACGGATGTTCAGGATGTTGTCTCGGAATTGGCCCACTTGGATAATGTTGATGGGGATGTCTCGAATTTTGATTTGAAGGCCCGTGAAGCTCAAAAAAGCGTTATTCAGGTTCAGCAATTTTTGAGCGATATTTCGGCAACCCGCGGACTGGATGGGCTTGATACAGGGTTTGATGAAGCCAAAGAGCAGGCGGATAAGTTCAATAAACTCACCGACGAGATGACAACAATTGCAGCCGGCTTCGACGATAAGGACGAAGTCCTTAAGATGCTGCAGTCGGCAAAATCGAATTTTGCAGTTTACTATTCATTGGGACGGGAAATGGCGCGCGATTATGTGGCGTCAGGCCCTGAGGCCGGTAACAAGCGTATGGCCGGGTTTGATAGCGCTTCAGAAGCTATTCAGGGTGACATGGATAAGCTTATTGATGTGTCATTCAAAAAGCGCCTTAAAGTCGACAAGTCCTCGGATGAAAATATGGATGCCATATTAAAAGGCAATCAGGACATAACTTTGATTTCTGAAATCAGTGGCGTGGTAATTGCTTTGTCGATTTTGATATCGGCATTTTACCTGAATAAATCGATTATCAATCCGGTACAAAAATTTGCGGTTAATTTGACGGATCTCACCAATGGCAATCTGGATGTCGAAACCGGCATCAAGGGGCGTAACGATGAGATCGGCACATTGTCAAAAGCTTTTGACGGATTGAAAGCAAGCTTGAATAGGGCGCGTGCTGCCGAAAAAGAACAAGAGCAACTTAAATCCCGTGCCGAAGCAGAGAAGAAATTGGCGATGCGTGCTTTGGCGGATACATTTGATGCGCGTACAGCAAATATCATTAAGTCCCTGTCGGCGGCTGCTGTGGAAATGCAGGCAACCGCGGCTCAAATGGAAGTCGCTTCCGAAAGGACAACGTTGGCTGGCCAAGAAGTGGCATCGGCTGCGCAAGTTGCCGACAATAATGTACAAACGGTGGCGGCCTCGACTGAAGAGCTCACGGCGACCAGTTCTGAAATTGCGCGTCAAATAACAAACGTATCGCAAAAACTCGTACAAGCGACAACTGAGGCCGAAAAGGCTAGCGGTCAAGTGAATGAGCTCAATATGCTAGCTGTCTCGATTGGGGACGTGATCGGAGCGATTAAGGATATTGCCGAACAGACCAACTTGTTGGCGCTTAACGCGACGATTGAATCGGCGCGAGCCGGAGAAGCTGGTAAGGGTTTTGCTGTTGTGGCCAACGAAGTTAAAAAACTGGCAACAGAAACCGCCGAAAAGACGATCGAGATCGATGATCGAGTCGGACGTATTCAGGCCGCAATTCATGGCACCGTAGATGCCGTTGGTCGAATTATCCGCGACGTCAATGAAATCGATCAGGCAACGGCAACCGTGGCGAGCGCGGTCGAGGAGCAAAACGCGGCGACCTCCGAGATTAACCGGAACGTATCGAGCGCTTCGTCGGGTACGCAGACAGTAGCCAGAAGCATAGTGGATGTTCGCCACAACGCCGAAGAAACTAGCGAGGCGGCGCGAAATCTAAAACAGGCAGCCGAGGAGCTGGCTAGGATGTCCGAAGATCTACAAACGCAGGTGGGGGCATTCCTGGGCGAAATTCGTGGATAGTATTGAAATTACACAAAGGGCCAGATAATCTGGCCCTTTATTGCTTTAAAAATAACGGGGAGAAAATGAGTCAACTTTTTAGAAGAAAATCCGTCACATCGGGCAAAATGGGCCTCAAAAAATGTCTCGGAGCCTTTGACCTGACCTTGCTTGGGGTCGGGGCGATTATCGGGACGGGTATTTTTGTTTTGACGGGGGTGGCCGCTGCGACGCAGGCTGGTCCGGCTGTCGTTCTCTCCTTTATTGTGGCGGGTATTGCGTGCGCGTTTGCCGCGCTGGCGTACTCCGAGCTTTCAGCCAGTGTAGGAGGCTGCGGAAGTGCTTACGGATACTCCTACGCGGCTTTTGGCGAGTTGATCGCCTGGATCATAGGTTGGGACCTTATTCTTGAATATGGCGTGGCTGTTGCTGCCGTAGCGAACGGGTGGTCGGGCTATTTCAACAACGCACTAACTGCAATTGGATTGGGGCTTCCCGAGGCATTGACCAAGGGGCCGTTTGCAGGGGATGAAACCCATGCGGGAGGGATCGTGAACTTACCCGCAGTCATCATCATACTGATGCTGATGGGGCTTCTTATTGTCGGCGTAAAAGAAAGCGCGCGGATTAATGCGGGCATGGTCTTTGTCAAACTGCTCACTATTGTAGTTTTTCTCTCGGTAGCAATTTTCCACGTTAATCCGGACAACTGGACACCGTTTATGCCGTTCGGCTGGTTTGACCATACAGCGGATGGAAAGACAGTTGGGATTCTTGCGGGGGCATCACTGGTGTTCTTCGCCTATGTCGGGTTTGACGCGGTATCTACTGCCGTTGAAGAGGCCAAAGATCCGCAAAAAGATGTGCCGATAGGCATTCTGGCATCGCTTATTTTCTGCACGCTTATTTATATCGTTGTGTCGGGTTTCCTGACGGGCATAGTTCCGTACACCGAATTGAATGTATCTTCGCCTGTTGCGTTCGCGCTTCAGAAAATCGGAGTAAATTGGGCATCGGCTCTGGTGGCGACGGGAGTAATTACGGGTCTAACGACGGTAATGCTTGTTCTCTATTACGGTTTAACCCGCATTATCACGGCAATTGCTCAGGATGGGCTGCTTCCACCATTCTTTGGCAAGGTGAACGAAAAGACGCAAACGCCGGTGCGAACAACGGTGATGTGCGGTGTCGTTATGGCGATCATGGCTGGTTTTATTCCGCTGGGAGCTCTCGCCGAGCTGGTCAATGTCGGGACATTGGCGGCGTTTGTTCTGGTCTGCGGCGGCGTGATTGTTATGCGCCGAATTCATCCGGACATGCCGCGCCCGTTCAAAATGCCGGGAGGGATTATTCTCCCCGTGTTGGGCGTGCTGTCCTGCGGGGCGTTAATTGCTTTCTTGCCTTTTATAACCCATCTACGCTTCCTGATGTGGCTAGCTTTGGGGCTGGCAATCTACTTTGCATACTCCTACCGCCACAGCCATTTGGCCAAGTCTTCTTAATCAATAAAGCGACATAATGAATTCTCAAGCACGCCGCGTTAATAACGTGGCGTGTTTCGATATGGGGCGACAACGATCATGCCAAATAAAAAGGGCAGGTGCGGAAATATAAGAATGTGATGGGGGGAATAAGAGTAGAGTGGCTCCTCGAGCAGGATTCGAACCTGCGACCAATCGATTAACAGTCGATTGCTCTACCGCTGAGCTATCGAGGAATCAGCAAAGTAATAGGTGGACTTTCTATTTTCATTTGGCCGTTTTGTCAACGCCAAAAAAAACTAGACAGACACTATCCCGAAATCCGGAAGCACGAGCCGAAATCGACTTTGTCTTTTGGACAAAATTCTTAAAGAAGGGGATAATCCGGCTTTAAGAATTAGAGCTTCCTGTATATCTGGAGGCACGAGCCGGAATCGAACCGGCGTGCAAGCTTTTGCAGAGCTCTGCCTAACCACTCGGCCATCGCGCCCCCCTGATATAGTTTCAGAAGGCGGGATTTAGCATTTTTCACCATGGAAATCCAGTATAAAATCTTGTAATAAAGACGAATAATTGAATCTAAAAGGGAAGCTCGTCCTATGAGTCTGCAGAATTTTGAAAAGGCCCGCGAAGCCATGGTTCTCTCGCAATTACAGCCATCTGGCGTTATTAATCCGGATCTTGGGGACGCTTATAATGCGATCCCGCGCGAGATGTTTGTCCCTAACAGTGTACGCGGTGTCTGTTACTGCGATGATGCGGTTGATTTGGGCGGCGGCCGTGAATTGATCGAACCTCTTTATCATGGGTTGATGTTGCAAGCCGCGCAGATCACCAAGGGTATGAAGGTATTGGATGTCGCGGGTGCAACCGGATATTCGGCAGCAATTTTGTCGAAAGTCGGCGCAGTGGTTACTGCCGTGGATAATGACGAGAAAATGCTCCATGCCGCTCAACAGAACTGGACCAATTTGGGTCTTAAAGCAATTTCTCCTTTTGTAGGGGCGAATGCTCAAGGTTATGCGAAATCCGGTCCTTATGATGTTATTATTGTAAACGGTGCTGTTGGATTTCGTCCGGATGCGCTTTTGGCCCAGTTGAAAGCAGGCGGAAAACTGTTCTGCATTTATGTCAATAAAGACGAGCCAATTGGAAGCCTGATGTCCTACCAAAAGCTTGAAAATGGCGAGTTTGCAGCCAAAAAACTGCATGACGCCACATCAAAATTTGTTCCGGGCCTCGAGCCAAAGCTAGGCTTTGAGTTCTAGAATATTGCGTAAAATAGGGTGTTTATGTGCAGTAGATGTGGATAGACACCCCCAAACCATTAAATCGTGCTTTGACAATACGTTAGCATTGAGACAAACTGCACAGGTTGAAGTAACTTAAGGAACAAGCTGAATGGCTGGCACACAACCGGATCAGGAACCGTCGATTGAGGAAATTCTGGCCTCCATTCGTCAAATCATTTCCGATGATGATGACAAAAGGGAAGCTGGCGATATCGAAGTTCCTAAAGAGGAAAAATTTGAAATTCCTGTCTACCAGCCGGAACCCGAGCCGGAAGAGCAGCCACGCGAAAGCTTTGCTGAAATTCTCGAGCTGACCAACGAAGTTACCGATGACGAAGAAAAAGTTTTTAACTACGACGATGACAAGTTTAATATCCCTCTGGCCGACCTTGGTCCTGTAGAGGAGGATAAATCGCGCAACTCGGACTTGGACCTCTCTGCAGAGGATGACAACTATTCGCGCAAATCCGATCTGGATTTGTCGGCATCGGCTGATGAAATCGATGCTTTGTTTACGGCTCCGGTGGCGAATGCGACGGCGGATGCCTTCTCGCGCCTGATTGGAAATATTCCGGTTGAACGTGAAGAAAACGAACGTTTATACGCTGATGGCCGTATCACGCTTGAGGATATTGCCAAAGACCTGATGCGCCCGATGCTGCGCCAGTGGATCGATGATAATGTGCCAAGGCTGGTAGAGCGCTTGGTACAAAAAGAAATCGAAAAAATCACCCGCCAATTGAAAGACTAGGACCCCTAAAAAGGCCTGAAAAGCTTGTAATCTGCGCTCGCGCAGGCTAAAACCTTTTGGTGAATTCCCGAACGATATAACCCGTAGAGACCCTCATGCTCGACAAAATTTTTGACCACAAACAGATCGAAGCCAACCACTACCAGAAATGGGAAGAGTCCGGACTGTTTGAATGCCAGCCTAAAACTGAAACATCGCCGTTCTGCATTATGATGCCGCCACCCAATGTGACGGGAACGCTTCACATGGGTCACGCCTTTACCAACACGCTGCAGGATCTGATGATCCGCTATAGCCGTATGCGCGGTAAGGATGCCCTCTGGATGCCGGGAACCGATCACGCTGGCATTGCAACCCAAATGGTAGTGGAACGTAAACTCGAAGCCGAAGGCCAGCCATCTCGCCGTGAAATGGGCCGCGAAGCCTTTCTGCAAAAAGTGTGGGAATGGAAAGACTATTCGGGCGGGACAATCACGAGCCAGCTGCGCCGCCTTGGCGCCACTCCGGATTGGAGCCGCGAGCGCTTCACGATGGATGAAGGCCTGAGCCATGCCGTACGCAAAGTTTTTGTTCAGCTATATAAAGAAGGTCTGATCTACAAAGATAAGCGCCTGGTGAACTGGGACCCGAAACTCCTGACCGCGATCTCGGATCTCGAAGTTGTTCAGCGCGAAGTCAAAGGTCATATGTACTACATCCGCTACCCGATCGAAGGCCAGACCGAACGCTTTATCACGATTGCAACGACCCGCCCTGAAACGATGCTGGGCGATACCGCGATTGTCGTTAATCCGGAAGACGAACGTTACAAAGACCTGATCGGTAAATTTGCCGTTCTGCCGCTGGTTGGTCGCCTCATCAAGATTATTGCGGACGACTACGTCGATATGGAGCTCGGAACCGGTGCAATGAAAGTTACTCCGGCGCACGATTTCAATGACTTTGAAATCGGACGTCGTCATGGTCTCGAGATGATCAATATTCTCGACATCCACGCCCACATCAACGACAACGCCCCATCCGAATATCGCGGCATGGATCGTTACGATGCACGCAAACAAATCCTGAAGGAACTTGAGGCTCAGGACTTGCTCGAGAAAATTGACAACATCACGCACATGGTTCCGTATGGCGACCGCTCCGACCTCGTGATCGAGCCGTTCCTGACCGAGCAATGGTACTGCGACGCCAAGACGTTGGCGCAACCGGCAATCAAAGCGGTTGAAGAGGGCAAAACCGTCTTCGTTCCGAAGAACTGGGAGAATACCTATTTCGAATGGATGCGGAATATCCAGCCTTGGTGTATCTCGCGCCAGCTCTGGTGGGGCCATCAGATTCCGGCATGGTACGACGAAGACGGTAAAGTCTATGTCGCCGAAAGCGAAGAAGAGGCCCAGAAAGAAGCCGGAGCAGGGGCTAAGCTGCGCCGTGATGACGACGTGCTGGACACATGGTTCTCGTCGGCCTTGTGGCCATTCTCGACCTTGGGTTGGCCGGAAAAAACTCCGGAACTCGCCAAATATTATCCGGGCGATGTTCTCTTTACCGGTTTTGACATCATCTTCTTCTGGGTTGCCCGCATGATGATGATGGGAATCCACTTCATGGGTGATGTCCCGTTCCGCACGGTATATATGCACGCCCTGGTTCGTGACGCCAAAGGACAGAAAATGTCGAAGTCCAAAGGTAACGTCATTGATCCTCTCGAGATTATCGAGAAATACGGCACCGATGCGCTGCGTTTCTGCCTGACCGCTATGGCGGCGCAGGGACGTGATATTCGCCTCTCGGATGAACGGATTGAAGGTTACCGTAACTTCGCCACTAAAATCTGGAACGCGACCCGTTACTGCGAAATGAACGGCTGCAACCCGAACGCCGACTTTAAGCCCGAGATGGCCAAGCACACCATTAACCGCTGGATTATCGGGCAGGTGATGGACGTTCAGAAAGCCATGGACAAAAACATGGAAGAGTACCGCTTCAACGATGTTGCTGGCGCGATCTACCAGTTTGTCTGGGGCACATTCTGCGATTGGTATCTGGAGTTCACCAAGCCGTTGCTCGGCGAACAAAACACCGACGATTCCTTGAAACAGGAAACCCGCGATACAACTGGCTGGGTTCTCGATCAGATTCTGACGCTGCTGAACCCGATCATGCCGTACATCACGGAAGAACTCTACGAGAGCATCGCCGTCCGTCCAAAAGACGAGCTGTTGATGGGGAAAGCATGGCCAACCTATGCGCCGTCGCTTTATGATACGGGTGCCCAGACCGAGATTGATTGGCTGATCCGCATGGTGACCGAGATTCGTTCGGTGCGTTCGGACATGAACGTTCCGGCCTCGGCAAAAATCCGTATGATGGTCAAGGATGCAGGCGCGGCAACGTCGGCACGTCTTGGTACTTACGACGAGATTATCCGCCGTATGGCCCGTATCGAGTCAATCGAGATGACCAAGGATGCCCCTAAAGGATCGATCCAGACCATTCTGGACGAAGCCACGATTGTTCTGCCGATTGCCGAGATCATTGACCTCGACAAAGAGCGCGACCGTCTCAAGAAAGAAATCGACAAACTCTCGGCTAATATTTCGCGTATCGACCTGAAACTGTCGGACGAGAAATTTGTGAGCAACGCTCCGGCCGAAATCATCGCCGAGCAGAAGGCTCGCCGTGAAGAGAGCGAGACAGCCCTCAAGAAGCTTTCTCTGGCCTTGAAACAGCTCGAAGCGGCCTAAAAGTTTATACTGAAATTTAAAAACCCTCCGAAAAATCGGGGGGCTTTTTTATGCCGTAAAATTGGGGCAAAAAAACCCCCGGATTGCTCCGGGGATCAAGTTCTACCTCATCAGGAGTTTTCCTGAACTCTGTACGGTGGTCGCCGTAATTATTCGTCTTTGGTTTGACGACCAGCGGTTTGAACGCCAGCAGACAAGAAGCTGCCGAAGCGTTTTTCGAACTTGGACAATTGTCCTTTTTCGGTAATTTTGGCAACGCCGCCCTTCCAAGCTGGGTGGGACAGGCAGTCAATGTCGAGACGCATAACGTCACCGGCTTTACCCCAAGTGGTATGGGTCTTGTACTCGGTGCCGTCGGTCATTACGACAGTAATTTCGTGGTAGTCAGGATGGATGTTGGCTTTCATAACCAGTACCTCAAATAAATCAAATCTTTAAATCGCTCTGTGGCAGGACTTATAGCAGTCCGGCGCCACAAAAATCAAGTCAATAATTAAATATTTTTTGTCCTTTTAAAACAATCAGTTAGCCTTTTAAGGCAACCGATTTCCCGCTTGACTTGAGGTCAGTAAAAGCCTCTCCAAGACGATCAATCAGGCCTTTTTCGCCAACGCGCAGCCAAGTGCGCGGATCATATTGTTTCTTATAAGGTTTTCCGGATTCGGGGTCGATCTGATGCGCGAACGCGACCGGATTCTCTTTCACGTAATCGCCAATAGATTTGGCGAAAGCAAATTGGGTATCCGTATCGATGTTCATTTTGAAAACGCCGTAGGTCAGGCTTTCGTGAATCTTTTCTTTTTCGGAACCTGAACCGCCATGGAACACGAGATCAAGCGGGTTATGCTCGAGATTGCGTTCTTTGGCCACCATGGTCTGGGAATTTTTGAGAATATCCGGACGAAGTTTGACGTTACCCGGAGCATAAACACCGTGAACGTTACCGAACGACGCCGCAACCGAGAAATTACCGATTGGCGAAAGAGCGTCATAAGCTTTCAGAACATCTTCCGGCTGTGTGTAAAGGCGAGCATTGTCGATATCATCCGATCCGACGCCATCTTCTTCACCGCCCGTGCATCCGAGTTCGATTTCGATGCTCATATCAATCGCAGCCATACGTTTCAGCAAACGGGCGCATTCATGAATATTCTCGTCGAGTGGTTCTTCCGAAAGGTCAACCATGTGCGAGGTAAAGAGTGGACGTCCATGTTGTTTGTAATAGGCTTCACCGTGGGTGAGCATTCCCTCGACCCATGGGATCAGTTTCTTGTTGGCGTGGTCGGTGTGAAGAACAACGCAGACACCGTAATATTGCGCGAGCAAATGTACATGGTGAGCCGCAGCAACAGCGCCCATTACCTTGGCTTCATCAGCGTTCGGGAAACCTTTTCCGGCATAGAATTCAGCGCCACCATTCGAGAGCTGGATAATAACATCCGCTTTGTTTTTAGCCGCAGCTTCAAGAACCGCATTGATGGTGTTGGTGCCGGTCACGTTCACAGCGGGCAGGGCATAGCCGCCTTCTTTGCAGGCTTTGACCAAAGCGCGATATTCTTTACCAGTCACAACACCGGGTTTCAATGAAAGGCTCATCTATTCAACTCATTCAGTTAGGGGTAAAACGGCCGCCAGAATACAAGGAGAGTGCGCCGCAATCAATTGAGAATATGCAGAAATAAAAAAGCCAGCACACACTGCTGGCTTTGCGGAACAGACAAGCTGGCCGCAACTAGATTTTCGGAGCGGTTACAGGAACAACAGCAACAGGCGCGACTTCGATAGCCGGGTTCGTGCGGTTCCAGTCTCCACCCAGATCAGGTCCACCCAAAAGTGCGAGAGCGGCTTTATCAAGCTCCCGACGGGTAGATGCGCTGAGTTTAAAACGTTGTACCATTTACTACTCTTCTACTTTCATCAAACCTTGCTCGACAAGGCTTTCAAGTGAGCGAACATTGGTTGTCTGCGGAGCCTGATAGGATCGGCTAAACAATTCCTGTCGCGAGGCCTCTCCCAGATCGGCGGCGGTAACCAGTAATTTGGCGTCACGCAAGGTCGGTTTGGGATTGGTGAACAGTGTTATAAGGCTTTCCAGAAACTTTTGCAAGTTTTTATGTGACCCCTCGGCGTAATCGAGGGATAAATCAATGTTTTTCTTGGAATATCCGCAAGTTTCCATGTGGATGACCCGTCCATCCTGCTGTCCCGACTGGCGGATCAGGCACCCATGATCGTAGAGCCACTCGATTTCACGATTCATCGTGGATTTATTAAGGGCTAGCCGATCCATGACCTCGGATTGGGTAGCACCGGGGTTGGCGTCAATATCGAGAAGAATTTGGGCCCGCCGGATCGGAGCTGAAGGGTCGCCACCCAAAGCCGCGACAAGGTGATCGAGAACAAGGCCCATTTTCTGGACCGAGTTGCTGCTCACCGCGCTGTGGGCGCTCTTAAGATCGTGCCGTGGACTCATATCTTTCATGGCTCTTATAGGGTATCACCATAAGAGAAATATTTCGTAAATTGAAAAAACAAGGCGTTAGCCGCCAAAGTCCGGAGTTTACACCGCTTTGGACTAGTGTGAAAGCTCTGCTCTCGGGTAGTTTTTGTCAATGCCGTCGGAAAACTCGACTAAACAGCGAACCGATCCGACCAAATCAGGGTCTTGGGTGGCAACAGCCAATTCATGAGCCTTTTTGCAGGCGGCTTTATAATGGTCCATCAACGTACCCAAAGCCGCGGGAGTTACTGTAGAAGAGACCGTCGCAGAATTTACAGCGTTGCGCGTAGCTTGCATCTCTTGTACGGAAGCGAGTAATTGGGGTTGAGGCTGAGACAGGGCGCTCAGGTTTCCAAGAACCTTGGTGAACATATGGGTCAGGGAGGCCTCCATCATAACCCGTGGATCAGTTTGTCCGAGAATAATGACTGGACCTGAGCTCATGTTAAAACCTCCGTTTATTATTGAACATAAGAGTCATAGACCTTTTTTGAGTTTAATTTCAATAAAAAAAGCCACCCAACGGGCGGCCTTTGAAATTATTGAATAATAACAGTCTAGTATCCGACGTCGTGCATTTTGGCAGCGGTATCGAGCATACGGTTCGAGAAACCCCACTCGTTGTCGTACCAGCTCATAACACGAACCATTTTGCCGTCGATCACTTTGGTGCCTTCGATCGAGAAGATCGAGGAACGTTGATCGTGGTTGAAATCGCTCGAGACGAGAGGCTCGGTATAATAGCCGAGAATACCTTTCAGCTCGCCGTCAGCAGCCGCTTTAATAGCCGCATTAATTTCGTCAGCCGTGGTTTCTTTCTTCGGAACGAATTTGAAATCAACCAGAGACACGTTCGGAGTAGGAACGCGGATAGCCACACCATCAAGCTTACCTTTAAGTTCCGGAAGAACTTTGCCAACAGCTTTAGCTGCACCGGTCGAGGTCGGGATCATATTGATCGCGGCAGCGCGTGCGCGGTGCAAGTCTTTGTGCATGGTATCAACGGTCGATTGGTCGCCGGTGTACGAGTGAATAGTGGTCATGTAACCATGCTCGATGCCAACAGCTTTCTGAATGGCGTAAGCCACAGGAGCCAAGCAGTTGGTGGTGCAGGACGCGTTCGAAACAATCTTGTGACCAGCTTCGAGTTTGTTCGAGTTCACACCAAACACAACAGTAATGTCTTCATCAGTAGCCGGAGCCGAGATCAGAACTTTTTTCGCGCCGCCTTTAAGGTGGAGTTCGGCTTTCGCGCGGTCGGTAAAGACACCCGAGCACTCGAGAACGATATCAACGCCGTACTCACCCCAAGGGATTTGAGCTGGATCGCGCTGACAGAATACTTTTACAGGCTTACCTTTGATGTTGAGAATGTCATCGCCATCGGCTTTCACATCGAACGGGAATTGACCATGAACAGAGTCATACTTGAGGAGGTGAGCGTTGGTTTTGGTATCGGCCAAATCATTGATGGCAACCAGTTCGATATCATTACGACCGGATTCATAAAGGGCGCGGCATACCAAGCGTCCGATACGGCCAAAACCATTAATTGCAACTTTTACTGTCATGGAAAACTCCTCAATTTGACAAACTTATGAAAATAACTATAGTGTCGCCCTGCAAAATACAACTCCGACAAATTGGTGTCAATGTGGAAGCGGCCAAAGAAAAAAGAAATGTCGATATAATTCTTGATACCGAATTTAATATGCGTGTCGGGGATTTCAAGGTCGATCCGATCAGCCTTGCCATGGTCAGCGATTGCGGTCGCCACACCCTTTATGAAGTCTCACGCGACTTTAACAAAATAGCAGCGAATGAGCACGATTTCCTCGTTGCTCAGGTTCTTCCGAAACTTCCACCCGTCGAGGCACGAGCGTCGAACGATCAAATCGCTCTCCGTATTAAAATGTATTTCCTGAAGATCATTCGCGAGCGTCAGCCCAATCGGGTCACCTTGTGGGCTAAAAACGGCGGCATGGGCGACTTTACATTGCTGAATTTGTTCCTTGTGGATCGCCTGTATGACTTTATGCGTGCCCATGGGGTCGAGCGCACCTATTGCCGCGATCTTGGTGAATTGTATCAGGATTTGGGTCGGCCGGAACTTGGCCTTCCGTCAATTGATCCCTCTGTCGCTCACACCGCTTTAGGTGATGCTTTGTATGGTCGTGAAATGTTGCTCGCGTGCCAAAAAATCAAAGCCGCACAGAGCGCGGCTTTGGAACTCAAATTACTGGGTTAGATTACCGTTAGGCAGATGCCGCAGCGACAATCGCGTCGGTGGTAATGCCGAAATGTTTGTAGAGCACTTCAGCCGGAGCTGACTCGCCAAAACCTTTCATGCCGACAAACTTGCCTTTAGGGCCGATGAGTGCATCCCATCCTTGACGGATCGCAGCTTCACACGCCACTTTCACGGCGCTATCAGGGCCGAGAACCGATGCGCGGTAAGCATCATCCTGCTTGGCAAAAAGTTCGAACGACGGAACCGAAACCACTTGGGTTGGAATACCTTTGGCTTCGAGGTCTTTTTGCGCAGCCATAGCCAGAGAGACTTCGGAGCCGGTTGCGAGCAAGACCGCTTTCGGCGCAGCCGACGCTGCCGAAAGAATGTAAGCACCTTTACCTGATTTATTCTCGGCAGCTTCGCTGCGAAGAGCCGGAAGTCCCTGACGGGTCAGAACAAGAACGCTCGGGCCGGTCGTGTTGTTGAGGGCAATTTCCCAAGCTTCAAGAGTTTCGATTGCATCGCATGGACGAAGAACCAGAAGGTTCGGAATAGCGCGCAGCGCGGCAACATGCTCGACTGGCTGGTGGGTCGGGCCATCTTCACCAAGACCAATCGAGTCATGGGTCATTACATAGATAACGCGTTGCTTCATCAAGGCAGCCAAGCGGATAGCCGGACGGCAGTAATCGGTAAAGCTGAGGAATGTTCCGCCATATGGAATAAATCCGCCATGAAGGGTAAGGCCGTTCATAATCGTGGCCATTGCAAACTCGCGCACTCCATAATGAATATATTGGCCGGCATATCCGTTTTGAGCTGTAACAACAGACGACGCTTTGGTCTGGGTGTTGTTGGACGGAGTAAGGTCAGCCGATCCGCCAATCAGGTTTGCCATTTTCGGCACGAGATACTCGAGAACTTTACCTGAAGAAGCGCGGGTTGCGAGTTTCGGCTTGTCGGCGGCAAAGCTGGCGCGCGCATCAGCAAGAGCGGCGCTCACAACTTTGCTGACATCCGGATTGTAGGACGTTTCAAACTCGGCCTTTTTGTTCGAAGCTGCAAGGCGTTTCTCCCAAGCAAGGCGCTCACCTTGATGGCGTGTCCCAACACTACGCCAAGCGTGAAGAATGTCCGCAGGAATATCAAACGGAGCAGCGGTCCAACCCATATGAGCGCGAGCCGCGGCCGTTTCATCGGCTCCAAGTGGAGATCCGTGAACGCCGCTGGTTCCGGCTTTATTCGGGGAGCCGAAGCCGATTTTGGTTTTACAAGCGATCAAGGTCGGGCGGGTGTTGCCTTGGGCTTTCTTAAGCGCCGCTTCAATTGCATCAAAGTCATGCCCGTCAACACGGTCAGTCGCCCAGCCATAGGACTCGAAACGAACGAGGGTGTTGTCGGTAAAGGAGAGGGAGGTCGGACCGTCAATCGAGATGTCATTATCATCATAAAGAACAACCAGATTGGCAAGTTTCATGTGTCCGGCAAACGAGCAAGCCTCGTGAGAAATGCCTTCCATCAAGTCGCCGTCACCACACATGACATAGGTTTTGTGGTTAACGAGGTCAGAGCCAAAACGGGCCGCGTGCATCCGCTCGGCGAGAGCAAAACCAACGGCTGTTGCTATCCCTTGACCGAGTGGACCGGTGGTCATCTCGATACCGGCGTCTTGCATGACCTCGGGGTGGCCCGGAGTAAGCGAGTGGAGTTGACGGAAATTCTTGATTTCCTCAATTGTGATCTTGTCGTAGCCGGTCAGATAATTGACGGCATAAAGAAGCATGGAGCCATGTCCGCCCGAGAGAATAAAACGGTCGCGGTCTGCCCAAGTAGGGGCTTTCGGATCAAATTTCAAAAACTTGGACCAAAGTACAGTGGCGACATCTGCCATGCCCATCGGCATACCCGGGTGTCCCGAGTTGGCTTTGTCGACAGCGTCAGTCGCTAGAAAACGAATGGCGTTAGCCATTTGGCGAAGTTCAGGAGCGGAATTGGAAGTGTTTTGCGGCGCAGCAGCAGATTGTGACATGGATCTAACCTTTGGGCTTAAGTGCGTTATGTATGAGAAATTCTAGGCCTTTATAGCTTTTTTTTGGACTTTGGCGAGCGTTTTCTGGTAATAATCCAGAAAATAAAAAATGAAAAACAGGGAGACTATGATGGCAAGCTTACAGCAAGCTTTTGTGACCAAAATCCGTATTGGCCATGTTATTGGCGCTGGAGAATGGCATCCGCACAAAACTATCCAGCAATCCAACTTTTATGTGGCGTATTTGCGCGGCTCGAAATTCTGTTACGTTGAAGCCGCTGGACCGACTTTGGCGCAAGGCACAGAGCTGGATATGGCTGACTTTGATGCCTCAACGGGGCAGTTGAGCCAGTTGATTTTCAGGCAAAAAAACCTTGGAACAGCGCTTCAGGTTTCGATCACACCCTTGTCGGTTCCGTCCCCTGGGGCGGGGGCGAGCGCGTCGAGCCCCTTTCAAAGCGCATCAACAGGGCAACCTGCGGGTGAGGATGGAGCCGATCAAACTCCGGCCTATACACCGCGCAGAAGAAGTATTATGGATATTACACGGGATATGTGCCGCTAATAAGGCATAACCGAGTAAAAATAACAGGATATGGGTATAAGTCTGAGAAAAAGGTTCACCTGACTTGCCCTAAATGGGCCGTTTTGCTATTCCAAATAACATAGCACCATTTGTAAACGTCAACGACCAAGTTGAAATAGAGACGGGGATAGGATGTCCGCAGAGAATTTGTTTGAACACCTGAGTTATCTTGAAAGTGCAATCGCGTCTCTGGAGCAGGCCTTTTTGCAGAAAGAAGCCGAGAACAAGGATCTATCCATTCGTCTGGCCAACGCCGAGATGAGCATTGTCGCGTTCCGCAAGGAAAGTGAAGATTTTGCGAACAAGGTCAGCCGTGATGCCCAAAAATATGTCGAAGCCGAAGTGGCATCGCGCGTGAATGCGACGATGGCCGCCGAACGTCTGGCCATGAAAGAAGAACTGGACGAAGCCCGTCGTCAACTGGCCACAGCGCAAGCGACCGCTGCAAAAGTCACCAAGAAAAAAGCCGATCCGCAAGCCGACCTTTTCGCCCAATCATGGGGTGCTCCGTCCGCTCCGGCTCGCATCGCCAACGACCAGTCGGCTTTAATTTTAGCCGGTAAACTGGACTCGACAATCGATAAAGTTCAACGTCTGCTTCGCGAAGCAGGAGCCTAGGAATAGGGGAGGAAACAATGGGTGAAATCAGTCTTCAAATTGATGGTCGTAGCTATCCGGTAGCCTGTGATGATGGACAAGAGCAGCGCGTAGCGCAGCTTGGCCAATATGTTGATCGCCGTATGCAGGATGTCGCTGATGCCGCGGCGGGTAGCCGCGCGCAAGCCATGGTTCTGACTTCGCTGTTGCTAGCGGATGAAGTCTTTGATCTGCGTGAGCAAATGTCGGAAGTCGGTAAAACCAATGCGCGCCTGCAGGGTGAAGCTAAAACAATCACCTATCAAGGTTTGGCGCCATCGGATGAACAAGAGCTGAGCACTACGATCTCGCGTCTGACCGCGCGTGTTGAGCAGCTTTGCAACCGTTCGCAGAAATCATAACATTTCTTTGTTTTTGATAAAAAAATAGGCTATAAACCTCGCGGGATGCTGCGGGGTGCGTGATCGGCCATATATCCCACTGACCGATACAAATCTTGCGAGGGAGCTGTCCCTGCTGTGACCGTGGTCACGGACATATGGCGCCCACCTGTTTTTCAGGGTCATCGCGGATTTTTCGCTGACACGGCCTTCGTGGGTCCCACTCATTTTTTTCAAGCAGGTTTCATGTCGGCCAAAGACGATATCCGCCAATACGCGAAACGCCATCGTGACGAGATGCTCAAAGAAGACGGAGCGCCGGATGCTGCTGCATCTGTTTTTTTTGAAGCGGTTGACCTGAAACAAGGGCAATGCGTCTCGGTCTATTTCCCGATTGGTTCGGAGTTTGATCCATCCCCGATTATAGAGCGCCTTTGGTCACGAGGCATAAACGTAGCTCTGCCATCCATACAAGGCGCGGCGCAGCCACTTAGATTCATGGAATGGTCTAAAGATAGTCAATTGGAGAAAGCTGGATTTGGAACCTATGAACCAATAGGTGCTGCCGAATGCGAACCTGATGTCGTCATAGTCCCCTTGTTGGCCTTTGACCAGCAGGGTAACCGCATAGGCTACGGGCAAGGGCATTATGATGCGACGCTCAAGGATTTGCGTTCCCGCAAAGATATTCTGGCGGTAGGTTTGGCCTATTCGGGGCAAGCGGTTTTGCTGGCTTTGCCGACCGAACCGCACGATGAAAAACTGGATTTGGTGATTACCGAGCAAAGAGTCTTTGATTTTCGCCGCTAAAACGCCTAAACCAGTCCTATGAAAATCGTTTTTATCGGTGATGTGTTTGCGCGGTCGGGCCGCGATGCACTGGCAAAACACCTTCCCGCTGTCAAAGCCGAACTCGCGCCGGATGTCGTTATTGTGAACGGCGAAAACGCCGCGCATGGGATTGGCATTAACGATAAAATTTCTCAGGAATTTTTTGAACTTGGCGTTGATGTCATCACGCTTGGAAATCACAGCTGGGACCAACGCGAAGTTATTCCTTATATCGAACGCGAACCGCGTCTCATCCGTCCTATCAATTATCCGGCCGGATCGCCGGGAAACGGATCGATTGTCTATACCCTGAAAGATGGACGAAAAATTCTGATTATCAATGCCATGGCGCGTCTGTTCATGGATCCTCTGGATGATCCGTTTGCCGCTGTTGATACATTGATCCGCACCCATGTGATGGGTCGAACCGTTCATGCCATCTTTCTGGATTTCCACGGCGAAGCCAGCAGCGAGAAAATGGCTATGGCGCATTACCTCGATGGTCGTGTCTCGGCAGTCGTTGGAACGCACACACATATTCCGACGGGCGATGCCCAGATTTTTTCTAAGGGAACCGCGTTCCAATGTGATGCCGGAATGACCGGTGATTATAACAGTGTTATAGGGATGCGTCCTGATACGCCGATCATGCGCTTTACCCGCAAAATCAGTATGGAGCGATTAAGCCCGACAGATGGAGAGGGAACAATGTGCGGTGTTTTTGTCGAGACGGATGACCGCACAGGGAAAGCAACAAGTATCCGCCCGATCCGGCGTGGGCCTCGGCTGATAAACGCCTAGACGTCCGGCTAGACGGGCTTGCTGCGGTTTTCCGGATATTTCTCGAGATAGCGATAACAGGCCGCATTGAGCGCATCGAGCAGCTCTTGGCCGCGCGCGCCGCCATCACCACGAATTTGCCCGAGAAGAATAGCGCGGATGGTTGTCTGGAACGCTTTGACGATTTCAAGCGCGTCATGATCGAGAACTTCGATGACCTCAAGAAACTGGATCATACGGTCGGCAATGCTGGTCACCAGATTATAGTGGAACATACCGCCGTTGGCTTTAAGCTGCATCGCCGGAAACAATATGTTCGAGATATGATACTCGTCACTGGTCTCGGAGCCAGGCAGATCACGAACAACATCAACGCCGCGCGTAATGCTTTCGAGATAAAGTTCGCCAAGTGGACGAAAATCAACCGTGTTGTTTTCAAGAAGCGCTTCGGCCTTATTGAGAATATCATCGGCCAGCCCCCCGGTTCCTACCTTGGATTTGATGCGGTTGGGCGGTGTGTGAAACTCGGCCTTGCGGCGAGGCTTCATATTAAAGTGATAGTTGTTGTCACCGGAATTTGTCATGACTTAAACCTGGTACGCTATTAATTAAAATCAATGTCGCTTGAATTCATAGGCTCGGTTTTGGATTTGAGCTTATCTTCAGTAATACGGTCGCCTTTTGATAGTCCGGCTTGCTGGCGAAGTTGGGATAGCTGGGCTGACGCGGTCTTCATTCGCACCTTTTGCGCAGCAGCTTGAGCCGCATCGGTCTCGCGTTTGTAGGGGCCGTTATACGACATATCCGCTTTGCGGCGGCGGTCAGGGCCAAAGAAGTCTTCGGATTTCACAAATTGCCGCGGACGCTCGATAATCTGCGTAACGCGTTTATACAAATCACGAGCCGTAAAAGGTTTAACCAGAAATTCGGTAACACCGGAATCGCGGGCTTGAACAACGCGTTTCTTTTCACTGAATCCGGTCATAAGAATGATAGGGACAAACTGGTTCGGGCTGCGCATATCGTTTCTGATGCGGCGCGTCAAAGAAATGCCGTCCATCGGACTCATCATCCAGTCCGCAATCACCAGATCAGGATTTTCTTTACAAAAAAGATCATAACCGACCTCACCGTTTTTGGCCGAGATAACCTCGCCAACACCGAATGTAAGCAGAAGCGCCTTACAAATCTCCAGCATCGGGGTATTATCCTCGACAACCAGAACGCGCAATTTGTCAAATTTATAGGTCATTAAATCAGTTTGTTTGAAAATAAAATTACATCTTTAATTATACCCGAATTATTAAAAAAGAACCAACGCTAGAATTTGCTGGAAATATGTTAAAAGGGGCCGTGTGCGCGATAAATAGCCCGTAGCTTGCCTTTCTGGGGGGCACATGCTAATCCCCTACGAATAATTTATTGTGGAAAAAATTCACCATAAGCGGAGTTCATCATGGCTGGTCATTCCCAGTTTAAGAATATTATGCATAAAAAAGGTCGCGCGGATGCAAAGCGGGCCAAAATTTTCACCAAATTGGGACGCGAGATTCAAGTGGCCGCCAAAATAGGGGGCGGTGACGCTTCGGCTAACCCGCGCCTGAGAAATGCTATTGCCGCTGCCCGCGCCGAAAATATGCCCAATGACCGCATTAAAAAGTCGATTGATGCCGGTACCGGAGCGGGAACCACCGAAAGCTACGAAGAAATTCGCTACGAAGGCTATGCCACGAACGGAGTTGCAGTAATCGTCGAAGCTCTGACCGACAATAAAAACCGGACCGCGCCTTATGTTCGCTCCTGCTTTACCAAATATGGCGGGAACTTGGGCGAAACCGGATCGGTCGGATTCATGTTTGATCGTTTGGGTGTGATTGTCTATCCGGTGAAAGCCGCTACAGCTGACGCAATGTTTGAAGCTGCTCTGGAAGCTGGAGCCGACAACGTGGATAGTACGGAAGAAACTCATGAAATCACGGCTTCGCCTGATAATTTTATCGCCGTGCGCGATGCTCTTGAAGTCAAGTTTGGTGAGGCTGAAAAAGCCGAATTGACTTTCCGCCCGAACGTGATGGCTGAAGTCGATGCTGAAACAGTTCAGACCATTCTCAAAATGGTTGAAGCACTCGAAGATAGTGATGATGTTCAAAACGTCATCACCAACTTTGAAGTCAGCGAAGAAGATATGCTCAAGCTGGCTGCCGCAGGCTAAGCCATGCGGATTCTGGGGATTGATCCGGGGTTGGAGCGAACAGGCTGGGGAGTCATTGATTTCACAGCTAATCGGTTGTCGTTTGTGGCTGCCGGAGTCATTCGCTCGAAACCGACCGAAGAAGTTGCCGTTCGCCTCACGCGGATCGATCAGGAACTCTCACGCATTGTCGCCGAATTTAAGCCGGACACTGCCGCTATCGAAGAAACCTTTGTCAATAAGAACGCAGCCTCGTCCTTGAAACTGGGGCAGGCAAGGGGAGTCGCTATCGTGGCTCCCGCCCGTGCAGGGCTTGAGGTTGCCGAATATTCCGCCAACAGCGTCAAAAAAACCGTCGTCGGAGCAGGGCACGCCGCCAAAGAACAAGTCGGAATGATGATTAAAGTCCTGCTCCCGACGTCCGGAGAGCTTGCCGCTGACGCCGCCGATGCTTTAGCCGTTGCAATCTGTCACGCACATCATGCACAATCACTAAAGCGCATGGGAGGTGCCTGATGTTTGCCAAACTCACAGGAACGATTGATACCCTGATGACCGAGAGCCTTATACTGGATGTCGGCGGTGTGGGCTATCATGTCTTTGCCAGCGGACGGACATTAGGGTTAATCGGGCAGCCGGGCGATGGCGCGTCGCTAATGATTGAAACCCATGTCCGCGAAGATCATATTCACCTTTACGGCTTTGCTACAGTGCAGGAGCGGGACTGGTTCCGTTTGCTGACGAGTGTTCAGGGGGTCGGTGCGAAATCCGCTTTGGCGATTTTGACGGTCTGCCCCGCCGAACGTTTACCGATCATTATTGCGTCGAACGATGTGTCCGCGCTCCGTCAAGCCGATGGGGTAGGTCCGAAACTCGCAACCCGTATTGCCTCCGAGCTTAAGGATAAAGTCCAAAGCATGACGCTTGGCGCGGCCGTGCATCAGCCACCCGCCCAGAAAACAGCTAAAAAACAAACGTCCAAAGCCCAAGACGTGCCGGAAGAAGATGGCGGAGCCAATCTGGCCATCGACCATGACGCCGTATCCGCACTGGTCAATCTTGGGTATGGCCGCTCGGAAGCTTTTTCGGCCGTTATCGCTGCCCGCCAAAAATCGAACGATAACAAACTCTCGTTCGATATGCTGCTGAAGTCCGCCCTTAAGGAACTTGCGGGTTAGCCGCATTTTTTGCCATTCGGCCCTTGCACTGGGCATCCTGTTATCGCAAACTCAAAGCTCAGACAGAATCAGGATAATTTATGGTTCAAGCCGCCAAAGAGAACGATCTCGCGCCAACCGCCTTTGATGAAGAAAAAGGTGATGATGGAGCATTGCGCCCACAAACCATCGAAGAATTCATAGGCCAGAAGGACTTACGCTCCAATCTTAAAGTTTTTGTTGAGGCCGCAAAGGCGCGTAAAGATGCGCTCGACCATGTCCTTTTTTTCGGCCCGCCGGGCCTTGGTAAAACCACGCTCGCCCAGATTGTGGCTCGGGAACTTGGGGTAGGATTTCGGGCGACCTCCGGCCCCGTTATCGCTCGCGCCGGAGATTTGGCTGCTATTCTGACAAATCTTCAGCCCTATGATGTCCTGTTCATTGACGAAATTCACAGGCTTTCGCCTGTGGTCGAGGAAATTCTCTACCCCGCCATGGAAGACCGCAAGCTCGATCTCGTGATCGGGGAAGGCCCCGCCGCCCGATCAGTGCAAATTGATCTGCCCCCTTTTACCTTGGTGGGGGCGACAACACGTTCCGGCTTGTTGACCAATCCGCTTCGTGACCGCTTTGGTATCCCGATGCGGCTGGAATTCTACACCCATGATGAATTGGCGCTGATCGTTAAACGGATCGCCCGTATGCTCGATATCGGGATGACCGAAGACGGAGCGTTCGAGATTGCTAAACGTTGCCGCGGGACACCGCGCTTGGCTGGCCGTCTGACCCGCCGTGTCCGCGACTTTGCCGATGTGCTGGGCGGCGGCGTGATTGATGCCAAAGCGGCGGATAACGCCTTGAAGCGCCTTGATGTTGACCATATCGGCCTTGATAGTATGGATCGCCGCTATCTTCGCACCATAGCCGACAAATACAGTGGCGGGCCGGTCGGGATCGAGACTCTGGCAGCCATTTTGGCCGAACAACGCGATGTGATCGAAGATGTTGTGGAACCATATCTGCTCCAGCAAGGTTTGATAAACCGTACCCCGCGCGGACGAATGTTATCGAGCGCGGGCTATGCCTATCTGGGCGTCACTCCGCCGCGCAGCTTTGCCGATCAAAACGGCTTGTTTGAATAGTAAAACCTGATTTCGCCTCATAAGGAGACGCTCATGATCGTCCACGATTTTCCTGTCCGCGTGTATTATGACGACACCGATGCAGGAGGGGTCGTTTACCATGCCAATTATCTCAAATTTTGCGAACGGGCCCGCAGCGAATATTTGCGCTCCCTTGGCTTTGAAAATAGCGGTTTGCGTGAGAAAAACGGCATAATCATAGTTGTAAAATCGCTAGAGGCCGAGTATCTTTCCCCCGCCAGATTGGATGATGCCCTTGTCGTTCAGACGCGACTTCTTTCCGTAAAAAACACCAGTTTTGTGATGGAACAAAAAGTTCGGAAAAACGAGGGGGATATTTTCGTGATGTCCGTATTATTGGTATGTATCAATGATGCGGCCCGTCCGACTAAAATCCCTGATCCGGTACGAAACATTTTTATGAGTGAGATGGACGACCATGCCTGACCCAGCCCTGACTGCCACAACCCCTGTTTCTGCGGACGCCGTATCAACCGTAACGGCCGGAGCGGTCGCCGCCCCGATGCATGACCTTTCGGTCCTCGGCCTCTTTATGAATGCCGACATGATCGTAAAAAGCGTTATGCTCATTCTGATTTTCATGTCGGTCTGGTGCTGGACGATTATCATCTCGAAACGCATTACACTGAAAAAACTCAACCGCCGCGCCGACCGCTTCGAAGATGCCTTCTGGTCGGGCGAAGCCCTCGACAAACTCTTCCAGCGTGTCAAGAAAAGCCCGCCGGACCCGTTGCTTGCAACATTCACTGCGGGGATGGAAGAATGGCAAGCGGGTGTTGCCGCAGGTATTCCGAAATCCGAAAGCCTTCAGGCCAGTCTTAAACAACGCGTTGAACGCGCCATGTCGCTTGCAATTGGACGCGAAATGCAAATGCTCGAACGCGGGATGACGTTCCTCGCAACCACCGGATCGACAGCAACCTTTATCGGTCTTTTTGGAACCGTGTGGGGGATCATGAATTCCTTTACCGCGATTGCCGCGATGAACAACACCTCTCTGGCTGTCGTGGCTCCGGGTATTGCCGAAGCACTGTTTGCGACAGCAACGGGATTGGTTGCTGCTATTCCGGCGATGGTGGCCTACAACGTCTTCTCGACCTCGCTCGCGCGCTACGGCGACCGCCTCTATGCGTTCAGCGCCGAGTTTCTTGCGATCATGGTCCGTCATCTGGATGGTCAGGAAAGCGGCAGCGCATCCAGCAAATCATCAGCTTCCAAGGTGGCCTAGATGGGAATGAGCATTCAAAACCGCGGAGGGAGCGGGGGCGGCATATCCGGTCATCGCCGCGCCTATCGCCCGATGTCCGAAATCAACGTGACACCGTTTATCGATGTGATGCTTGTTCTTTTGATCGTGTTCATGGTGACGGCGCCGCTTCTTTCGGCAGGCGTCAAAGTTGATTTGCCAAAAACCGAAGCTGGCCCTGTCAGCGATAAAGATGAAAAGCCGCTGGAAGTGACGGTCAACCGTCATGGTGATATTTTTATCGGCGAGACCAAAGTCACCCAGCAAGATTTGCTCGTCAAATTATCCGCCATTACCGGCGATGATTTTGAACGCCGCATCTTTATTCGTGCCGATCAAGGCATATCTTATGGTCAGGTTATGGGAGTCCTTGGCGCCGTCAGCAAAGGCGGCTACAGCAAAGTGGCCCTTATTACCGAGCCAAAAACATCAAAATAAAAATGAATGTCCAAGGAATTTGGATGGTCATTCGTCTAACCGGAAACGGAGCGTAATCTGATACATGGTCGTAGACCCGCGCAATAAGACCGCCGAGAGCGGACAGCAGACATCACGTGTGCCATTGATGATTTCATTGGCGCTGCACGCGATTGTCTTTCTTATTGTGATTTTTGGTCTGCCGCACTGGAAACGCGACATTGATCTGGTCGAGTCGGTTCCGGTTGAATTGGTCGATAACATCAGTGACGTGGCGACCAGCAACAAACCTCCGGTTAAAGCTCCACCTAAAAAAGAGGAGCCGAAAGAGGCTCCGAAGAAGGAAGAGAAAAAACCTCCTCCCAAGAAACAGGAAGTAGCGCCGCCGCCGGAAGATACGCTTGAACCGGCTCCGGAAAAACCGGCCGAAAAAGTTCCGGACAAAGCGGCTGAAAAACTGCCCGAGAAAAAACCGGAAAAGAAACCCGAGAAAAAGCCTGAGAAAAAACCGGATCCTAAAAAACAGCCTCCGAAAAAAGAGGACAACAAAAAACAGCAACAGGATTTCGACTCGCTGCTCAATGACTTGACCCCGAACGATCCGCCGCAACCGGATACGCCGGATACCGCGCCAAAGATGACAGATCCGGCGCCGCCATCGCCAAATGCCAGCCGCTTTTCAACGGTGCTGAGCATGACGGAAATGGACGCCCTTCGGTATCAGCTCAGCCAATGCTGGAGCATCATGGCCGGGGCTCAAGATTCTGAAAATACGGTGGTGGAAGTGGCCGTCGTCGTTAATCCTGACCGCACAGTGCGCTCGGCCAAAATAGTTGACCAGATGCGTTATAACAGTGATACATTCTATCGCGCGGCGGCTGATTCAGCTGTGCGTGCTTTGAATAATCCAAGATGTACCCCTTTAAATTTGCCGCCCGAGAAGTATGATCAGTGGCGCGAAATGACCATAGTGTTTGATCCGAAAGAAATGTTTTAAGGAGCTGAAAATGTTACCGAAGAAAAAATTTTATGCGGCCCTGGCGGCCTTGTGTGTGGCGATTATGGCGGTTACTCCGGCCAAAGCCGAACTGCGCGTTGACGTAAATAAGGGTACTGTGAACCCGATCCCGATTGCGATCACCGATTTCGTCGCTAAAGACGCTTCAGGACGCGAATTTTCAAATTCCATCCCGCAAGTAATTGCCAGTGACCTGTCGAGCACCGGATTGTTCCGCTTGGTTGACCCGCGCTCGTTCATTCAGGACTCGGCGTCGATGCAGACCCAAATCCGTTTCAACGAATGGAAAGCTATTAATACGCAGGTTCTCGTGAATGGTGCCGTTACAAAAACGCCGGATGGGCGCACCCGCGTCGAGTTCCGCTTGTTTGATGTGTATGGTCAACAGCAATTGACCGGAATGGCCTATATGACTACGCCGCAAAACTGGCGCCGCATTGCCCACATTATATCGGACGAGATTTACAAACGCCTGACGGGTGAGGGCGGATATTTTGACTCACGCATCGTCTATGTCGCCGAAAGCGGTCCAGCGATCAAGCGCGTCAAACGTCTGGCGATCATGGATCAGGATGGAGCGAACAACCGCTACCTGACCGATGGCAGCAATCTGGTTCTAACGCCGCGTTTCTCGCCAAGCTCTCAGACCATTACCTATCTGTCCTATAGCGGCAACAAACCGCGCGTTTATATCTACGACCTTGAATCCGGACGTCAGGAAGTTGTTGGTGATTTCCAAGGAATGACCTTTGCTCCGCGCTTCTCGCCGGATGGCAGCAAAGTTATTATGTCCCTGTCGAAAAACGGGAACAGTGACATCTACACGATGGATCTGCGTAGCCGCAGCCCGCGCAAGTTGACCGATACTCCGGCAATTGACACATCGCCGAGCTATTCGCCGGATGGCAATCGCATCACGTTCGAATCCGACCGTGGAGGCACCCAGCAGATTTATACGATGAATGCCGATGGCAGCAACCAGCAGCGTATCTCCTTCGGTGATGGCCGTTACGCCTCTCCAGTATGGTCGCCGCGCGGTGATCTGATTGCCTTCGTTAAAATGCTGAAAGGTCAATTCTATATCGGCGTAATTCGCCCGGATGGAACCGGCGAACGGTTACTGAGCAATGCCTACCACATGGAAGGTCCGACCTGGGCTCCTAATGGCCGCGTTCTGGCTTTCTTTAAGGAAACAGGCGGTGGAAACAGCCATTCGTCGCGCATGTACAGCATTGATCTGACCGGATACAACGAACACATGATGAAAACACCGGGGGATGCTTCGGATCCGGCATGGTCTCCGCTCAACCCCTAATATATGTTGACATAATATTGTAAAACCTATAAAACGTCCTGATAATTATTTCAGGACGTTTTATTATGAAGAAAAAATCAATCGCAGTTCCGTTTACGCTGGCCGCTACAGGCTATGCATCGAGCCTTATCAATCTGGCCTTAACAACAGGGGCGTACTTTTCCTCGCAAGGAAATCCTGAATACACGGATGTTGCCCGCGTTATGATCCCGACACTGGCGTTTCTAACGGCAACTTCGGCATCACTCTCTACTTTTGCATTGGTGCAGGGGATCAAAAATCGCCGCGAAAATAAGGCCAATGAAGGCCGCTTCCGCGATGGAACGCCTCCGACCATTGAACTGATCAATTAGAAAATATCACGAAATAACTTGATAACTTCAAGATAGGTATCCCGTTTGAACGGGACGATCAAGTCGGCGGTTCGGCTGAGAGGAATCCACTGCCATTTTGAAAATTCCGGAATGTCATGACCGTCAATTCGAATGTCGGACTCATTACCTGTGAATTGGAGAGCAACCCATGTTTGCTCCTGACCGCGATACTTGCCACCCCAATGCTTGGTCGATAGCGACATGGGGACGTCATAACGGATCGTACGGTCGGCGACGCGAATAAGCTTGGCTTTATTGGTGCCGACCTCTTCCTCAAGTTCGCGAAAGGCCGCCGTAAGAACATCTTCACCCTCATCAATGCCGCCTTGGGGCATTTGCCACGAGCCGGGAGTATCGATACGCTCTCCCACGAAGACGTGCCCGGCCTGCCCGAAAAGGGCAATGCCAACACAAGGACGATAGGGAAGTCCATCCCGACCATCATCACTATTAACATCCAATGATTGATTATTCTCCGTCATGGCTAACCGCGCTTGATGTATGAGAGAACTTGTCATGGACCACAGAAAGTGGAGCCAGTTGAATTGCAGAAGCTTTAAGCTCGTCCGGCCATGTTTTGAGGACAGATAAGGTGGCCGCTGTCGGATAAGCATAAACAACAGCAAAATAATTTTTGTTAGCCAAGGTTTGCGCCGCCTCAAGTGATTTGCGAACACCCGCTTCACTCATGTCGGAGCTAATCAAAAGACTCGCTGGCACATAATTAACATTCATAGAGCGGCCTAGATCGGAAACCATAGTAGAAGAAGAGGCCGTTGATAAAGCCAGTCCATGCGAACCCAGAAAAGCCATAATATCTTGCAGTCCCGAAGGGGAATCTTTGAAGTCAGGATCATTCTCGAAAACGACGCCAGCATATCCGTGGCCTAAAGAAAGCGTTTGAAGCAGGCGGATATTGTTTTGTGTTGTGTTAAGACCAGAGAGCATTGTCAGGGGGCCTGTGTCATCGGTTCCGAAATTAGCACCCTGAATAATGGCCTGAATCCATACTTCGTGGCCGGACGTCCGCGCCAGATCAATTTTATTTTGAAGTTCACTAGCGTAAGGAGATACAACGAAAGTGACTTCTTTCGGTGTTTTAGACAAAAGAGAAGCGGTCACACGGTCAGATAAACCATAGTTCAACAGGACAACCGAAATAATACCTTTTGCCGAAACATCGGGAACAAAAGGCATTTTATAGACCGAAGAAACACTGGCCTTGTCGCTCTGACGAATGATCGGGACGTCGCCGAACGGTGTTTGCTCGAATAATCCGTCCGGCTTATCGGTAGGCTGCGCAACAACAGTAGGTAAAGGTTCTTCCGTTATGGTTTCAGCCGCTGCATGCCCCCCATGTTCGGCGGGCGACGCCGTCTCATCAGGTTTCAATGGCGCTGCGTCTATATGCGTGTCTTCGACTTTAATATCGAGGAACCCGATTGGAGCCCCGGAAATTTCGACTGGGAAACCGGACTCTTTCGTGGAGAGTTCATCACTGGCCAAAAAGAAAATGACCGTAGCTCCGACGGAACAAAGAAGAAAAGGAACAAGAAAGGCTATAGAAAATGTGCGCAGATCAAAAAAAGACGTAACCTGCGGCATCCGTTTCAAGATGTCCGCAGGTGAGCGTCCGAATTTGATTGCGGTAAATTTCACCCGAATGCCTCTAGTTCTTGCCTTCCTTAATCAGGGATAGTCCCTTCAAAAGGTCAAGAGCACGAGCTAACTGGAAATCCTTATCAGCTTGAGACGCATTAGGATCGTCAGGTTTGTTTTTGCTCTTGTCGTCTTTAGTATCGGCTGCGCTGTTGTCGTTAGACGGAGCGGAAGCAGCTTTGGCGTCCGGCTTGTTCGGATTGCTGAGCGCACCTTTCAGGTCCTCTTCATGGATTCCCATCTCCTCAAGCTTTTCGATCTTGGCCATTTCAACATTAATGTCCGGATCAATACCTTTGCCTTGGATCGAACGTCCCGACGGAGTAAAGTAACGGGCCGTCGTCAGACGCAGGGCGCCATCACCCGAAACCGGAATAATCGTTTGAACCGATCCTTTACCGAACGAGCGTGTTCCCATGATGACGGCACGATGATGGTCTTGAAGAGCTCCGGCCACAATCTCGGAAGCCGAAGCCGATCCGTTGTTAATTAGGACGACAATCGGAAGGCCATTAGCAAGATCACCCGGCAGTGCATTGTCGCGTTTGATGTCTTTTTCATCGCGTCCGCGGGTAGAGACGATTTCTCCTTGTTCAAGGAAGGCATCAGACACCAGAATTGCCTGATCCAGCAAACCGCCCGGGTTATTGCGAAGGTCAATAACATAGCCGATCAGCTTATCACCAAGCTCTTTGTTGGTTTTATCGATCGCCGTTTTCAAACCATCAAAGGTATTGCGGTTGAACTGGGTAATACGAATGTAGCCGACCGATCCCGCTTCAATTCGGGACTTAACCGGCTGGATTTTAATAACATCACGCACGATTTTGAGGATAATCGGAGCTTGGGCTCCTTCGCGGCGGACGGTAATTTCAATCGGGCTACCGACCTTGCCGCGCATTTTATCAACGGCCTCCGCGAGGGTCATTCCGATGATCGGCTTGCCATCAAGATGGGTAATCAAATCACCGGCCTTCAGGCCAGCTTTAAAGGCAGGAGTATCATCAATAGGCGAGACCACTTTGACAACGCCGTCTTCCATGGTGACTTCGATACCGAGGCCGCCGAATTCACCTTTGGTCTGTACTTTCATGTCATCAAAATCTTTGGCCGTCATGTAATCCGAGTGAGGGTCAAGATTTGAGAGCATACCTTTGACCGCATATTCGATCAGTTGTTCATCAGAGATAGGCTCGACATATTTCTCGCGCACGCGCTCGAACGCTTCACCGAAAATAGCGAGCTGCTTGTATGTTTCCTTGTCGGCTTCGGACAGCGGCTCGGTTTGTTGCGCGGGCGTGGCTGCTTGCTCTTGTGCAAAGGAGCATGTCGGGAGGGTAACAAGCATCAGGGCGAAGAAAAGTGAGCTGCGGAGAATAGTCATAGATGGGGCTCCAAAAGAGTTATTAGTAATAAAGAACAATGCTGTGGTTTTGCCTAGTCGAGGGCAGAAAATTTCTGGGATGGATTCACCGGATCTCCACGAAGGCGTAATTCATAATATAGCCGTCCCGAATAATCCGGCAAGCGCCCCAAAGGCTCGCCTGCGTCAATGCTTTGCCCTACGACTGTATCAATTTTTCCAAGCCCTGCAACCAGGCTATGGAATTTATTTTTATGTTCCAACAAAATAATGCTGCCGTATTTTTTAAACGGTCCGGCGTAGCGTACAACTCCCCCTAGCGGGGCGACAACGACGGCCCCCGGGCGACTATCAATAGTGACGCCTTGGGATTTGGCGCCGATATCGTCAAGTTCACCAAAACGAGTGCGAATAGAGCCAGAAACCGGCATTCGCAAGGCTCCAAGAGCGGGAAGGGCCGCCGGAGGCGGAATGGAGGCTTTTTGAACACGGGGTGACGGACGATTATCCGTATCCTCGGTCGAACGGCTGGCTTTCTCCCGTTCCTGAGCCAATTGCTGCTGACGGGCATACTCATTCTCAATTTCCCGATTCCGTCGGTCGACCTGATCAATCAGGTCTTTGAGGTCCTTCGCCGATTTCGAGAGCTGGGCAATCGATTGCTCTTTGGACTCGTAATCTTTGCGATTTTCCTTAAGAGCCTTGGCGCGAGTTTTAACCAACGTATCAAGGCGCATCCGGTCGTCTTTCAGTTTCTCACTGGTTGTTTTGAGTTCTGTTTGTTTGGATGTAAGATCTGTTTCAATAGCTTGAAGGGATTCAAGATCAAGTTTGAGTTTGGCCGCCCGGCGGTCAAGTTCCGGTAAAACGGACGATAAAACAGTGGCCGCCTGAGCTGTTTGAAGAGGGGCGTCGGGTCTTGCCACCAGTGCTTGTGGCGGTAGGCGCTTAATACGCTCGAGCGCCATAACGAGATCCGCCAGATTTTTTTTATCCGCCTTTAGAGATGTCGTAATAGTCTCTTTGTTACTGCGAAGATCAGCCAGCTTTGCTTCAAGGTCCGTCATAGCGGATTCTTGATCCTGAACCTTGGACGCGACATCAACCAGCTTGGATTTGAGGGATGTCATATCCTTTTGAAGCTCGGCAGCCTCTTTCTCCAGATTTTTCTGGGCTTCTTTCTGCTCTTTGACCTGATCCTCAATAGTGCTGAGGGTTTGGTCTTTCTTCGGGGGGAGAGGTTGGGCGCAAGCAGTGTCGCCAAGGCTGAGCAGCGCAATCAAAAACAAAGCAGGCAGTAAGGCGAGGCGAGACATATGGAGACTAACCTTCTCTGTGATAGGGGTGTCCCGCGATAATTTGCTGGGCACGGTAAATTTGCTCGAGAAGCATAACCCGCACCATGACGTGTGGCCAGGTTTGTTGCCCGAAGCTAAGGAGCATATTGGCCTTATTGCGGATATCGTCGGTAAAGCCCTCGGCGCCGCCAATCAGCAATGAAATTTTATCTATCCCTGTATCGCGAAGTTTACCGAGCGTCTGGGAAAAATCGAGACTGCGCAGCCCATCCCCACGTTCATCAAGCACGATAACAAACGAGGAATCATCCAGCTTGGACAAAATCAAACGTTGTTCATGCTCTTGCTGGGTTTTCGGGTCGGAATATTTGCTTTCAACCTCGATGAGCTGAACAGGCCACTTGAGACGCGTAATGTAATCCTTCTGCAGATCAAACCACGGGCCTTTTTTGACTTTTCCGACAACAATCAAATCGATTTTGAACATATATAGTTCATAGCTGATTCGCCGGTAGGGCAGAAGCAATAAACCCCTTCCCGAAAGCCAGAGAAGGGGCCTAAATCATCTAAAGCGAGAGCCTAGTGGGCGCGAAGCCGCTGAGGATCGTTCGTGGTCGGACTTGGGAGATCCTGACGCCACATTTTCTCGATGTTATAGAAATCGCGAACTTCCGGACGGAAGAGATGCACCATGACATCGCCGCAATCTACGACAACCCAGTCCGCGGTCGGTAAACCTTCGGTGCGCAGAACATCAAATTGGTATTCAGGAAGTTTTTCTTCGAGTTTGCCTGCCAGAGCGGCGACCTGACGAGAGGATGTACCGCTAGCGACAATCATGTAATCAGCAACTGAGGATTGCCCGTTCAGGTCAATAACCTCGATCTCTTCTGCTTTGTTGGCATCAAGAATTTCAACAATACGGTCTTTGAGATATTGGGGAGAAGTTTCTCCCAGAGGAGATTGTGTGCCCAAGGGGCTCTATCCTTTCGTTAAGTTGCAAAATAAAAAGCCGCAGACGAACTGCACAGCTTGTTACGGCTGGTATAGCAAGTCGCACGGCCTACGTCTATAAAATTATGTATAAGCAAGGAGCAATACACCATTAATTATATTTTACACCTTTTGGCTAGGCGGCGCAAATCCTGATCGTGCAGCGCGAAGTTGGGTCGAGGAAAGGGGGTGGCGTGTCTCCGAAAAAATCCAGTAAATCCGGCCCTTTGAGAGCTCTGGATGTCCACCATTAAGTAAATGGGTATGAATAAGACCGGAGGCTCTATGAAAGACTGTG
This sequence comes from Alphaproteobacteria bacterium, assembly GCA_051715325.1. GTDB lineage: Bacteria > Pseudomonadota > Alphaproteobacteria > Micavibrionales > Micavibrionaceae > UBA1573. The sequence continues at coordinate 54,920 of JBPXJO010000028.1, read as the reverse complement.
TTTCGAACGACCCCATGGCTAGTCGGGCGCCCGACAAAAGCAAACGGAAGCATAAAAAGCAGCTTCTTCCATTTGTACCAACGCCCGAACTCGTGGGCGATCTCGGTACCGGCCAGCCAGACGAAATCTGTATCCGGAAAATGGTTCTGGAGGGCTTTAATTGTATCGTGCGTACGGATCGTTCCAAGCTCGATTTCGATATCCGAAATCAAAATGCGCGGATGAACAACCAAATCGCGGCACATAGACACACGTTCGTCGACAGTCGGAAGGCCGACTTTGGATTTGAGAGGGTTCCCCGGGGTAACAAGCCACCATACCGCATCAAGTCCGAGATATTTCATCGCGACTTCGGAGTTATGAACATGTCCGGCATGGGGAGGATTAAACGAACCGCCCAAAAGACCGACCCGTTTATTTTTCCAGCGGGCCCGATCAAAAGGATGCGGTGGTGTCAGAAAAGAGCTCAGTTCAGCTTCTCGGCAATCTGGTCAATGCTGTTATCAGCCAAACGTTTAGTGTCGGCGCTCGAGAGTTTTTGGCTGATAATCTCGGTCGATGCTGAAACGGCCAACTCGGCAGCATACTGACGAATATCATCAATGGCGGCGCGCTCCATTTGCTCAATACGAGCTTTAAGGAGGGCTTCGCGGCGGCTCATCGTTTCTTCGAAGTCCTGATCGGCTTGACGACGGAAATCGGCGGCTTGGGTTTTGGCTTTAGCTATAATGGCATCAGCTTCACCGGACGCATTGGCCAGAGAGCTTTTATATTGGGACAGAAGCAGCTCGGCATCCGCCTTCAATTTCTCGGCATTGAAAATCTGCTCGCGGATTTTATCAATTTTGGCATCCATCATTCCCAGAACCGAACGACGGCCCAGAACAAACGCCAGAACCATAAAGACGATAAACGAGAACAGTACCCAGAGAGTAGGATCGTTTTGCAGAATATTGATCATGGTCAGACCTCTTTACGTCCTAGGCAGCTTTTTTGGTTTTTTGGCTAAGATTGCGAACAATCATCTCGGCTTGGTCGGCATCAAGCGACAAACCGGCAACTTTATTGACCATTTGAGCAGACAGCTCGGCAATCATCGAGTTCATATCGGCCATAGCCGTATCTTTTGCCGTCTCGATACGGTTTTCGGATTCAGAAATCCGCGCTTCGTAACGAGTACGAAAATCAGCAAGTGCCGTCGCCAGACGATCTTTAGCCTCTTGTTCGGCAACGCCGATTTCGGTCGATGCATGGCCAGCGGCTTCACGCATGGCAGCGCGAATTTGTGTCTCAATCGTTTCGGCTTCGCGCGAAAGCTCTTCAGCTTTAGCGATGTGATCGTCGATATGCTGTTTACGTTTTGACAGTGTCTCGCCAATCGCCGGAAGGATAGCCTTGGAATACACAGTGTAGAGAATGACGAAGAAGACCGTCATCCACAAAATTTGGCTAGGCCACAGGGCAAAATTAAATTGGGGTAAGCCGCTGCTATGATGGGCAGCCTCGGCTCCGTGCTCGGCAGTTACAGCGGTTTCGGCTGTTACTACTGTTGCAGGAGCTTCTGCAGCTGCCGGAATTGTCCCGGCTGCGCCGTCGACATCCGCACTTGGTTGAGCCGGAGCCTCGGTTGCAGTTGGTGCAGCCGCTTCAGGAGCCTTTACGGCATCCTCGGCATACGCCAAACCTGTAACGAGCAGGGCGCTAACAAATGCGATCAACGGAAGTCGGGACAATATCATATTGGCTTACCCAAATTTGGTTGGCTGTGTGACGACTAGGCGAACACCAGATAGAAAGCGATCAGGAGTGCGAAAATCCCCAAAGCTTCAGTCACAGCGAAGGTGAACATGAATTTTTTGTTGAGGAGTTCAGCGGCGCCTGGGTTGCGGCCAACAGCTTCGTTGTAGGCAGCAAAAATTTTGCCAAGACCCAAAGCAACACCTGCCAAAGGCAGAAGAGCGATAGCACCAGCCAAGAGTTTCACAGATTCGAGTTCCATTTTTTACGTTCCTTTTTCTTTTGGTTCGTGTTTAGGGGTTAGGTGATCTCATTCCTCATCAGTGTTCGATGTCCACTGTATCTTTGAGATAGATACAAGCGAGAACAGCAAACACATAAGCCTGAATAAAGGCGATGAAGAATTCAAAACCGATCATGACGACGTTAAAAGCGACGGGCAGGAAAGAGCCAAGCCATGCAACGCCACCGGCCGAAAGGAACATGATCGCAAATCCGGCAATAACTTTCATCAAAACGTGTCCGGCAACCATATTGGCGAACAGACGAACGGACAACGTAACCGGACGGCTGATGAACGAGACAAGCTCAATCAGGACAACCAGCCACAGCAGCCATCCCGGTACTCCGGGAGGGACAAAGAGATGGAAGAAATGGGTGCCGTGACGGATAATGCCGACAACCAGAACGGTAAAGAACACGAGAAGGGCCAATGAGGCTGTAACTGCCAAATGGCTTGTATAGGTGAACGAGTACGGAACCATGCCGAGCATATTGCCGGTAATCACGATCATGAACATGGTAAAGACCAGAGGAAAATATTCCATGCCCTTGGTCCCGATATTATCGGAGATCAGATTGGCTACAAAACCGTAGATTTCTTCACCGATCAGCTGGAGGCGACCCGGAACAGTCTCGTGACGGCTCGAGGACAAGCCGAGAACAACCAGCGACAAGGCGGCAGCAATCAGCATCCAAAGCGATGAGTTGGTAAAAGAGAGATCTACCCCACCCACATGAATTGGGATAATCGGGGAGATTTGAAACTGATGCATTGGATCGGCCAAGATGTATGTCCTCTTTGGTCAGGTCTTTCAGTTTTCGTTTTTATCGATATTTCTAATGAAATTCGCGCTTGTCTTAGCCTGTTTTTCATCCTCTTGCAACCGTTTTGAAGGGGAACCGGAAGATATATTTTGACTGGCCTTGAAGATTGACCAAAAACCCGCCAGAACACCCAGAATTCCTAGGGTAAGAAAGAATACAGGCGAGGTATCGGCCATGTGGTCAATCCCCGCTCCGATGCCACCTGCGACAATTGGGGTCGCAATAAGCTCGTAGGCCTTGCCTAAATCGCTGGGCTCTTTATCGGCTTTTGGCTCGGGCGATTCGTTATATCCGGCGTCCTGTTTGAACTTGGCCAGTTGGTCTTTGAGGTGATTAAGCGGGTCGTGCTGCGTCATTTTTATATATTTCTTGCAAAATCTATATAGAATTTGATAGTGTTGGATTATGAAATTGACCCTCGACTTTATTCGCAAAGCCGTCGCGCCAGTTATCTTCGCTGTGGGCCAATCTTTGGTCGCTCCAACCGGAGTATCCGTAGAGCCGGCTCAAATTCCGGAAGAACCTGCCCTTGTCCAAATGGTGAAATCACCGCATCAAACCGAAAATGCGACACTGACCTACGCGTTTTACAAAAAACGTCTGGGTGACGCCCGCGAGGAAAGCTATGTCGCAACTTACCAGCAGATGCGGCAAAACCAGCCAGTAGCCACGGCGCCTCCATCTCCGGTCTAGCCGTTATTCGGCGGCATCCAGAAAATTCAGCTCGCCCTGAAGGTCAACCGAAACCAATTGCGATACGCCGCGCTCCTGCATGGTTACGCCGTACAGGCGATCCATACGCGCCATCGTCAAACGATGGTGGGTAATGATGATGAAGCGGGTCGAACACATTTTGACGATTTCCTCAAGCATCGTGCACACACGGTCAACGTTCGCATCGTCCAGCGGCGCATCAATCTCGTCAAGGACGCAGATCGGAGCCGGATTGGTCAGGAACATTGCAAAAATAAGTGCGGTCGAAGCTAAAGTCTTCTCGCCGCCCGAAAGCAGGGAGAGCGACTGAAGTGATTTTCCCGGAGGCTGCGCGAAAATTTCAAGTGACGCTTCAAGAGGGTCATCCGAATCCACAAACGCCAGATGGGCCGATCCACCACCGAACAAACGGGTGAAAAGGGTCTGGAAATGGCCGTTGACGGTATCAAAGGCTTGTTGCAAGCGTTCACGGGCTTCTTTGTTGAGCTTGTTAATGCCGCCGCGCAGTTCTTCAATCGCCTGAGTCAGATCGGCGCGTTCTTGTGCCAACTTGGACAGATGTTGTTCGACTTCTTGCGATTCAACATCGGCGCGCAGGTTCACTGGCCCCATGCCGTCACGTTCACGGATCAGGCGATCACGTTTGCCGCGCAATTTATCAATTGGCTCGGCATTGAGTTTTTCAAGATCCATTTCCGACGAAGTCCAAAGCGCATCCGGAGACATGGCAAACTGGTCTTCAATCGATTGACGGATAATTTCGATGGAACCGCTGGCGGCTTCCATTGTGGCTTGAGCTTTAGCGCGGCGCTCACGGGTTTCCATGGACTGCGCTTCGGCTTCTTTAAGGCCGGATGTCGTTTCGCTCAAAGTGCGTTCGGCAACAGCCAAGGCATCCGATGCATCGTTCTTGGCATTTTCCATCGTCTTGAGGTTATCAAGAAGGGCAAGCCGCTGAGCGGTAATCTCATCCGGACGTTTGGAAATCTCTTCCAGTTTGGCCTTAAAAGAGGTCTCGCGCTCGTCAAGAGAGGAGAGGCGGTCCTTGGCACGAATAATACGGTTGTTGAGGTTGACGCGCTCATCACCAATCGCGCGAAGACGGGCTTCGCGGCGGCTGATGTCTTGCTGGTAAATCTCGAGAGCAGCAGCAGCTTCACTGAGAGCAGCCTGTGCGGCCAGAAGGGCAAGCTTGCGCTGCTCGACTTCCATGTTTTGCTGCTCAAGCGCGGCATCATCAAAACTTTCCATCGAGGCCTGATGGGTAAAGACAGCGGATTCAAGGCGCTCGATATCTTCACCAGAAAGATTGAAGGCTTCTTCAAGTTTGGCAATTTCAGACTCGGTCAAGGCGCGCTTTTCAACAGTGCGCTGAAGCTCGACACGCTTGTTGGCGAGGTTGCGATCCAGTGCGCGAGCGTCTTGCTCGAGAGCTTGCAGTGCCGTGCGGCAGGACTGCAAAGTCGCTTGGGCTGTTGTTTGCGCAGATTGAGCCGCATCATAAGCTGCCTGCGTTTGCGGCAACTGCGCCTGAAGTTCATCAAGACGGTTTTTGTTTTTAAGGCGAATAGCATTCCGGTCCATGGCTTTGGCACGAATGCAAAGGCCATCCCAACGCCAGTAAGAACCGCCGCGCGATACAATCGATTGTCCGGCAGAAAGCTGAGCGGCGGCAGACTCGCCAACCGCATCATCTTCAACAAAGCCGACATAAGCCAAAGCGGTTTCAAGGGCGCTAGGGGCTTTAATGTGTGGCAAAAGGGCTTGAACATCGGATGGGAATGACGGCGCCGAAGAAGCGGCTGCGCGGCCCGACCAGACCATCGGCGCATCCGAAGCGACCGACGCCATAATCGTATCGCCAAGAGCCTTGGAGAGGGCAATCTCGAACCCTTCGTCGGCTTTGATGTCTTCTAGAACAGGGCGGAATCCGGATTGGGATTCCGATTTCAGAACGCTTTCAAGTGCTCCAATTTCCGATTGAATTTTGGAAAGTTGATCGCGGCTGGTTTGTTGCTGGCTACGAGCCTCATCCAGAGATTGCTGGGCCTTATCGAGTGCTTCATGGGCATTTTGCTCGGCTTGGCGTTTATCGGCCAACTGGGCATCCATCGTTTCGATTTCAGCCGTGATGCCATCAACCGGAGCGGCTTGCTCTTGCTGTTGGCGTTTTTGGGCAATTTGCGATTTGAGCGATTCAGCGCGGGCTTTAATCGATGCCAGACGGCTTTCATCCTGAGCCAGCTGGTTCTGGAGTGTCGCACGAGTGGCCTTCAAATTGGCTGCTTTTTCGAGGGTCGATTGGTAGTTTTCCTGCAAACGAAGAACATCGAGTTCTTTTTCGCCGCGCTCATTCGTTAAACGCTCGATTTCACTTTGCGTGTCGGATTTAGCCTGAAGCTCTTGCTCTTCAGCCACCAGACGCTCAAGCGTCTGGATATTCTCGTTCGACGATTGTTCTTCGTGCTGACGATCTTTGGCGATGTGCTCGAGCGAAGATTTGGCTTCTTCGATCTGGGCGGTAATTCGCTCTTCTTCGTCGTCAAGACGACGCAGTTCAAAATTCTGGGCCTGCCACGCAGCAGCCGTTTCGGCTTGCTTCTCGCGAAGTGGAGGAAGGGCTTCGGACTGTTCAATCTGCATCCGGTTGAGCTCGGCAACACGGGCCATTTGTTCGGCAACCAGAGACTCGGTTTGCGTGTATTCTTGTTCGGCTTCGGACTTGGTTGTGCGGGCAATCATCCACTCGGCCAAAGCGAGTTTGGTCTCAAGTTCCTTTATGTCGGCACTGATGGTTTTGTAACGGGTGGCCTGACGGCTTTGACGCTTGAGCGAGTCAAGCTGGGTTTCCATGTTGGCGACGACGTCTTGCAAACGGGCAAGGTTGGCATCGGCCGCCTTAAGGCGCAGTTCGGCTTCATGGCGGCGAACGTAAAGACCGGACACACCAGCAGACTCTTCGAGAACCTGACGGCGTTCGGCTGGTTTGGCGTTGATGATGGCGGCAATACGTCCTTGGGAGACGATAGCTGCCGAGTGAGCGCCAATCGCCATGTCGGCGAACAGCATTTGCACATCACGAGCACGAACAGGTTTGCTGTTCACGTAGTAGCTCGAGCCCATATCTTTTTCGATACGGCGCACGACTTCGATTTCATCGGTGTTGTTAAAGAGAGCCGGAGCTGTGCGGCCACGGTTGTCCAGAACAACAGAAACCTCGGCAGAGTTACGGGCAGGGCGGTTGGTGGTGCCATTGAAAATGACATCCTCCATGCCGTTACCACGCAAACGCTTGGCCGAGGTTTCCCCCATAACCCAGGATAGAGCCTCAACAAGGTTCGATTTTCCGCAGCCGTTCGGCCCCACGATACCCGTCAGACCAGGCCCGATATCAAGCTCGGACTTTTCGACGAATGATTTAAATCCGTGAAGGCGAAGGCGGCTGAAATTCGACATGAGCGGCGTCTATCCTTAAAAGGGTGTGTTGACTGTTACTCGGTTTTTGGTGCTTCAGTTGGGGCAGCGGCATCCGTAGAGGTTGCAGGGGCCGCGGGATCAGCAGGAGTTGCTGGCTGCGCGCTCAACAAACCGTCAAAAGTAGACTTGAAGAAATCATATGGCTGGTGACCAACGATGATTTTTTCGCCGCCGTTAACAATAAAGGTCGGTGTCGACGCAATTCTGTATTTCTCGTTAGCGGTTTGCATTTCGGTAACAATCGCTTTTTTGAGGTCAACATTATCGATACAAGCGTTAATTTTTTCTTCGCTCAATCCGGCCAGTTTAGCGTATTGGGTCAGCTTGTCTTTATAGTCGGGAACAAACGCCCAGTTTTGTTGTTGTTCAAACAGCAATCCCATAAAATTCACGAATGTATCGGCAGGCATACAGCGCAGAACTTGCGATGCGATAACAGCTTGTTCGTTGAGTGGATATTCCTTGAAAATAAACTGGACTTTACCGGTATCGATGTAGTCGGTTTTGACTTTGGCCAAGTCTTGGGTGTGGAATGCCGCGCAGTGACCGCAGGTCAGGGACGAGTATTCCACAACCTTGATCGGAGCGGTATCTGCACCGAGTGTGCGTTGTCCCATCATGCTCGCAACGTCAGCAGGCAAAGTCGCGGCTGCCGCGTCAACAGCCGGAGCTGGTTCTGCGGATTTGTCCGAAGGAATGTCAAGTGTTTTGGTTTCGGTAACGACAGTGTCCTCGGTTGCTTTTTTATCATCCTGAACAGATTCAGGCTGAGGAGGAGTATCGGTGTCGGCTTCGGTGGTGGTTGTTTCGGTAGTTGCGGTACTGACTGGCGGAGCAGACTGCTCGGCATCCTTTTTACCGATAAAGAAATACGCGCCTACAGCAAGTAGAGCGACGACAGCAACAGCCAGAATTAATCCGACAGAGTTTTTCGAGTTTTCAGACAAAGTTTTCTCCTCACAGCCTGTGTGATTTTCATAAACGGGTTTATAGCCCGCGAACCAATGTTTTCAAGAGTTATTCTTGTTTAACCCAAGAGAAGTGTTGTTTTCAAATATAAAGACAAGTCTTGCTCGTCTTTATCCACATACAAACCCAGAAATCACTAAAATCAAGAGTTTGGAGCAATAAGCGTCATATCAATCCGGTCAAGAGGCTTCTCTTGGGTTTGATCGCTTAGCGCCCGCACATCGATGCGGGTCGGTTGGATGCCTTTAGTTAGAAGGTAGGAACGAACAACCAGCGCGCGCGACAAAGATGTCCGTCGCGCAGAGCTTTCGGTTCCATCGGAACGGCTGGCATAGGACCGGATCAGGATCCGGTACTTTGTATCGTCAGAAAGTCGTTTAATAACAGTACGATCAAGAAGTTTTCTATCATCTTGCTTTAACTCTATTTCTTCGGCCTTAAAAGCAATCGAAAATTGATCCATGGGCGCATCTTCAGCTGGCGGACCGTCTTCCTGAATGCCTAAAACCTCTTTGACGTCTTTGTCGTTTTTAACCATGTGACGCGTCAAGGCGTCATCCATCATGATTTCACCAGCAGTCGGACGTTGTTTGTCATCAGGGCTTATGGGTGGCATATTTGCCATATTAGGTATGGGGTTAGCCTCAACTTTAACCGGAGGAACCGCTGGCATCGTTTTAGCGGTTGAGGGGCGATAATGATTTGATTGAGTGGGCGGAGTTCCCTTTGATTTATCAGCCGATACTTCTTTGCTCGAAGATAAATCCATAACCCGAGCAGCGTCCTTAGGCTTACGGGCGGGCATGACCACAGCCGTTTCTTCGGCTGGAGCCTTTTTCTCAAACTCCCCTTGTTTTGCCATAGTGCCGGGTGGGGGCAATGGTAAAAGAGGGCCTTGCCCATCGTCAGGTTTATCCTCCGATGGCACGTCAAACGCAGAAGAAACTGGAGCCTTGACCGCAGCTACGCTCTTGTCCGCTCTCGGTTTGTGCGGCGGAACAGGAGGAAGAGTGCTTGATGATGATAGCTTTTTGCCTCGCCCTTCACCCGGTACCGGAAGCCCATCTGACGGGGGATCATCACGAACCATGGAACCTTGCAAGGTCAGAACTTTGTGGTTCTCCACAGGATGGTCTAGCAAATCTTCAGTTTTCGGGGCTGTTAAAATAACTTTTTCAGGAGGAGGTATAGCCGGAGCGGCTACGGGATCTTTCTCGGCTCCGCCGTTTTGGAACATCGGCGGAGGCTGATAGCCCTGCAAATCCTGTAAAACCGACCGGTCAACTTCAACTTCGGCCCGACCATATTCTCCGCGGTTCTCGGCGCAAACTGGCCATACTGGCATCGCCAATACAAACGAAGCAGCAGCTAGAAACCGGAGTGGGCGAACGGCCATATTATGCGGCATCCTCGAGAAGTTTACGGACAGCAGGAGAAAGGGCGGCGTTTGAAGCCAGAATAGCATCGGCATACACGGGATTCTTATCGCCCGCAAGAGAGACAATCGTACCTCCCGCCTCTTTTACAATAAGAGCCCCAGCTGCAACGTCCCATGGGCTCAGCATATTTTCCCAGAAGGCATCAAAGCGTCCAGCCGCGACATAGCACAAATCAAGGGCAGCAGCGCCCATACGGCGGAAACCGGCGGTGCGTGAAACAACGGCGGCAATTTGTTTTTGATTGCGTGTGCGAATATCCGCAGGGCGTGAGGCTCCGTCACCGCCGGCAATTACCGCCACATCGAGATCTCGGCGGGCCGAAACGCGGAGGCGGCGTGTCTGCATGAAAGCGCCAGCGCCTTTTTCGGCGTGGAAAACTTCGTTTTTGATCGGGTCCATAACGAGCGCCGAGATAATCTCTCGTCCGTTCGGGGTGTTGCGCTCAAGTCCAATTGAGATGTTAAAGTGAGGAATTCCGTGGAGAAAGTTCGTTGTTCCATCAAGCGGATCAACAATAAAGCGGAATTCTTCGTCGCCGCCTTCGGCAGCAACCTGACCGCGTTCTTCCATCAGGAAGCCAAATGACGGGCGGGATTTCTTAAGCTCGGTGAAAATAATCTCTTCCGAACGGGTGTCGGCGGCCGACACAAAGTTGGCAGGGCCTTTACGGGATACTTGAAGATGTTCGACTTCCCCGAAATCGCGTACCAGCGATTTAGCAGCCTTCTCGGCGGCGCGAAGCATAATGGTCAGATTAGGAGACAAGGCGGACATTTCAAAACTCGTTCGTTAGCTATTAAATATGTTCAAGAACCGTTCCCCGGACGGGTAGGGCCGGATGAACGCTCTTTCCTTAGTACGCTTTGACCTAGTTTTTCAAGACGTTTTCTCAAATCCTCGTCATCTATTTCCGGTAAAATACCATCAAGACGCTCTTTTTCTGCGGCACTGAGCGGAGAAAAAAATCTGGAAGACGACTGAGAATAGGAAAAATCGTCGTCGCGGTTAGAGGCAATATGGACAAACTTCAGGGATGTAATCCAGCGATCACCAAAAATCTGGTTGATCCGCTCGAGGATCAGGTCTTTCTGGTAATGGAGAAGGGTCGCATCGGCAGAGCTGGCGGCAATATCCAGTGAAGCTTGAGGAGTTTCCCCTTTTTCCTTTGGCTTGCGATAGTGTAATTTAATAGGCTGGGTTTTCCCGGCCATATCAGCACCGACGATTGCATCCCATTGGGTGAGAATCCGCCCGAGCGCAACAAACTTACGGCTGAAAGCTTCAGACGTCAGTTTGGTCATGGAGGCTGAAAGAGGGCGCAAATCAGGCATAAAGGAACTTGTAATACCGGAATGATAAAAAGTCACGCTTTCGCTGAAAACGATAAGAAAATCCGTCGGTTATTGCTGTCATGGTATGACCGTAACCGGCGAATCCTGCCGTGGCGGGCCGAAGCTGGGGAAACTCCCGATCCGTACCATGTCTGGCTGTCCGAGATTATGCTCCAGCAAACGACCGTTCCGGCAGTCAAAAACTATTTCCTAAGGTTTCTGGAGTTGTGGCCGACGGTTTTTGACTTGGCCAACGCGCCGCCCGAAGATGTCATGAAGGAATGGGCTGGACTTGGTTATTATGCTAGGGCGCGCAATCTTCAAAAATGCGCAGGGCAAATAGTTTCAGCCTATGGCGGTCGGTTCCCATCAGATGAAACAGAACTACAGAACCTTCCCGGTATTGGGCCATACACGGCTGCCGCGATCCGCGCCATAGGATATAACAAACCGGCCATAGTGATTGACGGGAATGTCGACCGCGTCATTTGTCGTCTTTTTGCTATCGAAACGCCGCTTCCAAAGTCAAAAGGGGACATTCGGAACCACGCGTCAGGGCTATACGATGGGGTTGGGAAAAGGGCTTCGGACCTTCCGCAAGCGTTTATGGATTTGGGCTCGATGGTCTGTACGCCTAAATCTCCGTCTTGCGGCCTATGCCCTCTCAATAAGTTATGTCTGGCCCACAAGCAAACAAACGCAGAAAAATATCCGGTAAAGCCGCCCAAAGTTCAAAAGCCAACCCGCAAAGGAGCCGCTTATCTCATTCTTCTTCGAAACAAACGCGGAAAAATAGACAAGATTCTTGTAGAGCGGCGGCCAGATAACCGAATGCTTGGAGGCATGGTCGGGTTTCCCGATACAAATTGGGACCAAAAGCAAGAGCGAGACGACGATTATATGAAAAAATGGGGGTGTTTATATAAAAATGCCGTTGATATAGGGAAGGTAAGTCATGTTTTTAGCCATTTTTCTCTGGAACTTGGTATAATGGGCATAGTGATTAATATCGGGGAGCTACCCGCGTTAAATGAAAATCAATCAATTGTTTCTATAAATAAAGTGGAAGAGCTGGGCCTCCCTGGGCTGTTCCTAAAAACATCGAGGTTTATCAAGGAAATACATGCCGAGTATTCTTAAATATCTCCCGAAAAACTGTTTGTGGATTTCTTTATTTATTTTCGCATTCGCGAACATAGCCGTTCTTCCGGCAAAGGCGAATGACGACGACCTCAAAATGACGACGGATAAAATGAGGGCCATCACAGAAAATGAAAAAAATGTCGAGGAAGAGGAAGTAGAGAGCGACGATGTCGTTCTGCGCTATGTCCCGTCCAACCACGAAAATATTCTGCGACTGATCTGGTTGCTCAAAGGGTTCCAGTTTGATGATGCCAACGCCATCAGCGCCTATATTAAAGTTTCGGAATGTAGTCTGTACCTCAAATATTTTAACGATGATTTTGAGTGGCGAAAAATTCAAAAAGCCACTCTCGATTACCTAACCAAATATTCAAAAAGCTTCTCCAACTATCTTGAAATTACGCAGCCGATCTTTGTCGATCGTTATGATTTCGATTTGAGAGGGTTTACCTTGCGCAATCCGCAAGAACTGACGAACGTAGCAGCCATTCAGCTTTTGCAGACCAAATACGGTATTACAAAATGCGAAGGAGTGACGGTGGATACCGAGAAATATACCGGTACGGCCATCCTGAAACTCAAGAATACGGTTAATATCAGTTATATTCGTGCATCGGATCAGGTGGCTAGGGCTTATCTCGAGTATGTTCAACAAAACCGCGGGACGTTAACGCAAGATAAGAAAGTTATGTACGTTCGCTATCGTGTTCGCGTTGACCGTTATGTCGGCCCTGAAAGCTTGCCAAGCATTGGGCGTGCCCAAATGTTTACGGGGAAATTACTTCAATTGGATGTCTTCGCGGACCAGCAATTATTGCTTCCGATTTTCTCGCAGAAATACGACTAGCTTTTTATCGGGCAACGAAGGAAATAAGAAAGGCCGTTCCTAGTGGGACGGCCTAATTCTATGTATACGTGCGCCAACGGCCCCTTCAGGATAAATCTCGGTTTTCTCGACCCACACCGTTACCGCGGAAATACGAAGGTCATTGAGACAAAAACGGGCAAGTTCCTCGGCAAAGTTTTCGACCAGTTCATGATGGAAGAGCGACATTCGCCGGATCTCCTCGACCACTCCCTCGTAAGAAACAGTGTCATCAATTCTGTCAGATATGATTTCGCTTTCTATCAAGCTCATTTCGACGTTCACGCGAATATTTTGCGGCCGAATATGTTCGCTGTCATAAATGCCTATACGGGCAGGGATAACAAAATCCCTGACCGTAATGGTTGTCGACGAAGCCAAAGAGCCAAGGCTCATGTCATATCCTTATTGAACGCTAGGGGTTGAATTCAACTCGTCGCGCACCCGTTGACGAAGGCGGTCGATCGGGAAACTATTCTTTCCGTCATGATAATGCCAATACGTCCACCCATTGCAGCTCGGCGCGCTTTGAATTGCGGCTCCAACCTTGTGAATAGAGCCACGATATTGGTTTACACCATCACTAGTGACAACACTCCCATCGGCGGCCACTTTGGCTTCAATTTTTTGTTGGCTGTCGGTCAGGGTTGTGCCCGGCTTGATAAGTCCGCGCTCGATCAGCCATCCGAACGGAACGCGCTGTTCTTCGCGCTTCGGCTGCATTCCCTTAAGGTCAATCTCGGATAGAGGTTCAACAGCTTTAATTCGTTTGGTGGCAAGCTTGATGTAATCGTTTTCGCGCTCGATGCCGATGAAATTGCGCCCGAGTTTTTTAGCAACGGCGCCAGTTGTGCCGGAACCAAAGAACGGATCAAGAATTACATCGCCGGTTTGGGTTGATGCCATCATAACGCGGTACAGCAGGGCTTCCGGTTTTTGGGTGGTGTGGCCTTTCTCGCCGTCATCGGTCTTGATACGTTCAGAGCCGTTACAAATCGGGATGGTCCAATCGCTGCGCATCTGGACATCATCGTTCATGGTTTTCATGGCGTCGTAATTAAAGTGATATTTGCTCTTTTCCGACTTCGCTGCCCAGATCATGGTCTCATGCGCATTTGTAAAACGGCGCCCTCGGAAGTTGGGCATCGGATTGGATTTACGCCAGACTACATCGTTGAGAATCCAGAAGCCCAATTCCTGCATAATTGCGCCAACGCGGAAAATATTGTGATAAGAACCAATTACCCAAATCGCCCCATCGTCACTAAGGAGGTTCTTTGCCTCGGTCAGCCATTCACGGGTAAAGCGATCATATTCCTCGAACGAGCTGAATTGATCCCAATGATCATCCACGGCGTCAACTTTGGAGTTATCAGGGCGGTGAAGATCACCGCGCAGCTGCATATTGTAGGGAGGGTCGGCAAAAATCATGTCGATCGAACCTTTTGGAATCTTCCGCATAACCTCGACACAGTCCCCCTGATAGATCGAGTTCAGCTTGATCTCAAACGACTTATCCACAGATCCTGTGGACTTCTTTGTGGATTTAGCTGTGGATTTTTTGGGGGTAACTGATTTTTTTTCTGGCATTCGGGGGTTCCTTTTAAATCTTAGCCAGGGAATCATGAATCATTCGCGAGTCGGCGTCAAGTCTTTTTGTCTCGATTCATTTATGTGAATCAATAGGTTATTAATGATTCTTAAAGTTGTAATTTTTGAATCGGCCCAAGGGGTTAAGCGCAATATTTCGCCTAAACCCGACTGCTTAGGCGTCGGTATTTAAGAAATGTTTTTAGCGATTGGAAAAAAAGTAGGCAGCCCAAAAGAAGAAGGGCTTTGTTATCGAGTTCTTGAAAAATACCTTTTTCTATAATTGCATCTTTTGGACTGTCGGCCAAATAAACAACATTTAGCGCCTTAGGGGCTGACACATCTTGACCGAAAGCCAAACGTTGCACTTCGGCGTACAAATCAATGTAGCGGTCATTAACGCGAATTGTTCGCCCCGAATAGTCTAGATACTCGATATTTCCTCCGGTTCTCTCCGGTTTGGATAGAAGGGTGGCCTCCGTCTTGATTCCGTGGGCCATAATATTGGTACTGGAGGAATAACCGTGATACCCGTACCCCGCCATCATAAGGGCTATAATCACCATCATCGGAGCGCTGCGATAAATCCGCCGCTGTTCAGTGCGTAAACGCGGAAATATATCGCCCATTTGAAGAAGTGGTAAACTCGAACGCTCCAGATCACGTTCGGTCTTCATTTTGAATTTGAACTGCATAGCCGATAGACGCTGGCCTTTCGGGATAATGATCTTGCGAATTTTAAGAAGGAAATGGACGGCAACGGCCCCCCAGACCGCAGCTGTTACAAAGGTCCATTCGGCGAAATAAAAAGCTCCGCCAATCATGCAAGAGCCGACAGCCAACAGAAAGAAGGCAATCAGACTGAATAAATAACCGCGCGGCGTCGCCCATGACGGATCATCGTCTGAAACTTTTATCAAGGCATGTGTTCCGGGAACTTTATCCCCGAGTGCTGACGATCCGGATGAAGATTCTGCCCGGATAGTCTCGCCATTGCGACCGGTATATTCAAACACAGGAAAATAGATGTCGCCCCTGCGCCGTACGCCGATAATTGTTGATCGTACGACTTTTTGACCGGATGTTGACCGCATCTCGCTGGCGAGAATTAGGCTGCCGATGCCGACAAGCACAAGTCCAAACACAATAAAAAGCGCTTCGACATAAGCAAAAAATACGGTGACAAAGACGGTAAGAAAATCGAAATGTTCCACAAAAGCTCCTAGGCTGATTTGGCCAGAATAAGGGACTTAACCGGTTCAAAACTCCTTCGGTGATGAGGAGTCACTCCCATCGTTTCCAAAGCGTTGATATGCGCAGGCGTTCCGTAACCGGCATTATCACCCCATCCGTAAGAGGGATAATCCGCGCCGATTTCTTCCATCAAACGGTCGCGTGTTACTTTCGCGAGTATGGACGCAGCCGCAATCGAGATTGAATGGGCATCCCCCTTGATAACAGACGAACAGCTCCAGTCCCAATTTTTAGGAAGGCGATTGCCATCGATCAAAATGTGTTCGGGGGATATGCCGCACGCTTCTATAGCACGCCGCATGGCCAGAAAGGTAGCCTGAAGAATATTGATCTGGTCAATTTCCTCGACGCTGGCCGATCCGATCCCGAAAACAGATTGTTCTTGAATAACATTAAACAAAACATCGCGCCGCGCTGCGCTAAGGGCTTTACTATCTCTTACTGACGACCAAACGGGATGTCCGCGCTTGTCCACAGGGATATAAACAGCCGCCGCAACGACGGGGCCAGCCAATGGTCCGCGCCCAACCTCGTCTACTCCGAATGTAATGGCGTGACCCGATGCATTCTCGAGATCAAAGGTAGGTTTAATTGCCATGGGGCACACTTTTGTAGACCTCTTGGGCCAGTGAAAGCTCTTCCTGAGTCGGAATAACCAAGGTTTCGAAATGGGGAAGCCAGTCCAGACGTTGCAAGATGTTCTTTCGAAGAGGCTCGGCATTTTCACCAATCCCGCCCGAAAAGACGACAGCATCAATGCCGCCAAGGCTGCTGCCCATCGCCGCTATCCCTTGGGCAACTTTGTGGCAGTAGAAATCAAGAGCGTAAGCCGCATCGGGACGCTCACTCTGAAGAAGTGTGCGGACATCATTGCTAAGGCCACTCAACCCCAAAAGACCAGACTCCTCATACAAAAGTTTTTCCAATCGGGGAGAAGAGAAATACCCTTGATTGAGAAGAAACAGAAGCGCCCCAGGATCAACGCTACCGCAGCGCGTTCCCATCGGCAGACCATCAAGGGCAGTCATTCCCATTGTGGTGTCGATACTTACCCCATTTTTGAGGGCGCACAGACTCGACCCGTTTCCAAGATGGCAAAGAACCACGTTGTCCTTTGCCAATTCGCCGTGATCGCGTTTGAGAACATCAGCCAGATAACGGTAGGAAATTCCGTGAAACCCGTATCTCCTTACCCCAAGCGTCCGAATGGAAAGAGGGAGGGCATAAGCGTTATAAAGATCATCATGTGCGGCATGGAACGACGTGTCAAAATCACCATATTGCGGAAGATTAGGCCACAACTGCGCTAAAACCCGAACTGCCTCAAGATTGTGCGGTTGGTGAAGCGGAGCAAGCGGAATATACCGCTCGAGATCGCAAACAACATCCTCGCTGAGAAGAACAGGTTTTGTATAATCGCTGCCACCATGGACAATCCGGTGAGCAGCCAAGGAAACAGAGAAAGGACGAATGTCCTGAATAACTTTTTTAAACGCATCTTGAAAATTCAGAAAACCCGTATCGGGTTCGCCGATGCGCTCGATTTTAGCGGTAAATACCCGCTCAAAATCGGGAAGCGAAAAAACACTATACTTGACGCTCGACGATCCGGCGTTGAGGACAAGCATCATGGTTTCATCGCCGCTCATTTAAATTCGCCTGCCTGACGTGCAGCCGCGACTTTTACAGCGAGAGCACAGGACATAAGCCTCGTTTGCTCGCTATCGGCACGGCTGGTCAGAATAATCGGAACCCGAGCACCCAATATAATTCCGGCGGCGCGCGCATTGGCTAAAAACGTCAGCTGTTTGGCCATGATATTGCAGGATTCAAGATTAGGCGGAATAATGATATCCGGATCACCGGCAACTTCGGACAAAATGCCTTTGGCCGCTGCCGCATCTTTATTAATCGCGTTATCAAAGGCGAGGGGGCCATCCAATAGGCCGTTCACGATTTGCCCGCGATCGGCCATTTTGCAAAGCGCTGCGGCATCCAAAGTAGCCTGCATTTTTGCATTGACGGTTTCAACCGCAGCCAGCAGAGCCACTTTGGGCTTTTGTGCGGGACCAAACAAGGCGCGCCAGAAATTGATCGCGTTTTGACAGATGTCGGCTTTAGCATCGAGGTCAGGGGCAATGTTAACGGCAGCATCCGTAATAACCAATGGTTTGTGATAGGTCGGGATATCCATGAGATAAGCATGGGAAATCCGCCGCTCGGTCATCAGTGACCGCGTCACGATAACGGCGTGGAGAATTTCATCGGTATGAAGGCCACCCTTCATGAGTGATGCGACTTCTCCTTTTGCCGCCATAGACGCCGATTTGGAGGCCGCATCATGACTGTGCTCGGCATCAATAATTTCAAACTTCGAAATATCGATCTTGGCCTCGGCCGCAGCTTGCTGAATACGGGCCGTAGGGCCGACCAGAACCGGCTCGATCAACTTGCGTGAGGCTGCCTCGGAAGCAACCTCGATATCACTCGCTCGCACCGGATGGACAATGGCGGTTCGGAGCGGAGCATGGGCGCCGCATGAATGAATCGCGTTCTCGAAACAATCCGGACAATTGGTCGACATAGACTTAGGCCTTTCCTAGAATTTTACTGGCGATCTCGAAGCTGTTTGGCGAGAGTTTCGGGGTTTGAACGATCGTCTCGAGAACCGAGCGGATGTGGTCTTGTCGATTTTGATCGAGACGGCGCCAATCACGCAAAGTTGTAAGGAGACGCGAGGCAATCTGCGGATTGATCGGATCAAGTTTTTCAATGAACGATCCGAACAAACGGTATCCTGCTCCATCGGCCTTGTGGAATACAACCGGATTGCGCATGGCAAAAGCGCCGTAAAGGGAGCGGACACGGTTCGGATTGGTAATCACAAAATCAGGATGGGAGGCGAGGGCGGCAACATCATCAAGCGTTGACACGCGAATAGCGCGGGCCTGCGCGCCAAACCATTTATCAATAACCAGTTCATAGGATTTGAACTCGTCATAGAAGGATTTAAGAACATCGTCGCGTTCGGATGACGTCGTATGGATCAGACAATTAAGCGCCATCATCTTGTCGGTCATGTTATTGGCGCCCGCATAATGTTTGGCTGCGAGTTCGCAATCTTCCGCCCGCATACGGCAGGTTATAACCGACAATATCTCGGACTTGAGGCTACGCTCGGCCATCGATTGAGGGTCAGGCGCATAATCTTTGGCTACCGAAAGACGATAATACACCTCGCTCAATAAGGCGCTGCAATGCTCGGCAATATCAAAGCGGATTTTCTCGGTCACGAGATGGATATGATCGGGTTCAACGACGGCGCGTTCTTGACCGATAATCGGGAAATCAGGAAGAGCGACCATGCGTGCGATCAAGGCCATATCTTGAGGGCGATCAAGCGCTTGCTGAAGCAGCATAGCGTAGGTATCAAGAAACGCATGATCGGTAACTGCCATATGTCCGGCTTCGACCTGATCGATCATCCGGTTGATAAGGCGCATGGTAAGTGTTTGAGCTGATTCCCAGCGGTTGAATCCATCCGTATCATGGACCATCAAAAAGCGCAGTTCATCTTCGGAGAGATCAGTCGTAAGACGAACTGGAGCCGAGAAATTCCGGAGAATGGATGGAACCGGCTTGCTGACAACGCCATCAAATATGAATTTTTGCTGTTTATCCTTAAGCTGAAGAATTTGTGTCGGAACAATTTCATCGCCATTTTGTCCCAAAAGCCCGACAGCGACAGGAATATGCATCGGGGACTTGTTGGATTGGCCTGGTGTTTCCGGAAGGTGCTGCGTTAGAGTTAGCTCATAGCTTTGCTTTTCGGCAATATATTTGGTCGATACGGTCAGCTCGGGAGTTCCGGCTTGAGAATACCAGAGTTTGAATTGGCTGAAATCAATACCGGACACATCTTGCATACATCCGACAAAATCATCACAGGTTACGGCTTGCCCGTCATATCGTGAGAAATAGAGATCAGTCGCTTTGCGGTATTGCTCGGCCCCGAGAAGGGTGGCCTGCATACGAACAACTTCCGCGCCCTTTTCATAGACGGTCGAGGTGTAGAAATTATTGATCTCGATATAATGATCGGGCCGAACAGGGTGAGCGAGCGGGCCGGCATCTTCGGGGAACTGCATACTGCGAAGGCCTTCGACATCGTCGACGCGCTGCACCGCGCGGGAGTTCATATCGGCCGAGAATTCCTGATCGCGAAAAACAGTCAGTCCTTCTTTAAGCGAAAGCTGGAACCAATCGCGGCACGTCACGCGGTTGCCCGTCCAGTTGTGGAAATACTCGTGCGCAATTACACTTTCGACGCGGTAAAAATCAAGGTCGGTTGCTGTTGCGGAGTGAGCCAGAACCAGCGCCGTATTAAAGATATTGAGCGATGTATTTTCCATCGCGCCCATATTGAAGTCGGAAACGGCAACAATGTTAAAACGGTCAAGCTGGTACTCGCGGCCATACACATCTTCATCCCACTTCATCGATTTTTTGAGCGATTCCATAGCATGACCGCATTGGGGTTCATCTCCCGGCCGCACATAGATGCGAAGATCAACATCCCGTCCGGATTTCGTTACAAAATGATCCTGCACAAAATTCAGTTTACCGGCGACAAGTGCAAAGAGATAACAAGCTTTCGGGAAGGGGTCATGCCAAACAGTAAAGTGACGTCCCCCATCAAGATCGCCTTCTTCGGTAAGGTTTCCATTTGAAAGCAAAACAGGAAAATCGGCTTTGCCGGCTTCAATACGAGTTGACATCACCGTCATAATATCCGGACGGTCGATAAAATAGGTGATGCGGCGAAAACCTTGGGCCTCGCACTGCGTGCAGTATGTGTCACCTGATTTATAGAGACCTTCGAGCGCCGTGTTTTTGGCCGGATCGAATTTGGTTACGATCTCCAGAGTAAACAGCGATGGAACCTGATCAATCGTCAATCGGTCATCGGTTAGAGTATAGGAGGCAGTATCAAGTTGGACGTCATTAAGGCGAACAGAGACAAGCTCCATGCATTCGCCATCAAGGACAAGCGCATTTGCGCCCTCATGATTGGCGGCATAACGGGCAGTGGATGTAACGGTAGCGCCGGACGTATCAAGCTGAACCAGAAGATCGAGCTTTTCCACCCTGAAATCCGGAGCCCTGTAATCTTTAAGGAAGATAGTTTTTGGGGCGGTTTCAGTGCGCATTGTAACGTCCTTGGTTAGCGTCTAGTCAATTTTCCCATGACAGTATTTGAATTTTTTACCGGAACCGCAAGGGCAAAATGAGTTCCGCGGAACATTCCCTTGCCAGCTGGATGGATCATCCGGATTAAACCGCTTGCGGAACTGGACCGTATTATCGGCAGAATCAGGCGAGGCGCCATCTTCGCTAGCCGGATCGGTGCGGGTCATGCGTGCTTTTTGGTCTTCCTTCGCGCGTTCCTGCTCCAGCATTTTCTGATAGGTCTGTTCGTCAATATTGATTTCAACCAAGCTGAGTTGCTGGACAATAGAAGTTTTCAGACGATTCATCATCGCTTCAAACATATTGAACGCTTCGGATTTGTATTCGTTAAGTGGATCACGTTGCGCAAAAGCACGGAGGTTGATCCCTTGGCGCAAATGGTCGAGGTGGAGGAGGTGCTCTTTCCAATGTTGATCGAGCAAGCGGAGAACAAAGGATTTTTCAACATGATTGAAGAACCCGTCCCCAGCGCGCTGGCGTTTTTCAGCCATTCTTTCATCCGAGGCCTTGAGAATGCGCTCGGTAATTTCTTCGTCCGCGATACCTTCCTCTTTGGCCCATAGATCAATTGGAAGATCGAGAGCCAGTTGAGCCTGAACTTCAGTCTTCAGGGACGCAATATCCCACTGTTCGGCATAAGCATGAGGCGGAATGCAAGTGGCGACCAGATCGCGCACCATATCATGACGCATATCGTTAATCATGTCGGTTACGGTTTCGGACGCCATGATTTCATGACGCTGTTCGTAAATAACCTTACGCTGGTCGTTCATCACGTTGTCGAACTTCAGGAGGTTTTTACGGATTTCATAGTTTTGCTGTTCAACCCGCGTCTGTGCGCGCTCTAAAGCTTTCGAGAGCCATGGGTGGGCCAGCGCCTCGCCATCTTTAAGTCCGAGGGAAGGGTTGGAGAGAACGGCTTGCAAGGCGTCAGGCGAGAAGATTCGCATCAGGTCGTCTTGAGCCGAGAGGAAGAACATTGACGCTCCCGGGTCACCTTGGCGACCGGAACGTCCGCGCAGCTGGTTATCGATACGGCGTGATTCATGACGCTCGGTACCAACCACATAAAGGCCGCCGGCTTTGAGTACAAGTTCTTTGGCTTCACGAAGTTCGCTCTTGATTTTTTCGGTAATAGACGCACGCACATCATCACTAGCATCCGCCGGAATTTCATCGGCAAGGCGCATTTCAAGGTTGCCGCCAAGCTGGATGTCCGTTCCGCGGCCAGCCATGTTGGTGGCGATTGTAACTGCGCCCGGACGTCCGGCCTGAGCAATAATATGAGCTTCTTGCTCGTGATAGCGGGCATTGAGAACTTGGTGCGGAATCTTGGCCTTTTTGAGACTTTCGGACAGAGCTTCCGATTTTTCAATCGACACCGTACCAACGAGAACCGGCTGTTGACGGGCATGACACTCGCGGATCAGAGAAAGAATGGCCACTTCTTTATCTTCAATCGATTTATAGATTTTGTCGTTATGATCGATACGGGCCACAGGCACGTTGGTCGGAACTTCAACAACGCCGAGTTTGTAGATGTCCATAAATTCCGAAGCTTCGGTCTGTGCCGTACCAGTCATCCCCGCGAGTTTCGGATAAAGACGGAAATAGTTCTGGAAGGTAATCGACGCCAGAGTCTGATTCTCGTTCTGGATTTGAACTTCTTCCTTGGCTTCGAGTGCTTGGTGCAAACCTTCGGAATAACGGCGGCCATCCATCATGCGTCCGGTGAACTCGTCGATGATGATAACCTTGTCGTCCTTTACAATGTAATCCGTGTCGCGCGAGAAAAGCTTGTGGGCGCGAAGAGCTTGATTAACGTGGTGAACCAGCGAGATATTCTGGGCGTCATAAAGCCCGCCCGAGGTAAGAATATTGGCCTCTTTGAGCAAATTTTCGATATGTTCGACGCCGTCTTCGGTCAAGGTCACCGACTTGACTTTCTCGTCTTTTTCGTAGTCCGAGGAGCTAAGAAGAGGGATCAGTTTGTTGACGGCCACATACATATCCGTAGCACTCTCGGCCGGGCCCGAGATAATCAGGGGAGTTCGGGCTTCATCGATCAGGATCGAGTCAACTTCGTCAACGATGGCGTAATTGAATTCGCGCTGAACCATGTCAGCCAGATTGTACTTCATGTTATCGCGCAGATAATCAAATCCGAATTCGTTATTGGTACCGTAAGTGACATCGGAACCATAGGCGGCTTGACGGTCACTATCTTTCATGTTGGAGACGATGCAACCAACACTAAGACCAAGCCAGCGATAAAGTTGGCCCATCCACTGAGAGTCACGCTGCGCCAGATAGTCGTTGACGGTCACAACGTGAACGCCTTTGCCGCTTACGGCATTCAAATAGACTGGAAGGGTCGCCATCAGCGTCTTACCTTCACCGGTGCGCATCTCGGCGATTTTACCTTGGTGAAGAACCATGCCGCCAATCAGCTGCACATCGAAATGGCGCATTCCGAAGACGCGGCGCGATGCTTCGCGAACCGTTGCAAAAGCTTCATGCAGAATGCTGTCAAGGCTCTCGCCTTTGGTAAGGCGCTCGCGAAACTCGATTGTTTTGGCTTTAAGCTGATCGTCCGTCAGGGATTGGAAGCTGGCTTCCAATCCATTGATCGCATCAACATGGGGACGCATATTTTTAATAACGCGGTCGTTGCTGGAGCCAAAAATTTTGGTAGCAAAGTTCAAAAGCATAGTGAATCGGTCCTTTTCGTAACGCCCTGATATATAACCTGCGGCCAATAAGGTCAATGTGCACCACTTGATTTTCCAGCGATAAACACAATCTTTCCACTTGCACGGGTGTATGAACTGTGCGCAAATACGCCACGCTCGGTTTCGGGCGGGTTTTCCCAATTTTTAATGTGGACGAGGAACGAATGAATAAGACAGTAATGGGGCTTGTAGCCGCTTTGGTGGTTGCAGCGGGTGCCGGATACGGTGCATTTACATTTATGAAAGATAAACAAGAAGATAGCGCGGCTTCTTCAAACTCGACTTCAAGTGAAGAAAGCGCTTCTGTGAATAGCGAGAGCGCTGCAGCAACCGAGCCGGCGGCCGATGAAAAAGTTAAAGCCGAAGACTCAGCTAAAGAAGATGCAGCTCCAGCCGCAACCGCATCCGCCGACAACCCTGTTGTGGCCAAGGTTGACGGAAAAGATATTCTCCGTAGCGAAGTTCTTGAATTCATGGATGGACTTCCGCCGCAAATGAAACAACTTCCGCCAAAAGCCATTTTCCCGATGGTTCTGGAACAAGTTGTAAATGGTAAAATCGTGGATGAGCGCGTGGCTAAAACCGATTTGACCAACGATCCTGAAGTTGCAAAACGTATGGCGATGGCAAAAGTACAGATTTTGCGAGCCGTTTACGCTGAAAAGCAAATCAATGACAATTTTAAAGAGTCTGACGTAAAGGACGCTTACGACAAATTGGTCAAGGATACGCCAAAGGTACAGGAAGTTAAAGCTGCCCATATCCTCGTCGAAGATGAAGCCAAAGCCAAGGAAATCATCGGTAAACTGGATTCCGGCGCAAAATTCGCTGACCTTGCCAAAGAATTTTCGAAAGACAAATCGAATGCATCGACCGGTGGTGACCTTGGTTACTTCACTGAAGGCGACATGGTAAAGGAATTCAGCGACGCGGCCTTCGCTCTGAAATCCGGTGAGTATACCAAGTCTCCGGTAAAAACCCAGTTTGGCTACCACATCATTATGCTGGAAGACAAACGCGACCGTAAGGGCCCTGAATATGACGAAGTGAAAGGCCAACTCGAAGGTCAAGTTAAACGTGACTTGCTGAACAAGCTGGTTGAAGGATGGCGTAAAGGCGCAGAAGTTCAAATGTTTGACTTTGACGGTAAGCCTCTCCCTGCCAAAAAAGATGACGCTTCGGGTGAAAAAGCCGAATAGTCAGTCGGAATAAAGAATTAAAGTCCCCCGCCTTGCGAGAGCGGGGGATTTTTTTTATAGTTACAGAGAAGCAGGTTTGAAATAATGGCATACAAAATGAGTTGCGCTGAAGCGCTGGCCGCGCCGCCCCCCGAAATGCCGAGCAAGAAAATTGTTCTGGTCGCTGCCGCTGCGCTCGTTGATCGCAAGAAAAGAGTTTTGGTCGCAAAACGGCCCGAAGGAAAATCCATGGCCGGCCTTTGGGAGTTTCCGGGCGGCAAAGTTGAAATTGGTGAAGTCCCTGAATATGCGCTGATGCGCGAATTGCGCGAAGAGCTTGGAATTGAAACGCGGCCATGCGGTATGTTTCCGGTGGCGTTTGCCTCTCACAACTACACAGACTTTCATCTGATTATGCCGGTATTTGCCATTCGCGTTTGGTCCGGTGAACCGATCCCGAAAGAAGGTCAGGAACTGCAATGGCTTCCGGTTCAGGATCTTTATAATCTTCCCATGCCGGATGCCGATAAACCGCTCATCCCCCAAATAGAAGCCAGTTTGTAAAACCTCATGATGTATCATTCGATCTACGACCTGAAGGATTTCTACAACAGCCCGAGCGGGCAGGTTGTCCAGTCGGTTGTGGGGAAACAAATCCGTCAATGGTGGGACGATGTAAAAGGCCAACGTGTTGTCGGGATCGGCTATGCTCAACCTTATTTAGGTATGTTTAAAGACGAAGCCGAACGCGTCATTGCGGTGTCGCCGGCAGGACAGGGAGCATACCCGTGGCCAATCGCCGAAAATAATTTGACCGCCTTGGCGGAAGAGTCCGAGCTCCCCCTTGAAACCAATTCGGTTGACCGCGTTCTTCTTATTCACTCGCTTGAATATGCCGAACTTTTGCGCTCCAATCTTCAGGAAATCTGGCGCGTCCTTAAAAGTAACGGGCGGGTATTGGTGATTGCTCCGAACCGCAGGGGTCTGTGGTCCCGTGCTGATTGGTCGCCTTTTGGTCAGGGGACACCCTATTCACGCGATCAACTGCGTTTCTTTCTTCGCGATAATTTGTTTGTCTATGAGCGCTCGACGTCAGCCCTGTACACGCCGCCATTACGCTGGAAAATAGTCAGTAGCAGCTACGAAAGTTGCGAAAAATATATGCCGTATATATTTCCCGGTATGGGAGGGCTTCACATGGTCGAAGCCAGCAAACAGCTTTATTCTGGCCTGACCCAAAAAGTCGATAGCAAAGTCATTGTAAGGGGGCGTCACTCGCTTTTGGCCAAACCTGTGCCGGATATGACGACATTACCGGCATCGCACGTACAAAAAAATTAAACGGAATATTTAACGGAAAAAATCATGTATCAATCACTTTCTCTCGATAAAATCCGCCAGAAAATTGACTCTCTAGATAATCAGATTCATGATTTGTTGCTCGAGCGGGCCGACCTGATTATGGCGATCTCCGAAGAAAAAAAGAAAGCGGGCATCCAGATTGTCCAACCCGCGCGTGAAGCGCGCATGATCCGTCGTTTGATGGCACGGCATCGCGGCCCGCTTCCTGAAGAGACAATAGTTCGTATTTGGCGCGAGCTGGTGAGTTCGGTGTCTCTGCTTCAAACGGGGCTGAGTGTTGCGGTGTATACTCCATCCCACACGCCGGAATACTGGGACATGGCCCGCGATTATTTCGGTACTGTTCTGCCGATGGAGCGTGTTCCATCACCGCAAGTGGCCCTTCAAAAAGTCAAAGATGGAACAATTACATTCGCGGTTCTCCCTTATCCCGGTGTAAAAGGGAACGTGGATGATGAATCGTGGTGGACCGATTTGATTAAACTCTGCCTCGATCAGGAAGGGCTTTCTGTTATACAAAGGCTTCCGTACGGAGAGAAAGAGAATTTTGATTTCCACCAACATCCGGCTTTGGTTGTAGCCAAGGCCGGTTTTGGGGAGTCGGATGATGATCGCTCATTGATCGGAGCTATATCGGATGTCGCAATTTCCCGTGATGTTATAGAGAGAGCTATCCGCGAAGCCGGTAAAGAAATAAATCAGCTGATTATAAAAGATAACAATCTTTTGCTCGACGTCACCGGTCATATCGGCATAGCAAAACCGGAATTCCAGCATTGGGCCGGTTTGCTAAAATCCATAGGCTTTAACCAAATTACCCCGATCGGCGGCTATCCCGCCCCGCTGACCTATCACAATGAATAGGAACTAACGCTTCCTGACGGTTATGGCTGCGCTTCCGGACTGGCTCCATCCGTATCAGTCTCCTGAACCGGCGGCTTGGATTGGCGTCCGGTCATAACGCCGACAGGTGTGCCGGGCCAAACAATTTCAGGCACCTCATAAATTCGCATCGGGCCAATAAACACACTCCGGTGCTGGATATAAAAGCCGGTATCAAAGTATTTTTGTCCGGTTTGCGGGTCTTCGGCACTCACCATGCCAAGGAACGACCTCGCAATATCCATGTCCTTCTTCTTCACAATGCCATTTTCGGAAAGGCGCTCGAAGAGAGCATCCATGCCTTGAACTCGCCCCTGAATGCGGACATCAGGCTGAAGTTTTTCATCTAGACCAATAAGACCATTTCCTTGAACCATGACTTCGCCCATCTTGATTTCATAGCCGTTGATGACAAGCGGGTCGTCCAGTTTTTGCCAAGCTTTTGCAGCTTCATATGTGCTGGTGACAGGTGGGTGCATCGGCAAGGAAATATTCGCGGCCGCGTTATCGATGCGAACACCTTGTTTTGATAGAGGGTGGATAATATCCAGTCCTTTGGGGAAGTCGGCATAAAGGGTAAGTCCAGAAAGTGGAAAGCCGACAATCCGGAATTCATCCGACTTGATAATCAAACCTGATTTCAGTTCAACAGTACCTGAAAAGATGATTTGAGGCGGAGCAGGAAATCCGGTTACTTGCGGCTGAACACCTGTAATTCGAAACTCGGTCTGGTATGGAAGGCTTTGCCAAAAAGCAGCGATATGGCGATCGACATTTCGCGATACCAGAAACCACATTGCAGTATAAGAAATAGCGATAAAGAGAATAATTCCCAAAACCGCAAAGGCTAGAAAACGAAACGCTTTTTTAAGCATGGTCATGGGGCTCTCGTCGTTTGAGTTCATCTTGAACCAGCTTGTTTGATGCCGATTCAAGTTCTTCGGTTAGTTGCTTGAGCGCAGTATTGCCGTCAAGACCTGCCGGAATAGGGGGGAGAAATTCAAACTCGACCACACCGGGATATTTGAAAAATGCATTTTTCTTCCAGAATAGGCCGCTATTAGTCGCAAGAGGCAGAATTGGCAGTTGAGTAGCCTCATACATACGGATAATCCCGCCCTTGTAGGGTTTCTTTTGCGGAGTGTCGTCAATACCGACACGGGTTCCTTGAGGGAAAATAACAGTCACGCGGTTCTGTGCGGCGATACGTTTGGCTCCATCTGTAATTGATCGGAGGGCGACCTCGCGAGAACCACGATCGATAAAAATCATCTCGGCGCGCCAGGCAAGCCAACCCCAGAGCGGAATATACTTCAATTCGTTCTTCATAATGATCGCCGGGTCATAAAACAAAAGATGGAGCTTCATGGTCTCGTATGCGGAATAATGCTTGGCTGCAACGAGGAATGGGCCATCTTTGGGAATGTGCTCGGTTCCTTTAACAACAAAGTCGAGTCCAAGCACATATTTCTCGTAAAGGTGAACTGATTTGAAATATCCGGTCAGGAAGATGACGTAATATTTGCGTGGCAACAGCATAAAAGGTGTGAGAACAACACATGTGACAGCGGTCATGCCGTAAAACACGATGTTGAACAGAACCTGACGGATAAAAACAAAAGGATTTTTCATTGCGAACTCAGCGAAGGTGGAATGGGTTGGGTTTCATTCGGGTAAAGGAGGACACGGTACACCGTAACCAAAAGTTTATGATACTCGACAAAAGCTGTTTTCCAGTAAATCCGCTTGGTTGGTGAAAAATCGACAGGTTCAACCGGATAAGGAACCAGCCGTGCAGCGGGAAGAACATGGCGAAATTCGAGAAGGGCTCGGGCCATATGGTATGTCGATGTCACGACATAGGCATCATGAATGTTGTTTTGTGTCACCCAATCAAATGACTCTCGAGCATTGCCGATTGTGTTTCCCGCTTCGCGCCCAAGTGTAATGCGGGACTTGTCGATGCGCCCTTTGTAACCGGACTGGCTTATAAGAGCCGGAAGGGTCACATCTTTATGAACTCCGCTGACCAGAAGATAGCTGACGGTCCCGCTTGAGAGAAGATCAAGACCTTTTTCGACGCGGTTCGTGCCGCCGGTCAAGACAATAGCCGCGTCCATGTGATCCGGGTTCAGCGGCTGCATCATCGAACTCATAGTACCGCAAAAGATAATAAAACCTGACGCCCACACCGACAGGGGCAATCCGACAGTCACAATCAATGTGAGCAGGGCATATCTTAAGATCTTGAGCATAGCCACCGGACTTTACGGCATTTCACGCAGAACGCGCAAGGACGTAATCTGAGCCGAAAGTACGCCAATCAGCATAATAACTGCCGGTACAGCCAAAAAAACACCCCATTCCAGACCTTGAAGCGAGACCTCCGGTACAGTTCCGGGATTGTTTTTTGACAGGAACATAAAGCCCGAGAGGATCGCAAGGCCGAGAGCGGCCCCGCTCATGGAGCCTTTGAGGGATTGGCTAAGGATGTAACGAATAAATTGAAGGGTGATGTAGCGGTCCGATGCACCCATAATATGAAGGAGTTCTAGTTCGCGGTGATGAATAGCCATGCGCGAGCGGACCGCTCCGGCAATCACAATAAAGGTTACAAACAAAATCAGGCAGAACACCATAACCGAGGTCATGCGAAGTCCATTGGCCAATCGGAGGATATCCATGAGCCAGTCTTCATGTGCATCGACTTGTGCGTCCGGCGCAATTTTATGGGCGCGATCCGAAATGGTTTTGATAAGATCCGAACTGCGGGAATGCAGTTCAACGGTAATGAGTTGGGGGATGGGTAAATCGGTCCATATATCGCTTTTATCGCCTAGCCACGGCGACAGGAGTTTTTGCATTTCGGACGAGCTTACGGGGTAAGCGCGCTCAACGCCTTTGATAGAGCCCAGCGCATCAATCAATTTCTTGGTGTTCTCGGGCGACGCATTGGCTGACGGAATTTCAATCGTAAGCGAGGTTTCAAGGCCGGTCGTCCAGTTCGAGGCAATGTGCCCCAGCGTCAGAGTGCCAATTGCGGACAGCAAAGACAGAAAGGACATCAGGGCAATCAAAAGAACGAGAAACTCGGTCCCCAGCTTGAGATGGAGAGGAACGTCATAGCCGACACCCTGGCGTGGAGAGATCGTAAATATCTTAGACATGAAGACCTTCTATAGAGGCGCGAGCTGCATCATGTGCAGGGGCTGCAAAAGCGGGGTTATCGGTTTTGGGGTCAAAAATACGAAGATGACCCGCTTCAAGAATAAGGCGAGGATGGGCCAATCGATCGAGAATCTGAAGTGAGTGGGTTGCAATAACAATAGTGGTTCCCATTTTGTTCAATTGTTCGAATAACCCCATGAGCTTCATGCCGATTTCGTCGTCCAGGTTTCCGGTCGGTTCGTCAGCAAGCAAAAGGCGGGGGTTGGCGATAACCGCGCGTGCAATCGCAATACGTTGCTGTTGCCCTCCCGACATGGTCGGCGGAAGGCGACGCATACAATCGCCGAGACCAACCCAGTCTAGAAGTTCCTCAACATGATCTTTGATCTTTTGTTCAGGGACGCCATTGATCCGCAAAGGGAGCGCGACATTATCAAATGCCGACATATGGGGAAGAAGCCTGAAATCCTGAAAGACTACGCCAATCTTCTGGCGCATGAGAGAGAGTTCAGTGCGGTCTAGAAGGTTTGTGTTTTCACCAAAAGCTTGAATAACGCCGCGCGTCGGTCGGCGACCAAGATAGAGGAGCGACATCAGTGAGGTTTTACCGGCGCCACTCGGGCCGCATAGAAAATGGAATGAACCCTGTTCCAGAGTGAAATTGACATCACTCAGGACTTCGGGGCCGATTCCATAACGTAAACCCACATGTTCAAATTTAATCATATTGTTATAAACTCTGTTGCTCAAACCGACTCGGACACATATTATAAAACTACATGAAGCGCCAAATGGTTTGAAGGTATGATTTTAACCTGTCCGTCCTGTTCTGCCCGATATAAAGTCGATGATAAAGCTTTTGCTGGTGAAGCGGGGCGCGATGTTCGCTGCGCAAAATGCCACCATATGTGGCATTTCGAGCCTAAGGACAATATTCCGGAAAACAAAAAAGTCGAAGATACAAGCTCTCGGCCTAATTCCAAAGTGTCTTCCGGCTCGTTCACGGAAAATATGGCTGACGCAGAAAAATCCAGTTTGAATGACCTGATTAACCGGATTCAGTCGGAAGAGTTTGATGAAATCGATTTCGGGGATGGAAAATCCAATAAAAAAGCCAAAACGCCGGATAAAACGAATAGACCATCTGTGGCGCTGGCGCTTAAAACGGCAATCCGGAATATAAAATCGCGTATTCGCCAAATGATTGAGGGGCCAAGGGCTCAAATACGGTCCTGTTGGAACAAATGCAGCTCGGTACGAAGACAAGTCATTGGCGGCCTTTTAGGGGTGATGTTGTTTGTTGCCTTACTTGTTACCATTCTTGACAATATGGAGGCAATTGAGGATGCCTTCCCCCCATCTATCAAGGTGTTTCAATATGCCAAACTCGAATGGACGGATGTCCCTAAAATAAAGCTTGAAGATGTTCTGGTTGTTGATCATCTGACTTTGGAAAAAGAGGCCGCCGGTGAAGCCGGGCAGGAAGCCAATTTTGATATTATAAAAGGGACATTGATAAACATTTCCCAAAAAGAGGTCCAAATTCCGCTGCTGACCTTGAGGATGATGGATAAAAATAATCTGGTTGTCTCGGAAAAGAATGTATCGACAGGAATCGAATCTTTGGCCGGTGAGGGGCAAGCGGATTTTGATATCAAGCTGAAGGCCGGGGAGCTTCCTGAAGGCGCCGTGAAGCTCGAGATTTTTTATGGAGTCTCTTCAAAGGAAAAGTCCTCCGGTGATGCCGCGAATGAACCTAAAGATCATAAAGAGGCCACCGGCGGGAATGAGCCGTCAGACCATCATTTGGCGGGCGTAGACGGATAGGTTGACGGAAACGGTGCCGGGTCTCCGCTCGGGGCGGCCAAGTTCGATGGCTTTATCCCGCAGCCGGAAAGCAGCAAGCAGCTCAGCCCCAAAGACAAGCAAGAAAACAGAAAATATTTCATAGTTGTAACGTATTTCATAAAAATGAAGTATCATAAGTAGGGTGTGAGGGAAAGATGAAGTTGTTTAATAATGCGTGGGTCAAAAATATTATGAACAATAAACTCTGTCTGGCGGTCGTCTTTTTTACTTTTTTTGTGCCACTTTCTATAAATTCAGCCTCCGCCGAAAACGCCGGTCCGATGGAAGTATCCGATGTCCCTGATTTCAGTGATGTCCTTTCAAAGAATGTCCGTAAATTCCAGAAATATCAGAACGGGATGGTTCTTGATCCGATCGAGGTCTACACTTACGATAAAAAACCCTTCGTTATTACGCCGGATAAAGAAAAACTGACAATCCTCAATTTTTGGGGAGTCTGGTGTCCGGCCTGCGTTAAAGATATTATGACTCTTAAAGAGTTTGCGGTTAAAAATCCGGATGTGAATGTCGTTTATCTCAGCGATCGGAAACTAATGCTCGATGTTGTAAAAGAACGTTCGGCGTTTTTGGAGCTTAACCCGGTTCAGAGCTACTACGATAGTCGCGGTCTTTTCAAGCGCTGGCTTAAAATCAGCTTATACCCCACAGTTCTTGTGGTCGGCACGGACGGGCGTATACTTTATAGGGTTGACGGACCGATGGATTTTAGTCAACCTTGGGTTACGGATTTTATAAATGGCCTGAAGCCGCAAAAAGGCGAAAAGGCAAGCTAGATTAAGAACTTCCCTTAAGATTAATTAACCTTTTTGGGGCAAATTAAGGTATGGATTCGACAACCTTGGAACCTCTTGACGGGCAGCCAGACTCGGAAGGCCCGGCACTAGAAAAATTCACCCAAGAGCAGCTCAACGCTTTGGTGAACTTGCATGAGCGTTTTCTGGAAGGCCGCTTGGGTGGTCGCCGCGCCATTTTAAAACATATCGATCTAACAGGACTTGAGCTCAAAAAACGAAATTTGCGCGGGGCAGATTTTTCTGGCTGCGTGATGCGCCGTATGAATTTGCTCGATACAAGCTTTCAAGAGGCAATTCTTTATGCCTGCGATCTCAGCTTTTCCAACTTGACCAATGCGTCTTTTATTCGAGCAGACATGCGCGGTAGTCGTATCGAAAGCGCGATGCTGATCGGAACCGATCTGGAGCGCGCGGATTTACGCGGTGGGGCGCTGACCCGCGATGGACAATACGCCGAGCCACAGCCGGTCAATTTCCGTGGAGCTAATCTCTCCGGAGCAAGGTTATCGGGAACGATGGCGAATAATGCCGACTTTTCCGATGCTATTCTGGCGCGTGCTAATGTTCAACAAGCCGATCTGCGTGGCGCAAGGCTGATGGGGGCCGATCTGACTGGCGCTGAAATTCGGGGGGTCCAGCTCGCCGGAGCCGATCTCAGCAATACAATTTTGACCGGAACGAACCTCAAATATATTCAGGATCAGGGCTACGACGTATCCAAAGCGATTACCGACGAAAATATCGGCCCATCGGTCTCCGAGCTCGTTGTTCCTCTCGTCAAACTAATTCAGGAACACCAATTGTGGGTGAGTACTTCGGGAACAGAAGGGCGTCAGCTCGATCTATCGGATTACGATCTCCGCGAAATTGGCTCGCTGAAGATGGAAAAATTGACCGCTCTTAAAGCATCGCGGGCTAAATTTTTTGCCATGAACCTGTTCAAGGTTGAATTGCAATCGTCGCAGCTCGATTACGCGGATTTCCGACGCTGCGATCTGGAAGAGGCCGATTTTCGTGGATCGAACTTGCAATACGCCAAGTTTTCCCATGCACGTATGGCGCGCTCGAACTTCGTTCCGCTATTGTTTAGCGGCGGCGGAGTCACGCGGTTCGCCCCATGCGATTTAAGTTTTTCGGAAATGCGCTATGTCGATTTGACGGACTCTCGCCTTAAGGGCGCCAATTTGCGGTATGCTGACCTGTCATTTGCCAACCTGACAAACGCCGATCTTCGGGAATGCGATTTAACTGGTGCAAAGTTAGAAGGGGCATTGCTTGATGGCGCGGATTTGACCGGAGCAACAATGGATCAAGCCAAACGCGGAAGTGCGTTCTCTCTTTCGGCGCTCAAGGACGATGACGCGGCCGAATAGCTGGAAAATATTCTTACAGCTTTCCGGTCAGGGCTGGAACAACCTCAAACAAATCAGCGACAAGCCCATAATCAGCTACCTGAAAAATAGGAGCGTCCGGATCCTTGTTAATCGCGACAATGACCTTTGAATCTTTCATGCCGGCTAAATGCTGGATAGCGCCGGAAATACCCACGGCGATATAAAGCTGCGGCGCGACAACTTTTCCTGTCTGCCCGACCTGATAATCATTAGGAGCATATCCGGCATCAACGGCGGCTCGTGATGCGCCAACTGCCGCCCCAAGCTTATCGGCTAAGGCTTCAATCAAAGTAAAGTTTTCGGCTGATCCAACGCCGCGTCCGCCCGAGACGACAATCTTGGCCGCCGTTAATTCGGGGCGAGCCGATTGGGTCAATTCGGCTGACACAAATTGACTAATGGATGCTGCCGCAGGTTTTGTTGATGAGATTTCAACCGAGGCACTGCCGCCGGATGTCGTCGCGGGAGCAAAAGCTGTTCCGCGTACAGTCAGCAGTTTTATTTTGTCGGTCGACTGAACGACCGCAAGAGCATTCCCGGCATAAACAGGACGTTTGAACGTATCAGGCGAGATGATCTCGATCACATCGCTGATCGGCTGGACATCAAGAAGACCGGCAAGGCGCGGCAAAAGATTTTTTCCGAATGCTGTGGCTGGAGCAAGAATATGAGTAAATTCTGCGGCCGCCTCGGCTATGGACGGCGCAAGAATTTCAGGAAGCTCATGAGCAAGCGCGGGGTCGTCCATTGCAATGACGCGTGTAACACCGTTGATAGCGGCCGCAGCTTGCGCCTGCGCTGCAACCGAATGGCCGGCAACGAGAACAACAACGTCGGCACTAAGCGCGCTGGCCGCAGTAATGCAGGAATAGGTGGATGGTTTGATTGATCCGGAAGCGTGTTCGGCAATTACGAGTACAGTCATTCGGGTCACCTATATCACTTTGGCTTCGTTTTTGAGTTTATCGAGAAGGGTATCAACCGAGTCCACTTTGATGCCGCCTTTTCGGGTTGGCGGCTCCGACAGTGAAACCAATTTGGTGCGCGGCGTAATGTCGATACCAAGGCTGGCAATATCCAATGTTTCAAGAGGCTTTTGTTTGGCCTTCATAATATTGGGGAGGGAAGCATAACGCGGCGTATTGAGACGCAAATCGGTCGTAATGATTCCCGGAAGCTGGATGTCGAGGGTTTCAAGGCCTCCATCAATTTCGCGTGTAACCCGGGCGGACGATGTTCCGGCAAGTTCAATCTTGGATGCGAATGTCGCCTGACCCCAACCAAGCAAAGCCGCCAGAATTTGTCCGGTCTGATTGCTGTCATCGTCAATGGACTGCTTCCCCATGATAACAAGTTGAGGCTGCTCTCTATCGATCAGTGTTTTAAGTGTTTTGGCAACGCCCAAAGGTTCAATGCCGCCAAGGTCGGTTGGAACGGTGGTCTGAACCAGAATCCCGCGATCCGCACCAATCGCCATAGCAGTTCTGAGAACATCTTGCGCTTGGGCGGGGCCAATAGTGGCAACCACAACTTCTGTTGCAATTCCCTTTTCCTTGAGCCGGACAGCTTCTTCAACGGCGATTTCATCAAACGGATTCATCGACATTTTAACGTTGGTTAACTCGACTCCGGAACCATCAGGCTTAATCCGGATCTTAACGTTGTAATCAACAACACGTTTGATAGGGACAAATATTTTCATGACACATCACTCGCAGGGTTTAATCAGTGATTGGAGAAGAACCATAGGCTGGCAATCAGGGCCAGAGAAACGGCTTGAAGTCCGATGCGCCACTGCATCAGCTTGTTGCCGTATTTTTTATTAAGCTCGCCGCCTTTCAGCATCGATAAAACACCCAGAAGGAGAACAGCAAGAACAGAAAGTGTGGTCGCTATAAGCAAGAAAAGAATAAGTGGTTCCATCTTTAAATTTTACCTGTCTTGGCCCATTCTGGCCACCATAAAATAATTGATAGTGAGATCGTGAGGGTGCAGCGCAAAATCACCGTGCAACGGACGATAGACCAAACCGGAAATCTTTTCAGGTTTCATCCCGCTGTGTTCGCAATAGTAGGCCAGTTCGGACGGCTTCACGAATTTGTTCCAGCTATGAGTGCCGACGGGAGCCCAGTTGAGGACACGCTCGGCGGCAACAATACCGAGCGCATAAGACTTCCATGTGCGGTTTAGTGTCGAGAAAACAATAAACCCGGTGGGCTTGACCAACTTGGCACAGGCTTCAACAAAGGCCTGCGGGTCGCTAACGTGCTCTATAATTTCAAGGGCGAGTACAACATCGAAACGGCGACCTTCGTCACCAAGTTCCTCAGCACTACCGTGGCGATAATTAATGGATAAACCCATATCATCGGCATGTTGCGTTGCAACCTTGATAGCGTGAGGGTCGGCATCAAGTCCGGTAACGCGGGCACCAAGGCGCGTGAGCGGTTCGCAGGTTAATCCGCCGCCGCATCCGATATCGAGAATATCAAGGCCTTTGATCGACGGAAGTGACGAAACCAGAAACTCCATACGCGGCGGGATCATTTTGTGAAGCGGTGAGTAAGTGCCATCCTTATCCCACCAGCCTTGGGCATGGGATGAAAAATGGGAAATCTCGGCAGGGTCCACAGTAGAGCGGACTTTTCGGGAAATTGAGTGTTTCATGCGGAAAGAATAGAGTTTTTTTAACAAGATGACTATAGGCAGTTTTTCAGAAAATTGCTAAGCTGCACTCCATTTTTAGGAAATTAACCCCGCTTTGGACGAAATGGGAAGAATAGTCGTCAAATTCGGTGGGACATCGGTTGCCGATCCTGCCCGCATAGAAAAAGCCGCCGATAAAGTTCTGGCGGAAGTTCGTCGCGGGAATCAGGTGAGCGTTGTGGTTTCCGCAATGGCCGGAGTAACCAACCAACTGGTCGACTACTGTCAACAAATAGAACCGGGCTGTGATCCGTCCGAATATGACGCGGTCGTTGCCAGCGGCGAACAGGTTACGACAGGATTGATGGCTTTGGCCCTGCAGAAACGCGGGTTAAAATCGCGGTCTTTCATGGGTTGGCAAGTTCCGATGATTTGCAATGAGCAGCATGGCCGGGCGCGTATTGCCGATATCCCGCCGGAAATTTTGAACGAGGCCTTGAGCGAAAAAATAGTTCCGGTTGTTGCGGGGTTTCAAGGAGTTACAAAGACAGGGCGCATTACGACCTTGGGCCGCGGTGGTTCGGACACTACGGCAGTCGCTTTGGCGGCGGCGCTTAAAGCCGATCGCTGCGATATTTATACCGACGTAAACGGAGTATACACGACTGACCCGCGCATGGTTCCGGATGCTCGTAAGCTTGATAAGGTAACATACGAAGAGATGTTGGAAATGGCAGCGCTTGGAGCAAAAGTTTTGCATCCGCGTTCGGTAGAACTGGCGATGGCATGGAATGTACCGCTTCAGGTCCTGTCGACATTTGAACCATCAATCGGAAGCGATATTCCGGGAACGATGATTGTAAAAGAGGAAGACATCATGGAAAAGCAAATCGTCAACGGCGTAACTTTCAACCGTAACGAAGCGAAAGTCACTCTTTTGGGGGTGCCGGATATGCCGGGGATTGCTGCGTCGATTTTTGCGCCGATTGCCCAGCGCGGAATTAACGTCGATGTGATCGTTCAGAACGTGTCGGCGGACGGTAAAACAACAGATATGACCTTTACAGTTCCAAAACTGGATGCACCTCAGGTTGAGGCTATTATTCAGGAACTCGCCCCTCTGAAAAATGCAACGCTGCGCATGACAACCGATATTGCCAAAGTCTCAATTGTCGGCATTGGTATGAGCTCCCATACGGGGGTGGCCCAAACCATGTTTACCGTTTTGGCAGAGAACAAAATAAATATTCAGGCGATTACGACATCCGAAATTAAAGTCAGTGTGCTGATTGACGAGAAATACACGGAATTGGCCGTTCGTGAGCTGCATAAGGCTTTTGGTCTGGAGCAGACCAATGCAGCGTAATCTGGAGTAAACAGTCTTGTCCCTTAAACCCGCCGATGAAAAAAAATACAGGACGCCAGAAGGCGAAGATTTGCTTCGTGACTTCCACACCGATTTGAGCGTCGGTGATATTCTTCAGCGTGCCCGAATCCGGAATGGTCAATCTCTGGCGGAAGTGGCCGGAGCGACCCGTATTCGTGAATCGTATATTACTGCTATCGAAGAAGGAAACCTCTCGCTTTTGCCGGGGAGGATCTATGCCCTTGGGTTTATAAAGACATACGCCGAGCATTTGGGATTGGACGGCGAAAAGATTGTTCAGCTTCTAAAACGTCAATCGGGCAAAAAAATCGAACATAAACCATTGGCGTCGACATTGCCGGTTGATGAAGATTTTCCTTTGCCGTCCTTTAAGGCGATCTTCATCGTGATCGGAATGTTGGCGGTGGGTTTGGGGCTACAATCAGCTCTCGTTTCCACAGGATCGGTAAACAGGAATATACCGGGTGTCCCTAAAGACCTTAAGGAGCAGATGACGCTCTTAAGTCGCCCGCAGGTGAAAGTTCCGGATACCCAAGCAGAATCTCCAGCCGATCCGAATGCACCAGCCGCAAGCTCGGAACCACCTGTTCCTGAAGGTCAGGCGACCGCCGTCATGGATGAACAAATTTCGCACGCCATTATTTTGAAGGCATCCTCGCCAGTGTGGATGGAAATCCGCAATGGCGAGAAAAAGACCATCTTTTCAAGGGTTATTTCCCCGGGAGAAGAGTATTGGGTTCCGGAAGACCAGCCAGGGCTGGTCATGACCGTCGGCAATGCCGGAGGCTTGATTATTTCGGTCGAGGGAAAAGATATACCGTCTTTGGGCCGAAAAGGGCAGGTGATACGCGCCATGCCGCTTAATCTCGAATATCTCAAAGATTTGTTGAAAAAAACCACCAAACAGTCCATGTAATGGTCATCATGAGCCAATCAAACGATCATACAGCACATCGCCCATGGCGGCAGATCCAGCGGAGAGCATCCCGTAAAATATGGGTTGGAAACGTTCCGGTCGGCGGAGATGCCCCGATTACCGTTCAATCGATGACCAATACGGATACGAGGGATGTTGAAGCAACGATTGCTCAAATTCGGGCGCTCGAGATCGCCGGTGTCGATATTGTACGCGTATCCTGTCCGGATGAAGAATCGTCGGCGGCCTTAAAGCATATTGTTAAAGAAGTCACGGTTCCTATTGTTGCCGATATACATTTTCATTATAAGCGCGCGATAGAGGCCGCCGAAAACGGTGCCGCCTGCCTTAGGATTAATCCGGGAAATATAGGATCAGAGGACCGCGTCCGCGAAGTCATCAAAGCAGCCAAAGACCATAATTGCTCCATCCGTATCGGCGTTAATGCCGGATCGCTGGAACGCGACCTCCTTGAAAAATATGGGGAACCTTGTCCGGACGCTATGGTCGAAAGCGCCCAGCGTCATATTAAAATTCTCGAAGACCACGATTTTTACAATTTCAAAATTTCCTGCAAAGCATCGGATGTTTTTCTGGCCGTTGCCGCTTATATGCAATTGGCTGCGGTTTGCGATTACCCCCTTCATGTCGGGATAACCGAAGCTGGAGGCTTGCGTGCCGGAACGGTCAAATCCGCTATCGGTATGGGAAATCTGCTGTGGGC
The DNA here is from genome assembly GCA_051715325.1 of Alphaproteobacteria bacterium. Classification (GTDB taxonomy): domain Bacteria; phylum Pseudomonadota; class Alphaproteobacteria; order Micavibrionales; family Micavibrionaceae; genus UBA1573. The sequence continues at coordinate 14,992 of JBPXJO010000028.1, read as the reverse complement.
CGGAATAGGAGACACCATTCGCGTGTCGCTATCAGCGGACCCTGTAGAAGAAGTCAAAGTCGGATTTGATATTTTGAAATCGCTTGGACTGCGCCATCGCGGCGTAAACGTTATTGCTTGTCCATCCTGCGCCCGCCAGAACTTTAATGTCATCAAGACAGTTGAAGAGCTGGAGAAACGTCTTGAGCATATTTCGACACCTCTGACATTGTCGGTGATCGGATGCGTCGTGAACGGACCGGGAGAGGCTCTAATGACGGATATCGGATTTACGGGCGGCGGACGCGGAACTCATCAGGTATATGTCGATGGGCAAACCGCCCATCGTCTATTGGAGGGTGATGAGTCGATTGTCGACCATCTGGTCAAGATGGTGGAAGATCGTGTGGCTTTGATTAAAGCAAAAGATGCCGCCTGATAGGTCTTGAGACAGCAGGGGGGATTAGCACCCCAGCGTATAGGAAATGACCGGTTTATCGCCAAACCCGATCAATTCGCGGACATGATGTTCAATGGTTTCGGCTGGAGCCGCATCGCGGCGACAAACATCAAAATGGCATTTCAGTTGACCAAGGCTGTCAATCGCACAATCCCGAAGGGTCGCCGCGGCATTAAAATCTCCCCAATTGCGAGTAGCGCTTCCGGCAATGCGCTCCATAAGCGTGAAAAGATCGGTGGACGATTGTGCGGCCTTATCGCTAAGGGCTTTGGTGGCACCCTGCATAAAAACCAGACACATAGAAGCTTGAGATGATGGAAAAACAGAGGAATTAGTCACGAACACACCTTTATTATGTAACTATTATTGTCGTAATTACTAACTGGAATTATAAATGCCTGTCAATAAATATTAACATAATAAAATTACAAAGCAGGGTTTCAGGAAATGCAGGTTTGAAAACCTCGTCAATACTCTGTATAAGGCTCCCACCATGAGTGATTTACTTAGAAAACTAGCCCCGATTGAATCCCGTTTCGCCGAATTAGGCGCACTACTTGCTGAAGGAACAGCGAGCGGGGACAAATTTGTCAAAATGACCAAGGAGTATTCGGATCTTACTCCTGTCATCGAAACGATCTCGGCTTATAAAAAAGCGCTCGCCGACAAAGACGATCTCGAAGCGATGGTCGATGATCCTGAAATGGGCGAGATAGCCAAGGAAGAACTCTACACTCTGAATGGGCAAATTCCCGATCTCGAACATAAAATCAGATTGGTTCTGATCCCGAAAGATACTGACGACGACAAGAACGCCATTCTTGAAGTTCGCGCCGGAACTGGCGGCGATGAAGCCGCATTGTTTGCGGGAGACTTGTTGGCGATGTACAAAGCCTATGCCGCTGATCGCGGCTGGCGCTTCGAAGTCGCCGAACTTGCTGAAAACGACATCGGCGGTATCAAAGAGGTCGTTGTTGAAATTTCCGGTTCCGATGTGTTCTCGCGCCTGAAATATGAATCAGGTGTCCACCGTGTCCAACGTGTTCCTGAAACAGAAGCCTCGGGCCGCGTTCACACCTCTGCGGCGACTGTTGCCGTTCTTCCGGAAGCCGAAGACGTTGATGTCGATATCAATGAAAACGATTTGCGGATTGACGTGTATCGCTCGCGTGGAGCGGGCGGGCAGTCGGTTAACACGACCGACTCCGCAGTGCGTATCACTCACTTGCCAACGGGCGTTGTGGTCGCGATGCAGGATGAACGCTCGCAGATTAAAAACCGCGCGAAAGCGATGAAAATTCTGAAGTCGCGCCTGTATGACCTTAAACGTCAGCAACTCGCTAATGAACGTGCCGCCGACCGTAAATCTCAGGTCGGAAGCGGAGATCGCTCCGAGCGCATTCGCACCTATAACTTTCCGCAAAGCCGCGTGACCGATCACCGGATCAACCTGACCCTATATAAAATCAGTGAAGTGATGGCTGGCAAAGCCCTTGATGAAATTATCGATGCGCTGACCGCCGAAGAGCAAGCCGAAAAACTTGCCGCTCTTGGAATGTAGGAGTTATTTGAGGGAAGGGGGTTGCCCAACGGCATCCCTGATCCATTCAGGAATTTCGGATTCTACAATCTTAAAACTCATATCGTCCTCGTCCGGCAAAGAGGCATCGTATAATGAGAATTCGCGTCCACTTGCCCGATGTAATCTTTTTAGGGTATGAATTTCCTGCTCGTAGACCCCGTGAAAGCTCTCGGAGGCCGTGTCGTTAAACGAAATGCCGTTCCTTCGGAATGCAGACTTGGCCCCGTCGCGCGGAAGATTGGCAATTTTGAAACTTTTTGTAAGATTGGCAATTACTAAGGTTTTAAGACCGCTGTCGGCAAAAATCTGACTAAGACTTCCCTTATAGCCAAGCTTATCTTTGTGGTACCCGTAAAGGTGATGCTTCCCGCAATCTTGTATATAAATACGCGCACCCGTTCCACGTTGATGAGTGATCGCGCGCTCGGCAATATAACGATTGCGGATCAACATCCCGTTATTACTGGCAAGATCAATCACACCGGCTTCATCACTGGAAACACCCAAAAGGTCATAAACAATTTGAGCAACCGGATCGCTGCTCTGGTCTATGGAGATATCATCCTCTGTTCGCGGAATATCATTGCACTGGAACGATACGGATGAATTGAGAAGGGCTGCCCATAGGTTACGGCGCGAATGAGGGGATGTTGTTGGGATATAGGCCGCGTGGGCCGATTGAAGAAACTTTTTTCCGTCTCTGTCGGATTGGCATATTTTCCCTCGGACTTCGTCAGGAATTTCAATCCCGTACCAGTTTTCAATCAGCCATTCGAGCATATTGCTATCGTTTTCAGAACCATAAGCAATCTTATGACCCGAAGAATGAAGCCGCTCTATGAACGCCTGCCGCAAAACAATATCGAAGGTTCGGTGGTGGTCTTCTCCAAAGAGGATATAAAGTGGGCGATCATCGACTTCCAAAAGATGCTTGGCCCAACCCTCGAGCAGGTCGAGTGGGGGCCTCAAATCGTAGGGGCTAGAGACGCAGGACAGTGTTCGATTGGGAACCATAAACTGTCTTAGCAAAGCCTCTGCTATTATGCCAAATAAAAAACAAAAAAAGAAAAACGGCGGGAAAACCCGCCGCTAACACCATTCAAATTTTACTTCATAATATCTTTATGAAGCTGCTGCATTTCCTTGATGTACTTGTCCAGCATATTTTTGAGGGCTTCGCGAAGGTATGGCTCCATGTCCTCATCGCCGCGCGGCGAGATCGAGATTATCTTGTCGTAGAGCGCTCGGGTTTCATGGGTCACATTAAGAATAATATTGCTCTCGCTCAGGCGATCGTCGATCATATCGCGGACAAAACCGCTCACATTAACCTGAAGTTCCTGAAGATGGTCATACTGATCCTTGCGGATCATCAGGCAAACGCTCTTGAGTTCTTTGTCTTTGGAAGCAGGACCGGCTTCTTTTTTTGCTTTCATGAAAAAATCCTTCTCTCAGTGTTGCCAACATACATTAAACCAAAACTATATAAAACCGGTTAATTGTGTGGATTTACATTTAGAAATAAGCTTTTGAGGGCTGTTCTCAATGCTCTTATGGGATGGGAAAGCCATTCTATTGGAGAATGGGGAAAGTTTTATAGCAAAAACTGGGCAAATCTGGTTAGGTGCGGGAATGAAAACCGCACAAAGCCAGTTTCTAGAGATAAAACATCGCCTGAAAACCGGCGGTATTGAAGAATTTGAGCTGGAAACCCGCATTCTTTTTGAGGATTTGGCCGGAATTACCCCGTCAATTCGCGTGTCATTGCCCGACATCCCCTTGCCGGAGGACATATCAGCCAATCTTGACAGGGCGGTTGATCGTCGCCTGAATGGGGAACCAATCGGTCGGATTTTGGGCTATCGGGATTTCTGGAAGTCACGTTTTTACCTCTCTCCTGACACATTGGAACCAAGGCCGGACACCGAAACCCTGATTGAGGAGGTTTTGAGGGTCTATAAAGGGCAGGAAAAACGCCCTCTAAAGCTCATCGACCTTGGAACAGGAACTGGATGCATATTACTGAGCCTTTTGCAGGAGTTCCCCGAGGCCACGGGGCTGGGGATCGATATTTCAGCAGGAGCCGTTGAACAGGCGCGGGATAACGCCAAGCGTCTCGGTCTCGAAAAACGGGCCGAATTCAGGCTGGGATCATGGTTGGATGGTATCGAGGCGGGCCGTAAGTTCGACATGATTCTCTCGAATCCCCCCTATATTCCCTCAAGTGACATCCCGAATCTTTCAAAAGAGGTCCAAAATTACGACCCGCTGAGAGCTTTGGATGGGGGGAAAGAGGGATTGGACCCCTATACGAATCTGTTGCCAATTCTAAAAAACTATTTGGAGCCGGATGCTCATGTTTTTTTTGAATTCGGCATAAATCAGGAAAGCGACATTGTCCGACTCGTGGAGGAGGCTCGCGCGAATCTGATTCGTGTAACCCGCGATCTCGGCGGGGTTCCGAGGGTTGTTACAATCTCGTATGGGGATAAGTAAAAATTCTTTTGACAGGGTGCTTGATTGAATCAGTCGGCCTGTGCATTCTGCCCCTGTTCACGTGAAACAACTAAGCCTCGAAAAAAATCGATATGTTGTGACGGAACAAGGTTCAAAGATCTACCAGTAGTAGTCCTTGACTCTGAAAGGACTTTTAAACTTATCCACAATCGGGTAAGCTGAGGTAGGTTTTTCCGAATCGTGGGGAAACTAGTTAGGAGAGCACATGAGATACGGGTCAGCCGCACGAAGAATGCGCAATAACAACAATAATAACAATGGTCGTGGTGGGAACGGTAACCAGCGCCGTTCATTCCAGAACAAAAACAAGGTTTTTGACAGCAACGGACCAGACGTACGTATACGCGGTACAGCGTACCAGATCGTTGAAAAATACCTCGCTTTGGCGAAGGATTCCAATTCGGCGGGCGACCGTGTTCTTGCCGAAAGCTATCTGCAATATGCCGAGCATTATCAACGCATTATCAATAGCTGGGAAGAAGAAGACGCCTCATTTGATGCGTACGATAACAGCACGTACGACCGATACAGCCGAAACAACGAGCAAGCCGCGGAAGACACTCAAGTCGAAGATTTGTCCTTGCCGTCCAGCATTATCGGAAAACCGGTATCGGCTCAGCAACCGGCTCAAACGCAGGAAATGGCTGAAGCCTGATTTCTGTAATTATAGAGGTTTAAAGGGGCGTTAGCCCCTTTTTTCATATTCATAATGAATTATCAAGAAATCCGATATATACTGCGCATATGGCATTGGGTTCACTTGTAGCAAAGCTTAAAGAGGTCGCGGGTATAAAAGCCCAGAATTACGACAATAATCATGTCGTTTACGCGATAGGTGACATCCATGGCTATGCGGATGCGCTTGATAAAATTCTTGCGAACGTAGAATCGGATTTTGCCAAAAGAAAGGCTGCCACTCCGGCATTGACTGCCGAAATTGTCTTTACGGGCGACTTTGTTAATCGGGGGCCCGATTCAAAAGGGGTCTTGGAAATATTATGCCGTCAAAAAATGGCCCAGGATGCCGACGGAATAAAACGCGTGTTTTTATTCGGAAATCACGATTACCTGACCATGAAATACCTGACGTCCGATGATCCAGTGAAACGCCATAAAATGATACCGGATCTGGTATTGTGCGGATTGCTCCAGACCGCCGCCAGCTATGGCGTTTTTATAACGTCGGGAAATCCGGACAAAGACAAAAATGCGATAGGGTTGAAGCACAAAAATGTTGAAGTTACTCCGCAGAATCTCGAGAGTTTTCATGCCGAGTTTTCAAAAGCCGTACCTCAACATCATCTAAGCTTTCTTAAATCCTTAAAGGTAACTCATGTTAGCTCGTCCGCTCCGGCCTTTTTCTTTTGCCATGCCGGCGTAGACTGGACAAAACCTGTTACCGAACAAGAGAAAAAAGTTATGCTTGGTATAGGAAACTGGGAAGAGCGTCAGCTAAGCCGCCAATTTGCAAAGCACACCAATGGAGCCAACGACGCGATTGTGGTTCACGGTCATACTATTTTGCCTGCCGTCGAAATAAAATCCGGACGCATCTCGATTGATACCGGTGTTTACGAACCCAAGGGTAAGTTGAGCTGCGTAATCCTAAGCGGTCGGGAAGTGCTAGGGATGTTGCAAGCAAAAACCAGGTTTCCTTCCTATGATAAATCGGCCTTACCACAAAAATCCGACCAATCCGGATCGAGGTCTGAACAAAATATGTCGCACCCTATGGACGTGGCCCCTCGATAGGTCTAAATTCCTCTTATCGGGATAAATCCCGAAGATCATTTCAGGAGAAATAAAATGGATTTTGAACGTTTTAGCGAAAAATTGCGCTCGGTTTTGCAAAAAGCCCAGACATTGGCGATGCGCTCCAAACATCAATCTCTGGAGCCGGAACATCTTCTGAAGGTTATGCTGGAAGAAGAAGATGGCCTCGCTCTGAAGCTGGTAAAAAACGCAGGAGGTGATCCGTCGCGCCTCAAGAAAGAACTCGAGTCCGCATTGGCTAAATTACCTTCGGTCGACGGCCCCGGAGCAGGAGGATTGCGCCTGTCCTCGGACCTGATAAAAATAATGGATCAGGCCATGCAACTTGCCGAAAAAGCCGGTGATAAATTCCTGACAACCGAACGCCTGTTGCAAGCCATGACACTTGCGCCGAAAACGGCTGACATAGCCGGTCATCTCGAAGACTCGGGCGTCACGGCAAAAGCCATGAATACGGCGATCAATGATATTCGTAAAGGCCGTACAGCCGATAGTGCTGGCGCCGAAGACACATTCGATAGCCTCAATAAATATGCGCGTGATATGACCGCACTCGCCCGCGAAGGAAAACTCGATCCTGTGATTGGACGTGACGAAGAAATTCGTCGCACCATTCAGGTGCTTTCGCGGCGCTCAAAAAACAATCCCGTTTTGATTGGCGAACCCGGTGTAGGTAAGACCGCAATCATCGAAGGGCTGGCCCAGCGTATTGTGAACGGTGATGTTCCTGAATCTTTGCGCGATAAAAAACTGATGTCACTTGATCTGGGTAGCCTGATTGCCGGAGCAAAATTCCGCGGTGAATTTGAAGAGCGCCTCAAAGCGGTTTTGGATGAAATACGAAGTGCCTCGGGTGAAATTGTCCTTTTTCTTGATGAACTTCACACCTTGGTGGGAGCTGGAAAAGCGGACGGCGCGATGGACGCGTCGAATATGCTGAAACCGGCTTTGGCTCGCGGCGAACTTCATATGGTCGGAGCCACAACGCTCGACGAATACAGAAAACACATTGAAAAAGACGCGGCTCTCGCACGTCGTTTCCAGCCTGTCTTTGTCAGTGAACCGACTGTTGAAGATACCATCTCGATCTTGCGTGGCCTCAAGGAAAAATATGAAGCCCACCACGGTGTTAGAATTACGGACGGTGCGATCGTTTCGGCGGCGCAGCTTTCCAATCGCTACATCACCGATCGTTTCTTGCCCGATAAGGCCATCGACTTGGTGGATGAAGCCTCCTCACGCCTGCGGATGCAAGTCGACTCGAAACCGGAAGAAATCGACGAACTGGATCGCCGTATTGTTCAATTAAAAATCGAACGCGAAGCACTTAAAAAAGAGCCGGATGAAGCTTCCAAAGAGCGCCTCAAAAATCTGGAAGTTGAGCTTAAAGGTTTAGAGAACAACTCGGCAGGCCTAACAGCGCAGTGGCAAGCGGAAAAAGAGAAAGTCTCCAAAGGTCAGAAATTGACCGAAGAGCTGGATCGCGCCCGTATTGAACTGGAGCAAGCCGAGCGAAGCGGCGATTGGGCCAAAGCCGGAGAAATCAAATACGGCAAAATTCCGCAGCTTGAAGCCGAGCTCAAGAATGCAGCCGAGAATTCGTCACGGAGCATGATTAACGAAGAAGTAACGCCCGATGACATTGCCAGTGTTGTGAGCCGCTGGACAGGCATCCCCGTCGATAAAATGATGGAAAGCGAAAACAAAAAACTGCTGACCATGGAAGATCAATTGGAAGAGCGCGTAGTCGGACAAGCCGAAGCGGTTAAAGCTGTTGCGGCAGCCGTTCGCCGTTCGCGTGCGGGGTTACAAGACCCGAACCGTCCGATCGGTTCGTTCCTCTTCCTCGGCCCGACAGGGGTTGGAAAAACCGAGTTGACCAAAGCCTTGGCCGAATTCCTGTTCGATGATGATACGGCCATGATCCGGATCGATATGTCCGAATACATGGAAAAACATTCGGTTGCCCGTATGATCGGTGCTCCTCCGGGCTATGTGGGGTATGACGAAGGCGGAGCCTTAACCGAAGCGGTACGCCGTCGCCCATATCAGGTGGTGTTGTTCGATGAAATCGAAAAAGCCCACCCCGATGTCTTTAACGTGCTTTTGCAGGTTCTTGATGACGGGCGTTTGACCGATGGTCAAGGCCGCACAGTTGATTTCAGCAACACGGTGCTGATTATGACCTCGAACCTTGGGGCCGAACATCTGGCCAATCAGAAAGAGGGGGCCGATGTGGAATCGGTGCGCCCTCAGGTCATGGAAGCGGTGCGGAAATTCTTCCGTCCCGAATTCCTGAACCGTCTTGACGAGATTTTGCTATTCCGTCGTCTGGGCCGCGCCCAAATGACCGGCATTGTCGAGATCCAGCTCGGAAACTTGCGTAAACTTCTGGCGGGTCGCCGGATGACGCTTGAGCTTGATCAAGCCGCCAAACAATGGCTTGCGGATAAAGGCTATGATCCGGTTTATGGAGCACGTCCTCTTAAACGCGCGATTCAAACCAACCTGCAAAACCATCTGGCCGAAATGATCCTTCGCGGGGAAATACCGGATGGCTCGGGCGTCAAGGTGAGCTCGAATAAGGATGGTTTGACCTTCCAAATCGAAAAAGGCAAAGCTGCAAGCTCTAAAAACGCGGCTTAAAGGGGGTCCAATTTGCATATTCTGCGGATGGAATGAATTGTTCTGTCCGCAGAAATACTGTAGATTGAACGGTATAATTTTTATGATTCACCGTATTTTTCAAAAAGACGTCATTATGAAACCTATCCGAATTACACTGGCTATGTTTGCTACCCTGACACTGGGGGCGTGTTCGACTGTAACCGAAGGCTCACAGCAACAGATTACATTTGAAACCGTCGGAGCCGTAGATGCGATCTGCGAGATTAATCAAGGGGCAAATGACTACCAGTATCAGGTCCGCCCCCCGCAAACGATTTGGGTAAAGAAAACCCGCCGTGACCTGAATATCGAATGTGAAGCTCCTGGCAATCGCAAAGCATCCAAGGTCGTTGAAACCGATGTGGCCGCGACCACCTTCCTCAATGTCTTTAACGGCGTGCTTCCGGGGGCGGCTTATGACGCCGAGTCGGGGGCTATCTTCAAATATCCGGATAAAATTGTAATCGACTTCACGTCGGAAGTTGCAAAACCAAATCCTCTGCCATCCTACCATAACCTCGATACTCTTGATCCGGATCGAGAAGCCAGTGTTGAAAATATGGGGCCGGATAATCCGGAAGTACCGGGCGAGAAAGCCCTGAGCACAAGCCATAAGGTCGCTTGGGATGAATACAACAAGGAACAAGCAGCGGCCGCGGCCGCTGATGCTGAGCGTCAGTCACGCATAGATTCCCTCGAAGGTGGATTCTATGGTGATAAGGGAAATTCCAAATAGGCGTAAGGTATGAGTAAATACTTCTTTTGTGGAATTGGGGGGAGCGGAATGCTCCCCTTAGCCTTGATCGTCCAAGGTCAAGGTCATCAGGTCGGCGGCTCTGATCGCTCTTTTGACCAAGGCCGCACTCCTGAAAAATTCGTGTGGATCAGGTCGCAAGAAATCACCCTGTACCCTCAGGACGGAACTGGGCTGACAGCGGATTATGATGCCTTGGTTGTATCGTCTGCCATTGAAGATACTATTCCTGAAGTACGCAAGGCCAAGGAGCTGGGACTGCCAATAATCAAGCGTGCCGAACTGCTCGCCGGATTATTTGATAAAGCGAAGCGGCGTATCGCCGTCGGAGGAACCAGTGGTAAATCGACAACGACCGGAATGTTGGCATGGGTCTTATCCGAAGCCGGTAAAAATCCGACAGTTATGAACGGAGCAAGCTTTCTGAATTTTACCGATCCTCAAAATCCGTACACATCGGCGCTGGTCGGCTCCAAAGATCTGTTTGTCGCTGAATGCGATGAGAGCGATGGATCGATTATTCTCTATCATCCGGCCACAGCAATACTGCACAATGTCGCCCTCGACCATAAGCCCGTGGCAGAGTTGATTCCGGTTTTTAGGCAATATCTTGAACAATCGGATCGCCAAATATTGAATGTCGGGAACACAATTGTCCGCGATAATTTTGCCAAGGATTTTGCACCCACATCCTTTACATATGGTTTTGGTGTGGATTCAGCGGATATCAACGCCGTTAATTATCAGCCAACCCAATCGGGGGCACATTGCACTATTATTGAAAAAGATAGTGGGGCAAAACATGAACTTGAGTTGACTATACCCGGCAAGCATAACATCGAAAATGCACTTGCCGCTATTGCAGCCGCCTACCTTGAAGGGGTGCCTGTTGTTGAATCAATCCGGATTCTCGCTAAATTTCTCGGTGTTGGTCGTCGCTTGGAGAATGTAGGAAAATACAATAATATCAGTGTAATAGACGATTTTGCTCATAATCCGGATAAAATAAGCGCCGTACTGGCTTCATTAAATGAATATTCAGGCCGCTTGATTGTGGTCTTTCAAATGCACGGATATGGCCCTCTAAAACTCATGAAAGACGAATTGGCAGATGCTTTTTGTGCAGGATTAAAGGCCGGGGACATCCTGATTATGCCAGATGTTCTCTATATGGGGGGCACCGCAGATCGAAGCTATTCCAGCGACGATTTTATCAAGGAAATCAACAGCAGGGGGGGCACTCGCGAAGTGCGAGGGGAGTGGGTTCCAACACGTGAATCCATCATAAATCGCATCACCGAAATAGCCAATTCTGGAGATCGTATTATTGTCATGGGGGCGCGAGATGATACCTTGCCGGTTTTTGCTCGGCAAATTCTCGAAAGCCTAAAAAAGGTCTAAGGATTTATAATCCGCGTGAAGGTAGACGGTTCGCATAGCGACCCAAAGAACCCCGAAGAGTTTTAACGGCGCCTGTCTGACCTGCGCGATGGAGTAATGTCATAACATGGTGGTCCGTTGAGGCAGGCACTGTTTCTTCCGGCTGAGAAACGGTCGCAAGTTCCGTAGGTTTTGGTAAAGGTTCGGAAAAAGTAGCCGCTTCCGCGGAAGCAGAAAAGGGAGGGGTAATATTCATGATAAAATCCTGTTCAACTCTTTATTTTTTTTACAGTTAAAAATCTGACTCTAAATTATGATTTCGTCAAGATGCTTGGCAAGTAAAGCCGAATAAACTTGATAAATTCATCCTCTCGGGTAACATCCGCCACACGTTCAAACTTCTTTTTCACAACGCAATGTGGTTCACATGACCAATTCAGGTATTTTGCTTCTCGGCGGCACAGGACAAGTGGGGAGAGCCGTCTTGAGGGCCGCCCCCGCATCTTGGGACATCTTGGCTCCGGACCGCGAAGAATGTAACATCACCGACTATCGGTCAATTCTTGGGTATGTCGAGCAGCAAAAATCACCCATACGCTTGATCATTAATGCAGCCGCCTATACCGACGTGGGTGCCGCCGAAACTTATCCGGACGAAGCTCGAAAAACCAATGCTGAAGCTGTCGGATATATTTCGAGACAAGCCAAGCTTTTGAATATTCCCGTCATGCACATATCGACGGATTATGTGTTTGATGGATCAAAACCATCCGGACAATCCTACAAGGAGACAGATAAGCCGGCCCCCATCAATGCGTACGGGACCAGCAAACGGGATGGAGAAATTATACTCCAACGTGCAATCGAGCATCATATCATTCTTAGAACCAGTTGGATATTTGGTGAAGACCGAAGCAATTTCCTCAAGACCGTCGTCAATGTGGTGCGCGAAAAAAATAAAATTGATATCGTGTCAGACCAGCGTGGATGCCCGACGCCAGCCACAACACTGGCCGAGGCCATCGTAAAAATCGGAACCGAGATACTGGATCAACCGGAATTTTCAGACTGGGGAATATATAACGTTACGGGTGAAGGGCCTGCCGTATCCTGGTATGACTTTGCCCTAGCGATTACCGAAGAAGCCAAAACCATGGGAATTTGTCCGCCTTCGGCCAAAGTTGATCCCATAGTATCGGCAAAATTCGCAAGTTTTGTACGTCGTCCGGCGAATTCGGAATTAGACAACAGCAAATTTGAAGCCCGTTTCGGGTCGATCGACCGAAATTGGAAGAGGGCGATTGGATCTACGCTTCGCGCTCTTTATCCTTCTGTTTAACCCAATACGAATCCCATTCGTCTGGCGTTAGACTCTTAAGCTCGCGGCTATCCGCGGCGATATCGCGCTCCATGCCGCTGAAACGGCGTACGAATTTGACATTGCAGCGCTGCATCGCGCTCTCGCAGTCAATATCAAGGCGGCGTCCCAAATTAACAAGCGTAAAGAAAACATCGCCCAGTTCCTCTTCCTGTTTTTGTTTATTGCCGGAATGAATTTCAGCGCGAAATTCGTTAAGCTCTTCAATGATCTTATCAATAACGTGGGAGGTCTCTTGCCATTCGAATCCGGATTTGGCTGCCCGTTTGGAAATTTTCTGCGCGCGCATCAGGGACGGAAATCCGTTTGGAATATCGTCAAGAATAGAAGCAAATTCCTTAGGGGACACTCCGGCGGCCTTCTCGGCTTTTTCTTTATCCTTGGCGGCTTGCCAGATTTCAAGAACATCGTCGGCATTCCGGGCCGCGGCTTCGCCGAACACATGAGGGTGGCGTGAAATCAATTTTTGACAGATGCGATTTGCAACGTCATCAAAATCAAAGAGGTTTTGTTCCTTAGCCATCTGTGCGTGAAACACAACCTGAAGCAAAAGATCGCCGAGTTCCTCTTTAAGGTCATCCATATGTCCTCTAGCAATTGCATCGGCAACTTCATAAGCTTCTTCAATGGTGCAGGGGGCGATTGATTTAAAATCCTGCTCTATATCCCACGGGCAGCCGTTTTCTTTGTTTCGTAGTCGCTCCATGATCGCCAAAAGGCGTTTGATTGGCGTGGACTGATCGTCGGGAATAGGGGCTGCTGAAGTCAAAATCTGCATAACTTTGGTCCTGCTGTAAAAATTGGATGCCTGATTTTGTTGTATATGCTAAGACTCGCTTGCAAAGAAAGGCATTCTTTTTAAAATACTATGGAAATATTTCTTGACCCGACCATTTGGCTTGGTCTCCTCACATTGGTCCTATTGGAACTCGTCCTCGGGATCGATAATCTGGTTTTCGTTGCAATTCTTGCCCAGAAGCTGCCGCATCATCAACGTCGTACCGCTATTCGCGTCGGCCTAATTGCCGCACTTGGGATGCGTTGCGTTCTGCTTGCGAGTATTTCGTGGCTTGCCACACTGACCGAGCCTCTGTTCGAGATGTTTGGCAAGGCGTTTTCCGGTCGTGATCTTATTATGCTGGTTGGCGGCCTGTTCTTGCTCCACAAAGCCACAGGCGAAATCCACACGCGCCTTGAAGGGCAAACGCACGGTTCATCCAAATCAAAGCTAAAAGCCGGCTTCGGCTTGGTTGTAACCCAGATTATTATTCTGGATGCTGTGTTTTCTCTGGATGCCGTGATTACAGCGGTAGGGATGTCAGACCATTTGCCGGTTATGATTGCTGCAGTAACCATCTCGATTTTCCTGATGATTGCTGTGAGTGAGCCATTAACAAAATTCGTCAACAATCACCCGACCATTGTTATGCTGTGCCTTGGCTTCTTGTTGATGGTTGGCTTCTCGTTGGTTGCCGAAGGATTTGGAGTCCATATTCCGAAAGGCTATTTATATGCTGCAATCGGGTTCTCGATCATTATCGAGGCATTCAACCAGTTTGCCCATGCTAAACTGCGCAAGCGCTATTCGGACGCCGAGCCGGACGATATTCGTCAACGCACAGCCGATATGGTCCTTCGTGTCCTTGGGGCAACCGACTCAGGTGAGGGAAATAATAGCCAAGAGCTTGGCGTCTTGCTTCATCAAGCATCTCAGGAAGATATTCTTAGCCCGACTGAAAAAAGTCTACTGCGCGGTGTTTTGAATCTGTCCCAGCGCCCGATTAACACCATTATGACCCCGCGCGTTGATATTGAATGGCTTGATATTGACGATACGGAAGAGGGCATTCGGCAGCAAATTTCCGAGACAACGCGTTCCCAACTTTTGGTTGGTCGTGGGGATATTGATACCGCTCTTGGAGTCATTCATCGGGAGGATTTTATTCCCCAGTTGGTAAAAAACAACAAATTGCCGGCTATTTCCAAAGTCATGGTCGAACCCCAGATTATGCACGAAGGTATGTCCGTGCTGAAATCTCTCGAGATTTTTAAGATACATCGTACGGATATGGCGGTAGTTATTGACGAATTCGGAAGTGTCCAAGGGATTGTAACGCACCACGATTTGCTTGAGGCGATTGCCGGAGAATTTCCTGAAAGTGATGAGACCAACGACCAACTTGAAATTCTTGCTCAAGAAGATGGGTCGTACATCATTGACGGGCGTGCGTCGATTTATGATGTTCAAACTCAGACCGGTATTGATTACCAGCCGGACGGACATTTTGCGACGGTTGCCGGATTTATCCTTCACGAATTTGCTCGAATTCCGCAAGCCGGTGAAGAACTGGAATGGCAGAATTGGAAGCTCAAGATTCTTAGAACTGAAGGAAAACGAATTGATAAAATCCTGATGGTTCGCACGGAAGTAGATGAGGATTAAATAGGGTTTGGGAGTAATTTATGGCTTGGGTTTATTAAACCTAAGCTATATAGAATAAT
>JBPXJO010000027.1:0-24300 GCA_051715325.1 Alphaproteobacteria bacterium | reverse complement strand
CGGAGCGCTATGTTTCTCGACCGAACGTATCACCGCCGCCTATGACAACAACCCGACCACCGGCACTCAAGGCATGGGCTGCCCAAGTGGCCAATATATGATCGGAATTGGCGGTGGGCGGGCGCTCTGTGCTCCGATCCGCATTTTCTGTGCGAGTGGCCAAGCTATCACAGGTTTTGATAGCAATGGCGCTCCGCAATGTACAACCCCGCTGGCCAGCTGTCCGGCAGATACAAAATCACTCTGCGGGTCTTCTTATGCCCTCGTAGCCGGAGGTAACGGCTCGACCCGAACCCTCAATTACAACACGGGCGGTGCTTGCGCCTACTCGGTCTACTATTGTAATAGTGGGACATGGATGTACTGGTACGGATACAACACAGCTTACGCCTGTACCTTTACAAGCGGAGCTCCGGCGACACAATCCCTCCCCGGTCAGACCTGCGCATCAGGATATTCGGGAACCTACACTCAAAATCAGACGCAAGACTGTTACGGCAATTGGTACAATACCAGCAACACCAGTGCCGCCGATTGTACCTGCGTTGGCAAGACCGATCCGTCCTATTGCTCGGCTTCCTTTGGTGGAGCAGTGGCCGGAACGAAGAAACGTGTCTGCACTGGAAATGTTCTGGATACAAACTACACCGTATTTACAGGCAATGACGGCCTAAGCTACGCATCCGAGTCAGCCATGCTGACCGCCAACTGCGTATGCGGTAAGACAGATGGATGGGAGTTTACATCGTGCGGCTCCGGTCAAGTTCGTAAGGCATCACCGTCGCCATCGTCATTCTCGTCACCATCCACTTCGTGGCCCGGCGCAACAGATCAAGGTGCCTACAGAAAACGAAACACCACGCTGGCAACGTGTAGCTACTCTTACGTACCGAGCTCTGGCTACGACACCAGTAACTGTGAGTGCGCCACAGGGTACAACTGGGTGCCTGTGAACCCGATATGCGCCGCGTGTACGCAAATCCAGACCCAAGGATCCAAACGCCAGATACGCTCAGGTGCCGGATGCGGCTGGATTGACGACCCGGACACGTCCGCCAACACGACAGGAACCTGTAGCCCGATCACCTACATCTGGAAAAGTAGCGGTGTGGTTGCCGGACCTCCAAACGCCCTCGGGTTGGGCCACGGAACAAGTCCGATTTGTACGTCCTCATGTACATGCGGTGAAAACGGAACTTCCGGAACATGTTCGATTGCCACGGCAACCGAGTGGACATACTACCAATCCACCTGCCAACCTCAGTAACCGGATACAAGGTATATAATGCGCAAAAGGCCCGTCATTGGGCCTTTTTCGTTTTGGCTTGAATTGAGGGTCCGAACAAGGTATCTCTCTTGCCCATGGACATGATCACTTTCCTTAAAACCATTGGTTACGCCGGAACATGGGCCGCCCTGTTCACAGAAGGCGCGTTTTTCTTTGGCATCTTTCTTCCCGGAGACAGCCTTTTGTTTCCGATCGGCATTCTGGCAGGGCAAGATGTATTCAACCTCTGGATCATGTTGCCGGGATGTTTTATTTCCGCCTTCCTCGGAAATCTGGTCGGGTATGAGATCGGAAAACGATGGGGACCGTCACTGGTTGAGAAGTATGGCCAGAAATTCATCAAGCAATCACATATAGATCGCTGCAATTATTTCTTTAATAAATATGGCCCGTTCACGGTGGTCATTGCCCGATTCATTCACTTTGTCCGGACATTTGTTCCCTTTGTCGCCGGTATGACCCGAATGGACTACAAACAGTTTGTTCTGTATTCGGCAATCGGCGCTGTTCTATGGGCAACCGGACTGCCCCTGTTGGGTTATGCGATTGGCAGCCTGATCCCTGATGGCAGCATCGACCATTACCTGCTTCCGTTTATCGCCATTCTGATTTTGATTGTCGCATCGCCCGCAATCAAGGCGGTTATTAAAGCCCGCTTTTTTTCAAAAACTTCTGGAACGCCGCCAGAGTCTTTGGACTAACGTGATGCTCGACGCCTTCGGCATCGAGCTGCGCTGTACGGTCATCTACCCCGATCGCTCTTAAAAACCGGTACACCAGATCGTGACGCTCTTTGCAGGTGCGCGCGAGCTCTTCCCCCTGCTCGGTCAAGAACAAGGATCGGTACGGCCGATTGGTCACATACCCTTCGCGGTTGAGGCGAATAATAATCTTGTTCACCGTCGCATGGGACACCCCGAACCGTTCAGCCAAGTCGACAACACGCGCTTCGCCTTGTTCGGCGATCAGATCGGCGATCATTTCTACATAATCTTCAGCAGTCTCGTTCTGATGTGCCTTACGAACATAATCAAAGGCTTCAGCGCGAAGGCCGGGAGAAACTCCCGAAGGGGCGGCTTTACTCATAAATTGATTCTGGCGCATTTTTGGCCTCTTGTCAAATTTGTTGCCATGGCTACATTTTTAAGTGTATAATAAACTATTAAGGAAGTGACACAATCGTGACCCCGCAAGCCCTGCACGCCCATCTTGATAAATCGGCCAGCCTCCCAGAGGTTCATGGCAGCATCAAGGTCAGCCGCAGCAGCTCATCATGGCGGCGATTTATATCATTCCTCGGTCCGGGTTATCTGGTCGCGGTCGGCTACATGGACCCCGGCAACTGGGCCACCGCCATCGCCGGAGGTTCGCAGTTTGGCTATACCCTGCTCTCGATTTGCCTGATCTCGAACATCATGGCGATCCTGCTTCAATCCTTATGCGCCCGCCTCGGTATCGCCACAGGCCGCGATCTGGCGCAGGCCTGCCGCGATCATTTTTCAAAACCTGTATCCTTTGTTCTCTGGATTCTGGCAGAACTAGCGATTTGCGCCACCGACCTCGCCGAGGTTATTGGCACCGCCATCGGCCTTTTTCTGCTCTTCCAAATTCCGATGGAATGGGGTGTTCTTATTACAGGCCTCGACGTGTTTCTGGTCTTGGCCTTGCAGCGACTAGGTTTCCGCTGGGTCGAAGCTTTTATCATTACGCTTTTGTGCGTGATCTTCTTCTGTTTCGGATTACAAGTCTGGCTAGCAGAACCCGATCTCGCAGGAGTAGCTTCCGGCCTTATCCCCTCAACCGAGATTATCCGTAATCCTGAAATGCTTTATATCGCGCTCGGTATTATCGGCGCCACCGTAATGCCGCACAATCTCTATCTCCACTCCTCGATTGTCCAGACCCGCGCAATCGGCAGCGACGAAGCCAGTCGCCGCGAAGCGGTTAAATTCGCAACACTGGACTCAACAATCGCCCTGATGCTGGCTCTTTTGGTCAATGGCTCGATTTTGGTTCTGGCGGCTGCGACCTTCCATACATCAGGGTTTTCGGAAATCACGGAACTTCAAGACGCCCATTCAATGCTGGTTCCACTCCTTGGAACCTCGATGGCGGCGACACTCTTTGCTGTTGCCCTGCTCTGCTGCGGTCTTAATTCAACCGTCACCGCCACACTCGCTGGCCAGATTGTGATGGAGGGATTTATCAACTTCTCGGTTAAACCATGGGTTCGCCGTTTAATAACGCGAGGACTAGCCATTATTCCGGCGATGATCGTCACCATCCTTTATGGTCAAAGCGGGACAGCCCAGCTTTTGGTGTTCTCGCAAGTCATCTTAAGCCTTCAATTGCCGTTTGCCGTTGTCCCGTTGGTCCTCTTTACCCGTGACAAGCTTAAGATGGGGTCCCTCACTGCGCCTCTCTGGCTAACCGGAGCGACCGGCGCTATCGCCGTCATCCTGATCGCCCTCAACATGAAAATGATCTGGGACACGGTAACGGCGCTGTTCTAACAACGGCGATCAACCGTACCAAGCTGTGTAATAGGTATACACCACAAGGCTAGTCATAATCAGGGAGCTAGGGAGGGAATAGCGTAACCGTAAACCGAACATAATAACCTCTTTCTCTTGACATTGAACGTTTGTTCTATTTTTGTTCTTATAGAACGAAAGAGGAACAAATGCAACAGACAATTTCAACCGCCCCCGCGAAAACCAATAAAACACAAGAAAATCAGATGGTTGGAATAAAACCCCCGCCACCGTACTCGTGGCTGTTTCTGGATCTCAACAGCTATTTCGCCAGCGTCGAACAACAGGAAAACCCGAAATTGCGCGGAAAGCCAGTCGCCGTGGTCCCGCTGATGACCGACTCCACCTGCGCGATTGCGGCGTCCTATGAAGCCAAGCGCCATGGAATCAAAACGGGAACAAAAATCTATGAGGCCAAAAAGATTTGCCCTCAACTCGTCTGCGTTCTCGCGCACCACGACACCTATGTGAACTACCATCACCGCATTTTGTCCGAAATCATCAAGCACACACCGATCAACAAAGTCTGCTCGATTGACGAGCTATCAAGCCACCTGCCCCCGAACAAACGGAGCAAGGACGCCGCCACCCAGCTCGCGCAGCGCCTCAAAGATGGTCTGCGCCGGAATATCGGCCCCGCGATCACCTGCTCGATTGGCGTTGCGCCAAATGCCTTTCTCGCCAAAGTCGCAACCGATATGCAAAAGCCCGACGGACTTGTCATTCTGGATGACAGCAATCTCAAGGAGCGCCTCTTTGCGCTCAAACTCACCGATCTTCCGGGAATCAACACCCGCATGGAGTTTCGTCTGAACAAAGCCGGCATCCGCTCGGTCGAACAATTCTGGTCACTCTCGCCCAAACACGCGCGCGCGGTCTGGGGCAGCGTTGAAGGCGAGCGGTTCTGGTACAAACTCCACGGCTACGATTTGCCTGAACAGGAAACCCAGCGCTCGGTCGTTGGCCACTCGCGGGTCCTTGATCCCGACCTGCGCCGTCCGGATGTGGCCAAACTGGTGGCCCGCCGCTTGATGATTAAGGCCGCCAGCCGTCTGCGCCGGATCGATCTCTACGCCACGCGTATTGACCTTGGTGTGCGCACCAATCTTGGCGATCGCTTCGGGGCAACATTCCCTTGCTCTCCGTCTCAGGATAATTTTGCCTTTTTGAACGTGCTTGATCTGTTGTGGGGCGCCATGATCGACCAGATCAATCCGTGGCAGCTCAAGAAAGTCTCGGTCACGCTGCATGGCCTCTGCCACCGCAACGACATTACACCCGATCTATTTGATACAAGCGCGAAAGACTTTCAAAAGCTGGAGAAAAAAAGCAAAGCCCTATCGGATGTGATCGATAACATCAATCAGAAATTCGGAGCGGAATCCATCCATCTCGGCCCAAGCCCAACCACCACGGCCGGATATGTCGGAACCAAAATCGCCTTCAACCGCATCCCCGAACTCGAAGAGTTTCAGGAATAAATTTACCAGCGGCCATCAGGAATCGAGCTGTCCAGAACCATGCGCGGCGAGGACAATTGCGCCTCGATCAACGCAAGGCGGCTCGATGTTTGACGCAGGATATCCGGCATTTGACTCGACTGGGCGCCAAGAAGCTCAAGCAAAACATCCATCGGCTTTTCGGTATTCGGCAGATGCACGAGCGTCAGATCGTAACGACTCTTGAGTTTGTTATCTTTGGCAATCTGGTCGAGCACATCATTAAGCCCGCCGATTTTATCAACAAGCCCGAGCGTTTTGGCTTGCTCACCCGTCCAGACATGACCTTTGGCAATCACTTCAGTCTGCGCGGGGGTAAGATTACGGCCCTTCGCCACGCGCGCGATAAAGCGATCGTAAACGCTATCAAGGCTGGCCTCGAATTCCTTTTGCTCGGACGCGGTAAACGGCGTATTCATCGAGAACATGCTGGAATTTTGTCCAACCGATACGCGGTCCCAGTTCACATGGTATTTTTCCCAAAGCTTCTGAAGATTGACCTTACCACCAACCACACCAATTGATCCGGTTAAGGTCGCCGGCATCGCGTAAATTTTAGTCGCGGTTGCTGAAATCCAGTAACCACCGGACGCCGCCACAGTCCCCATCGACACATAAACCGGTTTATGGGATTTCTGGATGGCCGCATCAACCGCGCGGCCAATGGTCTCCGACGCACTCGGGCTGCCACCAGGGCTGTTCACACGAAGAACTATTGCTTTCACACGACTATCGCTGGCCGCATCGTGAATAGCCTCAGCCAGATCATCAGCCCCAATCACTTCACCACCCATACCGTATGGCGACGACGATCCTGAACCACTCACGATCATGCCATCAATATGAATGATCGCTACAGTCGTATGTTTACTGCCGATAATATTCTGCTGATAATTATCGCGACTACGAAGTCCGGCATAGGTTTTAACCGACATCAAACCGGCATTTTTATAGGATTTCTCGAGCGTATCGAGCAGGATATCTTCATAGTTCAACTGATCAATCAGACCTGATGACAACGCTTCTTTATCAGTAATCAAACCGCGCTGGAGAAGCCCATCAAATGTGGACGCAATTTTCGGACGGTCGCGTTTGATCGGTCCGACCAATTGCGCCGCCATATTATCAATCATACCTTGAATAGACTCGCGGCTTTTCAGCGACATATGATCGGCCGTCAGATGCTCCATCGCGTTCTTGTATTCTTTGCGCTGGAAGAATTGCCCCTCGACACCATACTGGTCCATAACGCCTTTAAAGAACGGCATTTCGGCGCTAATCCCGCCAATGGTGACAACACCAACCGGCTGCATCCAGATTTCATCAAAAACCGACGCCAGATAGTAAAGCCCAAGACCGTAACCCGATCCGCCATAGGACTCGGAATAAATGACAGTTTTCTTTCCGGTCTTTTTGAAACGCTGCACCGCTGCGCGAATTTCCTGAAGCTGGGATACATCATAGCCCGAACTCGACGCCTTAAAGGCCAAAGCCTTCACCCGCTTATCCTTGGCAGCTTGATCGATCGCATCAATCACACCGGAAAGCGTCAACGGTTCATCCTTAAGCTTGAGAAGAGAGAGATATTGGGAACTGCCGCTCGACTCCGGGAATGATCCGGCAAGATTGAGCGTAAGAACGATATTGTCCGGAATAACAGGAGCCTTCTCGCGCCCGCCAACAACCGAAGCCAGAACGCTGATCGCAGCCGAGATCAGCATAATCATCCCGATCACAGTCGCGGTCTTTTTAATAGCGCCCCACAGAATACGGCCAATGCGGAATCGTTTGGGTTTCGGAGGAAGTTTTGGCGGAGCGTTATAAACAATCGTACGACCACGAAGCCAATTCTGACGGGACATAGAAACCTCTTACCCTGAACAACAAAAAAAACTACAAGCACTGAGCCTTGTGACGAAGCCAATGATCGGCCAGAACGCAAGCCATCATCGCCTCGACAACCGGCATTCCGCGAATACCAACGCACGGATCGTGACGCCCTTTAGTCGAAACCTCGACCTCGTTTCCATGGACATCAATCGACGGAACCGGAGTCAAAATAGAACTGGTCGGTTTAAATCCAACACGCACATGAATCTCTTGACCTGTCGAAATACCGCCCAATATACCGCCCGCATGATTGGACAGAAAATAAGGATTGCCGTCTTCGTCAATACGGATTGCATCGGCGTTCTGCTCACCGCCCCACTCGACCGTTGAAAAGCCATCACCAATCTCAACGGCTTTAACGGCATTGATCGACATCATCGCCTTGGCAAGATCGGCATCAAGACGGTCATACACCGGAGCACCAAGCCCCGCAGGAATACCGCTCGCCACGCATTCGACCACCGCACCGATACTCGACCCTGCTTTACGGATTTCCCCCAGATACTCTTCCCATTGAGAGACAACACTCGGATCCGGACAATAAAGCGGATTACCAAGAACCGCATCCCAGTCCCACAGGTCACGATTGATATGGCGCCCACCAAGCTGCACCACAGCGCCGCGCACCGAAACATCCTCACCCAACTGATCAATCAAAACTTTTCGCGCGATAGCGCCAGCGGCCACGCGGCCTGCTGTCTCACGCGCCGAAGAACGCCCGCCGCCGCGATAATCACGGATGCCGTATTTGGCCTGATAAGTGAAATCGGCATGACCGGGACGGAACTTGTCCATGATCTCGGAATAATCTTTGGATTTCTGATCAGTATTTTCGATCAAGAGCGAGATCGGCGTTCCGGTCGTATAGCCCTCGAAAACACCCGAGAGAATTTTGACCAGATCATCTTCGTGGCGCTGGGTCGTTAGCTTTGACTGGCCGGGTTTCCTCTGATCAAGATAATACTGGATATCCTCTTCGGACAGAGGAATACCAGGCGGAACGCCATCCACCACAACGCCAATCGCTGGACCGTGGCTTTCGCCCCATGTCTGGTATTGAAACAAAGTCCCGAATCTATTTCCCGACATAAACGGCCTCCTTTTGCGTACTCAGAGTGCCATGATCGATAATAGCAACAGTCAATCGGGATATGGCTACCCGTTTGCCGGTGGATTCTTCGGTGATATCGGTTTGCCAGACCTGCGTCCGGCGGCCCAAATGAAGCGGCGTACACACACCAATCACGGAACCTTGCGTCACAGCGCGAATATGGTTGCAATTAATCTCGAGGCCGACCGCGCGGTACAGATCAGGATCAATCGTCATCCACGCCGCAACACTTCCCAATGTTTCAGAGAGAACGCACGACGCGCCGCCATGCAAGATGCCGAATGGCTGGGTGGTCCGGTGATCGACCGGCAAGCGCCCGGCAAGAAAATCGGCTCCGACTTCGGTGAACTCGAAACCGATATGCTGCCCCATATTGGCATTGCGTAAACCTTCCAGCGTCTCAAGAGTGTAAGGCTTGAACCACATCAGTAAAAATACCTTTCGAGTTTTTCTTTGATAGCCGGGTTGTCACATTTTTTTTGGAAAATGCTTTTTCCATCATCCCCATCCCGAACCCGTGAAGACCGCCGATAAAAGCCATTTGCTTTTCGGATTTCCCTTGATTGCGCATTTCCTGCATAAACGGAAGAAAACTTTTGCTGTTCCAATCGTACCCGCACCATTCCGCAGTCACAGAGATAATCCCGCGAACCAGAACCGCCTCGGCTTCTTGTGGAGTCAACAAAGGTTCGGCCAGCTGCTCTGGAGTCTCCTTGCCCACGAACTCGGTCTCGGACAATTTGAACTTATAAAGATGGGAGCGTATTTCTGCCGATGCTTTGGCAACAAAGTCATCAGGCAGATCAACGTATGGTTCTTTACTTTGCGCGAGCGCAGGAAAACTGAGAATGAGTAAAACAGCAAAGAATGCGCTGTAAGACGTCATGCCTAAGCCGCCTGTTCGGAAGATTTCGGCGCAATGCTTTCAAGGAGTTGGGCGGTCTCGGCGGCAGAGTCAATCGCCACCATGCCGACCGTATGGTATCCGGCATCAACGTGAAGAACTTCGCCGGTTACACCAGCGCCAAGATCGGAAAGCAGGTACAATCCGGAATTGCCGACGTCCTCGATCGTGACGTTGCGCTTGAGCGGCGAGTTCAGCTCGTTCCATTTCAGGATATAACGGAAGTCACCGATGCCCGACGCCGCAAGCGTTTTGATCGGACCAGCCGAAATCGCATTAACGCGGATATTGTCTTTACCGAGATCGGTAGCAAGGTAACGCACTGACGCCTCAAGCGCCGCTTTGGCGACACCCATGACGTTATAATGTGGCATGACACGTTCAGCGCCGTAATAAGTCAGCGTAAGAAGAGAACCGCCATCGTTCATAAGAGCCGCAGCGCGTTGGCACACCGCCGTAAACGAGTAGACCGAAATATCCATGGTCTTGAGGAAGTTTGCGCGCGTGGTGTTGAGGTAAAGACCGTCAAGCTCCGACTTGTCGGAAAACGCAATCGCGTGCACGACGAAATCCAGCTTGCCCCACTTGGCCTCGATTTCTTTGAAAGTCGCATCAATAGAGGCCTCATCCGTGACATCGCACGGAACGACGATTTGGGAACCGACTTCTTCTGCCAGAGGGCGAACGCGTTTTTCAAGAGCCTCCCCTTGATACGTGAAAGCCAACTCGGCCCCTTGGGCATGGACGGCTTTGGCGATCCCCCAAGCGATCGAACGATCGTTGGCGACCCCCATAATCAAACCTTTTTTACCGGCCATAAGAGAAGAAATAGTCATTGCAAAACCCTTCAAAACATAGACTTCAAGTGCTTCTACCCACTTGATGCGTAAATAATCATATTCAGAGCTGCCATCCTACACATTATTGCCCAAACGTCCAGCGTTTCCCTGTATTTATTACATATTCCATTAACCATTCGCTGTTAGGATGAAGCGTTAAAAACCGCCCGACTAAGGCTGGCCAAATGGCAAAACCGTTATATGACAATATACAGCGTTTCTGTGATCGCTATTCGGAAGAACTGAACAAGATCTTCCCGAATACCCAACTGCATTTTATCATTCACCATCGCGGTCAACGGTCGGAGCAAATCGCCAAGCTCCTCCCTCATATTCATGGCCATGCGGCCTATGACGAGGCCGCCGGACTTTTGAAATTCCGCTCCCCCGGATCGGATAACTCCGCTTTTCTCGGGATGGTCATCGGGTTTAAAAAAACGCTGCTGGGGATGCGCAAAAATCCGGAATGTCTGGCGTTCATTTCGATCAACATCAACGAGCACAGCAACGAAGAAGATATGCTTTTCAGCATTCACGCGCTCACCTCGCACTTCCTCGAAACTGTGGATTTTTATACGCAGAAACATGCCGGAACGCAAAGCAGCCAAATCCTGCAACCTAAGCGGAATAACATCTCGACCGCACGTATGAACTTACGCTCGGACGTCTACAGTACGATCATGATGACCCACCAAGGCTACAGCGATGCAATCGGGGCCTTGTGTAAAAAACGCGCAATGAACGCACTGACCCCTCAAGCTTCGCATCCGGAAGAATTCCCCTTCCCGATCGCCATGGATGTCACCCGTTTCGCTCTCGAAACATTCGAAAAAGCGCAAAAAAGATCGATCATCAACAGCGGCTTTATCATCTCCAAGAAAGTCGCCGCCAGTTTTGATGCTGAAAATTTTGAAACATGGATCAGCTTTGTCAATGCCGCGCAAAATATGGCGTGGGCCGGATATATACCTTCGCAAATTCTGGGATCGGCGATTAGCGGATCCCCTAACCCCTTTGTAAAATCAACCGCCCAGCTTTTGGCGGAAATCACCGAAATTACGCCGGAAACGCCCGAAAATATTCCATCAGGAATGAACCCGTTTGCACTACCGGAAGTCAACTACATCGAGCACCAGCGTTCGATTGAAGAAACGTTTGAAATGGTGCTGATCCACGCAATGGAGGCCGACAGCCACTTGCCGATGATCCATGTGGCCAACAACCAGAATGAAGGCCTGCTCAAAGGCCGCATTTCAGGCTGGTGTGCCCACGCGCTTCAATCCGCAGCCCAAGCCTACATGAACGCCGGACAGCGCGGAATGCCGAGCGAACAAGCCGCCCGTCTCGAATTCCAATCCGCAAAACAACAAACCGGATGGAAAGAGCTGAACCAGCTCGGCGGAGCCGTACTGGATATGCACCAAAACGGTCAGATTGTAACCATGTCGGGCCTGTCCAAATGGTGCGAAGATAATCCGGCATTTAAGCCAATTCTGGAATCCATCAATTACACGCTGGCCGATCCAGCCTATAACCGTAAACTCGAACTGGCGGCCGGTATGCCGTCGCCAGCCCCGCGAGTCTCGCTTGATTTGGGCCCGAGTGTCAGCCACGCTCCGCGACCAACTACTCCGGCTATGGCACCGGTTACTCCGGCGCCAATGGCCGGCCCCTCCTTGGGTATGGGGGGTGGCATGGGTGGTGGCATGGGTGGAGGCATGGGTGGAGCGTCAATGGGGCAGCGCATACCATCCGGACAAGCCCCCGAAAGTAAAAAGAAACCCGAAGACGATGGATACCTCGACTTCAACGTTTCCGTTAAGGAATAGCCCAAACACACAAAGACAAAGGCCGCCTTTTCAGGCGGCCTTCTTGATTAGAACGGCATGATTCCGATTAGTTGGAAATCTGCCATGTGCCATCCGGATTCTGGCAAGCGGTGCCATAACCGGTTTGCTGACGACCATCCACATAGATGGTTTGGCTATATTCGCGGCAATAACGACCGGCGCTGCTGCGGCCTTCTTTGGTCGGGGTAATGGTGCCCGAGTGGCCGGTATCCGGGTTATTCCAGCTGATGGACTCACCAACCGGAGCCGAATAGGCGCGGTTTTGAGCTTGCTGGGCATACATCATATCAGCTTGATCAAGGGATTTTCCGAGCTCGCTACCAAGGACCGAACCCAGAAGCGCGCCAACACCCACACCAACCAGCTGACCGGTTCCTTTACCAAACTGGGCTCCAGCGACACCGCCCAGGATAGCGCCCGTAGCTGTACCAACCATCTGCTTGTTACCTGAATTTTCCATACAGGCTGTCAAAGACAGAGTTGAAATCGCCAACAAGGCCAAAAATTTAGTTTTCATCTTCCGGTTCCTTTCGGTAAAAATAGACGTCCACCATCCAAGGCGGGACACTAAAACAACGAAACTATATAGCTCTTTCCCCCGCGATAAAACAAACGAAATTAAAATATTACCCAACAAAAACAAAAAGATAATATGACAATAGATAATCCACCTCTCTCTCCGTTCGATCTTGTTAGCTTATGGCTCGATGACGCCAAAATCTCCGAACCAAACGACCCTGACGCCGCTTGCTTATCGACTGTCGATAGCGACGGATATCCAAACGCTCGCGTGGTACTGGTCCGCCAGATTGACGAAAATGGATTCTGCTTTTTTACAAACTATAACAGTAAGAAAGGGGAAGAACTTGAACTAACGCATAAAGCAGCGCTCACCTTTCACTGGAAGAGCAAAGGACGACAAATTCGCATTAGGGGCAATGTCGAAAAAGTCTTGGCCGCCGAGTCCGACAGCTATTATCAATCCCGCCCCTTGGGAAATCGCATCGGCGCTTGGGCATCGCGGCAATCCGAAACTCTGGACTCTCGCGAAACCTTGATTAACCGCGTAACCGAAGCCGAACAAAAGTTCGGAACCGCGCCACCACGACCGGATCACTGGGGCGGATTTCGCCTAACCCCGCTAACCATCGAATTTTGGCAAGAAGGTGCCCACCGTCTCCACGACCGCTTGGTTTATACAAAAGGAGCCAATGGGACATGGAGCACCAAACGCCTTTACCCATAAACATCATTTTTTCTTGACTCAAACTGGGGTTTTTATACATAGTACTCCCCAGAAGCGGGATTTGAGGGGTAGCTTGCACCGCTTTATAATAAATTGCTAAAGCACTATGGCTCATTTCCATACACCCCATTGAAAACAAGTACCGTTTTTTATGAGGTGAAACATGAGCCAAAACGCTCCTGGGGCATTAGCGCCTACGTCTTCTTTTTCATCAGCCGTTTTTTATAAGCCGCCGCGCATTTTGCTGGTCAACATTATGGACAATGCCAAAGGTACGGAAGAGCACTTCGTCCGCACCCTGAAGGCCGCCTCCCCGGATGCCCAGATTACTTTAGCACGCATGAGCTGCGCCAAAAGCGATGCCAAATATTTCAAAGAACAAGACCATCTGCTCTCGGACCGCTACGTCGACTGGCACAACGAACTCGGGCAAAAACCGTACGATCTGGTTATCGTCACCGGAATCAATCGCGGATCACTAAGCTATGACGATTTGGGCAAGCAATACAGCGAGTTCTGGGATGAATCCCGCGCTCTCTTCCGCGCCATCCAATCCAACATCCGGAGCGGAAACGTCAAACATACAGCCTTGGTGTGTTGGTCGGCCTTTGCCGCCATGAAAGAACTCTACGGCGTCGACAAAGGCATACACGACCAGAAATTCTATGGTCTCTTCGCGCACACGCTGGATAACCCGTCCCACCCGCTCACACGCGGTATGGGGACCCAAGCAATCCTCGCACCCCAGTCCCGCTACTCCTATATGAACGACAACCAATTGAACGCGGTCATTGACGATCACAACGGTGAAGTCGTCATGAACGGTCCGGACGGACCGGCCATCTGGACACTTGAAGACCGCAAGATCACTTGCTTTATCAACCATCTGGAATACGGCATCGAGACCCTCGCCCGCGAATTCAAACGCGACCGCGCGACTACCAGCCCGGACTTTCCTCCACCGCTGAATTATAATCCGGATGACATCTACTCGGACCAAAACTGGCAGACCTTTGGCCGTCTTGAAAAAGTATGCGCTGCGTTCTATCGCAACCTGATCGAATTGGCCCATGGCGCTCCGGTCAATTTCGCTCCACAGCGCGATCGTGTTACGGAAATCACGGCGACAGCCCCCCTATCCGGACGCACACTGGGTTAAAGCTTTTAATTCCTTGAAAAGGCGATAAAAATCCCCTAAACCTGAGGGAATTAACCTTTTTGAAAAAGCACAATCGATATGACCAACTGGACCCCCGAAAGCTGGAGAACCAAACCCGCCAAGCAACTACCGACCTATGGCGATGGAATCGGCGAATTGGCCGCGGCCGAAAAAGAGCTGCGCCGTATGCCCCCTTTGGTCTTTGCCGGTGAGGCCCGCATCCTGAAATCACGTTTAGCCGGAGCATCACGGGGCGAAGCCTTTGTTTTGATGGGCGGCGATTGCGCTGAAAGCTTCGCCGAATTCGGAGCCAACAAAATCCGCGACACATTTCGTGTCTTGCTTCAAATGTCGGTCGTCATGACCTTTGCCGGCTCTGTTCCTGTCATCAAAATGGGGCGCATGGCCGGACAATTCGCCAAGCCGCGTTCGGAAGATACCGAAACAAAAAACGGAGTCACGCTGCCGACCTATCGCGGTGACATCATCAACGGAATCGAGTTTACCGAAGAGGCTCGCCGCCCTGACCCGCAACGTATGATCAAGGCCTACAACCAGTCAGCCGCAACGCTCAATCTCTTGCGCGCGTTCGCGACCGGCGGTTACGCCGACCTCCACCTGATCAACAAGTGGAACCTCGACTTTGTAACCGACAGCACTCAAACCGACCGATATAAAAAACTTTCGGAACGGATTGAACAAGCACTCGACTTTATGACCGCGTGCGGTATGACCGGTGCCAGCGTCCCCCACATCCTCAAACAAACCGAATTTTACACCTGTCACGAAGCGCTGCTCCTTCCTTACGAAGAAGCGCTGACCCGCGTCGACAGCACCTCGGGCGATTGGTATGACTGTTCCGGACACTTCGTCTGGATCGGCGCGCGCACCAATCAACAGGACCACGCGCAAATCGAGTTTGCTCGCGGCATCAAAAACCCGATTGGCATGAAATGCCCGCCAACAACTTCGGCAGACGATGTCATTCGCTTGATTGACACGCTCAATCCCGACAACGAGGAAGGTCGCCTTACACTGATTTCGCGCATGGGCGCCGGAAAAGTGTTCGACCACCTGCCATCCCTTGTCCGCAAAGTCAAAGACGAAGGCCGTAACGTCACATGGGTCTGCGATCCAATGCATGGCAACACCACCAAATCGTCGACCGGATATAAAACCCGCCAGTTCGATTCCATCTTGAGCGAGGTTCAGGATTTCTTCGCCGTTCATAAAGCCGAAGGTACAATTCCGGGCGGCGTCCACATCGAAATGACCGGACAGAATGTGACCGAATGCACCGGCGGTATTCAGGATATTCGCGACGAAAATCTCTCGGACCGTTACCACACCCATTGCGACCCGCGCCTTAATGCATCGCAGTCGCTGGAGCTGGCGTTCCTGATCGCCGATGAACTCAAATCAATTCGTAAGGATCGCAAACAGAACATTCTCTCGCTGGCTGCAGAATAGCAGCCCCCGCGAAAGTCTGGAGACATCATGCCCCACAATACGTTGCAGTTCACCATAGCCCAGATCAATACTTCGGTCGGCGATATTGCCGGAAATATCGAGAAGATTTGCCATGTCTGGGAGCATGCCGACCGCGCATCCGACCTGATCATATTCCCCGAGCTCACAATCACTGGATATCCGCCGCAAGATCTGCTGCATAATCCGAATTTCATCGCGCGCACCGAGCGCGCCATTCAGCATCTGGTCGAATTTAGCGCAACAAAAAAATCGGCCATTCTGGTCGGAGGAATCAAGCGCGATGGCCTCTCGATTTTCAACGCTGCCCTGTTGATTGATAATGGCCGCATGGTTGCCGTGATCGGCAAACGTCACCTTCCGAATTATGGCGTTTTTGATGAACGCCGCTATTTTGCCGCCGCGCCGCTCTCGCCGGTTATCACCTTCCGCGAGGCCAAGCTGGGTGTCCTGATCTGCGAAGATATGTGGTATCCGGCCAACGCCCAAAACCTGAAACAAAACGGAGCGCAGCTCCTGATCTGCATTAACAGCAGCCCGTTTGAAAAAGACAAACATGAAAACCGTATAGGCAATGCTTTGGCCCGTATTGTCGAAACCGGCCTCCCTATGATCTACGTCAATCAGGTCGGCGGACAAGATGACCTCGTTTTTGACGGCGGATCATTTATGATGAACGCCGACAAGGAAAGTCTGGCGCAAGGACCATTCAACAAAGAATGGGTATCAACAGTCAGCTTTGACACCTGTCCACCGCGTCAATTCCCCGAAGTTATTCTGGAAGAACGGATATACGGCGCAGCAACGCTTGGCCTGAGCGATTACATGAAAAAGACTGGCCAGAAAAAAATCCTGCTTGGCCTCTCCGGCGGAGTAGACAGCGCGCTGGCCGCATCAATTGCCGCCGACGCCGTTGGCAAAGCCAACGTCCATGCCCTGCTCATGCCGTCCGAATTCACCAGCCAGTCAAGCATCGACGATGCTATTGAATGCGCCAAGCGCCTCGGCATAAGCCATGAAACCATCTCGATTGCGCCGATGGTCGAAAGCTTTATGAAACTCCAACCGGATACCGCCGGTCTTGCCCACGAGAACCTGCAATCGCGTTTGCGCGGCCTCATCCTGATGACGCGTTCGAACGCAACCGGAGCCATGGTCATCAGCACAGGAAACAAGTCCGAAATGGCCATGGGCTACGCTACCATGTACGGCGATATGTGTGGCGGATACAACCCGCTCAAAGACATCTACAAAACCGAAGTCTACAAACTCTGCGATTGGCTCAACAGCGCACGTGCAAGCCAACCGATCCCGCAATCGATCATTGACAAGGCCCCGACCGCCGAGCTTCGCCCGAACCAGAAAGACGAAGACAGTCTTCCGCCATACAAGGTCCTCGACCGCATTCTCGAGCAATTGATCGAAGAGGACAAATCTCCGGCCGATATTATCAAGGCCGGCGCCAACGCGGAAACCGTCTACGACGTCGCCCGTATGCTCAAACTCTCGGAATACAAACGGCGACAATCGCCGCCCGGCCCGAAAATCAGTTCGCGCGACCTAACCAAGGATCGACGCTACCCGATAGCCAACGGCTTTATCAGCACCAAATAATTTTGACGACCAACAGGAAAACAGACGCAACATGACCCAACAAATCCGCACTCGCTTCGCTCCGTCCCCGACTGGAATGCTCCATATCGGCAACGTTCGCACCGCCTTGATTACCTGGCTCTATGCCCAGAAAAATAACGGCTACTACCTGCTCCGTATCGACGACACCGATCTCGAGCGCTCGAAACCGGAATACGAAGCCGCCATTTACGAAAGCCTGACATGGCTCGGAATCACATGGGACGAGATCGCCCACCAAAGCAAACGCCTCGACCGTTACAACGAAGTGATCGCCAAGCTTAAAGCCGAAGGCCGCCTCTACGCGTGCTACGAAACACCGGAAGAACTGGCGCTTAAACGCAAATCCCAACTCTCCCAGAGCTTGCCGCCGATCTATGATCGCGCCGCTCTGAAATTGACCGACGAACAAAAGAGCAAATTCGAAGCCGAAGGCCGCAAACCGCACTGGCGTTTCCTGATGAAAGACGAACCGATTGTCTGGCAGGACAAAATCCGTGGTGAAGTTCACTTCGAGGGTCGTGATATGTCGGATCCTGTCCTGATCCGTGAAGACGGCACCCCGCTCTATCACCTCTGCTCGGTGATTGATGATGCCGATTTCGGAATTACCAACATCGTTCGCGGCGAAGACCACGTCTCCAACACCGCATCCCATATCCAGATGTTCGAAGCCTTGGGCGTGAAACCACCGGAATTCTCGCACCTGCCACTGATTTCCGATGCCGAAGGCGGAAAACTATCGAAGCGCCTTGGCGCGCTCAGCATCATCCAGCTGCGTGATGAAGTTGGTCTCGAGCCACTCTCGATCTCCTCGCTCCTCGCTCGCCTCGGAACTTCCGACCCGATCGAAGCCTACAGCGACTACACAGACCTGATCGGCAGCTTTGATTTTGCTAAATTCGGACGCGGCACACCAAAATTCGACCAAGACGAACTGCTGCGCCTCAACTCGAAAATCCTGCACGAACTCGATTACAGCCGCGCCAAGATTCGTCTGGCCCAAATTGGCTTGGAAGAAATCACCGAGGAATTCTGGAATGTTGTTCGCCCGAACCTCGAGAAAATCACCGACATCCGTGAGTGGTGGACGGTCGCCAACGGGCCGGTATCCCCGATTGTCGCCGACAGCGAATTTGCCGCCAAAGCCATCGAATTGATGCCGTCATCACCGTGGACTCCGGATACATGGAAACAATGGACGGATGCGATCAAAACCTCGACCGGACGCAAAGGCAAAGAACTGTTCATGCCGCTGCGTCAGGCGTTGACCGGCATGGACCATGGTCCGGAACTTGGCAATCTCCTTCCTTTGATCGGACCGGAAAAAGCCAAAGCCCGCTTGCTCAAACAAGCTGCCTAATAAAAGCGTCAGAGCTGCATTGTTATCCTGAATAAAAAATTCCCCGGACGAGTCCGGGGAAAAGAACCAACACCATTAGAAAGCATAAATCTTTACGCGCCGGACAGGCGGCTCATACGCGAGCGAAGAATGAGCTCGAGTTTACGGGCATCTTCTTCGGTAGAATTCGGCCAAAAGGATTTCATCGTATTACGATACGCATTGATGCGATTTCCAAGAATTTGATCAAACAGGGCCATCTTGCGATTGGTATCAAGGCCAGAGAAAGCCGACACAATATCGAATTCGACGTTATGTGCGTATCCGGTGTTATTACGCAAGGAATCGATTGGCTCTGTCATCATCGGTGTACCTACCCCTCAACAAAATCAAATTACAACCTGATTGGTAATGTTAATATATTATTAACTTAATTTTTTGTCAATAAAACTATGGAAAACACAAAGAAAAAATTCTGTAATTACCGTAAATATTGAATTTGACCCGCAATCATGTATGGTTCCCCCGAGATTAACATCAGGACACGCCAGAGATGACCGGAACAGATACCGCCCTTATAAATATGGATATTTCCAAGACTCCTCAACCGGTTATAATTCTGGTCAATCCTCAAATGGGCGAAAATATCGGAGCCACAGCAAGAGCTATGCTCAATTGCGGCTTGAGCCAGCTCAGAATTGTAAACCCCCGCGACGGCTGGCCAAACGAACGGGCCGACGCCACCTCTTCCGGAGCTTTGGCGCTCATGCCGCCCGTCGAAGTCTATGACACATTGGACGCCGCGATCAAAGATTGCCACACGATTTATGCCACAACCGCACGGCCCCGTGATCTGGTTAAACCGGTCCTGACCCCCAGAGCCGCAATCAACGACGCCAAGCAACTCATTGGTGAAGAACAGAAAATTGCCATCCTCTTTGGTGCTGAACGAGCTGGTCTCAGTAATGAGGAAATTGCACGCGCCCATAAAATCATTACTATTCCCCTCAATCCCGGATTTTCGTCTCTTAATCTTGGCCAATCGGTTCTTTTGGTGGCGTATGAATGGGCGCAAACCGTCTTCACCGCTCCGGAAGAACAATGCCCGACCGGAAAAAGCAAACCCGCCACCGGAGAGGAATTCAACCGGTTCTTTGATCGTCTGGACAGTGAGCTAATCACCGCCCGCTTCTACCGCGTCGATGAAATGAAAGATATAATATCAAGAAATATCAGATCGTTATTCTTAAGAGCTCAACCAACGGATCAAGAAATAAACACCCTGCACGGCATCCTTTCAGCACTGTTGGGCCTGCGCAAATCCTCAAAGGATTAGTGCCGCACTGCATCGTCGATTTTTCTAGTCAATGCCGACAGTTAGGCGTAATAGATAATCTGAAAAATCACAAACGCAGGGATATTGCCATGAAATTTACCGTCGAGGTCGAACCTGAAGAGGTTCAAAAATTTGCTGAGATATTACCAAAGATATGGGCAAATATGCCGCCAGAAGTCCGAAAGGAATTCTTTGATGCCACCGCCCGCATATATCTGGAAGCCGCCCCGACAATGATGTCCGCCTTCATGAAAAATGCCGGACAGACACTCCAACAGTCTGGCGATAGCGGAACCGTCCCGTCGTTGACATGGCCGTTCCCGTTTTTCCCGATGTTCCCGTGGCTGCCAAAATCTCCTGCCCCCGATAACAACAGTTAAGGTTGCCAAACTCGGCGAGGTGGGCGGTTTGAGTGAGAGCAGCCCGCCGCTTCCTGCTGGGCGTCAAATTCGGACTGGGCCTGTTGAAGCGCTTGCTTTGAAAAGAGCGAGATGAGCGCTACAGTACGCGCATTCCCGCCATAACTGTCCCGCGTCGTAAACTGGCGGTCGGCTGGAGCATAATCATCATGATGCACACTCCATAAACGGCGCAGAAGAACCTGTGCCGACCGCGACAAGTCAAGCTCCACATCGGTTACCTGATACGACGTCTGAAAATCAGGGTCGGCCATAAGAAAACGCTCCCTTGGGTTAAGGAGCGTTTTAACAATCCCCTCCGGGAAACTCAATAAAATTATGTCAACTTAACTTCCGCTTGCCGCCACCCCATATATCCTTTAGCCGCAATCAACATATAAACCGTGTTGTAAACCATAAAACCGTACTGACCGGACATGAGAGCAACACTCAATGCCGCAATACAGGACAGCCCATTAAACATAAATCCGTAAGAGTTGCGCCGAACGAGAAAATAGGCCCCCGTCAGACCAAAAAACATTGTGAGCCAGTCAAGCCCGTAATACGCAAACAAACCGTTCAAAATTTCATCCATAGTCCCCACCCCGGAGCAATAAGTGCCCCTTGTTGTCCTTGCATACCAATAATTACGAAAATTAGCTAAGAAACAGTAAGGAAAAGGTCAAAAGCAACAAAAAAGCCGCCCAACAGGGCGGCTTTGATAGGGGACAGCCAAATTAACGGCTGTAGAATTCGATAACCAGGTTTGGTTCCATCTGAACTGGGTAAGGAACATCTTCCAGTTTCGGAACGCGAACGAAGGTTGCTTTGAATCCAGCCGAATCTTCCGAGATGTACTCAGGGATATCACGTTCAGCGAGTTCACGGGCAGCAATAACCATTGGCATTTGACGGGATTTTTCACGGATCTCGATCACATCGCCTGGTTGAACTTGGTAAGATGGGATGTTGACGCGTTTGCCGTTCACTTTAACGTGACCGTGGCTAACGAGCTGACGGGAAGCAAATACGGTCGGAACGAACTTGGCGCGGTAGCAAACAGCGTCAAGACGGCATTCCAGAAGACCGATCAGGTTCTGGGACGAGTCACCGCGCATACGGATAGCTTCATCGTAGTAACGTTGGAATTTCTTTTCGCCGATGCTGCCGTAGTAGCCTTTCAGCTTTTGTTTGGCGCGCAGCTGGATACCGTAGTCGGTAGGTTTGCCGCGGTTAGCGCCGTGCTGGCCTGGGCCGGTCTGACGAACGTTATAAGGGGATTTTGCACGACCCCACAGGTTACAACCCAAGCGGCGGTCAATTTTATGTTTGGTTTCAAGGCGTTTTCCAGCCATGTGTAGTCTCCGTTATTATTGTTGTTGTCCCGATTGCCGACACCGGATTGCGATATCCCTGCAAGCAGGAATAACCAACGTCCTCTTCTGGAGAACTTCTCGGGAATGGCGGGACTATAAGGATTTGGCAGCCCATGTCAAATATTTTTTATAAGAAAACCCGAAAAACTGCGGCAAAAAGCCCGTCATAACTTGAGATTATCAATCCTTTTAATCTGGACAGCTCTAAAAATGAGGCATATGGTGCGCCGCAAGATGATGCCTCTTTATCATAATAGAGGCCCCGACCAGAAAAAGAGGTTCCCATGTCCTGTAAAGAAGCCCTGATCCCGTCCCCATATAAGGTATCGCCGGAACAACCGGTTAAAGACGCCCTCGCTATGCTCGACCAGCACCAGATCCGAATCGCCCCGGTCGTCGACGCCACCGGCGAATTGGTCGGAATGTTCGGGCTTAATACCATGATGGAAGATTTGCTTCCGGTAGCTGCCCAGATTGAAGACGGCCTCGAGGATTTGGATTTTCTGGTCGGAGGAGCCCCGGGCGCAGCCAAGAAAATCCGTAAACTCGGCCCGACACCTGTTCGCAATCACATGAACAGCGAACTTGAAGAGCTGGTTCTTCATCCGGACACCCCGATTTTGGAAGTCATCCGCAAGCTGACCCGTTATGGCAGCCCCCTGCCCGTTGTCGAGGAAAATTCGATGAAATTTGTCGGTCTGGTATCCGAACAAACCTGCCTGAAACGTCTCCATGAAATTCTGGCCGACGTCGAACGCGAAGAAGCCGGTCAATAAGATCAATCAAAAACTAGAAAACACTCAAGAGGGTCTAAAATGAACGAACTCATCTTTGGAATTCCCGCCCAATATATCGCACTCGCTATTATGGGGCTTGTCTATGCCGTTATCATCGCCGAGAAAATGAATCAGGCTGTGATTGCCTTGGTCGCCTCGTCACTGGCCATTCTTCTCGGCCTTCTCAATCAGGAACAAGCGATCGACTCAATCGA
The DNA here is from genome assembly GCA_051715325.1 of Alphaproteobacteria bacterium. GTDB lineage: Bacteria > Pseudomonadota > Alphaproteobacteria > Micavibrionales > Micavibrionaceae > UBA1573. The sequence continues at coordinate 1,417 of JBPXJO010000027.1, read as the reverse complement.
CTTCAACACCTTGTTCCTCTTGATCGGCATGATGGTGATTGTCGGCATCATGAAAGAAACCGGCATCTTCCAATACGTTGCCATCGTCGCAGCCAAATCAGTCCGCGCCTCACCTCGCGGACTTCTTGCTGTTTTATCGATGATTACAGCCGTGTTCTCGGCCTTCCTCGATAACGTAACGACCGTTATGTTGATTGTGCCGATTGTCATTCTCCTCACCGAACAATTAAAACTCAAGCCGTTCCCGTTCCTGATGGCACAGGTGATTTTCTCGAACGTCGGCGGAACCGCCACACTGATCGGTGACCCACCAAACATCCTCATTGGTTCGGCGGTCGGTCTCAGCTTTACCGACTTCCTGTTTAATATGGGGCCAGTCATTGTCGTCAACCTGTTCGTCATGCTTGGTGTGTTCGACTTCATCTGGGGCCGTCACCTGACCACCTCGATGCGCGCCCGCGCCCACCTGCTCCGTTACGAACCGGCAAAGGCCCTTAAAAACAAAGCGCTGCTGATTAAATCGTTTGTAGTTCTTGGGTTGGTCTTGGCCGGTTTTACTCTTGGCCATAACTTCCTCCACATCGAAACCGGAACAACCGCTTTGGCAGGTGCCGCTCTTTTGATGCTTCTTGATGGAATTGGCCACGATTTGTCCGAGAAAAACAAGAAAGCCCACGACGCCTTCCATCAGGTCGAATGGGATACGATTTTCTTCTTCCTCGGTTTGTTTATCGTCGTCGCCAGCCTCGAGCATACAGGTCTTCTGGGACTGGCCGGTAAAATGATTACCGAAGTCACCGACGGTGATTTCACCAAAACCGGTATGGTTATTTTGTGGGCCTCGACCTTCTTCTCGGCCTTCATCAATAACATCCCGTTTGTGGCCACCCTCATCCCGATCATCAACAGCATGGGCGATACATTCGGTCATGGCGAAGCCCTGAACCCGCTCTGGTGGAGTCTGGTGCTTGGTGCTTGCCTTGGCGGCAACGGAACCCTGATCGGCGCAAGCGCGAACGTCATGGTTGCCTCGTTTGCCGACCGAGCCGGACACCCGATCTCGTTCATCCGCTTCATTAAAATCGGATTGCCGCTGACGATTATCACGATCATCGTCGCCAATATTTACCTGCTTCTTCGCTACTTTATGTAGGAAGTATCAGTCTGATACGACAATTCTTGAAGAGGGCCGGATCATTCCAGCCCTCTTCAATTATAGACAACTTATTAAATGAGAATGATTTGCATTATCACAGAAAAACTGTATAGTCTGACTTAGGTTCTGTTGACATTCAGCGTAACCAGATGACGGAAGCGGCGATGTAAATGAGTGCGGAGAAGTTTCTGGCTCTTTTACAATAACGTGTGGCGATCCCTCTATAATGCTTGAGTTTGCTGAAGAAACATTCGATACGAT
>JBPXJO010000026.1:0-14595 GCA_051715325.1 Alphaproteobacteria bacterium | reverse complement strand
TCAACCGCCATGCCGCGGGGATGGCCGCCTTTTCCGGGTGACGAGAGAAACCCTCCCTCGTCCAACCATTCCGGATGCTGCAGCACGGGTTTGGTCATCAGGATTTTTTGCTGCGCCTCTACGGGACGGAGGCAGTCCTTGACGACCAGCGTCCATCCTTTGGTTTTACGGAGATGGCGTGCCGCCAGAGCCACAAGCACAACCATGTCGATATGCCCCCACATCCGCGCTTTCGGGTGGTAGATCGGACCGAATATATTTTCCGAATGGTGCGGTTTAGCGTAAACCAGATCGACCGCCATACCATTATCAGCAGCAACCAGATCAAACGGGACCAGTTCGGACGGTAAAATTTGTTTCATGTCCGACCGTTATAGCCCTTTTCCACAGGCTTGTCTTGTGCGATAACCGTGGCCATGAAATGGATTGGACGCTTCTTCCTGTTTTTGATTTCAATTGGCTTTATCGGTGCTGCCGCAGGGGTAGTGCTCGTGGCGGCCATCCTTTATAAATTCGGACAGGATTTACCGGATTATTCCCAGCTTAAGGACTACAGACCACCGGTCGTTACCCGCGTTCATGCCGGTGACGGGCGTTTTCTCGCCGAGTTTGCCGAAGAAAAGCGCATCTTTGTTCCGGTCAATGAAATGCCCGATCTCGTCAAAGAAGCCTTTATATCGGCAGAAGATCAGGATTTTTATACTCATAAGGGTATCGACCCCAAGGCGATTGCCCGCGCGGTCTTGACCAATGCGCGCAACTTCGGCTCTGGGCGCCGTCCTGTCGGAGCATCGACTATTACCCAGCAGGTTGCCAAGAACTTCCTCCTGACCAACGAGCTGTCCTATGGCCGCAAAATCAAAGAAGCTATTTTGGCATACAAGATGGATCAGGCTCTTTCGAAGGACCGGATTCTCGAACTCTATCTCAACCAGATTTTCCTCGGTGCCCGTTCATACGGGGTGGCTGCTGCGGCCCTTCATTATTTCAACAAGCCCCTCAACGAATTAACTGTGGCCGAGGCCGCTTACCTCGCGGCACTTCCAAAAGCGCCCAACAACTACCACCCGATCCGCAAACATGATGAAGCCGTTGCGCGCCGCAATTGGGTGATCGACCGTATGCAGGTTGAAGGATACATAACCGAAGTTCAGGCCGACCTCGCCAAGAAAACACCACTTGTTGTCGTTCCAAGCAAAGATAACGATGTGGTCAATGCCCCTTACTTTGCCGAAGAAGTCCGCCGTGAGCTCGAGAAAGATTTCGGGTCTGACGCTCTTTATGGCGGCGGACTGTCTGTTCGCACCAGCCTTGATCCCCGCCTTCAGGAAATCGCCGAGGTCTCACTCCAGAATGGTTTGATCGCGTATGATCGTCGCCATGGCTGGCGCGGTCCGGTCAAATCTCTTGAATCGACCGAAAACTGGCAAGAGACGCTCAAAGCCGAACCCGGTCCGGTTGGTATGCTCCGTAACTGGCGCCTAGCTCTGGTTCTTGATAGTACGGGTGGCGATATCAAAATCGGTTTTAGCGACGGCAGCAAAGGCTTGGTCGATGCGGAAGATATCAAATGGGCAAAAGACCATCCTCTTCGCGCTGCGGACCTTATTCTGGTCCAGAAATCGGATAGCAAAAGCAAAACCGACCTGCCGCTTTATAACCTCCGGCAAATTCCAAAAATGCAAGGGGCCGTCGTGGCTCTTGACCCGAATACAGGCCGTGTTCTGGCGGTGCAGGGTGGATGGCAATATGACGGAAGCGTCTTCGACCGCGTGACGCAGGCCATGCGCCAACCCGGATCGGCGTTCAAACCTTTCGTCTATCTCGCGGCGCTTGATAAAGGCTACACCCCTTCGACCATTATTCTCGATTCCCCGATCGTGTTCACTGATACCGCCGGTAATGTCTGGCGACCCGAAAACTATTCGGGTGAATTTTATGGCCCCACCCCGCTGCGTGTCGGCGTTGAAAAGTCGCGAAACCTGATGACCATTCGTCTTGCCCAACAAATCGGGATTGATAATGTGGTCGAGGATGCACGGAAGTTCGGGATTTACGAGAATATGAAACCTTATCTTTCGGCGGCTCTCGGTGCCGAGGAGACCACTTTGATGAACCTGACGACCGCTTACGGCATGATCGTCAATGGCGGAAAGAAAATCACTCCGACCTTCATCGACCGCGTTCAGGATCGGAGCGGTAAAACCATCCGCCGCTCGGATGGGCGCCCCTGTACCGGATGCGGACCACTTATCCGCTGGGAAAGCCAGTCGACACCCGATCTACCCGATACGCGCGAGCAAATTGCCGATCCACGCACCACCTATCAGATGGTTTCGATCCTTGAAGGTGTGGTTCAGCGCGGTACTGCCAAAACCCTTATTGACCTTGATCGCCCGATCGCCGGCAAAACCGGAACAACCAACGACTCCAAAGATGCATGGTTTATCGGCTTTACCCCCGACCTCGTTGTCGGCGTCTTTACCGGTTTCGATGACCCGAAAAGCTTGGGTAAAAAAGAAACCGGTGCTTCGGTTGCCGTTCCGATCTTTAAAGAATTCATGCAAAAGGCCCTTAAGGATACACCGCCAACTCCGTTCCGTGTTCCTGAAGGTGTGCGGATGGTTCAGGTCAATTCCCATTCCGGCCAACCAACCAATTCGGATGATCCGAACGCGATATGGGAGCCGTTCCTTGCAGGCTCCGAGCCAAATTCTCAACCACCTCCGCAAAGCGGTTATCGTTCGTTTGACGATCCGTCGCAACAGAATGATGTGATCAGCGACCCTCTTCCTGCCGGCGAGATGCTCGAGCCTCATCACGATTCATCCGATCCGATGCAAGGCACCGGAGGCATCTACTAAGCTCTATTGTATGCGCAATCAAAAAAACTGTTGTGCGCATTTCAATTTGTGGTACATTTCGCTCAAGAATAAATAATTTTCTACCTCATCAGGATGTTCCAACATCCACTTCTAAAAAACAGGCACCCTCGGGAAGCCTGTTTTTTTATGGGTTTCCGCGATCCTAATCCGTGCTAAATTGCTACCGAGAGGATATGACCATGATCGAATTTCACTCTACGCGCGGCGGCGATTCCGGCCGTTCATTCAAAGACGTTCTTCTGGCTGGCCTTGCGTCTGACGGCGGATTGTATGTTCCGCAAGCATGGCCCCAGCTTGGGTCGATCACGACCGATTCAACATACCTTGATGTGGCGTATGCCGTTCTCAGTCCCTTTACCAGAGGCGCTGTCAGCGATACCGCACTTCGGACCATTACTCAGGACAGCTATGCGCCGTCGGTCTTTCTGGCTAAAGACGTCACTCCTCTCCGTGCTATAGGCGATCAACTCTATTTGATGGAGCTGTTCCATGGCCCGACACTTGCCTTTAAAGATGTCGCACTCCAGTTTCTCGGGCGATTGTTTGACGAGATTCTCGATCAATCCGGCCAGAAGCTTACGATTGTCGGAGCGACATCAGGCGACACCGGATCGGCGGCAATCGAGGCGTGTCGAGGCCGTAAGAATATCTCGATCACCATCCTCCACCCGAAAGGCCGCACATCTGAAATCCAGCGCCGGCAAATGACCAGTGTTGTTGATGACAATGTTCATAACATTGCGATTGAGGGAACGTTCGATGATTGCCAAAGTTTGGTTAAAATGGCTTTCGCCGACAACGAGCTCAAGAGCCAGAAAAATCTCTCGGCGGTTAACTCGATCAACTGGGCCCGTATTATGGCCCAAACCGTCTATTATGTTGATGCTATACGCCGATTGGGGGGAAAGGCGGCTTTTGCCGTCCCGACCGGAAATTTCGGCAATGTCTACGCCGCTTGGGTCGGAAAAAAAATGGGAGCTGATATTGGCCCCTTGGTGATTGGCTCAAACCGCAATGATATTTTGACTCGTTTTTTTGAAAGTGGGTCTATGACCCTTGATACGGTCACTCCAAGTTTTAGCCCGAGCATGGATATCCAGATCTCGAGTAACTTCGAGCGATTCCTGTTTGACTTGGCCGAGAAGGATCCTGACGCTCTCAACCGTTTGATGTCCGACTTCCGTTCGCGAAAAACATTCAGTGTCACTCCGGATCAGCTTCAGATTGCCCGCCAGAATTTTATCGCCAGGCGCTGTACGGATGAGGATACACTCGCGACTATTCGCCGGACGTATGATGATAGCGGCGTAATTATCGATCCGCATACAGCTGTCGGCCTTCACGCTCTTCAGACCTCCGGTCTTGAGTTTGACGGACCGCGCGTTGCTTTGGCCTGCGCCCATCCGGCCAAGTTTCCGGATGTGGTCGAGAAAGCCATCGGGGTTCGGCCACCTCTTCCGGCACATTTAAGCGATTTGATGGAACGGATCGAGCGTTGCAAGACCATGCCGAATGATTTTGCTCTTTTGAAACAGCATTTGCTCTCGGTTTAATCAATCTTAATTATAGCGCGCTTCAGCCAGATCAATCTCGCGCAGGATACGGCGCATGACATCATCTTCAAGATTTCCCGCTCTTGCAAAACGCAGGATTTCATCGCGCTCGGCTTTTAAGGCCGCCATGTGCAGTTCACGCTCGATATGATCGAGTCGGCGAATAACATCGCGCTCTTCACCGGTTTTAAGACCATCATCAATCCGGCGGCGATAGAGTTCCATTACGCGAATCGCAGCTCTGGCGTAAAGGTCAGCGTCGCTGCGCCCTTCGGCCAGATCATGGTGGGTTTTCTCAATCGCTTGCATCGCCCGTTTGGCAGCGCTGTTGCGTGCCACATCCTCTTCCTCTTCGTGCGATTCTTGAGGAATATCAAGTCCGGCCAGAAGACGCGGCAATGTTAATGTCGCGACGATCAACGAGACAATAATAATCGATGCCGCAAGAAAGATCGCGAGGTCGCGCGCCGGAAAAGCCGTTCCATCAGCCAGCAATAGCGGAGTCGTCAGAATGGCCGCCAACGTAATTGCCCCACGAACACCCGAGACCGACATCACCGCGATCATACGCCAGTGCATCGGCTGGAGCGATTCACCGCGCAGACTGGCGCGCAGAAGCGTGAAGCGGACCGAGAGCCACACCCATACAAAGCGGAGTAGAGCAAGGGCGACTACAATAGCCAGCACATAGATAACCAACCAACCAGAATCATGATGTCCGGTTTCCTTGACCACGCGCGACGCGCCTTCGGCCAGCTTCGGCAATTGCTGACCCAAAAGTACAAAGATCACACCATTTGCCGAGAACTGGACGGCATCCCACACCACGTTACGGCGAATGCGGGTTGACGCGAGAGCGCGGCCGGATGCTTCGATATAACTCATGGTAACGCCGGCCGCCACAGCCGCAAGAATTCCGGAGCATTCCATATGTTCCGCCAGTATATAGGCCCCGAACGGAATAAGGAGGCTGATGAGGATTTGCGTCCCGCTCTCTTCCCCTATTCGTGTCGAGAGCCAGCCTTTCGCGTAACCAACCGCTACAGTCAAAGCGACACCAACCCCTATGCCGCCCAGAGCAAGCCATACAAATGTGGCAAGGGCGTTCGTCAGTGAAAATGCGCCGGTCATAAGCGCCGCCGTTGCAAAGCGCAGGCACACAAGGCCGGAGGCATCATTGAGAAGCGACTCGCCTTCCAGAATATGCATGATCCGTTTCGGAATCGGTACGCGGGCGGCAATTGCCGATACGGCAATAGGATCGGTGGGTGATAAAACCGAAGCCAGAATAAACGCGACCTCGATCGGCATCGACGGAATCATCCAATGGATAAAAAAACCCAAACCGATAACGGTAAAAACTACGAGCCCCAGAGCCAATTCAAGAATGGTCCCCTTGTCGCGGAACAGTCCGGCCTTCGGGATACGCCATCCATCGAGAAATAAAAGCGGCGGTAGAAACAGCAGGAAGAAAATGTGGGGATCAAGATTAACCTGAAAATCCGAAACAACAGCAATCAGGGCACCGAGCGCAATCTGAACCAAAGGGAGCGGAACAGGCCAAGGGATAAGGCGTACCAAGAATCCGCTTGCCACGACCAGCAGCAGCATGATGAGGACGAGCATAATTATGTCCATGGCAGTTCCTTAGTTCTTAGGTGATGTGAATGATTGGAGGGAGATCAGATAAACCATTCATTTCTCCAAGATAGCCCCGCAAGTCAAAAATTAAAAGGGCGGGATAACCCGCCCTTTCAAATTCTTTTCTCAAGCTTCTAAGAATTAGAAGTTGATTTGGGTACCAACGGTAACGGTGGTTGCATCGTCATCGTTAGCTGTAGCATCGTCTTGGGTGTAAGCAACAGAACCACGGAAGGTCATGCCTGGGCCGTAGGTGTATACAACACCGCCGGTGTAACGATCAACTTCAGTGGTGTCGTTGTCATCGCTGTTGTTCAGGTAGGACAGGCCGAGTTTGAATGGGCCGGTGGTGTAATCTGCACCAAGTACCCAGGTGTCAACATCGTTGTTGTTGCCTTCATCGAGGGTGGTGTAAACAGCACCGAGACCGAAAGCACCGATATCCAAATCAGCGCCGAGGTTCCACTGGTCTACGTCGTTGTTAGCAGTGGTGTAACCGCCACCGAGGATAACGCCAACGTTGCTGATCATGCCTTCGTAACGAACTGCCAATTCCCAAACGTCATCGGTGGTACCGGTGGTGGTCAGGAGGGAGTTACCGGACAGAGCACGGGAAGCGTCTACAACTTCAGGAGTGTAGGACAAACCAGCTTGGAAACCAGAGTATACTGGGGTCAAGTAGGTGATTTTGTCAGCGCCGCGAGCGATGTCGTTAGCGTAGTCAACCGAGTCAATGGTGCTGGTTGGGTTGATGTACTGACGGATACCGTCGATGTTGTCATCAGCCGAAGGAGCAGCAACTTGCAACAGGTAAGCAGCGCCATCTTCGTCACCGAAGTTTACGCGACCCCAGGAGCCAGCGAAGTATACATAGGACTCATCGATATCGAACGAATCACCAGCGTCAGCCAGAGCTTCGATGTGAGCACCAACGGTCAGGCCGTTGTCGAGGGTGGTTTCGCCACCGAAGTGAACTTCGGTTTGACGCAGGATGTCAAGAGCGTGCGAGTCATCTTCGTTGGTGTAGTTAACGTAGCCTTTGAAGTGACCACCGAGGGCGAGTTTAACGCCCGAGTCGTCTTGTGCCATAGCCGGAGATACGGCCAGGGTCAGAGCAACAGCAGCAGCGCCGAGCATAAGTTTATTCATGGAATATTCCTCCAATAAGTGTTGAATTCCGTAGTCCAAGTTCCAGAGAACCAGTGCCACAACAGTTTGTGTCGCTGATTTTCAGGAATCCAGACAGACACGGGACCTATATTCCTCTTCCTGAGTCCTTTTTCAAGGATTTGGCATCTTCACTCCAGAATTCAGCATCGAGTGTTGTAAAAAAAACACTCATTATTTACGTAATGAGTGTTTTGGTGGCCTTTTTATTAACTATTCGCTGATTTGACCCGCGAATTCCGGTCCGACACCGTTAATCCATGGCGGTGTTTCTCCGCGGTCCAGATAGTTCTTTTCGACCTGAAGGCAGGCTTCTAAACCCAATCTGTAATTCGGATAAAGGAGTTTGACCCCAAGATCGGACTTAATCTTGTTGTTTTTGACCACTTTATTTTCGGAATAAAAGCTTATGGTAATCGGGGCCAAATTGGCATCTTCGAATCGTACCAGAGGCGGCGGATCGCGCCCGAGTAGCCTTGCGGCGTAAGCAATCACTTCGTGGCTAGGAGCCGGTTCATCATCCGACACATTATATATCTGTCCCGGATTTGGTGACATCATCGATTTTACAAGGGTCATGACAATATCTTCGACATGAATGCGGCAAAAGGCGTGGCCCGGCTTCATGATCCGGCGCGCAATACCGCCCCTGACCGAATCAAGGGCGCAGCGGCCCGGGCCATAAATACCGGCAAGCCGGAAAATATGAACCGGCAGCCCACGTGCCTTATATAAAGAGAGCCATTGCTCTTCCGCCATCACCCGGCGTGTGCCGCGGATCGTTGTTGGCCGGACTTTGGCCAGCTCATCGACGGATCCTCCGTCACGATCTCCGTAAACACCTGTGGTCGAGAGATAGCCAATCCATTTAAGGTCCGGCATAAGATGAACGATATCATCGGCGTGATAACCGAAAACCAGATCACCTTCCGGCCCCGGCGGTGTGGAAATCAAAAGGTGGGTTGTTCCGCCCATCATCGCGACCGGATCGCCCAAGGGCTTCTCGGTATCGAAAACATAAGCTTCAACACCGCGATGGCGCAACTCTGTGCGGCGCTCTTTGCTTCGGGTGGTACCGGCCAAAGACCAGTCTTGCCCCAATGACCGTAGCGCTACACCCAAAAATTGGGCCGTATAGCCGTAGCCGAAGCAAAAGAGTTTATTTCCGGATGTCATTCGCGAGTCTGCACTTGATTGTTTATAATTTTATTTCAGTCACTCTGTGTCCCAGAATGTTCTGACACATCATAATGTTGCGCTTGCGAAAAAGACAAGCGGTTTTTGCCATTTTATGACTAGCCTTATTCTTTTGGATGGAAGGACCTAACCTAGAAATCCACATTTTCGTAATGCGAGGCCGGCGCATAGCCCGGCAGACGATCATCCAGAATTCCCCTAAAGCTCGGACGGGATTTCACCCGCGCGTACCACTCATGCGCTCCCGGATGCTGATCCCATGGAACATCACCAATGTAATCAACTGTCGAGAGATGCGCGGCGGCGGCAATATCGGCCTGCGAGAACTGTTCTCCGGCAAGCCAGTTCCGTTTCTCGGTCAGAAAACTGATGTAATCGAGGTGGTAATGAATATTAGCGTGGCCTGCGCGAATAGCCGGAGCATTCGGTTCACCCAATTTCAGGAACCTCTTCATCATTTTCTCGCCGACAAGGTTATCGGTGACCTCACGCGAGAATTTAACATCAAACCATGTCGTCAGGCGACGGGTTTCCGCGCGCTGCACCGGATCGCTGCCAAGAAGATTGATGCTCGGGTAGACTTCTTCGAGATATTCGGCAATCACCCAGCTGTTGGATAAGGTGGTTCCGTCCGGCTCGACCAGAACCGGAACATCTCCGGCCGGATTGAGGGCGAGAAAATCGGTGCGACGCTCCCAGACTTTTTCCAGCTTCAATTCAAAATCGAGTCCCTTTTCGGATAGGATTATCCGAATTTTGCGGGAAAAGGGCTGAAGCCAGAGATGATAAAGCGTACGCATCTTGACACCAGCCTATCTGAATTCTAGGTTTAGAGCCAGCGTCCAATTTATTCTTTTTGCATTGGGTGCCATCAATATAAGGATTCCTTCCATGAGCACGCCCACCGATCAATACACCAAAGTAGCCATTACCCTTCACTGGATCATCGGTATTTCCATTATTCTTCTTTTGGCGCTTGGCCTCACCATGGAAGACTTCCCTCAGGATATGCGCTTTGCCGCCTTCCAGTTTCACAAATCACTTGGATTGACTGTTCTCGTTCTGAGTTTTGTTCGCCTCTTCTGGCGTCTGGCGCATCGCCCGCCTGCCCTTGCCGACGGGATGGCCCCTTGGGAAAAATTTGCAGCTCACGCTGTTCACTTCGCTCTCTACGCTTTGATGATTGGACTGCCACTCACCGGATGGGCTCTGGTCTCCAGCAGTCCGCGCGGTATTCCGACCATCTGGTTCGGATTATTCGAATGGCCTCAGCTTCCGGTCCTTAATGCGGTCGAAAATAAACAAGAAGTTTCACATAGTTTCGGGGAAATCCACGAAACTCTCGCCTGGATCTCCATTACCTTGATCGCCCTTCATATCGGCGCGGCGCTTAAGCACCACATTATCGTTAAAGATAACACATTGACCCGGATGCTTCCGTTCCTGAAGCCTCCATCCGCCTAACGGAGACCAATATGCGCTTTCGCTCTCTTGCCCTTGCGTCCATTTCACTCAGTCTCGTGGCAGGAGTTGGTCAAGCCCATGCGCTCGATTGGACCGTTAGTCCCGATAAAAGTTTTGTCCAATTTTCGGGAAGCGAAAGTGGAAATGCTTTTACCGGTAGAATCGGCGAGTTCCAGTCGGTTGTTTCTTTTGACCCGAATGACCCTGAACACTCAACCGCCCTTCTGACGTTTTCCATGGGTTCGGCCAAAACCGGAACCGCCACCTATGACGGCGCGCTCTCCGGTTCCGAATGGCTGAATGTAGCCAAGTTTCCGGAAGCCACCTTTACCTGCGCGTCCTTTACCAAGGACAAAGATGGCGAATACACGGCTCACGGCACTTTCAAATTACTTGGTATCGAGAAGAAACTGGACCTGCCGTTCCGCTTTGCCCAAGGCGCAGACAAGATAGCAACCGTTGACGCGAGTTTCCCGCTCAAGCGTCTTGAGTACGGAATTGGCGAGGCCGCCGACGCTAAGGCCGAATGGGTTTCCGATGCCATAACCGTTACCGTTCATCTTGAAGCCCGCCCGAAATCCTAACTATCGCGACTTTCGCGCTTGAATTCGGTAATCAAGTGGGGCATTGTCCCGCCATGCAGCTGATCGATTATTTTTATGCCGTTATCATGGGCATTGTTGAGGGTTTGACCGAGTTTCTTCCGATCTCGTCGACCGGCCACCTTATTCTTGCACGCGACTTTCTCGGGTTCGACCATCCGGTTGTCAATCTCTTCATTGTGGTGATCCAGCTTGGCGCAATTCTCGCCGTGTGCTGGCTCTATAAAGAAAAACTTCTGGATGTCGCACTGCACCTTCATAAACGTCCGCAGCAAATGTTTGTCGCGAAGCTTCTGGTCGCTTTTATGCCGGCTGCCGTACTCGGACTCCTGCTCCATAGTCTGATTAACGCTCACCTCTTTTCGCCGATCGTTGTTGCCACCACCATGTTTTTGGGCGGGATTGTGATCTGGGTTGTCGAGAAGAAAAAACCCGTGGCGCGGACGTTCTCGATTGAAGAGATGTCGTTCAAACAATGCCTCTTGGTCGGATTTGCGCAGACCCTCGCGATGATCCCCGGAACTTCGCGTTCGGGGGCCACGATCATCGGCGGGTTGCTCTTTGGTCTTGACCGCAAAGTTGCGACCGAGTTTTCCTTCTTTCTGGCGATTCCGATCATGTTTGCCGCGAGCGGCCTTGATCTGATCAAATACGAAGGCACGCTATCCCAAGATGATTGGTTTATTCTGGCCACCGGATTTGTAGTTTCGTTCTTTGCCGCGCTCGCCGCCGTCAAGTTCTTCGTGTCATTCGTTTCGCGCCATGACTTTATGCCCTTCGCGTATTACCGGATCGTCGTCGGCCTTATAATGCTGGCGTATTTCGCGCTCTAAGTGAGGCGCCAGAACGTTACGCGCGTTTCGCCGTACGTTTTGTCGAAGATAATCGAGGCCGCTTCTTCCAGCTTGGAGAGATCGGCCTCTTTTTCCGTCTCGACCACGAGAATAGCTTCTTCCGCGCACCAATTCCCTGCCATTAACGCCGATACCGTTTGCGGCACAAGATCTTTGCGGTAGGGCGGGTCAAGGAACACCAATGTGCGGGGCTCTATTGCATCATCTCTTTTTCCCAATTTTTGAGAGTCACCGAAACGGAACTGCGCTTGATCGATTAGCCCCAATTGGTTGGCGTTTTCCTTGGCAAGAGCGAGTGAGGTTCGTGATGCGTCCAAAAACAAACACTCGTCTGCACCTTGCGAGAGCGCCTCTAACCCCAGCGCTCCGGTTCCGCAAAAAGCGTCCAGAACTCTGGCTTCGGCTACTGCGGATCGCGAGAAAAGCGCATTAAAGACGGCCAAACGGACTTTATCCGAGGTCGGACGAATATCCTGACCCGATGGAGTTTTGAGCGGGTGGCCCCGACATGATCCGCCGATAATCCGCATCCTGTATCCTTAACTATAACTGGATGACTTTGAGGACGTCTTCGGGAAGAGCTGTTTTCAGCTCGCGCGCCGGAACTTCGTAAATCTCGCCACGAGGCAAATCGGATAGTTCAAACGGGCCGTACGCAACGCGGATAAGGCGCGACACCTGATAGCCGATGGCTTCCATCACATTCCGGATCTCGCGGTTCTTTCCTTCGGTCAGGGTCATGGTGATCCATGTATTGCGGCTATCGGTTTTTTGCTGCTCATCGACCTTGGCCGCGATACTTCCGTAGCGGATGCCTTTCCAGACCAAACCCTCGCCGAGTTTTTCAAGGCGCTCGTCCAGTGTCAATTTGTTGCGCGGGCCGGTGTCACCTTTGTGGACGCGCACACGGTAAGTCCGTTCCAGTCCGGTTGACGGTAGTTCGAGCATCCGAGAGAGAGCGCCATCATTCGTGAGCAGCAAGAGTCCTTCGGTATTCAAATCGAGGCGTCCGACACTGATGAGGCGCGGCAGGCCATCGGGGAGATGTTCAAACACAGTCGGCCGGCCTTCGGGGTCTTTGGCCGTGGTGATGAGGCCCGATGGTTTATGATAGAGAAAGAGGCGGGTCTTGTCCTTCTTGCCCTGTTTTTGTCCATCCACTTCGATTTTGTCTTGCGGGGTTACAAAGGTCGCTGGCGATGTCACAGTTTCGCCGTTCAGGACCACGCGTCCGGCTTCAATCAGTTTTTCGGCATCACGGCGCGAAGCTACGCCAAGGCGGGCCAGAACCTTGGCAATCCGCTCACCGCGTTCGGGGTTATGAATATCTGTTTTGCTTTTTTCGCTGTTTGCCATTACAAAGCCTTTATGGTTGATGATCCCCACCTTACCCGAATGCAGGCGGCTCTGGAAGAGGCGCGTTTGGCGGCTGGTCGGGATGAAGTTCCGATTGGTGCGGTTCTTGTTCACCGCGCAAGTGGTGATATCGTGGCGAGAGGCGGAAATCGCACCATTGAGCACGCCGATCCCACATCCCATGCCGAAATTCTGGTTTTGCGTGACCTTTGCCGTGAACTTGGGGTACAGCGCCTTCCAGAATATGATTTATATGTGACGCTCGAGCCTTGCCCGATGTGCGCGGCGGCGATCAGTTTTGCCCGTATCGGCACAGTCTATTTCGGAGCGAGCGACCCCAAAAGCGGCGGAATTTCAACTCCGGTCGCCCTTTATACCCACCCGCAGCTTCATCACAAGCCTGAGATTGTGAGCGGAGTTCTGGCCGATGATGCGGCAGCCCTCCTTAAATCTTTTTTTGCTCTCAAGCGACAATCTTAAAAAACCAAACCCCGCATTGACGCGGGGTTTTGCTTATATCTGTTTGTTTCGACTTAAGCGTTGGCTTTTTTACGGATGACATCCGAGTCAATTTTTGCCAGCTCATCAATACGCAATTTGCTCTTGGTGTTAACCTGATAGGCAACGCGGCAGTGATGATCGCAATAAGGAACGCCTTCGGCCGATTTTCCGCCGCAGAACTTGAATCCTTCTTCTTTCGGGTCACCTACCGGCCAGCGGCACATTCCCTCACGAAGCTCGATCAGCTGAACGCCTTCGCCAACACAAAAATCTTCTTCGATTTTCGGCATAATGACCGGAGCGATAATATCGCGGGTGGTCACTTTTTTGGCTCGAGGTTCCGATACTTTGCGCGGGGCCCGTGCAACCGGCGAGCTGATCTCGCCATTTTCCTGAATAGGTGATACACGGCCTGACAATTTCAGGCGATGTGCTTTCCCGATGACGGCGTTACGGGTAACGCCGCCGATCAATTTAGCGATTTCTGCGGCTGTTTTACCTTCTCCCCAGAGTCGTTTTAGAAGCGCTACGCGCTCGTCCGTCCAGCTCATTCCTTGCTCTCTCCTCCAGATGCACAGCCCGAATAGTGCATATTCGCTTACAATAAGGGCCTTGTTTTTCTTGGAACTGGATTCACCTTATCAGCGGGATGATTCGCGACTCAAGAATCTGTGATTCGATTTCTGCTTTTATCCACAACGAACAGAAAAAAGGATTCACGCGCGAGTTATGCACCGGAATCGAGTCCCCACTCCGAATAATAGAGCGGATCGTCTTTCCATTTTTCAGTGACACGTACAAAGAGCTTCAGATGCACTTGTGTTTCCATCATTTTTTCGAGTTCGGCGCGCGCACGAGCACCAATTTCGCGAAGGCGCACACCGCCTTTTCCGAGAATGATGGATTTGAGATTGTCCCGAGTTACGTGGATCGTTTGCGCAATCCGGATACTGCCATTGTCGAAATGTTCCCATGTTTCGGTTTCAACCGTAATCTCGTAGGGAATTTCCTGATGGAGCTGAAGAAACACCTGCTCACGCGTGAGTTCGGCGGCGAGCAAACGCATCGGCATATCGGTAATCTGATCGCCTTCAAACATCCAGTTACTTTCGGGGACGATCTTGGCGCACGCGGTCATTACATCTTTTACACCGTCACCATTCAAGGCCGAGATCATGAAGGTGGAGGTGAACGGGCACAAGCTATTGAGTTTGGCGGTCAGTTCCAGAAGTTTGGGTTTTTGGATCGCATCAACTTTGTTGAGAACCAGAAAGACCGGACGCTGTTTTACAATGTCCGTTAGTTTTTCAATAGTTTTGATATCTCCGGCATTCGGGCCTTTTTTCTTGGCATCGAATAGATAGGCAATCGCATC
>JBPXJO010000025.1:0-8292 GCA_051715325.1 Alphaproteobacteria bacterium | reverse complement strand
ATCGTGGCGGAAAAGCTGCAACAGGCCCAGGAAACCCTGCCGCAGGACGTTCGCCCCGTCATGGGGCCGATCTCTTCAATTATGGGCGAGATCATGCTGGTGGGCTTGACCAGTGAGGATCCAAAGATCAATGGCATGGATTTGCGTACGATTGCCGAGTGGGATATCCGCAACCGCATCCTTTCCATTTCCGGCATATCGCAAGTTTCGGTGATCGGCGGCGAACTGAAGCAGTATCAGGTGCTGGTCGACCCTTTGAAGCTTAAAAATTACGGCGTCACCTTACATGACGTCGAGGCCACGATTGAAGGCTCGAACATCAATGCCACGGGCGGATTCCTGCTCTCAGACTATCAAGAGAGTTTGATCCGTAACGTGGCTAGGGTTAAAACTGTCGAAGATTTAGCAAAATCCCCGCTGCCACAGGATAATGGCAGCCCAACGCCGCTTACCCTTGATCAGGTAGCCGACATCAAACTCGGCGGGCCACTCGCGAAGCGCGGGGATGCCAGCGTCAACGGCCAATCCGCCGTTATTCTGTCCATTCAAAAACAGCCAGGCGCCGATACGATCAAGCTCACCGAAGCGGTCGAGGCGGAACTGGCCAGCATTCAAAAAACCTTACCCCAAGGCGTGAAGATTCGTGGTGAGATCTTCAAACAGGGAACCTTTATCGAGCGGGCGATTAAAAACGTAGAAGAGGCTTTGCGTGATGGAGCCATTCTGGTGGCGATTGTTCTCTTCCTCTTTCTGCTCAATTTTCGCACGACTTTCATTACCTTGACGGCCATTCCACTCTCTTTTGTTTTGACGGCCATCGTCTTTAAATACTTTGGTTTGAGCATCAACACCATGACCTTGGGCGGTCTGGCGGTTGCAATCGGAGAACTGGTCGATGATGCAATCGTGGATGTTGAAAACGTCTTCCGCCGCTTGCGTGAAAACCGCCACGCCGAAAAGCCGCGTAACCCGCTGCAGGTAATTTATGAAGCCTCCAGTGAGGTACGGAACTCCATTGTCTTCGCAACCATCATCGTGGTGTTGGTCTTCATCCCGCTCTTTGCGATGGGCGGTATCGAGGGCAAGATCTTCTTGCCGCTTGGAATTGCCTATATCACCTCCATTGTCGCGTCTTTATTTGTGTCATTGACGTTAACGCCCGCGCTTTGCTCTTATCTGCTGCCGAACATGAAACGTATGAGCGATGAGCATGATGGCTGGCTTGTCCGCACGATCAAGGGAGCGCAAAAGCGCGTCTTGAATTTTGCCTTCCCCCATAGCTGGATTGTGCTGACCTTCGTCGCTTTGGTGACGATTAGCGTCATGGCGCTTGTGCCGTTCTTTGGGAAGGAGTTTTTACCGCAGTTTAACGAAGGCTCCGTGACCATCAATATCCTGACGCCGCCTGGCACAAGCCTTGCCGAGTCTAACCGCATCGGCACGATTGCCGAAAACCTGATCCGTCAGGTGCCGGAAGCGTCTGAAACAGGCCGCCGCACGGGCCGAGCCGAACGCGATGATCATGCGGAAGGCGTACATTCGAGCGAGATCGAAGTCGAGCTGAAGGAATCGGAGCGCTCCCGCGCCGACATCCTTGCCGATATCCGCAACCGTCTCGATGAAATCCCTGGCATCGCCGTCAATATTGGCCAGCCGATTTCCCACCGTATCGACCATATGATGAGCGGCGTCCGCGCCCAGATGGCTATCAAGCTTTTCGGTACCGATCTTGACGTCCTACGCGCCAAGGCAGAAGAAATCCGTCAAGCGATGAGCGAAGTCGATGGTGTCGTTGACCTGTCCGTCGAAAAACAGGTTTTGATCCCGCAGGTGCATGTGTTGTTTGACCGTGAGAAAGCCGCGTCCTATGGCCTCTTGTCTGGCGAAGCCGCCGAATATGCCGAGCTTGCGATGCAGGGCAAGGCCGTTGGACAAGTTCTGGATGGGCAGCGCACCTATGACATTGTCATGCGCCTGTCCGATGCCGCACGGAGCGATGTCGAGGCGATCAAGCAAATTCCTGTTGATACCAAAGACGGTAATGTTGTACCGCTCCAGGCGATTGCTACCGTACAGGATGCCAAAGGACCCAATATCATCAACCGTGAAAACGCGCAGCGCCGGATTGTAATTCAGGCCAACGTGTCCGACCGTGATCTCGTGGGCGTGGTGCAGAAAGTACAAGCCGCCATCGACAGCAAGGTGCGTCTGCCGCAAGGATATTACGTCACCTATGGCGGTCAGTTCGAAAGCCAGGCCAGCGCCTCGCGTTTGATCGCGCTTTTAAGCCTGTTTTCCCTCGCGGGGATGTTCATGGTTTTATACGTCCACTTCAAGAGCGCCAATCTTGCCCTGCAAGTCATGACCTCTATTCCACTGGCCTTTATCGGCGCGGTGATTGGTGTCTGGCTGTCAGGTGGGGTATTCTCAATCGCCACCATGGTGGGATTTGTGACCTTGACGGGGATTGCGGCCCGCAACGGCATCATGATGATCGCGCACTATATTCACCTTATGGAGCATGAAGGCGAGAAGTTTGATCTGTCCATGGTCTATCGCGGCACGTCCGAGCGGATCATCCCTGTGTTGATGACGGCGCTGACGGCGTCCTTGGCGCTGATCCCGCTAGTCATCGCCGCTGACGAGCCAGGGCGTGAATTATTGCATCCCGTCGCCGTGGTCATTTTCTGCGGTCTGTTCTCCAGCACCTTGCTTGACCTGACCGTGCGCCCGCTCGTGTTCTGGAAGTTCGGTAAAAAACCAATCTCAACTCTATTACCCCAAGCCATAACCCAATGAAGGAGACCATCCATGAAAAAACTACTGCTTACCGCCGCCATAATCGCCCTGACGGGATTGAACCAGCCAGCCTTTGCACACGGCAATGAAGACCATGGAGGTCAGCAGCATGAAGCCTCCATTGCCGAAACGCGCAATCCAACAGAGGCGTTGACGGTTCTTCAAGAGGGGGTTGTTCTGATGGCCGACACCGTGTCTGAGAAAAACCGCGCCGAGATGTTTTCCGACGGGCCGATCATGGAAAAATGGCACGAGAAAACGGTTGAGATGCAGGAATCTATTGACGTTCTGAAGCGCCATGCGGCAACTCTCCCTAATGATAAAAAAACACGCCTTGAAAGTTCTCTCAATCAGTTTTCCAAGGCGCTGGACGATTTTCATGTCATGACTCACGAGAAAGACCCTGTAAAATCTGAAAAAGAGGCTAAAAAGGCTCAGGGCGCTGTAAAATTGATCGAAGCAAGCTTAAAATAAGGAGCCCAAAGATGAAATTACTTCACGCACTGCTCGTTACGACGATTTTGACAACGGGAGCCGCAGCTTATGCCGCTGGTGACCATGCTGAAGGTCATGGTTCAACAACATCTGCCGCAAGCATGTCTCATGACGCGATGGGACATGGCGGAGACAAGATGGAAGCTATGGCCGCAAAAAACACGGTTAAGCTGGCGCTTGAACCTGCCGCTCCTTTAGAGGCAGGAAAGACCACGCAAGTGACCGTAAAGCTGAATGCGGTTGCCGATGACAAGCCGCTGACGCTGGACGACCTCAAGGAAGCTCACACCAAAAAACTGCACTTGCTGATCGTTGACCCAACGTTGACCGATTACCACCACATTCATCCTGTTGCGGGCAAAAATACAGGCGAGTATGTCTTCGACTTCACGCCTTTGAAAAACGACAGCTACCGTGTGTGGGCGGATGTGATCCCCGTCTCTACGGGCAAACAGGAATATGTGCAAGCCGACATGAGAACACTAGCCAAGGAAAAGGCCAGCATCGATAAAGCCACAAGCATGACGGCGACGGTGGACGGCTATACCTTTAGCTTGACGTTAGATGGCGAGCCTAAAGCGGGCAGTCCCGTGATGGGGAATGTCGTCGTTACCAAGGGTGGCCAGCCTTTTACCGGACTGGAGCCTGTGATGGGCGCTTTCGCGCATGTGGTCGGTTTTACCGAAGATTATAATTCCGTCCTTCATGTCCATCCTATGGGCAAGGAACCGACAAGCGATGCCGAGCGCGGTGGGTCGAAGCTAGAGTTCCACATCGAGCCTGAAAAGGCGGGCTTCGTAAAGCTCTTCGCCCAGGTTCGCATCGATGGGAAGGATATCTTCGCGCCGTTTGGTATAACCGTGGAATAAGCCAACTGATAAAGGAGAATAACCATGAAAACGTTTTTACTGGCATTGATGATGACTTTAACCACATTCGCTCCGGCCATGGCCGCAGACACGGGCCATGCGCATGACGAGGCTTGGCTGAAACCCGCTGAGGCGCAGTACGTGTGCATGATGAACAACAAGATGTTCGACAAGCCGCAAATCGTAATCGAGGTCGAAGGTAAGACCTATTACGGATGCTGCCCGATGTGTGCGGATAAACTTAAAAACGATGCTTCTTTACGCACTGCAACTGATCCCGTGAGCGGAAAATCCGTTGATAAAGCCAGCGCCGTCATCGGTGCGGATACGCACGGCATGACCTATTACTTTGAGAGCAAAGAAAATTTCAACAAGTTCGCCACCGGCCCAATGCCGGAAATGAAGCATGAACATATGCAAAGTATGGATATGAATAACGACATGATGATGCAACAAGGCCAAAAGGAAGCGGCCCCATCACCTTCAAAAAGCGATGATAGTCACCAACAACATCATTAAGGAGAAGCGTCATGCACGACAAACATTGTGCAAATCACCATAAAGGATTGTTGTCCTGGATTCTCTCATGGAAGGGGATCATTCTGATTTTAGGTCTAGCTAGTGTCAGCTATTATCTCTTGACCATGCATCTGGCGCATCTGGCAGTGGCGTTGCCGTATCTTTTCTTGTTAGCCTGTCCACTGATGCATATCTTTGGGCATAAACACCATCACGACGACAAGAAGCAAAATTAGCACATCTTATACATATCGAAGCAGCCTGCCGGAGCCTTCTGGCGGGCTGTTTTTTTAGGAAGGGTCTTGATTACATGATGCATGATACTATATACTCCTATAAGGTATGTAAATCGAATGGAGAGGCTAATGCCAAGCCCCAAACACCACCCGTCCCACGAGGCAGAAATCAAGCGTTTGAACCGCATCGCGGGTCAAATTGAGGGGGTTAAGAAGATGGTCGAAGAAGGCCGTTATTGCCCTGAAATCCTTTCCCAGCTGCGGGCTGTGCGTTCGGCAGTCAAGGGCATTGAAGCTGAAATCCTGCGCCGCCATTTGTCCTTGTGCGTGACGAGCGCCATGCAGGGCGGTGACAAGGCCAGCCGCATGAAATCCATCGAGGAAGTCACCCGTTTATTTTCAAAATTTGACGAATAAGGAATATCAGCCATGACCAATCATTCGCACCATCATCACGATAGTCAAAAACCCCAAGAAAAACCGTCGCATGGCTCGTGTTGCGCGATGCATGGGCCTGATCATCAGGCGAAGAAGGCTCCGATTGCGGACGCGCCAGCGGGAACGATTTATATCTGCCCGATGCACCCGCAAATCCGTCAAGTCGGGCCTGGCAACTGTCCCATCTGCGGCATGGCTCTGGAACCCGAAGTGATGACGGGCGAAGAAGGCCCGAACCATGAATTGATCGATATGACACGGCGTTTTTGGATTGGCCTTGTTCTGACGCTTCCGGTCTTTATGTTGGAAATGGGAGCGCATTTAACCAATCTCCACTTTGTTACGGGCGCGACATCCAACTGGATACAACTGGCGCTGGCAACGCCTGTCGTGTTGTGGGCGGGCTGGCCGTTCTTTGAACGTGGTTGGGCGTCCATCGTCTCGCGCAATTTGAATATGTTCACGCTCATAGCTATCGGTACAGGCGTTGCCTGGCTTTACAGCATTGTCGCCACACTGATGCCGGATGTGTTTCCCGACGGGTTCCGCCGCCAGGACGGATCGGTTCCAGTCTATTTCGAAGCTGCCGCCGTGATCACGGTGCTTGTGTTACTGGGACAGGTTCTGGAACTGCGCGCGCGGGAAAAAACGGGCGGCGCGATCAAGGCGCTTTTGAATTTGTCGCCCAAAACTGCCCGCCGGATTAACGCGGGCGGATCGGAAGAGGATATTCCGCTTAGTCATGTTCACGCGGGCGATCTTTTGCGTGTGCGTCCAGGAGAGACAGTTCCTGTTGACGGCGTGGTTGTCGAAGGCAAAAGCGCGGTCGATGAATCCATGGTGACGGGAGAGTCTATGCCCGTTATGAAAGAAAAGGACGCCTCTCTGATTGGCGGCACTATGAACCAGACTGGCGGTTTTGTCATGAAAGCGGAGCGTGTCGGTGGCGACACCATGCTATCGCGCATCGTACAGATGGTCGCGGAAGCGCAGCGCAGCCACGCACCTATTCAAAGGCTGGCCGATCAGGTCTCCGCATGGTTTGTACCTGCTGTCATTCTGGTTGCCATTATCGCTTTTATAGCGTGGTTCGCGTTCGGCCCATCACCCGCCTTTAGCTACGGTCTGATCGCGGCGGTCAGCGTTCTGATTATCGCTTGTCCCTGTGCTCTCGGTCTTGCCACGCCGATGTCGATTATGGTGGGCGTGGGACGCGGCGCACAAGCCGGTGTCTTGATCAAGAACGCTGAAGCTCTGGAACGTATGGAAAAAATAGATACGCTTGTCGTCGATAAGACAGGAACGCTCACTGAAGGCAAACCCAAAGTAACCCGCATTGTCGCTCAAGGAATGTCCGAGGTTGATCTGCTGTCCTTGGCAGCGTCCCTGGAACAGGGAAGCGAACACCCCTTGGCTCACGCTATTGTCGTGGCAGCGAAGGAAAAAGGCATTACCATCGCCAAGGCAGACGAATTTGACTCGCCCACCGGAAAAGGCGTGGTCGGCAAGGTGTCTGGCCGCGCGGTAGCGCTTGGCAATGTCAAGATGATGAATGATCTGGGCATTGATGTTTCAGCTTTGGAAGCTCAGGGCGATACCCTACGTAAAGACGGCGCGACGGTGATTTTTGCGGCGGTTGATGGGAGATTGGCAGGACTTCTGGCAATCGCTGATCCTATCAAGGACACGACACCGCAAGCGCTCAAAGAGTTACAAAAGGCCGGAATTCGTGTCGTGATGCTCACGGGTGATAATAAAACCACCGCGCAGGCCGTGGCGCGTCAGTTGGGTATTGACGAGGTCGAAGCCGAGGTTTTGCCTGAAGACAAAGGCAAGCTCATCAAAAAACTGCAAAATGAAGGCCGCATCGTCGCCATGGCGGGTGATGGCACAAACGACGCGCCGGCCTTGGCCGCTGCCGACATTGGGATTGCGATGGGCACGGGTACGGATGTGGCGATGGAAAGCGCGGGTGTCACGTTACTGAAAGGGGATCTTACGGGTATCGCACGGGCGCGAAAGCTGTCACGGGCGGTTATGCGGAATATTCGCCAGAACCTGTTTTTTGCCTTCATTTATAACGCGGCCGGCGTTCCGGTGGCGGCCGGTGTTCTGTACCCGGTATTTGGTTTGTTTCTCAGCCCCATTATCGCGGCGGCGGCGATGGCGCTTAGTTCTGTGTCCGTAATTGCGAATGCTTTGCGGCTTAGAGCTATAAAACTCTGAATGAGGTACAGTAATTTAACTATGGATTGTTTTATTTAGATGCGAATAGGGAGATAAAGCGGGCGATAAGAAGAGCCGTTTTAGTGTCCAGCAGACCCAAAAATCTTTCTCAAGAATAATATCTGTTAGGCCTCTTTGTGAAGCGGCCTCTTGCAGAATATCGTAGCGTTCCTGATTAGGTAGTTGCGTGAATTTGTCCATATTTTGCCATCTTTATTTGTAAAATAATATCAGCTATCCACCCAGGAACCTGATGAGAGGCCTTTGTAAGATATTTTACGTCTGCATCCGCTAAACGACTTGCGCATTGTACAATGGTCTGGTGATCAACTCCATCCTTACCGAGATAGGAGAGTGCCTGAAGTGCCAGATTAACTGTATCCGGCATATTGTCTATGATTGGAACTCTCGCATGTTTCAGGGTGATTATGCGCCCAGCCAGAGACTTGCTTCTTGATTTTCCATTGGTCACAAAGACAGGTTTTGCAGAAACTTGAGTGCTTAAGCCTAGCATATTGGCGGCCGTTGCTCCAGAAGGCAGTGCCTTGTCGCCTGTCTTTGCGCTGATGTGTATGTCGTCAGAACCTATTGGACAGATGGGATGATAAATTAAGGTGGTGTAGTGGCCCCTCGTAGATGGTTTATGTGTTGATGTTAAGCTGCCTTTGAGTTGGCATGCAACTGTTTTCTAAGAAGGAGAGTTTTCTCCT
>JBPXJO010000024.1:0-9197 GCA_051715325.1 Alphaproteobacteria bacterium | reverse complement strand
TGCCGTTACCGCCGTATTCTCCAGACTTTAATCCCATCGAAAAGGCTTTTGGCACTCTCAAAAAAATCCGTCAATCCAAACCAAATGACCCCATCATCAATATCATCAAATCGTCCGATTATTATCTCAAGTGACTATAGTATGCAAAAGGTTACGGCTGTATTCGTTCCTATGACAAAGCCCCTTGCCTAGGACAAGGGGCTGGTTCGTATTATTTCGTGCGCCGTATTACGATGGTGCTTTGGCGGTCAATGCTGCAGGGCGCACTGTTTTTGGTGCGCTATCTGCTCCATCGTCCGGCTCGGCAACCTCCGAAGGATCTATCCCGAATTCACGGGCGGCATCCTGAAATTGACCGAGTTTAGATGGCCTTCCTGTGGGCCCTTGCTCCCCTGTGTCCAGCTCAATGCCGTGGACACCCGATCCAAGTCTCTGATCGAGTTTGGGGTCGAGATCCGCCGCGTTTCCTCTGCCCATTATAATGTCATCGGAATTGTCGCGGAAGAGTTTGAGCTTTTTGTAAAAGGGCTGATCGGAAGGAGCCGGTTGATCCGCAAGCGCGGGTTTCCGGTCTTTGTCCAGATGGAGTGTCAATTGGGTTTTGGTTTCAGGGCCGGCAATACCGTCCATGCGCCCACCTTTAAGTGAATTCGGCATTGCAGCGCCGTTACCTTTAAGAATCCATTGAAGGGTTTTGACGTCTTCGGGTTTTGCTGAGGCGCCTGATTGAAGGGCTTTCTGGGTACGCTCGGCAAGCGCATTGGCTTCGGGTGAATTTTGAACGGCTTTCAGAAGGGCTTTCTGGACAGCGTCTGTGTCTTTCGGGTCGATACCACTCTTCTTGGCAAATTCATCCAGCGCTTTTTGCGTCATGCTGCCTTGTCCGGCTTTACCGTCGAGGCCGCTTTTTCCGACGTCATACCCCAGAACTTTGAGATAAGCTTGTTGCTGTTCTATGGCGAGCGGTTCATTGCGAGTAAGTAGATCATCGAGTTTGAGACGTCCTGGTCGAAGTGGGGGCGCATCAGGCACCGGCTGCTGCGGTGTTTTTTCTACCAGCTCGATCAATTTTTCTTTAACGGCCGGATTGTTGTCGCTGTTGGCGCGCAATTTATCGCGTATACCGTTACGCCCTTCTTCTTGGTCGGCCGCAATTTTCCGGTAGTCGATATAAATTCCGTATATAACGCCCGGTTCGAGTTTTGGCGGGCCTTGGGTTGCTTTCTGGCTGAGTCTCTTTAACTCGTCGAGTTCTTCTTTTGGGAGGGTATTGAGTAGGGCACGTGCCGCTTTTGCGGCTTCGGGGGATTGCTCCTCTCCTGCAAGGTATTTGATGACTGAATCGGTTGCGCGATCAAGCTCCTTATCTGAAAGCCGAGCCGCCATTTGTGCTTGATCTACCATAATTTCCCCCTATTACACCCGCATGCTATCATGTAATATGTAAATAATTATTTAAAGAAAGGAGAGCCTCACCATGATTTATTACGAGAAGACTGTATTTTTGTCCGGCGAACGCGCTATATTTTGGTTATGCAAGCAACGGCACTCTCCCAGAGCCTCAAGGGCAAACTCCTGTTATCAACGCCGACGATCGGTGATCCCCGATTTCGTAAGTCCGTGATCTTTATTATTTCCCATGATGCCAAAGGCGCGATGGGATTTATGGTCAATATTCCCCTTGAATCACTTGATTTTGCCGGTCTGCTCAAAGAGACCGGCTTGGAGAACGTCGTGATCCGGCGCGAGAATATCCGTCTCCTTAATGGCGGGCCGGTGGATATCCAGCACGGATTTTTGCTGCACACAGCTGATTTTTCGCATGAAAATACGGTGCCGGTCACTGACGGTGTTTCGGTGAGCGCCAACCTTGAAGCTTTGCAAGCCTTTGCTGAAGGGGCTACGCCCCGTGAAGGGCTGATGGTTCTTGGTTATTCCGGTTGGGGAGAGGGACAGCTCGATCAGGAATTGCTCGAGAATGCGTGGCTGGTGGTCGATGCCGACTATGACATCTTGTTCAATACGCCGCTTGAAGATCGCTGGGATCGTGCCTATTCGCGCCTTGGCGTCAATCCGGTGCAGATGACCCTCGAAGCCGGAACGGCCTAGATCCGCGTGTCAGCTTGTCAGTGTGTCAGGCGGCGAGGCGGGCTTTAATGTCACTCACCGACATCATCTGGCCTAACGGGCCAAGAGCGGCAATCAGCGGTTCCTGGGAATAGAGAGCCTTTGCCAATTCCATGACGTCTTTAGCTGTGACGGCGGAAATTCGCTCGACAAACGATGGCACATCAAACGGTTTGCCATGACCAAGGACGTAACGGCCTTGCTGATCGGTGCGGGTCATCATCTTCTCGCGGCCCATACGGACGCTCGAGATAATCTGGGTCTTGGCACGCGCGATTTCGTCGTCGTCAATATGTTCGCTCATGCTCTTGATCTGCTCAATCGCCAGAGGCACGACCTTGGCAATTTCGTCGGCGCCGGTTCCGGCGTAAACGCCCATAAGACCGCCGTCCTGATAACTGTCGAGGTAGGAATAAATGCTGTAGACCAGTCCGTTCTTTTCGCGGATTTCCTGCCACAGGCGTGAGGACGTTCCGCCGCCCAAAATATTCGAGAGGACGCGCTGGGTGGCATGGCGCGGGTCAAGGCGCGAGATGCCGTTAAAGGCCAGAATGAAATGGACTTGCTCGGTGTCCTTTTCCATGAGCATGGGCGATGGCGCGAAGTTTGCCGGAACCAAACCTTTTCCGATCGATCCGTTCGGAGCCGGCAGGTGGTCAAAGGCTTTAGCGATTTTGGTGACGAAGATGTCGTGGTCGATATCTCCAGCCGCAGAAATAACCATGCGGTCGGGACTGTAATGAGTCGAAATATATCGTTTCAAATCCTTTTGGCCGATTTTGGCAATAATGTCCGGAAGGCCAAGACCCGAGGCGCCGAGCGATTGGCCGGGGTAGGCGTTTTGCTGCGCGTAATCGAAGACCAGATCGTCGGGGCTGTCTTCGTACATTTTGATTTCCTGAATGATGACGGCTCGTTCGCGATCGATTTCGTCTTCGGGAAAGGTCGAATTCTGGATGAGGTCCGAGAGCACATCGATGGTCAGATCAAGATGATCGTTCAGGATCGTAATATAGTAGGCGGTAATCTCGCGGCCGGTGTAGGCGTTCATGTGGCCGCCGGCGTTCTCGATCAGGTCGGAAATTTGTTTGGACGTTCGTGACGTCGTTCCTTTGAACATCATGTGTTCAAGCATATGGGCGATGCCGTTTTCCGCAGCGTCTTCATGGCGCGTCCCTACGCCGACCCAAACACCGATGGCTAGGGTTTCAACGGAGGGAGCGGAGTCGGTTACAATACGGAGGCCGCTGGGGAGTGTGGTCATGCGAATAGTCATATCTCGGCATATCGTACCTTGAGGTATGGCGCAAGAGGGGCTTTAGAATCCTGTTGCAATGCCGCACAGATATTCTAGACTATCCTCGTTTTCAGCCGTTTTTCAGAGCCCGAAGGCCAAGAGGAGTGTCGCATGCCAAAAGTATTGATTGCCGATAAGATGGACAAGCAAGCGGAGGAGATTTTCCGCCGTAACGGGATTGATTTTGATATCAAAACCGGTTTGTCCCCTGAAGAGCTTATTCCGCTGGTGGGATCGTATGACGGGATCGCGTGCCGCTCGTCCGCCAAAGTGACGGCGGATGTGGTGAAAGCGGCGACTTCAGTCAAAGTCATTGGCCGCGCCGGAATCGGTGTTGATACGATCGATGTTCCGGCCGCAACGTCGGCCGGTATTGTGGTGATGAACACCCCGTTCGGCAATTCGATTACAACGGCGGAACATTCTGTGGCGATGATGATGGCTTTGGCTCGCCAGATTCCGCAAGCGAGCGCGTCGACCCATGCCGGAAAATGGGAGAAGAGCAAATTTATGGGTGTCGAGCTTTACGCCAAGGTTCTTGGCGTGATTGGCTGTGGCAATATCGGCGCGATTGTAGCAAACCGTGCTATTGGCCTCGGGATGAGCGTTATCGCGTTTGATCCGTTCCTCACCAGTGAACGTGCAGCTGAGCTCGGAGTGAAACAGGTTGATCTCGATACGCTTTATGCGCAGGCCGATTTTATCACGATCCATGTGCCGAAAACCGACAAGACCAACAAGATGATCAATGCGGAAGCACTTGCCAAAATGAAAAAAGGCGTCCGGATTATCAACTGCGCGCGTGGCGGCTTGATTGTCGAGGCGGATCTCAAGGCGACTCTTGATAGTGGCCATGTGGCCGGTGCTGCCCTTGATGTGTTTGAAGTCGAGCCTGCCGAGCAGAATGTTCTGTTTGGACACCCGAATGTGATCTGTACGCCGCACCTCGGGGCGTCGACATCGGAGGCACAGGTCAATGTGGCTATACAAGTGGCCGAGCAAATGTCCGATTTCCTGCTCAAAGGCGTTGTGACCAACGCGGTCAATATGCCGTCGATTTCAGCGGATGATGCGCCAAAGCTTAAACCTTACCTCGCGCTTGCCAACCATGTCGGCCAGCTGGCCGGACAAATCGTCGAAAGCGGGATCAAGGCCATTGATATCCGTTATATCGGCGCGATTACCCAAGTGAATACCCGCCCGATCACCGCGAGCATCCTTGCGTCGATTCTTGCGGCAGTGACCGAGCATGTCAATCTTGTGAACGCTCCGATGATTGCCAAGTCGCAAAAGATTACGGTGACGGATACGTATCAAGACGAGTCGATTGATTGGCCGGTTGCCATTGAGGTCAAGATTACGTGCGAGAATGCGATCCATGATGTCGTCGGGACGCTCTTTGCCGGTTCCGAACCGCGGATTGTCCGGATCGAAGGTGTTCCGATTGAAGCCGCTTTGAGCCAGAATATGCTGATTATCAAGAATGATGATAAGCCGGGCATGATCGGCGCACTTGGAACACTTCTTGCGGATGCGGGCTGCAATATCGCCGATTTTCGTTTGGGCCGGATTTCGAGCGGCGGCACGGCTGTAGCGCTTGTGTCCCTTGATTCGCGCGTTGACGATACCCTGTTTGCCAAGATCGGTAATATCCCGCAGATTCGTCAGGTCCGGCGCGTCAGTATCTGTTAACATTCTTCCTTTGTATCATAGTCAAAACGCGGCTTTAGGGCCGCGTTTAATTTTGATGACTGTACGAAGTGATCTAGTGCGAGATGAAATTGTGCGGATTTTTGTTGTAGTAACGCTGGCACGCATCATTCAGTTCGGCTTTGAGCATTGGCCCCGAGCTTCCGCCATTGCCGCGAATTCCCTTTTTTATGATAAGGCTTAAGGTTTTGTGATGGGCTTCAACGATATCAATCACGTCGGCATCCAGTTCGCGGATGTGCTCCAAAAACCCCAATACAATATCGGCCAAGGCTGAAACCAGTTCGAACTGGAACATCTTCCCGTGCGCTTTGAGCGACATGACCGGTTTGACCAAGCCGGCAATCAGTTCATCCTGTGTCCCGGCGCCAGCCCGTGCTTTTCGAACGCCCTCAAGAAGGCGCAGAAGAAAATCGTCGGCAATCTCGGAAAAATCAATCGTGTTTTCTTCGATAACGCGGTTGGCTCTTATCACTTTATCCGGCGAGAGGTCACCCGTTCCGGCTTTAAGCTGGAGCGCTTTTGAGGCTTTGTATATTTTGGCTTTGGGTGGTTTTGCAGTCATGAGGTGCTATCAATCAGGTTTCTTGGAATCCGGTCTATTCGATTTTAACATCCCAGATATTGTCGCTGCCGCCGTCGGCATCCCGTCGTTTAGGGCCTTCGTAATCATCAATCTTTTTGCGGCGGCGGTCAGGACCAAAAAACGAGTGCGTTTCGACAAAGTCACGGGGTTTGTTGATAATGTGGGTGATGCGCTTGGCCAAATCCTGTCCTGTAAACGGCTTGGTCAGAAACTCGGTAACACCGATATCCCGTGCTTCTATGACGCGGGTTTTGGCGCTGTAGCCGGTAATGAGGATGATTGGTATGGTCTTGTTGGGGGAGGTTGGATCGTGGCGGATCTTTTTTATCATCTCAAATCCGCTGACCGGTTCCATTTCCCAATCGGTAATGATGATATCGGGGTTGCTGCGGCGGTATTCGGAGAACCCGCTGCCCCCATGCTCTGCGGTGTTGATGATTCCAATTCCCAGAGCCTCCAGAACACCGACAATCAGATTTCTCATCGGAGCAATGTCCTCGACAACAAGAACTGATACTTTATCAAGTTTCAAAGGCATCTTCTTCTGGACCCAGAAAGCGTTCGAGACGGGACGCATTGAGTGGTCGGCGCGTCACTTAAAGTTGAGCCCCGGTACATCACCCTCCTACCACACGGTTTGTCCGGGTGGCACAAGGATTGTACCGGGGCCTGAAAAGGAGTATAGGATTTTGTCCCCCAAAGGGCAATTATTAATTTTTTTACATAATATAACGTATGGGCGCGAGAGGGGTGCAAACCCTTATCTTTATCGCGCCACCCACCATCTAACAATATGTAAATAAACATAAATCTCGCATAGTATAAAATATATATTCCGTATAACTATTTATTTTTGCTGAAAATGATTTAAATTTAATTACCATATTTTAACATAATTTCTTGCTGTGGCGGGGGAAAAATGTTAGAAATCTTGCCAGTTTCATAGTTTTTTAAAACAGAAGCCCGCATAATCTTAAAAAAGAAAAGCGGTGTTCTTCATTATAAGAGGGGAAAATCAATGCCCAAAGATGTTCACGTCGTCGGCTCAACTGCAGCTAACAAAGTGTTTGACCTTCCTGTCACACTTCATCCGGGACAAGTTAATACCTTGTCATTTTCCCAAGACAGTATCTCGTCCATGCAGCTGTTGCCAAAAGGCGAGCTCGAAATCTCCTTCCGCGACGGTTCGCGTCTGGTTGTCGAAAATTTCGACGAGCTGGCCAATTCCGCCCAGTCTTGCGGTCGCGACACCCTGATCCAGCTTTCGGACAACACCATTATTTATCCGGATGACCTCAAAGGTCAGCTGGCGCAAGGTCCTGTGAATTTCGCCGGCGATGACGGTCAATTCGCGTTTGACGTGCCGAAACCCGGCCAAGTGGTCGAGGCCAATATCGAGGCCGGCCGCGAATATCACCTCAATTTTGATATGTCCGGAGCCAGCGCGGCTCAAGCCGGGCAGAATCTCATTCTGACCTTCCCGAATGGCGGCGTTCTTATTCTCAATAACTATTTTGCGGCATCGAATACCGAACTCCCTCCGGTGTTGACTGTCGCTGACGGATCGACGGTTGATTCTAAAGACTTGCTCACATCGTGCAAACTGGTTGAAATTCCAACGGTTGCCGAAGTTGCGGCTGCCGATGCTCCTCCGCAAACGGCGTTGCGTGAAGCGGCTCCGAATGTCGAACCTGCTGCGGGCGAAGAAGCTCCGGTTGTTCAGAATGTTGCTAAAATTGCTGCGACCGAGCCGGCTGCCGGAAATGATCTGGCGAATATCGAGCCAGCCGCTGGCGATGCCGGTGCCCAGCCAACCTCGTCGAGCCGCGGCTATGGCTTTTCGAGTGCTATTGATCCGGCATCGTTCAATACCGGCAATCCAATCGGCCCGATTGATCCAACGGCTCTCAATTATCGCGCCCCGCAGATTCCAACCATTCCTATGGTTCCGGGCACCAATAGCCCAACCCCTCCGATCGATTACAAGCCAGTGGTTGAGTCCTCGACCAGTGCTGTTGATGAAACGCATCCGGGATCAACGGTCGGCACTGTTTTCGCCGATTATGGTCACGATGATCCGGGTAGCCTGTCGTTCAACCACCAGTTTTCGATCGGTGGATCGACCGGCCCGACCCTGTCGACGTGTTCCGGCCCTGTTGTGGTCTCCGTTTCAGGAAACACTTACACCGGCACTGTCAACGGACAGCCTGTCTTTACTCTGGTGCTCGACCCGGCGACCGGACAATACACCTTTACCCAATATATGGCGCTGACCCACGCTGATTCGTCCAATCCTGACGACGTTATCTCGCTGACGTTCGGCGTTACCGCGACCGATGCGGATGGCGATACAGCGAATACGACGATTACGATCCGCGTTCATGACGATGGCCCGATTGCTGCGGATGATACCGCCTCGGTCGGTTCCGACCCTCTGGTGGTTGACGGTAATGTCCTCACCAATGATCATGTCGGAAATGATGGCAATGGCCATGTGGTTTCGGTTACCTTTAACGGGACGACTGTTGCTGTTCCTGCCGTCGGTAGCGTTACAGTTGTCGGCGATTATGGCACTTTGCTGCTTTCGGCTGACGGTACTTATCATTACACGTCTTCCAACACGGCTCTGGGTACAGATCGCTTTACCTACACCATCGCGGATTGCGATGGCGATCAATCGAAAGCTATTTTGTCTGTAGCGGTTACCGACCTTGATGTTGTGCCAGTTGTGGCTCCGTCGGTTTCGGCCGTTGACGAGACGTCGAGCCACGTTGTCTCCGGCGCGGTATCGGCTGATTTCGGTGTCGATGCCCCTGGCAGCTTTGGGCTTAACAACGGTTACTCGGCTTCAGGATCTGTCGCTGGCGGTACGCTGACCTCGAACGGCGTTCCTGTTGTTGTCGCTCTGGTCGGCGGCAGCTATGTCGGGACGGCTGGCGGTCAAACCGTCTTTACTCTCACTTTGAACCCGACCACGGGTCAGTATGTGTTCACCCAATCAGGTCAACTGGATCATGGCAACGCCAGCAATCCTGATGATGTGCTCTCGCTGACATTCGGTGTTACCGTTACCGATGGTGATGGCGATTCTGCGAATACGACGATTACAATCAATGTTCATGATGATGGCCCTGTTGCTGTCAATGATAGCGCGACCATTCCTGATGATGCACTGAGTGTCTCCGGCAATGTTACGGCCAACGATCACGTTGGTTACGACCAGCCTGGCTTCGTGGTTTCGTCGGTCAGCTTTAACGGAACGTCTATTGCGGTTCCGGCGGTTGGTACTGTGACCATTAACGGCTCATACGGTTCACTCGTTATCAGTCATACCGGTGCCTATACTTATACTTCCTACAATACCGCTCTTGGTTCCGATGAATTCCGCTACGTCATCAAGGATCAGGATGGCGATACCGCTTCGGCGACCCTTAACCTGACTGTTGGCGATCTTGATACGGTTCCGACTCTCGAGGT
>JBPXJO010000023.1:0-21123 GCA_051715325.1 Alphaproteobacteria bacterium | reverse complement strand
TAGCGGTTGGCATAGTCGGTAAGATCAAGGCCGTCACGTTGCTGGCTGCGGAAGGCAATCCAGAAAATAGCCTGCGTGTTGGCATCGACTTTGGAAATCTGGGGTGAGTCAATCTCGTCCGGAAGCTGGTTTTGAACACGTTGAACGCGGTCACGTACATCGTTGGCGGCTTCCTCGATATCTTTATCGAGTTTGAACTCGACCGAAATACTGGACAAACCGTCGGACGATTTGGAATCAATCGACCGCACGCCGGGAATGCCCGAGATACTGTCTTCAAGGATTTTCGTGACGCGGGTTTCGATGATTTCCGCTGAAGCGCCTGTGTAGGTGGTTTCAACCGAAACGATCGGTGCATCGATATCCGGATACTCGCGGAGCTCGAGACGGGTAAAGGCCACGATCCCGACAATAATCACAAGAAGGTTGATAACCGCAGCGAAGACAGGCCGCTTAATCGATATGTCGGACAGGAACATGAGTGTTACTCGGCTTTCTCTGGAGCGGAATCAGGGGCAAGTGTAGCGTCTGGCGCCGGAACAGCGTCCGGGGCCGGTTGCGGGGCAGGAGCAGAAGCTGCCGGAGTATCCGAAGGGGTTACTGGCGCAGCTTCTGAAATCGGAGCGGACGCGCTCGGGACCTCTGGCGCAGGTGTGGTGGCCGGGGTGGAAGGAGCTGCCGCCTTGGCGGCCTCAAGAGCTTCACGTTTGCGCGGAATAGTATAGTCAAGGGAGTCTTTGTTGACATCTTCGATGGTCTTGGTTCCAACCACGACTACCGGAGCTCCGGCACCGGTTTTCATCTGGCCTTCGAGAACAACCTGATCGCCTTCCTTAAGGCCGTCCTTGATCGCGACATATCCGGGTTCACGCAGTCCGGTTGTGACAGTGCGTTCTTCGATTTTATTATCGGCGGTTACAACAAAGACGAATTTGCGCTCGCCAGCCGACATGATGGCTTCTTCAGGAACGGCGAGGAAAGACGACGCATTGCGGATAATCGTGACCTTCATCAAAAGACCCGGTTTGATCGCCATATCGGGGTTGTCGACCAGAGCGCGAACGCGGATCGCGCGCGTGTTCGTATCGATATGGGAGTCAATAGCGTAGATCGTACCTTGGAACGTGCGGTCCGGATAGGCTTCGCTGATGGCGGTTACTTTCATGCCGGTTGAGATGGCTGGAAGGAAAGTCTCGGGGACACTGAAGTCCAGTTTGATCGGATCGATGGCATCAATAGTGGTAATGACTGTACCTGGGGTAACGAGGTCACCTAGGCTCACTTCGCGGATGCCGACGATACCATCGAACGGCGCAACAATTTTACGATCGTTCAGCTGGGCTTTAGCCACGTTCATCGCGGCCAAGGCACTATCCCGTTCGGCAACGGAACCAAGATTGCCTTGCGTGAGTTTGTTATAGCGCATGTAAGAACGGGTAGCCTCGTCAAGGGTGGCTTGCTCTTCATCGTCGGTCAGTTCGACCAGCAAGGTTCCCGCCGTAACGGGCTGACCTTCGGTCACGTTGATGGATTTTACCGTTTCCGACACGGTTGAAGTCAGAGTGGTCGCTTCGTTAGCGAGAGCTGTCCCGACGGCGTCGATTTTGTCTTCGAAAGTCAGTGGGGCGGTCTTGACGATCACCACGTTGGCTGGGGCCATAGGCGGTGCAAAGTCGGCAAATTTGATCTTCATGGTGAGAACAAAACCTGTTCCACCAAGAAGCGCGAGGGCGAGGACGAACAGGACGAGCCTGAGGAAAATTCGTTTGCTTTTGGAGGGCGTCTTGAGGTCAGGATCGTCAAACATGGAATTTTCCTTTGAAAGTGGCGACAGTTCCTCTAGAGATAAGGCGAAATCAGGTGAAGAGCAAGTCACCCGATAAGAAAAAATTTGTCAAAGCCTTTGATATGATTCAGAAAATCGAATCCGGAATCGAATTACGGGATGCCGAGCGTGCAGTCGATACGCTGGTCGGCCCGACTCTGGAAAAAGCCGCAAGACTTTATGTGATTGGTTCGTCTACATGGGCCGCTAAAAATACGTTCATAACGTCGCCATATAAAGGGGTTGTCGACCAAGGCGCATCGCAAGGAGCGGCCTATATCCCGTTTGATCAAAAGCCTCCGGAAGAGTGCGATTGTGCGGTTGTGATCGGGTCGAAACAAAAAGAAGAAACCGAAGAGTGGATTGACCTTGCGCGACAAAATCTCAAAAGCGCTGGACTGCTCGTCGTGGCTCTTGAAAATGAACAGGGCGGCAAAAGCCTCGATAAGCGTCTGACGTCGCTTGGTTTAAAGTATACAGTTGAAACCAAATGCAAAAGCCGTGTTTTTCTGATTGATAACCCGCCAAGGCTTGAAAACAAAAGCACGTATAGTCTCGTGCGCCGCGCAGATGGTCTTTGGACGAAGGCCGGAGTGTTCAGCTGGAAGAAACAGGATGTCGGTACATCCGCCTTTCTCAAGATTCTGGAGGATTCCGGCGTAAAACTCTCGGGGAAAGGGGCTGATTTTGGCGCAGGGATTGGCGATATATCACTTTATGTTCTTCCTCGTCACGAGACGATCTCAAGCTTGACTCTTATAGAGCATGACTCACGCGCTCTTGAGTGTGCGAGAAAGAATTTAGAAAGCGTACAGGGGCGTACAGAGTTCGTCTGGGCGGATATTCCGCAAGACCATCTACCAAAAGCATTTGATTTTGTTCTCATGAACCCCCCTTTTCATGTTGGCAAAGACACGCGTACGGATTTGGGTCTGGGCTTTATCAAGAAGGCGGCAAAGTCTCTCAAGAAACAAGGCGAACTGTTTATGGTGGCAAACGTACATTTGCCATATGAGAATGATTTGCGGCGGTTATTTGAGAATATCGAGATGCTTGGGGTCCAGAACGGATTCAAAGTTCTAAGGGCAAAAACCCCTAGAACCTAGTCATTACTCATTATAGGGGCTGCGCTTTTGAGTGAGATCGGCCAGAGCAATGGTTGTTCCGTCGAGGCCAGCCGTGTCGGGTGATGGTCGGAAAAGATCGATAAAGGCTTGTCCGGGCTCTTTTCCGGTTTCGTGAGTAATGACGGCGCTCGCTACTCCGGCAGCGGCTCCAAGCGGCCCGCCGAATAACGCGCCACCGAGAACTTCGGCAGCGGGGCCAATTTTATCACCGGTAATCCCGCGATAGATCGAGCTAACGATCGGAATATGCTGAAGAGGATTGATAATATCGAGAAAATCGAAAAAGCCGAATGACTCCTCGTCTGCTTTTTCGGACGCACTCTGGTCGGCTTGCAGGGCAAGCGCTGAAGATGGAGCTGCCGGGGTGGTTGAGGCATCCTTGGTCGATTCTTCCAGAACGCGGGCAAAATCTTCCTGCCATAGGGACGATTTTGGACCGGATTGCCCCCAGACAGGGTTGTAGCCGTCAATTCGCCCGGATGTCGAAGTTGCCTGAAAACCATTGGTTTTCAGGGGCATAGAAGGGCCTGAGGCCGAAACCGTGCTGATTGGCTGAACCATATATCACCTTGTTCCGGAAAGAAGAGGAGCAAGAGTTGTACCAGTTGGAAAATATGACTATATAGGGAACATGATTAAAGATCACACGATTGCCTTCCGGATAAATGACCCGATGCTCGAGCACCTTGTACGCGAGCAAATCGCACTTGAGCATATCCGGATTCTGGACGAGATCGACGGCGGTCAGCACGCCGAGATTTTGATTACAGATGGTCCGGTGACGGGTGACGGGCTATCCATCGAGATTGGTAAGGATATCGATTTTCCGGTTCGCTTGGGGGAGTTTCTGGATCGCCTTCATTATCAGCTTTCGGGCCGGACGCGATTTAGCGCGGATGGCGAGAAATGGACGATTGGCCCTTTTGATTTTAAAGGGCAGGACAGCATCCTTATTCATCTGGAAAGCGGCCAAATGATCCGCCTGACCGATAAAGAGCGCCTTATGCTGCAAACTCTCTACCATGCCCCGAACCAGCGCCTGAGTCGTCAGGATTTACTGGATCAGGTCTGGGGTTATGCCGAAGGTACGGAAACGCATACGTTGGAAACCCATATTTATCGCTTGCGCCAAAAAATTGAAGCCGTCGTTCCGTACGATATTATCGTAGCGGATGGAGCTGGCTTTTATGCGCTTTTCCACGATTAAAGAATAATCGGGAATATAAAAACCCCGCTGTTGGCGGGGTTTTCTAAAATCGGGGAAAAGACGAACTATTCTTTATCGTCGTCGCTGTAACCGGCCATATCGTCGATACCGGCTTCATCATCGTCATCATCATCAAACGAGTCAGAATCGCCAAAACCGCTGTCGTTGGCTTGGGCAACGAGGGCGTTCCACTCTTCTTCGCCTTGCATTTCTTCGATCACGTCATCCTGATCGTCATCAAGGGCAAAGACGCGCTGGTGGCTACGAACCAGATCCTCTTTGAGGTCTTCAACGCCAACGGTGGCATCGGCAATTTCGCGCAGGGAAACAACAGTGTTTTTATCGTTATCACGATCAACGGTGAGCGGAGCTCCGGTTCCGATACGGCGAGCGCGCTGAGCGGCGACCATCACCAATTCAAAACGGTTGGATACTTTAAGAATGCAATCTTCTACGGTAACGCGAGCCATATTTCTTCCTTTTTTCGGGAGGTGGACGCTTGCTTATAGACACCCTCTCTTTAAAAAGCAAGGCCTTCCTTAAAAAATGGCGGAAAACAGGGGCGTTAAGGCTAATAGAGGATCGCGCCTCTCGCCCATAGAAAAAGAGGTCCGTAGACCTCTTTTTTGAAAAGTAGCGGGCCGCAGACGGGCCGGTCTTATTTTTTGCCGTGCAGCTTCATC
The DNA here is from genome assembly GCA_051715325.1 of Alphaproteobacteria bacterium. GTDB lineage: Bacteria > Pseudomonadota > Alphaproteobacteria > Micavibrionales > Micavibrionaceae > UBA1573. Next base: position 16,281 of record JBPXJO010000023.1, on the reverse strand, counting down.
ACTGGCTTAGAGGTCTCTTCCTTGGAAGGGACCGCCTCAACCGGCGTATTGGCTTTTTCATCGGCGACGACGTCAGCACCAGCAGCCGGTTCAATCGATTGAACCGAAGGCTCGTCTTTGGTAACGACGCGGGATTGATAGGATTTGGTACCTTTTACGATCGAAGGTTTTGCGCCATCAGCGGCAAAAGCCGGGGACGCGATCAAAAGGACGGCAAAAGACAAAAGAAAAGAACGCATATTGGAAACTCCTTATTCTGTGAGACGGATCATACATACACAAATATTATGTAATATACAATCTTTTTGTTAGAAGCTCTTGGAAATCGAGAAGACCACGCGTGCGCCGCAACCATCCAGGCATTCGGTTGGCTCATCCAGGTCGGTATCGATGTATTTAAGAGAAAGGTCAAATCCTTCGACATTCGTGCCCAGACCAAGGTCCCAATCTGTGTAGTCTTCGGTTCCGAAAGCGGCGTTATCGGAAATCCATTGGTGCGCCACATGACCGGAAAGAGTCAGGTTATAAGGTAGCGGAGCGGTGGCATAAAGGCCGAGATAGTAGGAATCACCGCTGCTCGCAAAATAATCGGGCGAGTAGTTAAGAGAAAGGCTGGTCTGAAGAAAGCCGAAATCGTATCCGGCCGCCGCTGCCAGTTCCCAGAAGTCATAGTTTAGGTCTTCGTCCGAGCCCGGGTAGTAGTAGTAAATAGCCCCCAGATCCCAGCTGAAATCATCAACGGTTCCGGATACGCCGCCATAAAAGTCCATTTCGGTGGTAGCGTCGGTAAAGTCAACGCCTGATCCCCAGACGCCCAGATAAAGTCCGGTTTCCGGATGGGTCCAGTCGATACCGCCCTGAACGGTTGGTTCTTCATTACTCTGGGAGATACCGCGGAACACATAATCTGTGGTCAACGCCATGTTGGCCGAAAAATCACCCGGCAGATCAAGACCCGCGTCATCGGCGCGGGCCGCAGCAGGAAAAATCGATAAAAGAGAAATAACGGTAAGGGATAAAAGTCGGGAAAAGGATGACATAGAAGCCTCGTGGGGATGGGGTAGTGAACAGGGAAATCATTGTGCGACGCACGAATCAGATGTTCTTATTGTCGAAATGGAGCCGCGGACTGTCAAGGGACAGCCCGCGGAATCCATAAGTTATCCTGTTCTTTCCGGAGAAAGGTCTAAGGTCCGGCTCGCTCGGCCGCAGAAACAATAACCGGGGATGTTTCGCTCTCCGGAGGGGCTGAACGGGCCCGCTTATCCGTCAGTTTGTTGAGCGCGTGAACATAGGCCTTGGCCGAAGCGACGAGCGTATCGGCATCGGTTCCCTGACCGACCACGGTTTTGCCGTTCTCTTCGATCTTGACCGTGACTTCGGCTTGGGCGTCCGTTCCGCCTGTGACCGCATGAACCTGATAGAGCAAAAGGCTGGCATCGTCGTGCGGGATAATCATGCGAATAGCTTTGAAAATGGCGTCAACCGGTCCATTACCTTCGGACATCGCAAATTTGCGCGCCCCGTCAACGTCCAGTTCGATCGAGGCGATCTGCGGACCTTTGGTCCCGGCCTGAATAACCAAAGAGGTGAACTTGATATTGTCATTATCACGTCCGGTTTCATCTTCAACGAGGGCAATAATATCCTCGTCGTAGATGCTCTTTTTCTTGTCGGCCAAATCCTTGAATCGGTTAAACGCATCTTCAAAAGCGTTCTCGCCAAGGCTGTAACCGAGATCTTCGAGCTTGGTTTTGAATGCGTGACGCCCCGAATGTTTGCCCATGACCAAATTGGACCGGTTAAGTCCAACTGATTCCGGCGTCATGATTTCGTAGGTTTGGGCGTTTTTAAGTACGCCATCTTGATGGATGCCGCTTTCATGGGCGAAGGCGTTTGCGCCGACGATGGCTTTGTTTGGCTGAACCACAAAACCGGTGATCGACGACAGGGTTCGCGATATTTTAGTAATCATCTCGGTCTTGATGTTGTTCTGGAACGGCATGGCATCGGGACGGGTCCGGATCGCCATGATGACTTCCTCAAGTGCGGCGTTACCGGCGCGTTCACCAATTCCATTGATCGTGCACTCGATTTGGCGCGCTCCTGCGCCAACACCGGCAAGCGAGTTGGCAACTGCAAGTCCAAGGTCATTGTGGCAGTGAACCGACAAAATAGCTTGATCGATATTCGGAACTCTCTCGCGCAGCATCAGAAATTTGGCGGCATAATCGGCTGGCATCGCATAACCGACCGTGTCGGGAATATTGATCGTGCGGGCGCCGGCCTTAATCGCGGCTTCAACGCAGCGACAGAGAAAATCATCCTCGGTTCGACTGCCGTCCTCGGCTGACCATTCGACATCGTCGGTAAAGCGCCGCGCAAATGCAACCGACTCCGTGATGGCATCAAGCACAGCTTCCGGCGTCATCTGGAGTTTATACTTCATATGAAGAGCCGAGGTGGAGATAAATGTGTGGATACGTTTTTGCGGGGCAGCTTTAATGGCTTCGGCAGAAGCTTCGATGTCACGTTTGATTGCGCGGGACAATCCGGCAACAGTTGCTGTTTTAATCTCGCGCGAAATAGCTTCGACGGCTTCGAAATCGCCGCGTGAAGCAATCGGGAATCCGGCCTCGATCACATCAACGCCCATTTCATCGAGCAAACGGGCCATCTTCAGTTTTTCTTCAAGATTCATGGAACAGCCCGGAGACTGTTCGCCATCGCGCAGGGTGGTATCAAAAATTACAATTCGATTCTGGTCAGACATAAGGGTCCTCTACATAAATAAACAGGTCAAAATTTAGGGATAAAGTCAGTACGGGTCCCCTGAGAGGGAGGCAGCCTTGAAGTCCAACGCCCAGCTCAGGGGTTGGTAAGTCGTAGAAGAAGAAGGATGTTGGCCGAAAAACTGTGCATGGCAATAATGTAAACGTATTTTCGGGAAACCTGCAAGGGATTCCTGAAAAAAAGAATATTTTACTAAAAAAGGGCCGTTAATCAAAGAAGGCGGTATTGAGAGCCTAGTGGCAGCCGCCGCTTTTCCCACAGCCGCAAACATGGGGCGCCGGCTCGTCCTTTTTATAGCTGTGCGCCAGCTTATAAAGATAGGACCACGAATAAAGACCGGTATTATGCCCGTCATCAAACACGAGACGAACCGCATAATGGCCAACCGGATCAATGGCCGATATAGCAACGTTCCCTTTGCCGGTCACATGGACTTTTTCCGAAGGATGATGGCCTTGGACTTCAGCTGAAGGACTTTCAACGCGAAGCAATTCAGCCGTCAGACCGTAACGCTCGCCATTATCGAATGTAACATACAAGACCTTCTCGGACGATTTGTAGGTAATATCGGTTGGCCATGGCTCGTAAGCTGCTTGGGTCATGGTGCAATCTCCTCTTCGGATAAAGGGCGGGCTTCTTCCACCAGCATAATCGGAATACCATTCCGGATCGGGTAGGCTAAACGGGCTTGGTCTGAAATCAGTTCGCTATTGGCCCGATCATAACGCAGCGGGACTTTACGCAAAGGACAAACCAGAATCTCGAGCAGCCGCGGGTCAATGGTTGCGGTTGTGGTCGCCATTGAAACAGGCGGAATGCTGTCATGCTCTCTCATCGGCGGATCCTTGCTTGCTTAGGACAGTTATGGCCCAAACAGGGCGGGCCGTCAATGCGGGCAGATCGAAGTACCGCAACCGCCGCGCCCGTGGGGAAGAGCGAGCTCCAGAAGGGATAAGAAAAGTTCGGAGCGGCTAACGCAACAAGGAGCCTCAAGAAGAGCCTGTTTTTCGGATGCGGTAAACGGGCAGACCATGGAAAGGGTCGTAAGCAAACTCTCGTCCGATACGCGGTCAACAAGATCCCAGTCGAGATCAATTTGCTGCGTGCTCAAATAATCGCGCAGCAATTTGCACAAATAGCGGCGGTCAAGATGGAGGCAGTCCTGAGGTGATAAATCGTTTTCAAAGGCCGCCCAGCCGGGACGAACAGTACGATATCCGGCATCGAGAACAGGAAGCTCTTGCAAAATACGAAACCGGCAAAGTCCGCGAAGATTGACAAGATATCGCCCATCCGGCGTTTCTTCGAAACGGGTGATGCGGCCTGCGCATCCGATACGGAACACGGTCTCGTTATCTGCACGAACAGGTTGCACCATGCCGATCAGGCGGTGACTGCGGAGCGAATCTTCGAATAAGGCCAGATACCGCGGCTCGAAAATATTGAGCGGTAAGTCTCCACCCAGAAGAAGAACGACGCCGTCCAGCGGGAAGATCGGTAAAATCTCCGGAAGTTCTTCAAAGCGTTGGGCGAACGGACTTAACATCATACGCACCAATATAGGCCAAAAATTTTAAGAAAAAAGAACCGACGACAATCTGCGGCGTCCGGCCACAGTCTCGGCACTGGATGATCCCCAGACATCGAAATAGGCCAAAAGCAGCTTTTTGGCCTTTTCGTCCTCCCAGCCCCGATCAAGACGAATAATCCGGATCAGATATTCGGTAGCCTCAAGGCGGGCATCGCGGCTGAACGCCACTTGGGCAAGGCGATAAAGGCTTTCCAGATCCTCAGGATTTTTGTCGATAAGGGCCAACAGGGTTGACGGTTCGAAATTCATCCCCTCGCGGGCGAGTTCGAAATGTTTACCGTAACGCGCAAACGGCTCGGCGCGGGTCAAGGCGTCCGGAAGTGTACCGAAAAAATGGGAAGCCTCGTCAAGACGCCCTTGGGCAAGGAGACCGGATATAAAGCCGTTGGCGGCGTCCGGGTTTTCAGGTTCGAGGTGAAGTACGCGGACATAAAGGCCGAAAGCCTCATCACGCTGTCCGTTTTTAACCAATAAAGCGGCTTGCTCCAGGAGTTCCGTAACCGAGTGATCGGCTGCCGGAGCCTCGGCAGCGGCCTGCGCGGCTTGCTGGGCGTGAAGATCAATCAACTGGGCAATCAGATGGTCGATGTCGCTTTTAGGACGGGCTCCGGTAAATCCGCTGACAGGCTGGCCCTGATAGAACGCAATCACCATCGGGACGGACTGGACCCGGAACGCTTGGGCCAGAGCCGGTTCGGCATCGACATTGACCTTTGCCAGAAGAACTTGCCCCCCACGTTCGCGGACCGCTGATTCAAGGGTGGGAATAAGCTGGCGGCAAGGCCCGCACCACGGCGCCCAGAAATCAATAAGGATCGGTTTCTCTAAGGAGGCTTTTAAAACCTGCTGCTCGAATTGTTCGGTGGTTGCATCGAAAACAGGATCTGGAGCTGCGCCGGAAGCAGTCGGCGACGAGAGTGGTTTCTGAGTAGGTTGAATGCCGATAAGCATGATAAAATCCTGTCAAAAAAGTCAGGCCGCAACCGGTTGGGCGGGCCGCAAGTCAATAATTTCGGGTGTCTTACCTTGTTTCTCGAGAAGAGTCACGAGATCTTGCGGTCTAAGGCCAACAGTCATCGAATTGATCAAAGGATGCACATTGATAAGTGGTGCTGCCATCATGCTGGCCTCCAGAACCACACGGACGCGGTGTCCGGCATCATTCAGGGCCGAGAGCGGAGTAACCGAGCCGGGCCGGACGCCGAGATGGGTCCAAAGTCGTTCTGGCGAACCGAACGAAAAGCGCCCCATGCCCAAAACATCAGATAACCTTTTGAGATCAATAGGGAAATCGTGAGACAACGTCACAAGAACCATCTGGTCCTTCTTATCCTTTAGAAACATATTGCGGGTATGAAGACCGGGTATGGTGCCGGATACCTCGTCAGCCTCGGCAACAGTAAAAACCGGAACATGGGTGTAATGAGAGAATGGAACCTCGTGCAGGCGCATAAGGTCGAGTAAGGAGGCCGCATCAAAGGCTGGTACAAAATCGTCGGACATAATCTATGAGATAAAAGCTGGAGCCTGAAAAGTCAAAATGAAACCACAGGATGTTATGGTATATATTAGGGAAGTTTAATACTATACTTCTGCATATAGAAATGGTAAAACTCTATAATAAAATTTCCCGCGTAAGTATTAATAAATCCATCATTATACGCTTGTGACAGGTCATCATGTTTCAATCAATCACGGCACGTATCTGGCTTCTCGTTACCGCCCCATTGTGTGTTGCGATACTTCTGGGAGGCGGGCTCGTCTATAAGGACTGGTCTGGTTACACGCAGATCAGACAAACCGCACATGAACTCGAAACAATGAATGTGGCGCGCGACCTCATTCACTTTATACAAATCGAACGCGGCCTTTCGGTTCTCTCGCTGGGGGATAACGGCCTCCACACGCGAAATCTTTTGAATGAAGCTCGGGCAAATGCGGATAAGAATTTTGAAAAGCTGAAGAGCTTCCACGCTGATCCGCACAAGGATGAACGGATTCGTGCAGAGCAGGACAAATTTATTGAGCAGGTGGCCGGTCTTGTTGCTTCACGTCCCCGGATAGATGAGCGGAAGATTGAGGCGGCCCTGATCAAATCAACATACACGGCGGCGATCAAGCAAGGGCTGACGGTTGAAAGCCTCTATCTTGGTTCCGCTGGTCAGCGTGATGGAAAATTGATCGAAGCGCTGAGTCGACTTAAAGAGACAACCGGACAGATGCGCGCAGCCGGGGCCGGTTATCTGAACGCGGTTGCCAAAGGATCGGGATATTATGATGGTCTGACATCCTTCAATAAGATGATGGTAACCGAGAAGGCTGGTTGGGACCAGATGATCGAGCAGCTCAGACTGACGGGCCGTAACGCAGAACCGGTTATGCAGATGGACACGCGCAAAGAATTTGAAAATATGGCGGCTATCCTGTCGTCGGCAAAAGAACTTGGAAGCGGAAATCTCCCGCAATCATCGGATTGGTTTGCGATTGCATCAGTGTGGGTGGATGACCTTAAAACATACGAAGATGGCATCGTGCTCTCGCTCTTGCGTGAGGTAGGTCACAACGCCGATGCGGCAAAAAAAGAAATGAGTCTTAAAGTTGGTGCGCTGGTGGCGATGTTGCTGGGTGTGCTGGTTGTCACTTGCTATAGCGTTGGAAAACTGACGTCCCTTTTTAAGGGCAGTACATCAGCCATTCTGGCAACGGCCAACGGACGGTTTGCGAGTGTCGATCTTACACCGGCTGGTCGGAAGGACGAATTTGGCGATATTTTCCGTGCTCTATCGATTTTAATTGAAAAGCTCAAAGATCGCGAACGCTTTGAATTGGCGGCGCAGGAAGCGCATGAACGTATCCAGTCGGCAGCAATGGCACGCGGGGCCAAACAGGAAGATATCAATGCGCATATTTCCAAGAATGTCCGGACGATCGAAGGCTTGGCGGCGGCTATAGAAGAAATGACAATGTCGATCAATGAAATCGGATCTCAGGTGTCGCGCGCCGTCGAGCTTGTCGAAACCACCAGTGCAATCACCGGCGATTCGGTCGCGCAAGTCGAAAAGCTCGGGAACTTGACGGATGAAATCGGTCATGTTGTCGAACTTATTCGCAGCATTGCAGAAAAAACAAACCTTCTTGCGCTTAATGCAACCATCGAAGCGGCGCGTGCAGGTGAGGCTGGGCGCGGATTTAGCGTGGTTGCCGGCGAAGTTAAACTCCTCTCCGCCCAAACCACCGAGGCAACCGGCAGTATCGACGCCCAGGTAACGGCAATCCAGAGAGAAAGCCAGGAGGTGGTCGACTCGATCAACCGTATCAGTCAGGCAATCATCGGGGTGTCGGAAATCTCGATGGCAATTAATTCGGCCATCGGTCAACAAGGCGCGGCCGCGACAGAAATTTCGACCAGCGCAACGAAAATTGCCAAATTTTTCAGGCATCTTGAGGAAGATCTCGATAGTTTAAGCAAAATTTCCTAGGAAATCTGCGCTATACGCAGAAAAACCCATAATTTTCTGTGGAAAAACTTTATTTTTACTAAAGTTTTATGGTAGGATTATATCTAAGCATATATAATTTTATATAATACTATGGTGATCCATAGGGACGAAAATAGATAAAATCCAATCTATTTTCAATAATTATGTAATGAATTTAATTTATACATAAGATACGAAACTACAAATGGGGATAAACATGGCTCAAACCTTCGCAGTCGATAGCATTAATCTGCTACAAAAACAGACCGATAACGGTGTTGATGCGAATTCCATGGAATCTATGGGCGTAAAGTCCTTTGAAACCCGCCAGTCCACTGGCGTGTCGCTCTCCAAGCCTGCTATGGATGTCGGAGGGTTTAAACCATGAGTTTTTCATTAGGTGAACTCCCTGACGGCGATCTGGCCTTGGTATCGGATGCATTTCTACCGGCTGATGTTAAACGGGTTGAATATTACCGCGATCAAAAATTGCTGATGCTGGTCTACGATATGCCTGACCACGAAGGCGATCTGATGCATTATGAGCTGCGCGATGACGTCGTTGAAAAGGTAAAACGGCGCAGTTCCATGGTTATTGTATCTCCAAGTGCTGAAAGTGGCCGCGCCGTAGGGTATTACACCTCCCTGATCCAGGTTGGAGCCTAAGAATCAGCGCTTTTAAAAGCCATAAAACTTCCTCTTGCATTTCCCTCAAAGCCCCAGTATAAATCCCCCCTGTTAAGGTTTTTAACAGCCAAAATACTGGTTGCGCGGGTGTAGCTCAGGGGTAGAGCGTTACCTTGCCAAGGTAAATGTCGAGGGTTCGAATCCCTTCACCCGCTCCAGTGTGCATCTCCCTCAAATTCAAAAATTTGGAACAAAGCCGGTTTGTGCTAGTGTGCTCGCATGAAAAAGCGTAGCCGAATATATTTTGTGCGCCATGTTCCGGTCTTTAATCCGGATAAAATCTGGTATGGGCGCGATATTGCTTACGATATTGACTCCGAGCGCGTGAAAATCCAGTTCAATCGGCTGGCCGGATTGCTTCCGGTCAATCCGAAAACGACGCGCTTTCTGGCGTCGCCTTATCCGCGTGCGTTTGATACCGGCCTAATGGTGCTCGAATATCTTCCTATAAAAACGAAACCTCCTCTTCATATTGATGAGGGCTTTATCGAGCAGCGCTACGGAGTGATGGAAGGTTTGCCCCACCATGAGGCCCTCGGCTGCGAAGGAGCGAAGGCTTACTTGGCAGATTTATGGGATGAGCCGCCCGAGGGTGGTGAGTCGATGTCGATGCTGCAGAAGCGGGTCAGGTCCCGCATGGACATTCTGGCGAAGGGAGAGGCGACCGATCATGTCGTTTTTACTCATGGCGGTGTTATGATGGCAGCCTTTGCTATTGCCACAAACCAGCGCATGATTGATACATTCCGGGATCGAAAGGATGCGCTTGCTCCGAGCTTTTCATATATGAGCCATATGGTGGTTGAGCAATCTCAGGACGGCCCTGGATGGGTGTTGGCGCCCGAACAATACTACCATAGCGGCCTGCACCGCGCCTGAAGGAAGTGATCCGGACGGGGCTTGACTCGAAAAAGGAAACTGTTACTTTGTAACAATTCGGAAATCAGGGACACACGATGGCGCATCACACCCCTCATTCGTATAAGAAAAGACTTCTCGAGGCCGAGCATATCGTTCTTGAGGCAGGTCAACGCTGGACCGAAATGCGCTCCCATGTACTCGAAGCGATTATCAAACACGCCAAGCCTCTGACCGCTTATCAGATTATCGATATCCTCTCTGAAAAATTGGGCCGCGATGTGAAACCGGCAAGCGTATACCGTTCTCTTGACGCTTTAGCCTCCTTGGGACTGATTGTCAGGATCGAGAGCATGACCGCCTATGCCGCCTGCCAACACCCTCACGAGAACCACCATCATATCTTTTTGGTCTGCCGCGAATGCGGCGTCGCTGACGAACTCGTGGACGAGGTCGCCGCGCACAGTCTCTCTTCCGCGGCCACCCATTTGGGCTTTAGCATAGAAAAGCAAGTGATGGAGCTTCAGGGCTATTGTAAGAGCTGCCACCCATAAAAATTTTTTACCCCCTATATGTTATAAAATAACACTTTAGAAAAATGTCAAACAGTACAAATGGTCCAATACGACGATCCCTCAATCTTGATGTTACCAAGGTCTGCTCGGGGTTATTGAAAGAAATATGGTGAAGAAATGGAGCCTCAAATGCTGGTCGTAAAAAATCTGGTAGCCGGTTATGACGGGAAAGCCGTTCTCTCTCTTCCTGCGCTGGACTTGAGACGTGGGGAACAATGCCTCGTTCGCGGTGAGAGCGGATCAGGAAAGACGACGTTGCTATGCGCACTCGCCGGGCTCGGCGGTGTGATCTCCGGCACTGTAACCGTGGACGGCAACGATATTTATAGTCTTCGGGAAGACGAGCGCGATCAGTTCCGTGGACAGAAAATGGGCATCATTTTTCAAACGCTTCATCTGGTGAAGTCGTTGTCCGTCATCGACAATATTCTGCTTGGGGCATTCGCAAGCAAGTCGGTGCAGAATTTGGATTGGGCGAACGAACTTCTCCAAAAACTCGGTATATATGATTTGAGGCATAAACCGTCTACCGGTATATCCCAAGGGCAGGCGCAGCGCGTGGCGATAGCGCGGGCTCTAATCAATAAGCCCGATATTCTTTTGGCAGACGAACCAACCTCTGCTCTCGACCGTGCGTCCGCGCAGTCGGTTCTCGCTCTGCTCACAACACTCGGACATGATCTCGATTTATCGCTCATCATCTCGAGCCACGATGAGCGGATTTTCGATGCTTTTGAAAAAGTCCTGACTTTGTCTTCGAAAGGAGCCGCACAATGAGCAGCCCGACACTGAATCTCTCCCGTCTGATCTGGGCCAATATCCGGTATAAAGCACTGTCATCGGCCTTTAATGTAATACTTCTCGCAATGGGCATTGCCTTTATTTTAACCCTTCTCCACCTCGACAACCAGATTGATCAAAGATTCACCCGTGATCTTAAAGGAATTGATCTGGTCGTGAGTGGTAAAGGATCGCCTTTGCAAATGATCCTCTCGAATGTGTTTCATCTCGATATCCCGACCGGAAATATTCCGGCAAGCGAAGCGGATAAGCTCGCAAAAAACCGGATGGTCAAACAAGCGATTCCCTTGGCGCTAGGGGATAATTATAATGGCTACCGGATTGTCGGGACAAATAAAGAGTATATAGAGCGCTACAATGGCGTTCTGGCGTCCGGACGTCTATTTACGGCCCCCATGGAGGTTGTTATTGGCAGTGAAGTGGCTGTCCACTTCAAGATGACATTAAATCAGGAAATTGTTGGGGCGCACGGCCTCGTCAACAGCGACGACCTGCACACAGATTTCCCTTATACCGTAGTCGGAATTCTAAAGCCGACCGGAACGGTACTCGACCGTTTGGTTATAACCGGTATTGAAAGTGTCTGGCATGTCCACGAGCATCCGGACGAGGATGATCCCGAGGAGGTGGCCTATAAAAGCGAGCACCCATGGAATGAGATAACGGCGCTGCTGATTACTTATAAGACACCGCTGGCAGCAGCCCAGTTGCCGCGCCTCGTGAACAAAAGTAGCTCGATGCAGGCCGCAAGTCCGGCATTCGAAGTGGCAAGGCTCAACAGGTTGATGGGGGTTGGTGGGGATATTCTCTCGGCCTTTGGCGCCATACTGATTGCTTTTTCCGCCTTTGGAATTTTTGTAACGCTCTACAGCTCCGTCAAGGATCGGGAATATGATATTGTGCTCCTGCGGGTAATGGGAGCGCGGCGATCTCGAATATTCACTTTTATACTGCTGGAGACAATAGGTCTTGGCGTGGCCGGTGCTATAGCGGGAATTGCTCTCTCCCAAATATTTATAAAAGGGGCGGCTTTGTGGATTTCAATGGCCAAGCACATCACGTTGGAACCCGATGGTGTAGGCCATGCCGAGCTTTATGCCCTTGGCGCTGCAATTGTTATCAGTGTATTAGCCGGTATCGGGCCAGCCTTAACTGCGCACCGGATAAACATTCTCGAAAAATTGAGGCAATCATGATCTGTTTCAAAAGCATTATGCTGGGGTTGGTCTTGTGCGGACTCACAAGCTTGCCGGCCTTTGCCGCAAAGCCTGTTCTAGCAAACGACCAATCGCTACAACCGGGTGACGAACGGGAGGCCCAAAATAAACTTCCGATCGCCAAAGGAGGGATATGGGATACGCTTGCGAAATCAAAAGTGACCTTTAATGAAGAAAAGGGCGAGTATTCGGCGGTATTTCCGGACGAGGTTAAAAAATTATCCGGTCAAACCATAAAGGTCAGCGGTTTTATGTTGCCCCTCGACAGCAGCGAGAAGTTTACACATTTCCTTCTCTCCAAGCGGACGCCGACTTGCCCGTTTTGTCCGCCCGGAACCCCGGCCGAAATTGTCGAAGTTTATGCTGAAAAGCCAACCGAATGGGTTGATGATCTAATCACCTACGAAGGAAAATTCGAGCTGATCGATAATAAGGACCTCGGCGTATTCTTTAAAATAACCGATGCCAAATAATTATTATAGAGAAAAGCCTTCGCCGAGATAGACGCGGCGGACATCGGGATTGTTTACAATGTCATCCGGCTTGCCTTCGGTCATAACTTTGCCGTCGTGAAGGACATAAGCGCGGTCAACAATCCCGAGCGTGTCGCGAACATTGTGGTCTGTAACCAGAACACCGATATTGCGGGTCTTGAGCTGGCTGATGAGCGCGCGGATATCGCCGACGGCGATCGGGTCAATACCGGCCAGCGGTTCATCAAGCAAAATAAAATGGGGGCGCGAGGCAAGGGCGCGGGCAATCTCGACGCGGCGACGTTCCCCTCCCGAAAGAGCGATCGCCGGCGCACGGCGCAAATGGGAGATGGAAAACTCGATCAACAGCTCTTCAAGCAGAGCATCCTGATCTTCGGCGTTCATGTCGGATTGGGTCTGGATGATCGACTTGATGTTATCTTCAACCGAGAGGCCGCGAAAGATCGACGCTTCTTGGGGGAGGTAGCCAATCCCGAGGCGGGCGCGCCGGAACATCGGCAACGTTGTAATATCCTGACCGTTTAAATGAATAGTGCCGCCGTCTGCCGGAAGAAGGCCGGTAATAATATAAAAGCAGGTGGTCTTTCCGGCGCCGTTTGGTCCGAGAATGGCAACCGCTTCGCCGCGCGCCACATGAAGCGACACGTCGCGGAGAACCGGACGTTTTTTGTAGGACTTTGATAAATGATCGACGACCAGTCCCGACGATAAGGAGGTCGGTGCAGACATGGACGAGCCGCGAGCAAGGGATACAGCCATAATCGCTACCCGCCCCTACTTCTTGATGCCTGAAGACGGATAGAAAATGCCCTTAACGCGCGGGCGGTTTTTCTGTCCGGTGATTTTACTGACTTTGGTTGTCAAATTCATTGTAGCGTACTCGCCTTCGATCCAGCTTGGCCCTTGCATTAATTTGACGTTGCCGATCAGCTCGGCTGTATTGGTCTCGCGGGTATAGGTCGCTTTGTCACCGCTGGCTTGATCGGTCCCGCTCGATGCAATCATGACCGATCCGCTGGCCTCGGCTTTGACCAAGGCTTGGTCCTTGATCGTGGCAACGATGACATCGGCCGTCAAAGTATTTGTTCCTTGGGTTACAACCGGACGGCCACCGCTTAGGGTAACCGTACCGTTCGTCATATCGTAAATAGCTTTCTCGCCGGTCGCCTGATCGCTTCCCGATTGAAGCAGGACATGGCCAGTGGCTTCAACACGGATCAGATCGCTGGTGCTGTTATTGGCGCCGGCATAAGTGGCCACTAGGACGTCCCCCTTCACGGAGAAATCGCCTTGTTTGGCTTCGGCATGGCCCTTGGCGGTATAGGTCTTGGCCTTCTGGTTCCACTCAAGCGCCGTATCGGCTGTGACTTCAAGGGGAACGGATGATTTTGCGGCTTCGGCGCTATGCGCAAGCGGGGCAAAGCTGCCAAGGATAAGAGCAAGAGCAGTCCCGACGCTGAAGAAACGGGTGATGCGCGAGGATTGATGATAACTCATCATTTAGTCCTTTCCTGAATCGGTTCGGCCGGCGCTTGACGAAGAGTCAGTTTAGCGGGGCCTTTAAAAATCACCATATCGGTTTCACCGTTGGCTTCAAGTCCTTTGGCCTCGATGTCGGCGGCAGGGCCATGCCCGCTGACATCTTGATCGGATGACATGGATTGGGATGTCACATTGATGTTCATCTGGTTGGTGCGAATTTCATATCCGGATGTGTGGCGCATTTGCACATCTCCTTTCAGGAGAAGCTCGCTGGCCTTTTGGTTGTAGGTTCCTTCTCCGGCTTGCAGTGCGACATTGCCGCCATTCTTAAGAGCAATATCGGCGACCGGCTTATCAAGGAGAATGGAGTCAAGATTTCCAGCCTTCTGGTATGCTTTGTTGGCCGTGATCGTATAAGGTTGGTTATGGCTGTCCTCGGACTGGAATTTCGGATTGATCAATTCGTTTTGTCCAACCGACTTAGGGTCAATCCTCTCTTTTGGAACGGCTTGAATGACTTCTTTTTTATCCGACCAGATCACCATGACGGCAACGATCGATAGCGCGATAACCGGAAACAAAAGGCGCATTCCGCGGACAAGGCGTGAAGAACGGTTGGTTCGTGCCGCGATATTGGCCGACTCTTCATCCGTTCGCACCAAGCGATCAATAGAAAGATCATCAGAAGGGGGCTGGACAACCATCTCAGGCAATTCCCGCCTTAAGGAGTTCCTGAACGCGGATCAATCCCGCGACGGTACCATTAGCGCCAACAACCACAAGCGATGTAATCGGCGATGTCGCCGAGTTGAGCATAATATCAAGAGCTTCAGCGGCAAGGGCGTCAAGCGAGACGGTGCGCGGATTGCGGGTCATAATCTCGCCGACGGGCCGCTGCAAAAGGTCTGGGCCCATATGACGCTTAAGGTCGCCATCAGTTACGATGCCGAGTAGTTTCTGATCGGCATCGGCAACCACAACCGACCCGAGGTTCTTCTCGGAGAGGGTAATGAGGGCCGCCGACATCGGAACGGTTGGAGCAACAACAGGAAGGTCATTGCCCTTCACCATAAGGTCAGCCACGCGCTTGAGTTTCTGGCCGAGCTTGCCGCCCGGATGCCAGACGCGGAACTGATCGGCCGTGAGGCCCATACGCTCCAGAAGGGCAATCGCAATCGCATCGCCTAAGGCGATCATCTGAGTGGTCGATGTGGTTGGTGCCAACCCGTTCGGGCAGGCTTCAGGAACGCGCGGCAGAATAAGCGGAATGGTCGAATGACGGGCGAGATCACTCTCGGGGTTTCCGGTGATTGCGATAAGCGGGATATGGAACCGCTTGGCATAGGCAATCATGTCGGTCAGTTCGGCATTGCTGCCGGAATAGGAAAGCAGAACAATAACATCGTCTTCGGTAATCATGCCGAGGTCGCCATGACTGGCTTCGGCAGGATGGATGTAATAAGACGGTGTGGCGGTCGAGGCAAGGGTCGCCGCAATCTTGCGCGCCACATGACCACTTTTGCCGATACCGGCGACAATCAAACGTCCGCGTCCTTTGGATTTCATCGACTGGATAATATCAATGGCATTCTCGAAGCTGGAATCGAGCGAATTCGCGAGTGCGGTCAACCCTTCGATTTCCGTAGCCAGAGTACGGCGCGCCGATACGATGTCGTTGTGCGTACGGCGAGGATCGGAAGAGCTGGGGGCGGAAGTCGGCGAAGCGGCCATAAATTAAAGTCCTAGCTGTTATGGGCAAAGAGATCGATTTCAGGCCAACCCATGAGATCAAGTTCCGCACGGGCCGGAAGAAAATCAAAACAGGCTTGGGCAATCTCTTTGCGGTTTTCGCGGATCAACATACCATCCAGAATAGTGCGCAGGCGATGGAGATAAAGAACATCGTTTGCCGCGTAAATTTGCTGTTCTTCGGTGAGGGTCGGGCTACCCCAATCGGAGGATTGTTGCTGTTTGCTGAGCTCGATCCCGAGAAGTTCTTTGCACAGTTCCTTGAGCGAATGACGGTCGGTAAAGGTGCGAACGAGGCGCGAGGCAATTTTGGTGCAGTATACCGGAGTGCATTGGACGCCGAGATAAGCGCGGATCGAAGCGATATCAAATCGCCCGAAATGGAATATCTTTTCAATCGCGGGGTCGGTCAGAAGACGCTTGAGATTGGGGGCATCATACCCTTCGCCAACCGGAAAACGGACGAGGTGGGCATCACCGTCCCCGAACGAGAGCTGGACAAGGCAAAGCCGGTCGCGGACCAGATTGAGACCCATCGTCTCGGTATCAATAGCG
>JBPXJO010000022.1:0-1747 GCA_051715325.1 Alphaproteobacteria bacterium | reverse complement strand
TAATGGTGTTCCAAAGGACAATTTTGGGCTATTTTTGAAGGAATGTGAGTGGCGTTTTAATACCCCCTCTCCAAAACATCAATTAACCCAACTTAAACAATGGGTTAATCAATTTCTTAACTGATTATCTGGTACAGCCCCAAAGAATAATTAGACCACCAGACTTCCCTTGGAGAGCATGGAACCTAGGTCGTCATGGGCTACTCCATTGAGTGAGACGATATCGATAAAGTTATTTCCGCCGCCATCGGTATCGACAGAGATAGTTGTCTGCCCTTTGGAGCTGGTGATTTTTACAAAGTCCGCAATAGCGTCTGTGATGGGATCGTAATCCTCAAGAAGGGCCGAGAGGTCAATCTTATCGCCTTGACGATCATTAAAACCGAATATCTGGTCGGTTTTGCCGTCCGCTTCAAGGAACATAAAGGTATCGGCTCCGCCATCTCCGTAAAGGAGATCACGTCCGCCACCCGCGATCAGGAGATCATCGCCGCTTCCACCTATCAACGTGTCATCACTGGTGTCGGTATGTGTTGATACATAGACTAATGAACCATCGCCGCGCGTAACCACAATCACATCTCCGCCGATCAATGTGTCATTGCCTGTCCCACCATTGAGGGTATCTTTTCCGCTTCCTCCGACCAATAGATCGTTGCCGTTATTGCCAACAAGAGTGTCATTGCCGACACCACCAAAAAGCTTGTCCGATCCGTCGCGGCCAATCATGTAGTCGTTACCGCCCAGACCATACATAGTCGAAGAGCCTTTATCTCCTACAAGGAAATCATAGCCTTGCGTATCCATGATGCTGCCCGCAGGGGCGCCGATAGAGAGCGATACCGTTGCCTGACCGGAGCCGCCATCTCCATCCGAAACCGTATAGGTAAACTGGTCGTTCCCGAAATACCCTAAAGCGGCGGAATACACAAACTGCCCGTCCGCCAAGAGCGATACAAGTCCGCCTGTAGCGGTATGGAACTCTCCCGCATTGGTCACGCTCAAAGAATCCACATCGACATCGGTATCGTTCAAAAGAACATTACCGGAGAGTGTAGAGGCACTTGCGGCATAAAGGTCGTTGTTGGCGACCGGATTGTCATTAACCGCCAGTACGGTCAGATTGACGAGCGCCGAGGTTTCATGCCCGTGCCCATCGGACAGTGCATAGGTAAAGCTATCAACCCCGTTAACATTGGCCGATGGGTTATAGGTAAAAGTTCCGTTTGCCAGAAGCGCAACGGTTGCTCCGGCACTCGTGACAAAGGTTGCCGCTGTAACCAAAAGGACATCCCCATCGGGATCGGAGTCATTTAGAAGAACATTACCGGAGAATACCGTATCCTCATTGAGGGTATAGCTGTCTGTTACCGCCACAGGGGCGCGGTTCACAATTTCGAACGGGTTCGGGAGCCGGACTTTCGTTCCATCATCGAACTCGGCCCATTCAATCACAGAATTCGGGTTACTGCCGAACTGGTTCCGGATAGTCACGCCGCTGGCGATATGGATATAAAGGTTAGTGCCATCCTGCGTAAATGTCAAATCGTCATAGGTAATCCCCCCGCCAATCCTCAAGGTATCTTCGCCGCCGCTATCAACAATGGTATCCTCACCATCGCCTGGGTTTGTACCCCGTCAGGGGAAGTTGGACAAATAGAGGGGTATTGTTAAGGTAGTGTTTTTGGCTCATCGTAGTCTACCAAAAGGAACGAAGATGAGACAAAAACATAACACTCCCGAGGGA